>NZ_JBEYUP010000002.1:0-723621 GCF_040643575.1 Streptomyces sp. NPDC047108
GGCACGCTGTTGAGTTCTCAAGGAACGGACGCTTCCTTCAAAACCGTCTCCGGTTTCTCCGGGCGCTTCCCTTCGGTGTTTCCAACCTTACCAGATTCGTTTTCCGTTCCGTTCCCGGTTCGGATTCGCTTTCCGGCCCCCGATTGGAGGGGTTCACGCCTTCCGGCGCGGCTCCCACGTTAGCGGATTTCCCGTCCCGCTCATAATCGAGCTTCCGGTTCCGAATTCCGGCACGCCGAAATTCTCCCCGAAGGGATCAAGCCTCAGTGGATGCCGCCGAGCGGCGCGAGTGAAGCCACAGAACCGCACCGGCTCCGTGGCAACTCGCAGGACTGTACACGACCCTGCGCGGCCGTCCAAAACGCGTGGTGACCGGGCCTCCCTGCGCGTAAAGTCGGCCTCATGACGAAGCATGCGCACGCTCTTCTGTGGTGGGCCGCCTGACGGCGGCCGGACCAGCGCATGCACCCACACGGCCGCCGCTCCCGGCGGCCGTTCGCGTCTCACGCACCTCTCGACTCACGCCGGCCGGCGGGCACGGCGGTCCTCCGAACAGGCAGAACAGGCAGGAGACGAGAGAGATGACCAGGACGCGCATCTTCAGCGGAGTGAAGCCCACGGGGCATCTGACCCTGGGCAACTACCTGGGTGCGGTGCGCCGTTGGGCCGAGGAGGATCAGCACCGCGCCGACGGGGTCTTCTGCGTCGTCGACCTGCACGCGCTGACCGTTGCGCACGACCCGGCCCGCGTACGGCGGCTCAGTCGACAGGCCGCGACGATCCTCCTCGCGGCCGGCCTCGATCCCGATCGGTGCGCGCTCTTCGTGCAGAGCCATGTGGACGAGCACACCCGTCTCGCGTATCTGCTGGAGTGCACGGCCACCGACGGCGAGATGCGGCGGATGATCCAGTACAAGGAGAAGGCCGCGCGCGAGCGGGCCCGCGGCGGGAGCGTACGGCTGTCTCTCCTCACCTATCCGGCCCTCATGGCGGCCGACATCCTGGCGTACGGGACGGACGAGGTTCCGGTCGGCGACGACCAGGCGCAGCACGTCGAGCTGACGCGCGATCTGGCGCGGCGCTTCAACGAGCGGTACGGGCATGTGTTCACCGTCCCGAGGGCCACCCATCCGCCCGTGGCCGCGCGCGTCATGGATCTGCAGGACCCGACGGCGAAGATGGGGAAGTCGCAGGCCCGGTCGGCGGGCATCGTCCATCTGCTCGACGAGCCGGACGCGGTTAGGCGGAAGATCATGCGCGCGGTGACGGATGGCGGGAGCGAGGTCCGCTACGACCGGGAGGCGCATCCCGGGGTCGCGAACCTGCTCGACATCCTCTCGGCCGCCACGGGTGGCAGGGAGCGGCCGGAGGAGCTGGCGGGGCAGTTCGGGTCGTACGGCGCGCTGAAGAAGGACACGGCCGAGGCGGTCGTCGAGCTGCTGTGTCCGCTGCGGCAGCGGCATGCCGAGCTGAGCGCCGATCCGGCGTACGTGGACGGGGTGCTGCGGGCGGGTGCCGAGCGGGCGCGGGCCATGGCGCGTCCCTGGGTCGACGCGGCGCACCGGGCGATCGGGCTGCTCCCTCCCGTGTAGGGGCAGCCGGGACGGGGCGGTGGGCCCCCGGCAGCGGGGGCCCCGGCGTCAGCCCTTGCCCGTGGCCAGTTCGCGGCTGCGGTCGCGCGCTGCCTCGATGGCGGCGAGGAACGCGGCCCGTACGCCGTGGCTCTCCAGTTCGCGGATCGCGTTGATCGTCGTCCCAGCGGGCGAGGTCACGGCCTCCCGCAGCTTCACCGGGTGCTCGCCGCTGTCGCGGAGCATGACGGCGGCGCCGATGGCGGCCTGCACGATCAGGTCGTGCGCCTTGTCGCGGGGCAGGCCGAGGAGGATGCCGGCGTCCGTCATGGCTTCGACGAGGAAGTAGAAGTAGGCGGGGCCGGAGCCGGAGAGGGCGGTGGCGGCGTCCTGCTGGGTCTCGGGGACGCGGAGCGTCTTGCCGACACCGCCGAAGATCTCCTCGGTGTGGGCGAGGTGTTCGGCGGTGGCGTGGCTGCCGGCCGAGATGACGGACATCGCCTCGTCGATGAGCGCGGGGGTGTTCGTCATGACGCGGACGACGGGGGTGCCGGCGGCGAGCCGTTCCTCGACGAAGGCGGTCGGGATTCCGGCGGCGCCGCTGATGACCAGGCGGTCGGACGGCACATGGGGGGCCAGCTCTTCCAGGAGCGTGCCCATGTCCTGCGGCTTGACGGTGAGGATGAGGGTGTCGGCGACCTTGGGCGCTTCCGGGTTCGAGACGGACTCGACGCCGTAGCGGCTGCGGAGTTCTTCCGCGCGTTCGCCGCGGCGTGCGGTGACGAGCAGGTCGGACGGGGACCAGCCGCCGCGGATCATGCCGCTGAGCAGGGCCTCGCCGATCTTGCCGGCGCCGAGAACGGCGACCTTCTGCGTCATGGTGTCGCTCACCTCATCGGGGGTGCGGGGTGTGCGCGTCGGCGCACGTGATGCGGTGTCCATCCTGGCACCCGCGGCGGGCCCGCGCCGCGCCACACCCCTCCCCCGACGACGTATCCGCGCCCGCCATGAGGCGCGGGGCTACGTCGTACGGCGGCGGAGGGTCGCCGCTCCCAGGACGAGGACCAGGAGCGCGCTGCCCGCCACCACGACCGCGTCCCGGACGAAATCGTCGGAGACCGTGCTGTGCAGGAGGATCTCGTTCATGCCGTCGACGGCGTACGACATGGGCAGGACGTCGGAGATCGCCTCCAGCACCGGCTGCATGGTGTCCCGCGGCGCGAACAGCCCGCACAGCAGGAGCTGCGGGAAGATCACCGCGGGCATGAACTGGACCGCCTGGAACTCCGATGCGGCGAAGGCCGAGACGAAGAGGCCGAGTGCCGTGCCGAGCAGGGCGTCCAGCAGGGCGACGAGCAGCAGCAGCCAGGCCGAGCCCGCGAAGTCGAGGTCCAGCGCCCAGAGCGCGAGGCCGGTGGCGAACGCGGCCTGGACGACGGCCAGGAGGCCGAAGGCGAGGGCGTAGCCGAGGATCAGGTCGGCCTTGCCGAGCGGCATGGAGAGCAGCCGCTCCAGGGTGCCCGAGGTGCGCTCACGCAACGTGGCGATCGAGGTGACCAGGAACATCGTCACCATCGGGAAGATGCCGAGGAGTGAGGCGCCGATGCTGTCGAAGGCGCGGGGGTCGGAGTCGAAGACGTAGTAGAGCAGGACGAGCAGCAGGCACGGTACGAGCAGCAGGAGCGCGATCGTCCGCGGGTCGTGGCTGAGCTGGCGCAGCACGCGGCGGGCGGTGGCGAGGGTCCTGGTGAGGTTCATCGGACGGCTTCCTTCTGCTGTGCGGCGGCCTGCTTCGCGGCGTCGACGAGGTGCAGGAAGGCGTCCTCGACGGTGTCGGTGGAGGTGCGTCGGCGCAGGGCCTCCGGGGTGTCGTCGGCGAGGATCCGGCCGGCGCGCATGAGGAGGAGGCGCTCGCAGCGCTCGGCCTCGTCCATGACGTGGGAGGAGACGAGGAGGGTGGTGCCGCGCTCCTCGGCGAGGCGGTGGAAGAGGTTCCACAGGTCGCGCCGGAGTACGGGGTCGAGGCCGACCGTCGGTTCGTCGAGGACGAGCAGTTCGGGGGCGCCGAGCAGGGCCACGGCCAGGGAGACGCGGGAGCGCTGGCCGCCGGAGAGGTTTCCGGCGAGGGCGTCGGCGTGGTCGGTGAGGTCGACCTCGGTGAGGGCGCGTTCGACCTGGGCGCGCCGGTCGGCGCGGCTCAGCCGGGGGTCGAGGACCGCGGCGTAGTAGTCCAGGTTCTGGCGTGCCGTCAGGTCGTCGTAGACGGACGGGTGCTGCGTGACGTAGCCGACGAGGGAGCGCAGCGGGGCGGATCCGGCAGGGCGGCCGAGGACGTCGAGCGTGCCGGTGACCTTGGCCTGGGTGCCGGCGATGGCGCGCATGAGCGTCGACTTGCCGCAGCCGCTGGGGCCGAGGAGACCGGTGACCTGGCCTCGCGGGATGTCGAAGTCGAGGCCGTCGAGGACGGTACGGGTGCCGCGGACGACCGTGAGTCCGCGGGCGTGGATGACGGGCCCGGCCAGGCCCGTCGCCGCGTCGTCCACGCGTCCGCCGACGCGTTCACCGAATTTATTCATCATGCGTTGAATAATGCTCCCGGAGGAGGAGCGGAGTCAAGAGCTCCGCCTCGCGGAAGGGGCAGGCCGCCGTAGGGTCGGGCGTGTGACTCGTCTTCCGTTCCGCGCCCGCGACGGGCGCCGGGCGCGCGGCGTCCTCGCCTCCGTCCTGCTGCCGGTGCTGGTGGCCGGCACGGCCTGCTCGTCCAGTGGCGGAGACGGAACGGGCGCGCAGAGCGTGGGCGATCCGCTCTTCCCCCGCCTCGGCAACGGCGGTTACGACGTGCGCCACTACGCGCTCCGCCTCGACTACGACGTGGAGAACCGCCGGCTCGACGGCGCCGCCACCGTCACCGCGAAGGCCGGCCAGGACCTGCGCAGCTTCAGCCTCGACCTCTCCGGCCTGACGGTCCGGACAGTGACGGTCGACGGGCGGAAGGCGGAGGTGCGGCGCGAGCGGAACAAGCTGATCGTCCGGCCGGCGCGCGAGGTCGCGAAGGGCGCCACCTTCCGTACCGCGGTCGCCTACGACGGCCGCCCGCGCACCCTCACCGACCCCGACGGCTCCACCGAGGGCTGGGTGCCGACCGACGACGGGGCCTTCGTGGTCGGTGAGCCGGCCGGGGCCATGACGTGGTTCCCCGTGAACAACCACCCCGGGGACAAGGCCGCGTACGACGTCCGGATCACCGTCCCGCGCGGCTGGACCGCCATCTCCAACGGCGAGTTGCGCGACGAGCGGACGCGCGGCGGACGCACCACCTTCGCCTGGCGCAGCGCCGAGCCGATGGCCTCGTACCTCGCCACCGCCACCATCGGGAAGTTCGAGGTGGACCGGTCGAGGACGAAGAGCGGGCTGCCGCTCTACGTCGCCGTCGACCCGCGCGAGGCGGCGAAGAGCCGGAAGCCGCTCGCCACCATCCCGGAGGTGCTGGAGTGGGAGACCGGGGTCTTCGGGCCGTACCCCTTCTCCTCGTCGGGCGCCGTCGTCGACCACGAGCCGAAGGGCGTCGACTACGCGCTGGAGGTCCAGACGAAGCCGTCGTATCCCGAGGCGCCGGAGGAGTCGACGGTGGTGCACGAGATGGCCCACGAGTGGTTCGGCAACTCCGTCACGCCGAAGACCTGGCGGGACATGTGGCTCAACGAGGGCTTCGCCACGTACGCGGAGTGGCTGTGGCAGGAGCAGCACGGCGGGGACTCCGCGCAGAAGACGTTCGACGAGCTGTACGCCACCGACGAGGACGAGGACCTCTGGGCCTTCCCGCCGGGCGACCCGGGCAAGGCCGAGAACGTCTCCGGCGATCCCGTCTACGACCGGGCGGCGATGGCCCTGCACCAGCTCCGGGGCACGGTCGGCGACCGCGCCTTCTTCCGCATCCTCAAGGAGTGGCCGGCCGAGTACCGGCACCGCAATGCCGACGCCGCCGACTTCTTCGCCTTCTGCGAGAAGCTGACCGGCCGCGAGCTGGACCAGTTGTTCACGGCCTGGATCGAGAAGGACGGGAAACCGGAGAAGGCCCGGAGCTGAGGCGGGGTGGCCCCGAGCCCCTCCGGCACGGACGGGTCGGACGCGGACGGTTCGGACACGGACGGTTCGGACACGGACGGTCAGAGCGCGCCGAGGTCGAGGTGGCGCAGCTTCTCGGGATTGAGGATGGCGTCGATGCCGGTGATGCGCCCGTCCTCACCGACCGTGAAGGACAGCACCGCGGCCTGCTCGCCGACGGTGTCGACGAAGACCAGCCCCGGCGCCCCGTTGACGTCCCGCACCAGCACGGCCATGCGCTCCGGGTCGTAGCCGCGCTCGGTCAGGCGGTGGACGAAGCGCGCCACCTTCTCGTGACCGGTGACCGGGATCCTGGCCGCGGTGACCTTGCCACCGCCGTCGGAGCGCCAGACCACGTCGGGGTCGAGGACCGCCATCAGGCCGTCGAAGTCCCCGCCCGTCACCGCCGCGAGGAACGCCTCGACCGCCTGCCGGTGCTGCCCGCGGTCGACGGACCTGCGCGGCGCCCCGGTCGCACGGACGTGCTTGCGGGCGCGTGAGGCCAGTTGCCGTACGGAGTCGGGACTGCGGCCGACGACCTCGGCGATCTCGCCGAACGGCACGGCGAACACGTCGTGCAGCACGAAGGCCGTGCGCTCGGCCGGGGTCAGCCGCTCCAGGACGGTGAGCAGGGCGATGCCCACGGACTCGTCGAGCGTCACGCGGTCCTGCGGATCGAGCACCCGGTCGTCCCCCACGACGGGCTCGGGGAGCCACGGGCCGACGTAGGTCTCGCGCCGGGAGCGGGCGGAGCCGAGCTGGTCGTAGCAGATCCGGCTGATGACGGTGGTGAGGTACGCGCGGGGGTTCCGCGCCTCGCCGTCGGGCAGCGCCTGCCAGCGCAGCCAGGTCTCCTGCACGGCGTCGTCGGCGTCGGCCACGGATCCGGTGATCCGGTAGGCGACGCCCCACAGGCGGGTGCGGTACTCCTCGAACGTGCTCAGCTCCGCCATGGCCCTGGTCCGCCTCTCCCTCGTGCACGCCGTCCGCCGTCACCCGCTCGGGCGGGCGCGCGCGACGTATCTCCTGCGAGGGGGACGGGACGGGCGGCCGGACTGTGACACCCGGTCGGATCGCACACGATGGAGGCGGGCGCGTACGCGGGAGAGGCGGGCCGCCCTCAGCGGCGCTTGCGCTTCTGTCCCGGCCCGCCCGCGCTGCTCGCCGCCCGTGCGGCGGGGTTGCCGGTACGGCTCGCCCGGCGCCGTTCGTAGGTCTCGCGCTGCCGCTCGTACGCGGCGCGCGCGGCCTTCTCGCCCGGGGCGTCGACCAGGCTGCGGACGAACCAGGCGAGCAGCACCCCGATGAAGCCGATCATCCGCAGACTCTGCAGCGACCGTTCGACGGAGGCGTCACCGGCGGGCTCGGGCCCGCGGACGAACCCCTGCCAGGTACGACGGAACGCGAGCGCCGTGCACGCCGCGAACATCAGGACCATCAGCAGGGTCACCCAGCGGCCGATCCCCGCGATCGCCAGGCCCTGGTAGCCGAGGACGAGCACCGCCGCACCCGCCACGGAGGCCAGCAGCGATCCGGCGGCGACGCCCGCCCGCCGCAGGGCGTACCGGCCGCTCCGGTCCACCCACGTCGTGCCGAAGAACAGGAGAGGCTCGGGGCGGGGCCCCGCGGGCTGCTGCGCTTCACTCATGGCGTCGATTATGGCCCGGCGTGGGGCGCGCCTCCCGGACCGGCGATCCGGGGCCCGGGACGTGTACGGGATCCGGGGCCCGGACGGGTACGGCATCGGGGGTCCGGATGTGTACGGCATACGAGGCACGGACGGGTACGGCACACGAGGCGGACGGGTACGGCGTCGGCCCGGATGCCGTACGGCCACCGCGCGTACGGTCATGCTCCGGTCACCGTCCGAGGCGGTCCTTTTCGTACGTCGACCCCCGGGAGCCCGGCCCGTACGCTGATGCCGCCCGCTCGACGGGAGGCACGACGACGTGGCACTCAACACGGGAGATCCGGAGGAGATAGGCGGCTACCGGCTGGAGGACCGGCTCGGGTCCGGCGGGATGGGAGTCGTCTATCTGGCGCGCTCCGCCTCGGGCCGACGGCTGGCGCTGAAGCTGGTGCACCAGCAGTACGCGGACGACGAGGAGTTCCGCGTCCGGTTCCGGCAGGAGATCGCGGCGGCCCGGCGGGTCAGCGGCGCCTTCACCGCGGCCGTGGTGGACGTCGACCCGGAGGCCGAGCGACCGTGGATGGCCACCTCGTACATCGAAGGCCCGACCCTGGCCCAGGAGGTGGGGGCCCACGGTCCGCTGCCGTGGCGTGAGCTGCACCGGGTGGCGATCGGTCTGGTCGAGGCGCTGCGCGACATCCACCGGGTGGGCGTGGTGCACCGCGATCTCAAGCCGTCCAACGTCGTGCTCTCGCCCGAGGGCCCGCGGGTGATCGACTTCGGCATCTCACGCGCGGCGGACAACCAGACGCTGACGATGACCGGCCGGGTGATGGGCACACCGCCGTTCATGTCGCCGGAGCAGCTGCGGACGCCCCGGGAGGTCGGCCCCGCCTCCGATGTCTTCTCCCTGGCGACCGTGCTGGTGTACGCGGCCACGGGCCAGGGGCCGTTCGACTCGGACAGCCCGTACATGACGGCCTATCAGGTGGTGCACGAGCCGCCCTCGCTGAACGGGCTCCACGGCCCGCTGCGGACGGTCGTCGAGGCGTGCCTCGCCAAGGACCCGGAGGACCGGCCGGGCCTGGCCGAGCTGCTGGAACGGCTGCGGGCCCTCCCGGCCCCCGAGGAGGAACCCGTACGGGCGAGGGGACGGGACGGCGGCGCGACGCGCGTCGGCGCGGGCGGGGACACCGCCACCGGGACCACGATCCGGGCGGATGCGGACGCCGCCGACGGGCGGTCCGCGTGGCGGCTGCGCCCGGCGGCCTGGCGCGGACGGCGGGCCGCGGGCGCCGGCACCTCACCACGCCGCCGGTACATCGCTCTGGCCTCGGCCCTGGCCGTGGCCGCCGTGGTCACCGGCGTCGCGCTGGCCCAGCCGCAATTCCTCGGGCGGGACGGCGACGAGGGGGCCGGGGCCGATGGGGCCGCACCCCCGGCGCTCCCCGACGGCTGGAAGCCGTGGAAGACCGAGGTCGTCAACGACCCGCAGATCACCGACGAGTTGCGCTGCCTGCCCCAGGACGGCTCGCTGTTCTGCGGCGGTGGCGGAGTCATGGCCACGCGGCTTGGGACCTCCGACGGCGACGTCCGGTGGACGACGCGGAACCCCACCAGCGTCCCCGTGATCGGCATGGACCTGGTCGGGCTCACCGACGACACCGTCGTCGCGTACCGCGTGACCCACCGCAAGAGCGCCGGCGACGAGGTCTACGACATCGCCGGGTTGCGCACGGCGAACGGCGAGCGGACGTGGACGGCGGAGCTGAGCGACGCCTCGTACGCGCTCCGCGCGACGCGCGCCAAGGGCGCCGTCGTCCACGACGGGAAGGTGCTGCACGCAGGACGGGACGGTACGCGGATGGAGGCACGCGACGCGGACACCGGCGAACTGGAATGGACCGAACCGTTCCCCGAGGACGAGACCTGCGTCCCGGTGCTGGTGGGCGGCCGACCGCACGCGCTGTGCGCGCCCGCCCGCGACGCCGCCGACTTCCACATCACCCGCGTCTCCATCCACGAACTCGACCCGGACGACGGCCGCTTCGTCCGCGACAACCAGCTGAAGGGGACGCTGCGTCTCGTCGGTGACGCGGACGGCGCTCCGGTCTTCATCCAGGAGCGGTACACCGACGACGGCGCGATGAGCAGCATGCGCGCCGTCACGGTCGACCTGCGGAGCGGCCGGAAGTCCGTCGTACCGCTGCCCCGGCCGTTCCCCCGGAGCGGCGTCGAACTCCGCGGCGACACCCTCTACTTCACCGAGGGGAACGGTCGTGTCACCGCCATCGCCCTGCGCACCGGAGAGGTCCGGTGGTCAAGGACGACCGCGCTCGAAGGGGCCTCGGGCCCGGCCGTCTCGGGCGACGCGCTGTACTTCAGCTCCGGGACGGGACGGGTGCTGGCCCTCGACCGGCGTACGGGCAAGGAGCTGTGGCACACCGGGCCGCGGGCGGGCGCGGCGATCACGCTGCCGGACCGCTCGCCGCGCGTGCTGCCGGTGGGGCGGGCGCTGTACGTGAGCGCGGCCGACAACACGCTGTTCACGCTGGACGCGCGGAACCCGTCGCGTGGGAGCGGCGGCGGGGGCACTTCCGGCGGTGCGGGCACGTCCGGCGGCGCGGGCACGTCCGGCGGTGCGGGCTGAACGGCTGTACGGGCGAGGCGGGTTGAACCGCCGGGCGAACGGAGCGGGCTGAACGGCCGGGCGAGTGGTGTGGGTTGAGGGCGTCGAACAGGGGCCCTCAGCAGCGCGGGGCCACGTAGCCGTCGCTTCCCGTCCTCACATAGGCGTCCGAAACGTACTGCCCGGGGCCGATGTTGTCCCAGATCCGCGTCGTGCCGTACGGGCCCGCGACCCTCTCGCCCTGGCACTGGCAGTTGATCCGCACCCGCGCCCCGTACGGCAGCACCTTCACCAGACGGCTGCCACTGCTCGGTCCGCTGCGCACGTTCACGCGGTAGCCGGGTGCGACCGGGTAGGTGGCCTGGTCGGGGGCGGCGGTCGTGTCCACCGGTTCCCCGCCCAGGAGTCCGGCATCCAGGAGTTCCGCCTCCAGGAGGTCCTTCTCCAGCGGTGGCGCCTCGGGGAGTTCGGCCGTTTCCGGCGCCGCCGGAACCTCCGTCCCTGTACCCCCCGTGTCCGTAACGATCTCCTCCGTGGCCATTTCGGCCCCTCCCCCGATTTCTGAAGCTTTGGACGACATGCGCAGGCTAGCAAGCCCCGCCTGACCCGTACGCGTCATCGACTAGGCTCCTGCGGGTCGCAACGGGGCCGAGAAGACGGGGGTGGGCCATGCCGCCGCTGCGCGGAACCGGGCCGGGCCCGGAAGCGGAGGATCCGGATTTCGCCGGGCAGTACCGGCTGGAGGAACGCCTCGGCTCCGGCGGCATGGGCGTCGTCCACCTCGCCCGCTCCGCCTCCGGCCTGCGTCTCGCCGTGAAGGTCATCCACGCGGAGTTCGCCGAGGACGACGAGTTCCGGGCGCGCTTCCGTCAGGAGGTGGCCGCCGCCCGGCGCGTGAGCGGCGCCTTCACGGCACCCGTCGTCGACGCCGATCCGGACGCCGACCGGCCGTGGATGGCCACCCTCTACATCCCCGGCCCGACCCTCGCCGACCAGGTGAAGCGGAACGGTCCGCTGACGCTCACCGAGGTACGGCGCCTGGCGGCGGGCCTGTCGGAGGCCCTGCGCGACATCCACCGCGCCGGTGTCGTGCACCGCGACCTCAAGCCGAGCAACGTCCTGCTGTCCGAAGGCGGCCCGAAAGTCATCGACTTCGGGATATCCCGGCCGTCCGACAGTGCTCTGCGGACGGAGACGGGGAAGCTGATCGGCACGCCGCCGTTCATGGCACCCGAGCAGTTCCAGCGGCCGCGCTCGGTCGGCCCCGCGGCGGACGTCTTCGCGCTCGGGTCGGTGCTGGTGCACGCGGCGACGGGGCGGGGACCGTTCGACTCGGACAGCCCGTACATCGTGGCGTACCAAGTCGTCCACGACGAGGCCGACTTGACGGGCGTACCGGAGAACCTGGCCCCGCTGATACGCGCGTGCCTGGCCAAGGACCCGGAGAACCGGCCGACGCCGGACGCGGTCATGGCGATGCTGCGGGCGACGGCGGAGCAGGCCGGGGCGGAGGACGCCGCCCGTGCCCGCGTACCGGCACAACGGCGGCCGTCGGCGGTGGAGTCGGGCACGGCGGGCACGGCGGAGGCGGGTACGGCGGGCGGGGACGGGAGCGGGCCCGCGACCGGTCCCTGGACGGACGAACCGGGCGGGTGGAGCGGCCGGGACGGTACGTACGGCCGGGAGGACCCCACGCATTTCCGGTCCTCCGATGCCGAACCCGCCGACGCCGCGGACCGGATGGCCGCGGCGCTCTGGGAGGAGATGCGCAAGGGGGATGCGTCCGCGGCGGCCCCTCCGGCATCCGGTCCGGCGCCCGGCTCCGCGCCCGGTTCCGCGCCCGGTTCCGCGCCCCGTGACGGTTTCGACTCCGGCTCCGACGGCATCGGTGACAGCGACGGTGCCGCGCACGGCGCCACCCCCGCCGCGAAACGCCCCGCCATCACCCGGCGGCGGCGTGCCCGCTGGGTGGCCGTCGCGGCGGCGACCGCCGTCCTGATCGGCGCGGGCGTGGCAACCGCCCAGCGTCAATCGGGAGTTGACCCCCGGCCGCGGGTCACGACCCGCACCACCGCCGCGGCGTTCCAGCCCTGGACGACCTCCGTGACCGCGGACGGCGCCGCGAAGTCCGAGACCGGCGCGCCCTTCTGCGCGTCCGCGGACGGCGCGCTGTACTGCGCGGCACGCGGGGTGAAGGCCGCGCGGATCAACCCGGGGACCGGCCGGAAGGTCTGGTCGCGGGAGAGCGCTGCGGGCGCCGGCGGCGACACGGCGGGCGGGCCCGAGATGCCGCCCCAGACGCCGGTGGTCTCCGGCGGCCTGGTCCACGTCCTCTCCGTGACGGCGAAGGGCTCCCGCCTGGAGGCCATGGATCCCGCGAGCGGCGCGATCCGCTGGAGCAAGGACGTCTCGGCGTACGAGGGCCGGGTCTACCACGCCGGTGACACCGTGCTGCTCGTCCCCGGCGACGGCACGATCCGCGGGCTCCGCGGCGCGACGGGCAAGGAGCGGTGGCGGAAACCGTACGAGGGGCGCGGGGAACCGGTGTTCAGCGCGTTCGGCGCGGGACACACGGCCTACGGCACGGCGGTGTCGGACGACGGCTCGCACACGTACGTCACGGCCGTCGACGCGGCGACGGGCACCACGCGCTGGCGGCGGACGCTCACGGGCACGCTCACGCCCGCGGGGACCGCGGCCGACGACCGTACGATCCTGCTCACCTCGACCGATCTGCAGCAGCGCACCGACGCGCTGGTCCGCTACGACCCGGATGCCCGCAAGGAGAGCCGTACGCCGCTCACGCTGGCGCTGGACTCGGTGACCACCGGCATTCACGGCGACACCGTCCATCTCCTCGCGCACGGTGGCACGTTGATGGCGGTCGACACGCGCCGCACCGATCCGGAGCGCGCGGAGCTCTGGCGGATGGAGACCTCCGTCAGCAACGCCTCACCCATCGCCGCGACGGCCGACCGGCTCTACTTCACCGCCGCCGACGGCCGGTTGCTGGCCATCAACGCCCGGCGCGGTGTCCTCGCCGGGCAGACTCCGGCCCGGATGAACGCGGAGAACCGCGGCTACGCGGGGTCCGTTCCCGCGCCGGTCGTGGTGGACGGCGGCGTCATCGGGGCGGCGCCGGACGGCTCGCTCTTCGCGGTCAACGAAGGCAGGCCCTCCGGCTGGTGACGGCCCTTTCGCCGCCCGAGCCCCGCGCCCCGCGTCCCACGTCCCGACGAGCCCCGCGCCCGATCGGCATCGGCAACCCGTCCCTCCGAGGCGGGCGTTGAGCCCTGTACCGAAGCCTGGGGGCGTGCAGACCCACCCCCGACTTCCTGTACAGTTGTCCAGGAAGTCGTGGGTGGCCGGACACGGGTCGGCCGAGACCCGGTCGAAGCTCGAAGGGGCAGTCATGCACACGGTCGCGCAGATACTGATCGGCGTCGTCGCCGCACTCCATGTGTACTTCCTGGTGCTGGAGATGTTCCTCTGGGAGCGCCCCCCTGGGCGCAAGCTCTCCGGCCTCGACGCCGAGACGGCCCGTGCCAGCGCCCCGCTCGCCGCCAACCAGGGCCTCTACAACGGGTTCCTGGCCGCCGGTCTCGTCTTCGGACTCGTCTCCTCCGACCCCACCGGCTTCCGCGTGCAGGTCTTCTTCCTCGTCTGCGTCGTGATCGCGGGCATCTACGGCGCGGCCACCGCCAACCGCCGGATCCTGATCGCCCAGGCCCTGCCCGGGGCACTCGCCCTGACCGCCGTCCTCGCCGCGGGCTGAGCGCTCCGTGCCGGCCGAGGATCCTCGCACCGTCCGCACCAGGTCCCGCCTGCGGGACGCCCTGCTGGCCGAGTGCGCGCACCGCCCCCTGGAGAAGGTCAGCGTCTCGGCCGTGACCACCCGAGCGGGCGTCGGCCGGGCCACCTTCTATCTGCACTACGACGATCTGCGGTCACTGGCGACGGACGCCTGCGCCGAGATCGTACGGAGGGCGGTGGACGCGCTGCATGCCTGGCAGGACGGCGATGCGCCGCCGACCGTCCCCGAGGGGCCACCCGCCGCGCTCACCGCGTTCTTCACCGAGGCAGCAGGGCACCGTGCGCTCCATCGCACCCTGATCCGGCCCGGCGGCAGCGGCCCGCTCGGAGAACTGCTCCACCGTGAGCTGCGGGAGCGGTCGCGGAGCGAACGGGAGCGGGTGGGAGCGCCGCACGCCGACCTCGCGGCCTCGGCCGTGGCCGCGGCGTTCACCGGAGTGCTCGCCGACTGGCTGCACGGCCTGATCGACGCCGAACCGGACGTCATGGCACGCCGGATGTGGTCGCTCCTGCTCGCCGTACACCGCGCCTGGCCCTCGGCCCGGAGCGGCCTGGGCGCCGGCGCAGCGGGAATCCGGCGCTCTCCCTGACGCCCGGCTCCTCGCGCCCGGGTCAGCCGAGCTTGCTGACGTCCCGCACCGCGCCCTTGTCCGCGCTCGTCGCCATCGCCGCGTACGCCCGCAGCGCCTGCGACACCTTGCGCTCACGGTTCTTCGGTGCGTAGCTGCCGCCCAGCGCCTCGCGCCGGGCCGCCAACTCCTCGTCGGAGACCAGGAGTTCGATCGTCCGGTTCGGGATGTCGATCCGGATCCTGTCGCCTTCCTCGACGAGCGCGATCGTGCCGCCGGACGCCGCCTCGGGCGAGGCGTGGCCGATGGAGAGGCCCGAGGTGCCGCCGGAGAAGCGGCCGTCGGTGATCAGGGCGCACTTCGCGCCGAGACCGCGGCCCTTGAGGAACGACGTCGGGTAGAGCATCTCCTGCATGCCCGGGCCGCCCTTCGGGCCCTCGTAGCGGACGACGACCACATCGCCCGCCGTGACCCGCTTGTTGAGGATGGCGTCGACGGCCTCCTCCTGCGACTCCACGACCACGGCCGGGCCCTCGAACGTCCAGATCGACTCGTCGACGCCCGCCGTCTTCACGACGCAGCCGTCCTCGGCCAGATTGCCGTGGAGGATGGCGAGGCCGCCCTCGGTCGAGTACGCGTGCTCGACATCGCGGATGCAGCCGCCGGCCGCGTCGGTGTCGAGGGTGTCCCAGCGCTCGGACTGGGAGAACGCGGTCGCGGAGCGGCGGCAGCCGGGCGCTGCGTGGAACATCTCGACGGCCTCGGCCGACGGGGAACCGCCGCGGATGTCCCACTGCTTGAGCCAGTCGGCGAGCGAGGGGCTGTGCACGGTGTGCACGTCCTCGCGGAGCAGGCCCGCGCGGTACAGCTCACCGAGGATGGCGGGGATTCCGCCGGCCCGGTGGATGTCCTCCATGTGGTACGTGCCGTTGGGCGCGACCTTCGACAGGCACGGCAGCCGGCGGGACAGCTCGTCGATGTCCTGCATGGTGAAGTCGAGCCCGGCCTCCTGGGCGGCGGCCAGCAGGTGCAGGATCGTGTTCGTGGAGCCGCCCATCGCGATGTCGAGGGCCATGGCGTTCTCGAACGCGGCGCGCGAGCCGACCGAGCGGGGCAGGACCGTCTCGTCGTCCTGCTCGTAGTGGCGGCGGGTGATCTCGACGACGGTGCGGCCCGCGGCCTCGTACAGCTCCTTGCGGGCGGTGTGCGTGGCCAGCACCGAGCCGTTGCCCGGCAAAGAGAGGCCGATCGCCTCGGTGAGGCAGTTCATCGAGTTGGCGGTGAACATGCCGGAACAGGAGCCGCATGTCGGACAGGCGGCCTCCTCGATCCGGGCGAGGTCGTCGTCGGAGACCGACTCGTTGACCGCGTCCGACATGGCGCTGATCAGGTCGAGGCCGGTCCTGACGGTGCCGTTGACCAGGGTCGCCTTGCCTGCCTCCATCGGCCCGCCGGAGACGAAGACCGCCGGGATGTTCAGCCGCATCGCGGCCATGAGCATGCCCGGAGTGATCTTGTCGCAGTTGGAGATGCAGATCACGGCGTCGGCGCAGTGCGCTTCGGTCATGTACTCGACGGAGTCCGCGATCAGGTCGCGGGAGGGCAGCGAGTAGAGCATCCCGCCGTGGCCCATCGCGATGCCGTCGTCGACCGCGATCGTGTTGAACTCGCGCGGGACGCCGCCCGCCGCCTTGATCGCGTCGGAGACGATCCGGCCCACCGGCTGGAGGTGGGTGTGGCCAGGGACGAACTCCGTGAAGCTGTTGGCCACGGCGATGATCGGCTTACCGAAGTCCTCGCGCTCTACGCCAGCGGCCCGGAGCAGGGCGCGAGCGCCTGCCATGTTGCGGCCGTGGGTGACTGTGCGGGACCTCAGCTCGGGCATCGGGGTCCACTCCCTCGTGATGTGGATGGTCCATCGAGCGTACGCCTCCGCTCCAAGATCTGGACAGCGCGTCCGCATTCCGGGATCAACGGGTCACCCTTCGGTCAGGCTCTGTCGACCCTGGTCAGGTCCGGTCACGCCCGGCCCGGTACGAGGAGGTGCCGACCCGATCCGGCGGAGCTGATGGCCGGTGCCGGCGGTGGCCCGGCAGGTGCCGTCACCCGCGGCTCCGCGCAGGCGTTCAGCGCGCTCAGGCCCTCGGGGGGTGCTCAGGCCCTCGGGTGCTCAGCCCATCAGACTTCGGTCAGATACCGCTGCAGCGTGGGCGCCACCATCGCGATGATCTCCTCGATGTCCACCGTCGCAAGCGGTTCGACCTTGACCACGTACCGCAGCATCGCGATCCCGACCATCTGCGACGCGGCCAGCTCGGCCCGGAACGTCGGATCCGGCACCTCCAGCTCGCCCGCCACCCGCTCCAGCAGCCTCCGCAGCACGAAGTTCCGCAGGACGCCCGCCGCCGCGTCGTGGGTGACGGCGGACCGGATCACCGCCAGGAGCGGCGCGCGGGTCACCGGGTTCTCCCACACGCCGAAGAAGAAGCGGGCCAGCCGTTCGCCGACGCCCTCCGTGCCCTGCGCCAGGACGTCCGGGATCTCCATCGCGGGGACCAGGGACACCTCGACGGCCGCCGCGAAGACCTGCTCCTTCGTACCGAAGTAGTGGTGGACCAGCGCCGGGTCCACGCTCGCGGCCTTCGCGATGCCGCGGATGGAGGTCTTGTCGTAGCCACGGGCCGCGAACTCCGCCCTCGCGGCCGCGAGGATGCGGTCCCGCGCGCCGGGTCCGGACGCGGTGTCCGTACGGGCCGGGCGCCCGCGGCGGCGCGGTGAGTGCGTGGTCACACCCGTCACTGCCTTCCCGCGCCCGTGGGCGAGGCCAGGTGGAGCCGGGTGAAGGCCAGCGCCTCCGCGAGGTCGGCCTCACGCTCGGCCGCGGACATCGCCCGCCGTGTGTTGACCTCGACCACCACATGCCCGGAGAAGCCCGTGACCGCCAGCCGCTCCAGCAACTCGGCGCACGGCTGGCTGCCGCGCCCCGGCACCAGATGCTCGTCCTTGCCGGAGCCGGAGCCGTCTGCGAGATGGATGTGCGCCAGCCGGTCGCCCATCCGGTCGACCATCGACAGCGCGTCGCAGCGGGCCGTCGCCGTGTGCGACAGGTCGACCGTGAAGTGGCGGTAGTCGTCCTTGGTGACGTCCCAGTCGGGGGCGTACGCGAGCATCTCCCGGTCGCGATAGCGCCACGGGTACATGTTCTCGACCGCGAACCGTACGTCCGTCTCACCGGCCATCCGCCAGATGCCGCGGACGAAGTCCCGCGCGTAGTTCCGCTGCCACCGGAACGGGGGGTGGACGACGACCGTGGACGCGCCCAGCTTCTCCGCCGCCGCCCGCGCCCGCTGCAGCTTGGTCCACGGATCGGTGGACCACACGCGCTGCGTGACCAGCAGACAGGGCGCGTGCACGGCCAGGACCGGCACGCCGTGGTGGTCGGAGAGGCGGCGCAGCGCCTCGATGTCCTGGCTCACCGGGTCGGTCCACACCATGACCTCGACGCCGTCGTAACCCAGCCGCGCGGCGATCTCGAACGCCGCCGCCGTCGACTCCGGGTACACGGAGGCGGTTGACAGCGCGACCTTCGCGTCCGGGATGCGCACCACTGGTTGAGCCACGGGAGACAGCGTACGGCGTGCCGCGAGAGGCAAAAGGGGCCCCCGCCCGCGGCGGGGCCCCGGTGCCGCCGCTCGGGGCGGGCGATCCGCCCGTCAGGACGTCGGCAGGTGGTCCAGGCGGCGGAGGATCAGACCCTCGCGCAGAGCCCAGGGGCAGATCTCCAGTTCCTCCACCCCGAACAGGTCCATCGCGGCCTCCGCGACCAGGGCTCCGGCGACGAGCTGCGGCGCCCGCCCCTCGGAGACTCCTGGCAGCTCAGCCCGCTCCTCGACGGACATCGCGGCCAGCCGCGGCACCCATTCCTCGAGGGCCTTCCGGGACAGGTTCCGCTGGACGTACAGGCCCTCCGCGGAGCGGGCCGCACCCGCGATCCTGGCGAGCTGACGGAAGGTCTTCGACGTCCCCACCACATGGTCGGGAACGCCCAGCCGTGTGAACTCGCCCACAGTTCGGGCGATCTCCGCCCGCGCATGCCGTCGCAACGCCCGTACGTCATCGGTTTCGGGCGGGTCCCCCGGCAGCCAGCCGGATGTCATCCGGCCCGCGCCGAGCGGCAGCGACACGGCCTTGTCCGGGTCCTCGTCGAGCCCGTACGCGATCTCCAGCGAGCCGCCGCCGATGTCCAGGACCAGCAGGCGGCCCGCGGACCAGCCGAACCAGCGGCGCGCGGCGAGGAAGGTGAGCCGGGCCTCCTCCTCGCCCGACAGCACGGTCAGGTCGACACCGGTCTCCTCGGCGACACGCGCCAGGACGGCATCGGCGTTGGACGCCTCGCGGACCGCGGACGTCGCGAACGGGAGCACTTCCTCGACACCTTTGTCCTCGGCGGCCTGCAGGGCGTCGTGGACCGTGGCGATCAGCGTCCCGATGCCCTCCGGGCCGATCGCGCCGTCCCCGTCGAGGAGTTCGGCCAGCCGCAGTTCCGCCTTGTGGGAGTGGGCGGGGAGGGGGCGCGCACCGGGATGCGCATCCACGACCAGCAGATGAACCGTATTCGAACCCACGTCGAGGACACCGAGTCTCATACGGTGCACGCTACTGCGGCGGGTGAGCACCCACGTACGGGGCCTGTGCCGCTTACGCTGGGGACGTGGCAAAGACCAAAAAGGCCAAGCAGCACAAAATCGCCAAGAACCGGCGCGCGTCCCAGGCGGCTCAGGCCGCACTGAACGGGGAGCCCGCGGGGCAGTCGGCGCCGGGGTCCGTGGACTCCGCGCCGGAGTCTGCGGCAGCGTCCACGCAGGTGGCAGGCGCCGTGGCGGCGCGGGGAGCGTCCGAGCCCGACGAGGTGGGGCTCGATTTCGCCCGCGCCTGGGTGGAGTTTCCCGACCCCGCCGACGAGGAGCAGCTGTTCCGCTGCGACCTGACGTGGCTGACCTCCCGCTGGAACTGCATCTTCGGCAGCGGCTGCGAGGGCATCCAGGCCGGGCGGGCGGACGACGGCTGCTGCACGCTCGGCGCGCACTTCTCCGACGAGGACGACGAGAGGCGCGTCGCCGAGCACGCGGCCCGACTCACGCCCGACATCTGGCAGTTCCACGAGATCGGGACCACGTCGGGCTGGATCGAGACCGACGACGACGGCGAACGGCAGACGCGGCGCTGGAAGGGGTCGTGCATCTTCCAGAACCGTCCCGGGTTCGGCGGCGGCGCGGGCTGCTCCCTGCACATCCTCGCGCTGCGGGAAGGCCGTGAGCCGCTGGAGACGAAGCCGGACGTGTGCTGGCAGCTCCCGGTCCGACGGACCTACGAGTGGGTGGACCGGCCCGACGACACCCAGGTGCTCGTCGTCTCGATCGGCGAGTACGACCGGCGGGGGTGGGGGCCGGGCGGCCACGACCTGCACTGGTGGTGCACGAGTGCGCGCTCGGCGCACGGAGCCGGGGATCCGGTATACGTCTCGTACCGGGCAGAGCTCGTGGAGCTGATGGGCAAGGAAGGCTACGACCGGCTGGTCGAGCTGTGCGAGGAGCGGATGGCGAAGGAACTGCCGCTCGCTCCGCATCCGGCGGATCCGAGCTAGGCGGATCCGGCGAGGGTTCGGATCCGGCGGTGGTGCGGCCGGTGGCCCGCCGGATCTGCCGTGTGGTGGTGACGGGGCCGCGGCGGGGCGACCCTCTCCCGGCGGCATGACGGACGGGCCGGTACGGTCTCGCGCACTTGTGCCGCCCCGTCCCGGGCCGGCCCACACACCACGCTGTGGTGCCGGGAGAAACCACCCCGCCCCCGTTTGCCGTCCACTACCTCGTCCGGGGTTCAGCGGTGGGACGGATCCGCGTGCGGTACGGGGCCGCGTGGGGCGATCAGCCCGTCGGGCTGGGGGAGTTCGATCGGGTCGGGGTCGGTGAGCCCGAGCTTTCCGTGGGCGTGGGAGTCGGTGTCGGGTCGGTCGGGGTCGGGGTCGGGGTCGGCTCCGGGGTCGCGCCGCGGCCCTGGATCGCCACGACCGTGCCCGCCGGGTCGATGGCCACACGCGCCGTCCACGGCCCCTGCGGTTCGCGAGCCTCGTCGACGGAGACCGAGATCGTCACGGACTCGCCGGGCCTGAGCATTCCTGCCGTACGGCTGAGCTGGAGCCACGACGCGTCCGTGCGGGCCGACCAGTGGACCGGCGATCCGCCCGACGCGCTCAGGGTGATGAGCGTGGTGTCGCCGCTCGGCTGCGCATAGACCGTGAGGCGCCCGGGGCCGTGGGTCGGGCGGCTCGGGCCGGGGGACGACGAGGAGGCGCTGGGAGGTGTGGTTCTTCGGGCGACGTCACGGCCACGGTCCTGGCGGCGGCTGCCCTTGTCGTCGATGACCTCGACCGAGACGTCGTGGCGGTCGGAGGTGAAGCGCGGGTCCGGTTCGGTGCGGGCGTTGCCCGCCTTCTCGTACGGGCGGCCCGCGAGGCCGTCGGGGGACTCGGCGCCCGCGGCGGCCACCGGATTCCCGGCTTCCGTCTCGCCCAGTGCCGGAGCGCCGCGGTAGGCCGCCCACAGGGCGAGGACCGGTGCCGCGACCACGGTCGCGACGACCGTGGTGGTCACCGCCCTGCTGCGCAGCTTGCGGCGGCGGGCCACGCGGTCCTTGGGGTCGACCGGGTAGCCGGTGCGGTCGTAGCGCGGGCCCCCGCGTGCCGCGCGGGCGCGCAGGACGCGGGTCATGGCGGCGTACGCCGAGGCGCGCGGCGCCTCGAGGACGGGGAGGGTGCCGGGCAGTGCCGTGCTGCCGGGCCAGGGCGCGCCCGCGGTGGCGCGCTCGGCGGTGGCCCGGCACTCGGGGCAGTCGTCGACGTGCCGCACCAGTTCGCGGCGCAGGGCGGTACCCAGGAGCACCTGGCTGTCGCCCGTGAGCCGGGCGACGACGGGGCAGTTGCCGCGCTCGACGACGACGAGCGCGGCGCGGGTCCGCTCGACCTCGCAGGCGGCGGCGGAGAGCAGGCCGCAGGCCGCGTCGCGGTCCATGCCGAGGACGGCGGCGACCTCCTCGGTCTTCAGCCGGTGGCGGACGGCGAGTTCGAGCGCCTCGCGCTGCTCGGGGGTGATGCCGGCGGCCTCCGGCCAGGCGAGGGCGCCGAGTTCGCGGCGGCGCTGGGTGGCGGCGGCTTCGGAGAGGCCGGGCTGGGCGCCGGGGGCGCGGTGCTGTTCGGCCAGCCGCTGGAGGCAGGCCCAGCGGGCCAGGGCGTAGAGCCAGGGTCTGCGCTCGCCCTCGTCGGCCGGGCGGCGGCCGCGCTGGCGCTCCGCGATGGCGAGGACCTCGCCGAGCACCGCGGTCGCGGCGTCGTGCTCGCAGAGGACCGAGAGGCAGTACGTGAACAGGCCGTCCAGGTAGGGGCCGTAGCTCGTGGCGAACCGTTCCTGTTCCGCCTGCGGCGTGGACGGTTCGGCGCTCCGCACGGAGCTCTGCGCACGACGGTGTGCCCGGTGTGCGCCGGTGGTGTGCGTCGGATGCTCCCTGCTGCTCATCACCCGCCGACGGTAGGCGGATGATGCCGGGTCCCTCGCCCCACTTGGACAGGTTTAACCCCTACGGGTGACGATCACCCACGAAAGAGGACACGCGTTCCTCTTGCCATGACGGCCCTCTGCTATAGGGCGGGTTGTGCGTGACGGCGTCCCGCGCTCGGGTCGCACGACCGCGCGCGGGCGGGAATCGGCGTTGTCGGACCCCGGCGCTACGGTGACCGCATGGCTGCCGCCCGTACGTCCCGCTCGTCCGCCAAGGACCGTCCCTCCTACCGCTGCACGGAGTGCGGCTGGACCACGGCCAAGTGGCTCGGGCGGTGCCCCGAGTGCCAGGCATGGGGCACGGTCGAGGAGTTCGGCGCTCCCGCGGTCCGCACGACCGCGCCCGGCCGTGTCACCTCCGCCGCCGTGCCCATCGGCCAGGTCGACGGACGACAGGCCACCGCGCGGTCCACCGGCGTCGCCGAGCTGGACCGGGTGCTGGGCGGGGGCCTGGTGCCGGGTGCCGTGGTGCTGCTCGCCGGGGAGCCGGGCGTCGGCAAGTCCACGCTCCTGCTCGACGTCGCCGCGAAGGCCTCGTCGGAGGAGGAGCGCACGCTGTACGTCACGGGCGAGGAGTCCGCGAGCCAGGTGCGGCTGCGGGCCGACCGGATCGGTGCGCTCTCGGAAACCCTCTATCTCGCCGCCGAGACCGATCTCTCCGCGGTCCTCGGCCACCTCGACTCGGTGAAGCCCTCGCTGCTCGTCCTGGACTCCGTGCAGACCGTCGCCTCGCCCGAGATCGACGGTGCGCCCGGCGGCATGGCCCAGGTCCGCGAGGTCGCGGGGGCCCTCATCCGCGCCTCCAAGGAGCGCGGGATGTCCACGCTGCTGGTGGGCCATGTCACCAAGGACGGGGCGATCGCGGGCCCGCGGCTGCTGGAGCACCTGGTCGACGTGGTGCTGCACTTCGAGGGCGACCGCCACGCCCGCCTCCGTCTCGTCCGGGGCGTGAAGAACCGCTACGGCGCGACGGACGAGGTCGGCTGCTTCGAGCTGCACGACGAGGGCATCACCGGTCTGGCCGACCCGTCCGGGCTCTTTCTCACCCGGCGCGACGAGCCCGTCCCCGGCACCTGTCTCACCGTCACCCTGGAGGGCCGCCGCCCGCTCGTCGCCGAGGTCCAGGCGCTGACCGTCGACTCGCAGATCCCCTCCCCGCGCCGTACGACGTCGGGCCTCGAGACCTCGCGCGTCTCGATGATGCTGGCCGTGCTGGAGCAGCGCGGGAAGATCTCGCAGCTCGGCAAGCGGGACATCTACAGCGCCACGGTCGGCGGGGTGAAGCTGTCGGAGCCCGCCGCCGACCTGGCCGTCGCCCTCGCGCTGGCCAGCGCCGCGAGCGACACCCCGCTGCCCAAGAACCTCGTCGCCATCGGCGAGGTCGGCCTGGCCGGAGAGGTGAGAAGGGTCACGGGTGTGCAGCGGCGTCTCGCGGAAGCGGCGCGGCTGGGGTTCACTCATGCGCTGGTGCCTTCGGACCCGGGCAAGGTGCCCTCGGGCATGAAGGTCACCGAGGTGGCGGACATGGGCGATGCGCTCCGCGTCCTGCCCCGGCGCGCGAGCCGTGAAGCGTCGCACTCCGGACGCCCCACATAAGCGGTCCGGCCGCCGGTAGACTTTGCCCTGGTCTCGCCCGTACGTACGCACCCGCGGGCCCCCATCTGCGACCGGAGGAGTTCAGTGGCAGCCAGCGACCGGACGGCAGGTCCCGGCAAGTCCGGGAGCGCCGATGGCCTGATGCGTGCCTCGCTGAGCGCGGTCGCGCCGGGCACCGCCCTTCGCGACGGCCTCGAGCGGGTCCTGCGGGGCAACACCGGCGGTCTCATCGTCCTCGGCATGGACAAGACCGTCGACTCCATGTGCACGGGCGGGTTCGTGCTCGACGTCGAGTTCTCCGCGACGCGTCTGCGCGAGCTGTGCAAGCTCGACGGGGCACTGATCCTCGACAAGGACATCACCAAGATCGTGCGGGCGGGCGTGCAGCTGGTCCCGGACGCCTCGATCGAGACCGAGGAGACCGGCACCCGCCACCGCACCGCGCAACGCGTCTCGATCCAGGCGGGCTTCCCCGTCGTCTCCGTCAGCCAGTCGATGCGGCTGATCGCGCTCTACGTGGGCGGGCAGCGCCGGGTCCTGGAGGACTCGGCCGCGATCCTGTCCCGCGCCAACCAGGCGCTGGCCACCCTCGAGCGCTACAAACTGCGTCTGGACGAGGTCGCCGGCACCCTCTCCGCCCTGGAGATCGAGGACCTCGTGACGGTTCGCGACGTCTCCGCGGTGGCCCAGCGGCTGGAGATGGTCCGCCGTATCGCCACCGAGATCGCCGAGTACGTGGTCGAGCTGGGCACCGACGGACGGCTCCTCTCGCTGCAGCTCGACGAGCTGATCGCGGGCGTGGAGCCGGAGCGCGAGCTGGTGGCGCGGGACTATGTGCCCGAGCCGACCGCCAGGCGTCCCCGTTCGGTGGGCGACGCGCTCTCCGACCTCGACGCGCTCACCCACGCCGAGCTGCTCGAACTCCCCACCGTCGCCCGGGCATTGGGCTACAGCGGCTCCCCTGAAGCTCTCGACTCGGCGGTCTCGCCGCGCGGTTACCGCCTGCTCGCGAAGGTGCCGCGGCTGCCCAACACCGTCATCGAGCGGCTGGTCGACTACTTCGGCGGCCTGCAGAAGCTGCTGGCGGCGAGCGTGGACGATCTGCAGACGGTCGAGGGCGTGGGCGAGGCACGGGCCCGGTCAGTGCGCGAGGGGCTGTCGCGGCTCGCGGAGTCCTCGATCCTCGAGCGGTACGTCTGAGCGGTCCGTCCAGCGGGTCCCGGGTTCCCTGGCCCGGGGCGAGCCCGCGGTCAGTCCTTCTTCAGCGAGAAGGACACACGCGCCGTCTCACCGGCGGCCTTCACCTCGACGAGGTACGTGCCCGCCTTCGCCGAACCCCCGGACGGTGTCGCGCACTTGGGCTCGCTCGGCTTGCGGTCCCACTTCACGCTCTGCGTCGCCTCGCCCTCGGCCGGGACCCGCAGCAGGATCCGTCCGCTCTTCGCGGGGCAGTGGTTCGTGGCCCAGAACGGGTCGTCCTCGTCGGCGAAGGAGATGCTCATGACGGCGGCCTTCGAACCGAAGTCCACCTTGCACTCCTTGGCGGAGGAGTTCTTCGCGACGATCTCGAACTTGGGCTCGTCGTCCGGGGCGTAGGAGTTCTTGATGCTGCGCACGGTCAGCTTCAGGGAGTCCCGTGCGCAGTCGGGCAGGCTGGCTCCCGCGGGGACTCCGTCGCCCCCGCCCCCCGGGCCTCCCCCGCTGCCGGACTCACCGTCACCGCCGCCGTCCGCGCCCTCGTCCGCCGCTCCGCCGCTGCCGCCGGGTCCACTGCCTCCGCCCTCCGACTCGTCGCGGCCGCCCGGCCGTTCGGAGATCGCGGGGCCGGAGGAGGACGGCCCGGGGGTGATGGTCTCGGCGGGGCCCGTACCGCCGGCGCCGTTGCCCTTGCCGTCGCCGCCTCCCGGGCCTCCGTTCGCGACGGCCCAGACGATCAGCAGGGCGAGCAGCGCGATCACGGACAGCACAACTGCCCTCCGGCGCCAGTAGATGGAGGAGGGGAGAGGCCCGACCGGACTGCGCAGTGATCCCACGCGGAAACCTTACGAGAGAACGGGGCCGGGACAGGCACGTACCCGCCGCCATCGACCGCATCTTTTGACGATCATCATCCCGCACGGCATGTACGGGCGGTCACTTGAGCGGGTGCGGACCGATTGCCGTCGCTCACCGTGACCGAACTGGCCTGATCCGTACGGTCCGTGACCTCGCACAGGGCCGATCTTCTGTGCGACACGGCCGACTTCATCAACGCGGGCCTCTTCGCCCTCACCCGGCACGAGGGCACCGTGGCGGTCCCGTTGACGGTCGCGGAGCCCGATTGCTTCCGGGAGACGGTCGGCCGTCTGCGCCAACGCGGCCACGCCGTCCATCACTTCGCGCTGCCGGCCGACCGCGCGAAGAGTGCTGCGGCGGCTGCGCGGGCGCGGAGTCGGCCGCCTCGTACGGCGTGCCGCCGAGCACGACGCCCCACCGGGCGGTGAGAGCTTCGCCGTCTCGAAGCCGGCCCGTGCCTGGAACGGCCGCGGGGCGACGAGTTCGCGGACCACGTGTGGACGGATCACCTCACGGTCCCCCGCGACGCCGCCCGCATCTCCGCCTCCATCGGGTCGGCCCTGCCCCCGAACGCGGACGGATCCTTGCGGGGACGGCTGCGCCGGGCGTGAACCGGGGTCCAGCCCACGGTCCAGCCCATCCGCTTCTGCTGAGCGCGGGAATGCCGGGGGCCGGCGGACGCGGCGCGGAGGACACCGGGGCAGAGGCCGTCGCCGGGCGCGCGTTCGGGGAGTGGCGCGGGCGCGTACGGCGGGCGCGACGGGTCCCGCACGCCCGGGCGGGAACGGCGCTGCGCCTGCCGAACACGCCGCCCTCCGGCGGGCGCGGCAACTCGGTCGGTCGCGCGGACAGGCGCGGCAAGCGGACGGGCGCGGCAATTCGGGCGGTGATGTGGGCGCCGACGGGTGACGCCACGCGCGTACCGCCGGAGCGGCCGCCTCGGCAGGCGGTCTCGTGTCAGGATCAGAGGTGCCATGACTACGACGACCCCGCACCTCACCCCGCAGGAGGCGGACTCCGAGGGCGCGCAGGCGCCCGCCGCGCTCCACACCCCGGTCATCGACTGGTTCCGGACGAACGCCCGTGACCTCCCCTGGCGCCGCCCCGAGGCGGGCGCCTGGGGCGTGATGGTCAGCGAGTTCATGCTGCAGCAGACCCCGGTCAACCGGGTCCTGCCCGTGTACGAACACTGGCTCTCCCGCTGGCCCCGCCCCGCCGATCTCGCCAAGGAGCCGCCCGGCGAGGCCGTACGCGCCTGGGGGCGGCTCGGCTATCCGCGCCGCGCCCTGCGTCTGCACGCCGCCGCCTCCGCCATAACGGAACGGCACGGTGGCGAGGTCCCGCACGACCACGCCAAGCTCCTCGCCCTGCCCGGCATCGGGGAGTACACCGCGGCCGCCGTTGCCTCGTTCGCGTACGGCCAGCGCCACGCCGTCCTCGACACCAACGTCCGCCGGGTGTTCGCCCGTGCCGTCACCGGCACCCAGTACCCACCCACCGCGACGACCGCCGCCGAGCGCCGCCTCGCCCGCGCCCTCCTGCCCGAGGAGGAGGGGACGGCGGCCGCGTGGGCCGCGGCCACGATGGAGCTCGGCGCGCTCGTCTGCACCGCGCGCTCCCCCGCGTGCGGCCGGTGCCCGATCGCCGACCGGTGCGCCTGGCAGGTCGCGGGTGCGCCCGCGCACGAGGGGCCGCCGCGCCGGGGCCAGACGTACGCGGGCACGGACCGCCAGGTGCGCGGGAAGCTGCTGGCCGTGCTGCGCGAGGCGGTCGACCCCGTGCCTCAGGCGGCGCTGGACGCGGTGTGGGACGAGCCGGTGCAGCGGGCCCGCGCGCTGGACGGTCTGGTCTCGGACGGTCTGGTCGAGCCGCTCGACGGGGGCAGGTACCGCCTCCCTCTGACCTGAGCCACCACGGCTCGACCCGCCCACGGCCTCGCGACCACTCTCCGCGGGCCGTGGGCGGCGGCGTCCGCGGGCCTCGGGCGGCCGCATGCGCGGGGCCCGGAAGGGCTCGGTGACGGCCCCGAACGGCACCCGGATCACACCCCGCTGCACACGCCGCGCTACCCACCGTATGATGCTTCATCGGTCAACAACCGTCACGGTGCGCTGAGTTCGTCACGGTGAACGCCGATCAATTGGTCGCACTGCGTCCCGCTTTCCCCCCTTTCACACGCCACGCCGCGTGACGTTGTTACACAACCGACGGATAGCCGTGCGCCGCCCGAGCGTCAGTACGGACTGCTCCGTTACAGCTCCTCACTAGCTTCTTCCTCGTGCCGGGGAGACCGGCGACGAAACGGGCGGATGTGCGGAACGGAGGCGGTCGAGGATGGCGAGCAGCGAGGTCGGCAAGGTCCTGGAGTTCGAGGAGTACGTGAGGACCCGGCAGGAGGCACTGCTGCGGAGCGCCCGGCGCCTGGTTCCGGACCCGGTCGAGGCGCAGGATCTGCTGCAGACCGCTCTTGTCAGGACCTACGGTCGCTGGGACGGTATAGCCGACAAGTCCCTCGCGGACGCCTACCTGCGCCGAGTGATGATCAATACGCGTACCGAGTGGTGGCGCGCCAGGAAGCTGGACGAGGTCCCCACGGAGCAGCTGCCCGAGGCGGCGGTCGAGGACGGCACCGAGCAGCGCGCCGACCGGGCCCTGCTGATGGACATACTGAGCGTTCTGGCCCCCAAGCAGCGCAGCGTCGTCGTCCTGCGACACTGGGAGCAGATGAGCACGGAAGAGACGGCGGCGGCCTTGGGCATGTCGACCGGAACCGTGAAGAGCACACTGCACCGGGCCCTGGCCCGGCTGCGCCAGGAGCTGGAGAGCCGTGAGCTGGACGTGCGGGAGACCGAACATGACGAAAAGCGAGGGCCCGAGCAGTGCGCGGCCTGACCAGGGCTGACTACTCCAAAGCCGGTACGGCGGTCGCAGGCGCGGCCGCCGTCGGCCTCGTGCTGGGCGGATGTGCCGCCGGCGCCGCGGGCGTGCGGACCGAGGGCCCCGCCACGGAGTCGCCGTCCGAGCCCGCGCCGCTCACCAGCCGTAGCCCCGTCCCCGCCTCCGAGTCGCCGCAGCCGGACGTGAACGCCGTGGGCCTCGTGAAGAAGGACCCGAAGGTGAGCGAGACGGTCCGCAAGCGCCTCAAGCCCTGCAAGTCGGGGGGCGACTACCCCGTCGACGTCTCCTACGGCAACCTCACGGGGGGCAGCTCGGACGACATCGTCGTCAATGTCCTGACGTGCTCCGACGCCATCGGGATCGGGACGTACGTCTACCGCCGCGAGGCGGGGAGCAAGCGCTACGAGGCCGTCTTCACCAACGAGCAGCCGCCGGTCTACGCCGAGGTCACCAAGGGGGACCTCGTGGTGACCCGGCAGGTCTACGGGCCGGGGGACGAGGTGAACGCCCCGTCGGGTGAGGACGTCATCGTCTACCACTGGAACAGCGAGAAGTTCGTCGCGATCGACCGCAACCACAACGACTACAGCAATGCGGTCGACGGCGCCGATCCGACCGACGCCCCCGAGGAGGGCTGACAGCAGCAGATGGCAGAGACCCATGTGCTCTTCGTCGAGGACGACGACGTCATCCGCGAAGCGACCCAACTCGCCCTGGAACGGGACGGGTTCGTCGTCACCGCGGTGCCGGACGGGCTGGAGGCACTGGAACGTTTCCGCGCGACTCCGCCGGACATCGCGCTGCTGGACGTGATGGTCCCCGGCATGGACGGCGTCAGCCTCTGCCGGAGGATCCGCGACGAGTCGACGGTCCCCGTGATCATGCTCTCGGCCCGTGCCGACTCCATCGATGTCGTGCTCGGCCTGGAAGCCGGCGCGGACGACTACGTGACCAAGCCCTTCGACGGTGCCGTGCTCATGGCCCGCATCCGTGCCGTGCTGCGCCGCTTCGACAACGCCGGCGGCGGGTTCGGCGGCGCCTCCGCCGACGGGGACGGCGCGGGCGACGACGGCGAACCGCTGCGCTTCGGCGACCTCGAGGTCGACACGGAGGGGATGGAGGTCCGCAAAGGGGGCGCCCCCGTCTCCCTGACCCCGACGGAGATGCGGCTGCTGCTGGAGTTCTCCTCCGCGCCCGGCACCGTACTCTCGAGGGACCGGCTGCTGGAGCGGGTGTGGGACTACGGCTGGGGCGGCGACACCCGCGTCGTGGACGTCCATGTACAGCGTCTCCGCGCGAAGATCGGGCAGGACCGTCTGGAGACCGTCCGCGGCTTCGGCTACAAACTGAAGGGCTGAACGGACGAACTCGTGGTAACGCTGTCCCTGCACACCGGCATCCGCTGGAAACTGAGCATCGCCATCGCCGCCGTGAGCACGCTCGTGGCGATCGTGCTCAGCCTGGCTGTGCACAACGCGGCACGGGTCTCCATGCTCGACAGCAGCCGCGATGTGCAGGACGGAAAGGTCAGCGCCGCCCAGCGGGTCTACGAGCAGAATCCCGAGAAGAACCCCGAGCGACTGTTCGGCTACAAGATCGACGACCCCGACCTGCCGGGTGCCCTCAGGGACGCGGTGGAGGACGGGCAGCGCGCCACCTACCTGGAGGACTCCGGCGACGGCGCGCCCGAGGTCTGGGCCGCTGTCCCGCTCTCCGACGGCAAGGTGCTGTCGATCCACTCCCGCGTCGAGGACAAGTACGACGTCCTCGCCGACCTCGACCGCACACTGGTGATCGGCTCGGCCGCGGTCATCCTGGGCGGCTGCGCGCTGGGCGTGCTCATCGGCGGCAAGCTCTCCGGACGGCTGCGCAAGGCCGCCACCGCCGCCGGCAAGATCACCGAAGGCGACACCGGCGTCCGCGTCCGGGACGCCATCGGCGGCCGGGTCCGCGACGAGACGGACGACCTGGCACGGGCCGTGGACGGCATGGCCGATGCCCTGCAGCAGCGGCTCGAGGCCGAGCGCCGCGTGACCGCCGACATCGCCCATGAACTGCGCACCCCGGTGACCGGGCTCCTCACGGCGGCCGAGCTGCTGCCGCCGGGCCGCCCGACCGAACTCGTACGGGACCGGGCCCAGGCCATGCGCACGCTCGTCGAGGACGTGCTCGAGGTGGCGCGCCTGGACAGCGCGACCGAGCGGGCGGAACTGCAGGAGATCGCCCTGGGCGAATTCGTCACCCGCCGCGTCAAGGTCTTCGCCCCGGATGCCTCGGTCCGGGTCGTACGGGACGCCACCGCACACACCGACCCGCGGCGGCTGGAGCGGATCCTGGGCAATCTCCTCGCGAACGCCGCCCGGCACGGCAAGCCCCCGGTCGTCGTCACGATCGACGGGCGCGTGCTGCGCGTACGCGACCACGGCCCCGGATTCCCGCCGAAGCTGCTGGCCGACGGACCGAGCAGGTTCCGTACGGGCCGCGACGACCGGGCGGGGTTCGGTCACGGGCTGGGCCTGACCATCGCGGCGGGTCAGGCGCGGGTACTCGGGGCGCGTCTCACGTTCCGCAACGCCGCGCAGCAGACGGGCGGCGACGGGGTCGACGGCGGCGAGCCCCAGCGGGAGGGGGGCGCCATCGCCGTGCTGTGGCTGCCGGAGTCCGCTCCCACGGACACCGGCAGCATCCCGATCATCAATCCCCGGGGCCTGCGCAAGGCCTGAGGGACCGGGCGGGCAGCGGCCCCCGGATCCCTCAGACCGTCAGATCCGATCAGATCCGCGGAAGCGTCGGCTCCGCCGTCACGACCAGTCCTTGTCGAAGTCGAGCTCCTCGCGGCGCTGGGTGAACGAGAACCAGTTGCCCGAGTCGTCGCGGAGGATGGACTCGATGCCGTACGGACGCTCCTGCGGCTCCTGCAGGAACTCCACGCCGCGGGCCTTCAGCGTCTCGTAGTCCGCGCGGACGTCGTCGGTGACGAGCACACCGGCGCCCAGGACGCCCTTGGAGACCAGCGTCCTCACGGCCTCGGCGGACTCGGGGTCGAGGCCGGGCGGGCCGGGCACCATGAGCGTCAGCTCGACGTCCGGCTGACCCTTGGCGCCGACGGTGAGCCACCGCATGCCGCCGTCGCCCATGGTCATGTCCCGGCGCACCTCGAGGCCGAGCTTCTCGGTGTAGAACTCCTTCGCCCGGTCCTGGTCGAGGACCCAGACGGTGGTGATGGCGATTCCCTTGATCATGGCGTGCTCCGCATGCTCCTGAAGGTGTGGGACGGGGCGGGGCCGGCCGTCCGCCCTTGCTCCGCCACCGTAGGCAGCGCGGCGCTCACGGTGCTTCTCCAGAATTGCGGTCCTGAGCCTTACGTGCCCGGGCACCGCGGTCCTGAGAAGGGCGGTCGTCCTGCCCCCCGGGAGCCCGCCCGCCGTCAGGGCCCTGCGCCGCGCGCCGCTCCAACCCCTTGAACCCGCCCGACCACAGCAGGGCGTAGCACCCCGGTATGAGCGCCGCGCCGCGCCCCACATGCTTCCTGCGGTACTCGCTCGGGGTCAGGCCGGTCTGCTTCTTGAAGCCCGTGGAGAAGGTGCCGAGGCTGCTGAACCCGACCAGCGTGCAGATCTCTGTGACCGACAGGTCGGCCGTGCGCAGCAGCTCCTCGGCCCGCTCGATGCGGCGGCGGCTGAGGTACTGGCCGGGGGTCTGGCCGTAGACCGCCTTGAAGGCGCGGACGAAGTGGAACCGCGAATAGCCCGCATGCGCCGCGACCGCGTCCAGGTCGAGAGGCTCGGCCCAGTCGCGGTCCATCGCATCCTTGGCACGGCGCAGCTGCCGCAGATGGGCGAGGTGCGCCGTGCCGGGAGGCGTGGGCCCCTGTGCCGCGGGACCCGGCGGTGTCGTCATGTGTCGATGCTGGCACGCCCCACTGACAGAGGCTCCTGTCCTGCGTGGCCCGGCTTCGCGTCCTGAGCCGTCCCGTCGCCGGCGCCCGGCGTCCCGCCCTCGGCGGCGCCCGGCTGGGGACCGGCGCCCCGCAGCGGCACCTCCTTGATGAACCAGGAGGCCAGGAACCCGATCACCGCGATGGCCGCGCCGATCAGGAACACCGTTTCCGTACCGCCGGCGACCGCGTGCTGATACGCCTCGCGCACCGGGTCGGGCAGTTTCGCCAGGCTCGCGGCGTCGAGCTGCGCCGTCCCCGAGGCCAGACCGGAGGCCGCAGCTCCGCCCCGCTCGGCCATGACGTCCTGCACGCGGTGGGTGAAGAGGGCACCCATGATCGAGACGCCGAAGGAGCCGCCGATCGTACGGAACAGGGTGGAGGTGGAGGAGGCGACGCCCATGTCCTTCATCTCCACGCTGTTCTGTGCCACGAGCATCGTGATCTGCATCAGGAAGCCCATGCCGGCGCCGAGCACCGCCATGTAGACGCCCGAGGTGAAGCGGGAGGTCTCGGTGTCCATCTGGCCCAGGAGGAAGAGCCCGACGACGATCAGGGCGCCGCCGATGATGGGGAAGATCTTGTACTTGCCGGTCTGCGTGGTGACCCGGCCCGCGATCAGGGACACGGCCATCATCGCCAGCAGCATCGGCAGCAGCAGGAGGCCCGAGTTGGTCGCGGACGCGCCCTGCACGGTCTGCTGGAACAGCGGCAGGAACGTCATCGCGCCGAACATCACGAAGCCGACCAGGAATCCGATCAGGGTGATCAACGAGAAGTTGGCGTTGCGGAAGATGCCCAGCGGGAGGACGGGAGCCGACGCCCTGCGCTCGACCAGGAGGAAGGCGGCCAGGGACACCACGGCCCCGACGGAGAGGCCGACGATGGTGGCCGAGCCCCAGGCGTACTCCGTACCGCCCCAGGTGGTGACGAGCACCATGGCCGTGATCGCGGCCGTGAGCAGCACGGCGCCCAGGTAGTCGATGCGGCCCTGCATCCGCTTCTTCGGCAGATGCAGCACGGCGGTCACCATCATCAGGGCGACGGCGCCGAGCGGCAGGTTGATGTAGAAGCTCCAGCGCCAGCCGAGGTGATCGGTGATCGTGCCGCCCACAAGCGGCCCGCCGATCATGGCGAGCGCCATGACGCCGACCATCATGCCCTGGTACCGGCCGCGCTCCCGGGGCGGTATGAGATCGCCGATGATCGCCATCACGCCGACCATCAGGCCGCCCGCGCCGAGTCCCTGGACGGCCCGGAAGCCGATGAGCTGCGCCATCGTCTGAGACATGCCGGAGAGCGCGGAGCCGAGCAGGAAGACCACGATCGAGGCCAGGAAGATGCCCTTGCGGCCGTACATGTCGCCGAGCTTGCCCCAGATGGGCGTGGAGGCCGCGGTGGCGAGGGTGTACGAGGTGACGACCCAGGAGAGGTGTTCCAGCCCGCCGAGTTCACCGACGATCGTGGGCATCGCGGTGCCGACGATCATGTTGTCGAGCATGGCGAGCAGCATCGCGATCATCAGCGCGAGCAGCACGACCCGGACGCTGCGCGGCTGCGGGCCGGAGGGCGGGCCTTCCGTCGGGCCGGAGGTCTCCGCGGGCGGCTCTCCGGTGGTGGACTGGGACTGGGACATGGCGTGGACTCCTGCTTACTTGCCGACCGGCTAGTGGCTACACTCGAGAAGTTAGATCGCCAGCTAGCCGGTCGTCAAGTAAGTTTGACGCCCGCACCGGGTCCCGGCCATCGGGATGAGCGCAGGAGAGCAGCAGCATGGGCAGCACAGCACGGGCGAGCCGCGGCGACACCCGCCAGCGCATCCAGCACGTCGCCCTGTCGCTCTTCGCCGAGCGGGGCTACGAGAAGACCTCGCTCCGCGAGATCGCCGAGCACCTGGACGTCACCAAGGCGGCGCTGTACTACCACTTCAAGACCAAGGAAGACCTGCTGATCAGCATCTTCGACGACGGCTGCAAGCCGCTGGACGAGCTGATCGAATGGGGCAAACAGCAGCCCCGGACGCTGGAGACCAAGCAGGAGCTGGTCCGCCGCTACAGCGCCGCGCTGCACGACGCCGCCCCGCTCTTCCGCTTCATCCAGGAGAACCAGGCGACGGTCCGCGAGCTGAGCATCGGCGAGCGCTTCAAGGAGCGCATGTTCTCGATGTTCGAGCTGATCAAGGAAGACGAATGGACGCTGACCGACCGCGTCCGCGGGGTCAGCGCCCTGTTCACCATCCACGCCGGGATGTTCGCGCTGCGGGACATCGAAGGCGACCCCGAGGACAAGCAGCATGCCGTCCTCGAGGTCGCCCTGGAGCTGGTGACGTCAGCGCATCACCCGCAGTCGTAGCGCACGGCCTGCTTACAGGCCGACGCCGTGACCGCGCATGAACTTGAGCGGCTCGACCGCGTGGCCGTAGACCGGGGCCGTACGGGTCTCGAAGTGCAGGTGCGGGCCGGTGGAGTTACCGGTGCTGCCCGACTTGCCTATGACCTGGCCGGTCTTCACGGTCTGGCCGGCGGAGACGCCGAGCTGCGACAGGTGGCCGTACTGGGTGTACGTACGGTCGCCGTGCTTGATCACGATGTTGTTGCCGTACGAGCCGCCCCAGCCCGCCTCGACGATGGTGCCGCCGTGGACGGCCTTCACCGGGGTGCCGGTCGGCACGACGAGGTCCTGGCCGGAGTGCTTGTTGGACCACATCGAGCCACCGAGCCCGAAGGTCGAGCCCTTGGTGTACTGGTCGACCGGCTTGACCCAGGACGCCGGCTTCGGCGGCGCGGCCTTGAGCGCCGCGCGCTTCTTACGGTCGGCGGCGGCCTTGTCGGCGGCGCGCTTGGCGGCGTCGGCCTTGGCCTTCGCAGCCTTCGCGGCCTTCGCCTTGGCGGCCGCAGCGGCCTTGGTCTTGGTGTCGGCGGCCTTCTTCTGGCCGTCGGCCTGGCCGTGAACGGCCTTCGAGAGGGAATTGGCGGTGTTCAGGGCGAACAGCTCGCCCCCCTGAGGCGCCGAGCCGCCCGCGGCGGCGAGCGCGACCCCAGTCCCCAGAACGAGCGAGGCCCCCGTGCCCACGGCCAGGACGGCGGCGCGGCGGCGCAGGACGGTCTTGCTCGTGGTGGTGGTCTTCTGGTCGTGCTTCGTCATACGGGCTTTCCTCCAAGACTTGAATGAATCCCGGCGGTGCGTCCGGGATCGCCCCACCTTGGTAACCCGCGTTCTCCGAGCCGCCAAGCCCCGCTTCTACTAGCCGAAGCCGTAGCAAAGAGGGGCGAATCCACAGCCCGTACCAGCGCTCGCCGGGAACGGGTTCACCCTCGGAAACACCCAGGAGATGAAGGGGATCGCCTGGCCCCCGTAAGCTCAGGACGCGAGTCCCTGGGAAACCAAGGCGGGCGCGACTGAACAGGGGCGGATCGTTTGTGGCCCTCGTGGGCAAATCGGACATTCCGCCCCGAGTGAGCCCCTATCGGCCCTAGTAAGTGAGCCAGGCCACGTGCGGCACGTCACCAGCCGCGGAGAGCAAAAGGGACATTAGGGGCGCCTTCAGAGGTTCGAAGCGCGGCCCGGAACCTCGGAGCCGGCTGCGCCACCCCGGCCGGGCCGCCTACGCTGTGCCACGGGGCGCCTACGCCCCGCCGACCGCACGTGCCGCCCACCGCCGCGGCGCGCGCCTCTGCCGCCGGGGGGCCTGGGACGTGGATCCCGCAGTCATCGGTGCTCGACTGGCCTCGAGCGCCGTCACGCCGCTGGTCAAGAAGCTGTTCGTGAGCGAGGGAGCGGGCGCGGGCCTGACGGACCGGCCGGTCCGGATCTCCGCTCTCGTCTCCTTCCGGGGCGAGAAGCGCACGCTGACGGAGAAGGACCTGCGCGCGCTGGCGGCCGAGCTGGTCGACCGCGGGTCACACGCCATGGGCCCGCACGACCGCCCCGCGGACGAGGTCCGGGCGGTCGTGTCGGACACCCTCGCCCGTACGCTCCACGGCCTCGGCGACCTGGACATGGACGACGTCCAGGCGGTCCGCCTCGGCCACCGGGCCCTCGCCCGGTCGCTCCGGGCGTCGAACACCCGGGCCCTCGCGGACCTCCCGGCGGACGCGGCCTCCCTCCACGACTCGCTGCTGGAGACGGCCTGCCTGCACGTCCTGCACTTCTTCACACAGCGGTCGTCCTTCGTGGCCCGGACGCTGGTCGCCCAGAGCCGCGCGCTGGACGGTCTGACGGCCCGCGTCGACGAGCTGATCGCGCGGACACCCCGTCCCGGGAGCGAGGACGCGGCGTACGAGCGGCGCTATCTCGACCACATCGCGACGAAGCACGGCCGCCTGACGATCTACGGCATCGACCTCACGAACTCCCCCGGCCGCTGGCCGCTGGACGTCGCCTACCTGAGCCTGGAGGCCACGCTTCCGGAACCGTCCGCGCGGCGGGGCACGCCGGGCCAGGTCAGGAGTCTCCTCGACGAGGCCATGGCCGACATCGGCCGCACGAACCCCGTCGCGAGCAGCCACCCCCGCGCGGACGGCTGGTCGGGCCCGCCCGGCCTGGACGGCACGTTCACGATGGCCGACGGCATCGTTCCTGAGCTGGACGTCCCCGCCGACCCCCGACCCGCCGACCAGGCACTCGCCTCGCACGAACGCGTCCTCCTCCGAGGCGTCGCGGGATCCGGCAAGACCACGCTCGTGCAGTGGCTGGCCGTCTCCGCGGCCCGGCGGGTCCCCGACGAGCGGCTGGCCTACCTCCGCGACCGCATCCCGTTCGTCCTCCCCCTGCGCACCCTGACCCGCCACGGCGAGCGGCTCCCCTCCCCCGGTGACTTCCTCGCGGCCGTCGGATCGCCGCTCTCGGGGGCGCAGCCGCGCGGCTGGGAGCGGCGGGTCCTCGAGGCGGGGCGCGGGCTGCTGCTCGTCGACGGCATCGACGAGATCCCGGACGGCGAACGCGACCGCACCCGCGACTGGATGCGCGACCTGCTGGACGTCTATCCGGGCAACCGCTGGCTCGTCACCTCACGGCCCTCCGCCGTACGGGAGAACTGGCTGGCGGACGACGGCTTCGCCGAGCTGGGCCTCTCCGCCATGAGCCGGCAGGACGTGGCGGAGTTCATCCGGCGCTGGCACACCGCCGCCCGCGGCACCGGCGGCACGGATGCCGGCGCCCCCGACGCGGACGGTGAACTCGCCGCCTACGAGACGTCGCTCCTCACCGCCGTCCGCACCAAGCCGGACCTCGGCCGCCTCGCCACCAACCCCCTCATGTGCGGCCTGATCTGCGCGCTCCACCGGGACCGGCGCGGCTATCTGCCGCAGGGCCGCAAGGAGCTCTACGGCGCCGCGCTCTCCATGCTCCTCATCCGGCGCGACCGCGAACGCGCCATGAGCGGTCCTGAGGTGCGCGAGGAGCCGCAGCTCCAACTCCTCCAGCGCCTCGCCTACTGGCTCATCCGCAACGGCCGTACGGAGATGGACCGCGCCCAGGCCGAGCGTCTGATCGCCGCCGCCCTCCCGGCCGTTCCGGAAGTGGCGCGGCTCGGTGACGCCCCGGCCGTGTTCGAGCACTTCCTCCAGCGCAGCGGTCTGCTGCGCGAACCCGGCCCGGACTCCGTGGACTTCGTCCACCGCACCTTCCAGGACTTCCTCGGCGCGCGGGCCGCCGTGGACGAGGGGGACTTCGGCCTCCTCGCGCAGCACGCCTCCGACGACCAGTGGGAGGACGTGGTCCGGATGGCGGTCGCCCAGGGCCGTCCCCGCGAACGGGCGGAGATCTTCGCCCACTTGCTCGCCCAGGGGGACCACGCCGCCGCTCCGGCGGTCCGGGCCCGGATCTTCCTCCTGGCCGCCGCCTGCCTCGAACACGCGGCGGAACTCGACCCGGCCGTACGGGAGGAGGTGGAGGCGCGCGCGTCGACCCTCGTGCCCCCGCGCAACCCCCAGGAGGCGCGGGAGCTGGCGTCCGTCGGACCGATCGTCCTCGACCTGCTGCCGGGGCCCGGGGCCGTCGACAACGAGGACGCAGTGCTGGTGGTGTCCGCCGCGTCGCATGTGGATTCCGATGCGGCCATCCCGTTCCTGGGGGGCTTCGCGGGCCACCGCTCGCTCGCCGTACGGTCCCAACTCGTCTGGGGCTGGTCCCGGTTCGACACCGCCGCCTATGCGGACGAGGTCATCGCCCGCCTCGATCCGGACGATCTCTACTTCACGGTCCGGTCCGACGAACAGCTCGACGCCCTGCGGGAGCTGGGCACGCGCCCCCTGCTCGACGCGCGGGGCACCATCAGCGCCGGCGCCCTGGCCGCGTACGGTGCCCCGGCCCGGCTCACCGGCGTCAAGGTGCACGGCAACGACGCGCTGACGGACCTCTCGTTCCTCCGCGGCCAGGACGCACTGGCGGGCCTGACCGTCAACGAGTGCCGGGCGGTGGAGGACCTGTCCTCCCTGGACGGACTGCCGCTGCGTTCCCTGGAGTTCGACGCGACCGCGGGCCTCGACGGACTCTCCGCGCTGTCCCGGCTCGAACACCTCCTGCTCGGTACGCGCTACGGCGCCTTGTGGAGCCTCGACGCGCTGCCCCGTGAGGCCCCGCTGACCCTGCTCGACCTCTCCCGCGCCTCGATGCCCGAGCGCGGGCTGCGCGGGCTCAGCCACTGGAGCGGTCTCGACGCGCTGGTCCTCAGCCACTTCACCAGCCGGCTGTCCCCCGCCGACTGGGCCGAACTGGCCGCTCTGCCGGGCCTGTCCGCCCTGCGCCTGTCCTTCGGCGCCTTCGGCAACTGCCCGGACTCCCTCGCCCTGCCCTCGGTCTCGGATCTCGTCCTGCTGCATGCCGACACCCCGGCGCACCCTCTCGGGCGCGTGCCCGGGCTCTTCCCCGGGCTCGCCCGGCTCCAGATCGTCGGCGACGAGTCCGCCCGCTACGCACTGGACCTCACGCCGCTGGCCGAACTGCCCTGGCTGGAACAGGTCGTGCTCCCACGGGGCGAGGCGCCGGTCCTCGGCCTGAGCCGGCTCCCCGCCGAGGTCAAGATCATCAACTCCGCCTGAGAGCCGCGACCGGCACCCCCGAGGAAGCGGTGATAGCCCAAGTGCCCCTTCTGTGCGCACAAGTCCAAAGAGGCAGGTGCGTCCAGTGGTCAGCCGGGAGTTCCATGACGGAGCCGTCCGCGGCCGGCTCTGATCCCCGAGCCGGCGACCAGGCACGTCAACCGCGGCAGCAAAAGGCCCGGCCCGGAACCGTGGATACGGTTCCGGGCCGGGCCTGTGGCTCACCGGCGGGCCGTCAGCGCGGCATCACCGGACAGGGCCTGCCGACGATCAGACGTCCTTGGTCAGGTTCGGACCCGAACCACCGGCCGCGGACTCGATCGGGGGGACGTCGGGCAGTGCCGACTTCTCCTCGCCGCGGAAGGTGAACGTCGCGTCGTCCCCTTCGCCCTCTCTGTCGACGACCACGATGTGACCGGGGCGCAGCTCGCCGAAGAGGATCTTCTCCGACAGCATGTCCTCGATCTCCCGCTGGATCGTCCGGCGCAGCGGCCGGGCGCCCAGGATCGGGTCGTAGCCCTTCTTGGCGAGCAGGCTCTTGGCCTCCGCGCTGAGCTCGATGCCCATGTCGCGGTCCTTGAGCCGCTCGTCCACCTTGGCCAGCATGAGGTCGACGATCTGGATGATGTCTTCCTCGGAGAGCTGGTGGAAGACCACCGTGTCGTCGACACGGTTCAGGAACTCCGGGCGGAAGTGCTGCTTCAGCTCGTCGTTGACCTTGGCCTTCATCCGCTCGTACCCGGTCTTGAGGTCGCCCCCGGCCGCGAAGCCGAGGTTGAAGCCCTTGGAGATGTCCCGGGTGCCGAGGTTGGTCGTCATGATGATGACCGTGTTCTTGAAGTCCACGACCCGGCCCTGGGAGTCGGTCAGGCGACCGTCCTCCAGGATCTGCAGCAGCGAGTTGAAGATGTCCGGGTGGGCCTTCTCGACCTCGTCGAAGAGGACCACGGAGAACGGCTTGCGGCGCACCTTCTCGGTGAGCTGGCCGCCCTCCTCGTAGCCGACGTAGCCGGGAGGCGAGCCGAAGAGCCGCGAGACGGTGTGCTTCTCGCTGAACTCCGACATGTCGAGCTGGATCAGCGCGTCCTCGTCGCCGAAGAGGAACTCCGCCAGCGTCTTGGACAGCTCGGTCTTACCGACGCCGGACGGGCCGGCGAAGATGAACGAGCCACCGGGACGCTTCGGGTCCTTCAGGCCGGCGCGCGTACGGCGGATCGCCTGCGAGAGGGCCTTGATGGCGTCCTTCTGGCCGATGACGCGCTTGTGGAGCTCGTCCTCCATGCGCAGCAGCCGCGAGGACTCCTCCTCGGTGAGCTTGAAGACCGGGATGCCCGTGGCCGTGGCCAGGACCTCGGCGATCAGCTCCTCGTCGACCTCGGCGACGACGTCCATGTCGCCGGCCTTCCACTCCTTCTCCCGCTTGGCCTTCGCGGCGAGGAGCTGCTTCTCCTTGTCGCGGAGGGAGGCCGCCTTCTCGAAGTCCTGCGAGTCGATCGCGGACTCCTTGTCCCGGCGGACCCCGGCGATCTTCTCGTCGAACTCGCGCAGGTCCGGCGGAGCGGTCATCCGGCGGATACGCATCCGGGAGCCGGCCTCGTCGATCAGGTCGATCGCCTTGTCCGGCAGGAAGCGGTCGGAGATGTACCGGTCGGCCAGGGTGGCCGCCGCCACGAGGGCCGAGTCGGTGATCGAGACACGGTGGTGCGCCTCGTACCGGTCCCGGAGGCCCTTGAGGATCTCGATGGTGTGCGGCAGCGACGGCTCCGCGACCTGGATGGGCTGGAAGCGGCGCTCCAAGGCCGCGTCCTTCTCCAGGTGCTTGCGGTACTCGTCGAGCGTCGTCGCACCGATGGTCTGCAGCTCGCCACGGGCCAGCATCGGCTTGAGGATGCTGGCGGCGTCGATCGCGCCCTCGGCGGCACCCGCACCCACCAGGGTGTGGAGCTCGTCGATGAACAGGATGATGTCGCCGCGGGTGCGGATCTCCTTGAGCACCTTCTTCAGGCGCTCCTCGAAGTCACCGCGGTAGCGGGAGCCGGCGACCAGGGCACCGAGGTCGAGGGTGTAGAGGTGCTTGTCCTTGAGGGTCTCGGGCACCTCGCCCTTGACGATGGCCTGGGCCAGGCCCTCGACGACCGCCGTCTTGCCGACGCCGGGCTCGCCGATGAGCACCGGGTTGTTCTTGGTACGGCGCGACAGCACCTGCATGACCCGCTCGATCTCCTTCTCGCGCCCGATGACCGGGTCGAGCTTGGATTCGCGGGCGGCCTGCGTGAGGTTGCGGCCGAACTGGTCCAGCACGAGGGAGGTCGAGGGCGTGCCCTCGGCCGGGCCGCCGGCCGTGGCGGCCTCCTTGCCCTGGTAGCCGGAGAGCAGCTGGATGACCTGCTGCCGCACCCGGTTCAGGTCGGCGCCCAGCTTCACGAGGACCTGGGCGGCGACGCCCTCGCCCTCGCGGATCAGGCCGAGCAGGATGTGCTCCGTACCGATGTAGTTGTGGCCGAGCTGAAGGGCCTCGCGGAGCGACAGCTCCAGGACCTTCTTCGCACGGGGGGTGAAGGGGATGTGCCCGGACGGAGCCTGCTGGCCCTGCCCGATGATCTCCTCCACCTGCTGGCGGACCGCCTCGAGCGAAATCCCGAGGCTCTCCAGGGCCTTAGCGGCGACACCCTCACCCTCGTGGATCAGGCCCAGGAGGATGTGCTCGGTGCCGATGTAGTTGTGGTTGAGCATCCGGGCTTCTTCCTGAGCCAGGACGACAACCCGCCGCGCACGGTCGGTGAACCTCTCGAACATCGTTAATCGCTCCTCAGAGCGGTCAGAAAGATCGGGGACGATCCCCTCCCTGTCCTTCCGCATGCTAGTCCCGCTACGGGGGACAGCTCATTCCAACTGCCGACACCGCCCTTGGCCTCCTGCCCCGGACCGCCGACAACAGCTCCAACCCGATGGTGCGAGACGATGTTCCCGCAGGCCAGGCGTATACCCTCGATACCACTACGCCGATGGCGAACGCCATCCCGGCCAACGCGCGCGCGTCGCCCCTCCCACGAGGAAAGTCTTACCCGCTGGAACTGATACTCCATGCGGCGCGGGGCGGTTCCCTCAGCTAAGGGCGAACATCCTTGCGCTCCGGAATCCTCTCCGTTGCGCCGCCCTTACCACGTTGCGTACCCACATGCCAACTGTGCGTAACTCTCCCGGGGTTCGGTAGTTGCTCCGGTCATGGCAACCGCATTCCCCCGCCCCCGGAGCGCAACGTGTGACGTACGCCTGTGGTACGAGCGGGCTCTGGGCTGGCCGGTCACGGGCGGGCGGCCCGCCGGGCACCCCGTGGACCTGCTCACCGGGGCGCGCTTCGACGTGCTGGACCTGCCGGCCGATGCCGGGGCGGCCGTGCTGCGGCGCGTACCGCGCACCGGTCCCGTCGCGCTGGACGGCGGCCGCATGCGCTTCCTGATCGCCGCGGGCGGCGCTGAGCAGCTCCCCGAGCTGCTGGACTGGCTGGAATGGGGCGGTGTCGCCCTGGATCTGGTCGCTCTGGGCCCTGGCGACCGGATGCGCGCTCCCCGGCCGGGGGACTCATGGGAGGCCGCGTGCACCGGGCCACAGCCTGTGTGGCTGCGGCCTCCCGAGCCGGGGTGCGAGATCGAACCGACGCTGCCCGTGGCCACCCTGGGGGGCACCCCAGGGGGTCGCGAGGACGACGGGGGCCTGGCCCCCGACCTCGTACGGCTCGTGGGCGCGGCGGCCACTCAGGTCCACCGGGCCCGGCTGCTGAACGCCTCGCGCGCTCAGGCGTTGGCCTTCTCGTACGCCTCGCGGATCTCGGCGGGGACGCGGCCGCGGTCGTTGACGCTGTAGCCGTTCTCCTTCGCCCAGGCGCGGATCTTCGCGGTGTCCTGGGAGCCACCCGAGGCCGCGGCGCGGGCCTTGCGACCGGACGCGGCACGGCCACCCGTGCGACGGCCGCTCTTCGTGTACGGCTCGAGAAGACCGCGCAGCTTGTCCGCGTTCGAAGCCTTGAGGTCGATCTCGTAAGTCTTGCCGTCGAGCGCAAACGTCACGGTCTCGTCGGCCTCGCCACCGTCGAGGTCGTCGACAAGAAGGACCTGAACCTTCTGTGCCACCGGATTCCCTTTCATCGAAAAAGCAGTACGACGGAAAGGAAACCGCCTTTCTCGGAAAAACACAAACCCCTGGGTGAGGTTGAGTAGCGCATGCGTACGGGAAACGTGCGCGATTCGGACATAGGGATCGCCAAAGCGGGCACATAGCGAAGCCCGGACTGCCGCATCAGGCGTTGCAGAAGCACCGGGAGGATCACAGGTGCAGAAGCATCCGGCTGTTGCCGAGGGTGTTCGGCTTCACTCGTTCGAGACCCAGGAACTCGGCCACGCCCTCGTCATAGGAACGCAGCAGCTCACTGTAGACATCCCCATCTACGGGCGTCTCCCCGATCTCCGCGAACCCATGCTTCGAGAAGAAGTCGACTTCGAAGGTGAGGCAGAAAATACGCCGCACGCCTAGCCAGCGGGCGGTCTGAACCAGCTTGGCCAGGATCTGATGGCCGACTCCCGTCCCCTTCATCTGCGGGTCCACGGCCAGAGAGCGGACCTCTGCGAGGTCTTCCCACATGACATGAAGAGCCCCGCAGCCGAGGACCTGTCCGTCCGCGTCGCGTTCGGCGACCCAGAACTCCTGGATGTCCTCGTAAAGGGTGACCGTCGCTTTGTCGAGCAGGATGCCCTCGCGCACGTACCCGTCGATGAGACGGCGTACGACGGAGACATCGCTCGTCCTCGCCCGGCGGACAGTGACCTCATTTGATACTCGGGACATGTGCGGGACGCTATCGCCCCGCCTCTCCGCCGTCGCCATCGGGATCGTCGAGTTGTGCGACGCGCATGGCGTCCCTGAGGGCTTCCCGCTGTTCCTGGGACATCATGCCGAAGAACGCGACGAGTGCGGCGGCGGCGTTGTCACTGGTGTGCCAAGCCTCGTGCATGAGTGCGGCCGAGTACGCGGCGCGGGTGGAGACGGCCTCATATCGATAGGCGCGGCCTTCGGCTTCCCTGCGGACCCAGCCCTTCTGATGCAGGTTGTCCATTACCGTCATGACGGTGGTGTAGGCGATGGAGCGTTCCTGCTGGAGGTCCTCCAGGACTTCCCGAACGGTGACCGGCCGGTTCCACTCCCAGACGCGCGTCATCACGGCGTCTTCGAGGTCACCCAATCGTCGAACCACATTGGAATAATAGTGGTAGATGTCCTGAATGCCGGTTCACGCGGACCCATTTCCCGCAGCAAAAGGGCGCACGACAGGGGACATGTGTTCCCGGTCGTACGCCCTTCGGGTGCCCGGTCGGCGGGGCCCAGGAGAGGCCCCGCGCGGCCTGCAGCGGAGACGGCCCTACCGCTCCGTGGCCGGACGGCTCCCGCCCTCGACGCGAGCCAGCGCCGCGTCGACTGCGGCGTCCTCCTTGGCCTTGTTGGCCCCGCCCTGGCTTTTCACGATGGTCCTGACCAGAGCGATGAATGCGACGGCCATGACCACGGGCGGCAGCAGCGCGGAGACGTAATCCATGGCTCAAGGGTAGCCAGTCACACCGCGACCAATTGCTCGGGGCGGGACGGAGGCCCTTCCGGCGGGGTCCGGCGCCTGCGGGGCGGGAACACCTCGGCCGGGGTGGGCACATGGCGGCCCGGCTGCTCCGAGGGCCGGGAGGGGCGCTCGGGCTCCTGCTTCGGCCTGGCCCCCGGCTGGGGCTCGGGCTTCCGCTCCGGCTCCTTCTCGGGCTCCGCCGCGGGCTTCGCCTTCGGCTTGGGCGCAGGCTTCTCCGGTTCGTCGTCGGACGCACGGCCTCCCGGCAGCGCGACGAGACGGGCGGCCGGAATTCCGGCGGGCTCCGCCGGTGACACGGACGCCACCGGCTCCCCGGGATGCCCGCGTCGGGCGACACCGGCGAGGCGGTCGGAGAGCGCCTGCTCGGCCAGCGCTTCGCACCGGCGAAGCAGCGCACGCCTGCGCTCGGCCTCCGGAGCGCCCGCCGCCGTCGCGGCCGCACAGAGGGAGCGCAGCGCGGCCAGGTCGTCGGCGCCCGGGGTGTAGCCGGCCGAGAGCGCGTCCACGAGCCGTTCCAGGAACCCGGATGCGGCGCCTGGGAGGGCGGCGCGATATCGGGCCAGATCGGCGAAGAGAAAGGCGCGCAGGCGCATCCCTTCGCCGACCGCCTCCTCCACGGCTTCGGTGAGGCGGCACAGCTCCTGGATCTCCTCCTCCCGGCTTTCAGCGGGAGGCGCGGGGGAGGGCCGCAGGGCGATGGCGAGGGCGCGGCGCAGGACGCGCAGCTCATCGGCGCTGAACGCCATGGCGCCGCGGGAACCGTATGGCGTGGGCATGGACCGACTTTAAGTGCAAAGCGGATAATTTTCGCTTAGCAGGACATACCCGGGGGTGTCGGAACCAGCAGGTCCGACACCCCCCGTCAGCACCCGTCCTACGCGCTCCGGCGGCGGCGTGCGACGGCCAGTACGGCGCCCGTTCCCGCGGCCAGCACAGCCGCCGCGGCAGCCGCCACGACGCCGATGTTCCCGGCGCCCGTCCCGGCCATCGAGCCGGTCGCCTCCGTCCCGCCGGACGAGGTGCCGCCGCCGGTGTCCGAGCCGCCGGACGACGCCGCACCGCCGGCCCCGGAACCGCCGGACCCACCGGAGGCGCCGTCGTCCCCGGCGCCGCCGCTGATGCGGGTCTCGATCGCGGCCGAGTCGTTGCCCGCCTCGGGGTCGCGCGCCGGGTAGTCCTCACGGTCCAGGACGGTGATCTTCCCCTGGGCGCCCTCGACCTTCCGGTCGATGCGGACGTTGAAGACGAGCGTCTCCTCCTCGCCTTGGGCGAAGCGCTCGTCGATGGTGCAGACGTACGTCCTGCTGCCCTTCTCCTTCCTCGAGCAGGCCCAGTCGTCCTCCTCGCCCGGGAACGGGATCGAGGTGATGGTGGTGCCCTTCGGCGGCGTCACCTCGTACGTGCCGCTGCCGTGGCCGTCGCGGCCCGAGAGGTCCAGGGACCCCGGTCCCGCGTTCTTCACGCCGAGCGTGAGCGGGACGGTCGCGCCGACCTTGCCCTCGAGCGTGTCCGTGATCACCTGGAAGTCGGCCTTCTGCGCGGTGACGACGTCGGAGTGGCCGCCGAACTCCTCGAAGCCGGTGGGTTCGACGGTCCTCAGCGTCAGCGGCGCACCGCTGCCCTGCTGGTCGAAGTCCTTCGGGTCCTCGTACTCCCACGGGTTGCCGCTGCCGATGGCCCAGGCGTGGTAGCCGATGTTCCCGTACATCAGCTCCTCGGAGACCGTGAAGCGGAACGGCTCGGAGAACTCGTACGCGGCGCCCGGCTCCAGCGGGGTGTCGAACAGGCAGTACGCGGAGGTGTCGGACCAGCTCTTGTAGTGGCAATTGGAGTGCTCGCGCGCGACCTTGAGACCCTCGGCGCCGTAGAGTTTGATGCCGATGCCCTGGTCGGCGGCGAGCTGGCCGAGGTTCGCGACGGCCGGGGTGACCTTCATGGTGGAGCCGGGGGCGACGTCCTTCAGCGGCTCGTGCGCGCGCTCGGCGAGCTTGGGCCCGTCGATGAAGACCTTCGTCGCGGCTTCGGCGTCAGGGGTGTTGGAGGCGGTCGCCCGGTACTCGATCATCCCGGCGTAGCCGGGCTTCATGCCCTTGGCGCCCTTGATGTAGAAGGGCTGGACGCTGGTCCTGCCGTCGATCGAGGTGTACGCGCAGTCGTAGACGAAGTCCTTGTCGGAGTCCTCGCAGCTTCCGCTCGCCGGCTTCAGAACGGCCTTGCCCTTGAGCGCGGACGCGTCGATGGTCAGCTTCACGTCCTCGGCGAGCGGGTCCTCGCCGTCCGGACCATCGAGATTGAGGTGGAAGAGGAACAGGTCGCCGTCGCCCGGCCGTTCGTCGGCGGTGTACGCGTAGTAGCGCGCCGGCACCTCGATCTGCAGCATGGGGTCGGCCGCGCTCGCCTGCCCCGCGCCGAGGCCGCCCGCCGCCGCGAGCAGGGCCGCGACAACGGCCGATCTCGCGTATGTCCCCTTGCTCACCATGGGTTCCACTTCCGTCCTGGCACAGGTCTCGATTCCTCGCACAGCGAGGACCGACGAGACGGACGGATGGTTGCCCCGAGGTGAACGACCTGAGTAGCGGGGCCTGGTCAGCCCCGGGAGACGTTGCGGTCGTAGACCAGGCGGAGGCCGATCAGGGTGAGCCAGGGCTCGTGTTCGTCGATGACGGAGGACTCGCCGAGCACCATCGGGGCCAGGCCGCCGGTGGCGATCACGGTCACGTCGTCGGGGTCGTCGGCGAGTTCGCGCGCCATGCGCTCCACGACGCCGTCGACCTGGCCGGCGAAGCCGTAGAGGATGCCGGACTGCATCGCCTCGACGGTGTTCTTGCCGATCACGCTGCGCGGGCGGGCCAGTTCGATCTTGCGGAGCTGTGCGCCCCGCACGCCCAGGGCGTCCACCGAGATCTCGATACCGGGGGCGATCACACCGCCCACGTACTCCCCGCGGGCCGACACGGCGTCGAACGTGGTGGCGGTGCCGAAGTCGACGACGACGCACGGGCCGCCGTAGAGCTCGACGGCCGCGAGGGCGTTGATGATCCGGTCGGCGCCGACCTCCTTGGGGTTGTCCATGAGGATCGGGACACCCGTCTTCACACCGGGCTCCACGAGGACGGCCGGCACGTCGCCGTAGTAGCGGCGGGTGACCTCGCGCAGCTCGTGCAGGACGGAGGGGACGGTCGAGCAGATCGCGATGCCGTCGATACCGTCGCCCAGGTCGTCGCCGAGCAGCGGGTGCATGCCCATCAAGCCCTGGAGGAGCACGGCGAGTTCGTCGGCGGTGCGGCGGGCCTCGGTGGAGATCCGCCAGTGCTCGACGATCTCCTCGCCGTCGAAGAGGCCCAGGACGGTGTGGGTGTTGCCGACGTCGATCGTGAGCAGCATCAGCCGCGCGCCTCCCCCGGTCCCTCGCGGAGGTCCAGCCCGATGTCGAGGATCGGCGAGGAGTGGGTGAGCGCGCCGACGGCCAGATAGTCGACGCCCGTCTCCGCGTACGCACGGGCGTTGGCGAGGCTGAGGCGGCCGGAGGACTCCAGGCGGGCGCGGCCGGCGACGAGCGCGACGGCCTCGCGGGTCTGCTCGGGCGTGAAGTTGTCGAGGAGGATCAGATCGGCGCCCTCGGCGAGGACGGGCTCGATCTGGTCGAGCCGGTCGACCTCGACCTCGATGGGCACATCGGGGAAGTCGGACCGTACGGCCTTGAAGGCGGCCGCGACACCGCCCGCCGCGACGACGTGGTTGTCCTTGATGAGCGCGGCGTCCGACAGCGACATGCGGTGGTTGACACCGCCGCCGCAGCGCACCGCGTACTTCTCCAGGGAGCGCAGCCCTGCCGTCGTCTTGCGGGTGTCCCGGACCGCCGCGCCCGTGCCCTCCAGGGCGTCCGCCCAGGCGCGGGTGGCGGTGGCGATGCCCGACAGGCGGCACATGAGGTTGAGGGCGCTGCGCTCGCCGGTGAGCAGGTCGCGGGTACGGGTGCGGACCGACAGCAGCTTCTGGCCCGGCTCGACGCGGTCGCCGTCCTCGGCGTGCCGCTCGACCTCGATGTCGTCGGCGCAGACGACGGACAGGACGGCCTCGGCGATGCGCAGGCCGGCGACGACACCGGACTCGCGAGCGGTGAAGTCACCGGTGGCGACGGCGTTCTCGGGGATCGTGGCGACGGTGGTGACGTCCACGCCGCCGTCCAGGTCCTCCTCGATCGCCAGGTGGGCGATGTCCTCGACCTGGACCGGGTCCAGGCCCACGTCCGCGAGGAGGCCGGCGAGGTGGGGGTCCAGACCGCAACTCAACGGGTCCAGCCCGTAGTCCTCCTCGTCGCCGCCCGCGCAGCCGCACCCGTCGCCGCAGCCGCCCGCGTCCGCGCCGGCGGCGGGACCGCCGATCTGGAGCAGGGGGAGATCCACAGGCTGTGGACGGTCAGGCGTGTTCACGTGTGTCCCCTTCAGGGTGGGTGGTTCGGCCGGCGCTCGCGGAGGGTGCGGACCGCTGCGTTGCGGACCGCTGCTGTACGGGCGGGAATTCTGCCGTGGCGGTGGGGTGCAGCGCGAGCGAGCACTCCGGCGCGAGCCGGGCGACGAGGTGACGGCACCAGTGGTCGTCGTCCCGCTCCGGGCGGTCCTCGCGCCAGTGGCAGCCGCGGGTCTCCTCGCGCTCCCGGGCCATGGCGACCAGGACGCGCGAGACGAGCAGGAGGTTGGTGGCCTCCCAGGTCTCGACGCACGGCTCGGCGGTCTTGCCGTCCCGGTCGAGCTCGGCGACGGCCTCGGTGTGCAGGGCCTGGAGTGCCACCGCCGCGGCGTTCAGGCTCCGCGCGCTGCGCAGGACGCCCGCCCCCGAGGTCATGATGCGCTGGATCACGAAGCGCGACTCCGGCGCGAGGAGCGGCGTGCGCGCGGGCGCACGCGGCACGGGCACCGGGCGCTCGGGCGGCTCGGGCCCGGTGTTTACGGGCGGCTCGGCGGCGATGGTCGCCGCGATCCGCTCGGCGAACACCAGCCCCTCCAGCAGGGAGTTGGAGGCGAGGCGGTTCGCGCCGTGGACGCCGGTGCAGGCGACCTCGCCGCACGCGTACAGACCCGGCACGGTCGTACGGCCCGTGAGGTCGGTGCGGACGCCGCCGGACGCGTAGTGCGCGGCGGGGGCGACCGGGATCGGCTCGGTCACCGGGTCGATGCCGTGCGCGCGGCAGGCGGCGAGGATCGTGGGGAAGCGGGAGGCCCACATCTCGGCGCCGAAGTGGCGGGCGTCCAGGTACATGTGCTCGGCGCCCTGCTCCTGCATGCGCCGCATGATCCCCTTGGCGACGATGTCGCGCGGGGCCAGCTCCCCCAACTCGTGCTGCCCCAGCATGAAACGCACGCCGTCGGCGTCCACGAGGTGCGCGCCCTCGCCCCGTACGGCCTCGGAGACCAGCGGCTGCTGGCCCTCGGCGCCGCGGCCGAGGAAGAGGACGGTGGGGTGGAACTGCACGAACTCCAGGTCGCTCACCTCGGCTCCGGCGCGCAGCGCGAGCGCGACGCCGTCGCCGGTGGAGACGGCCGGGTTGGTGGTCGCGGAGAACACCTGGCCCATGCCGCCGGTGGCGAGGACGACGGCGGGGGCGTGCACGGCGCCGACGCCGTCGCGCCGGCCTTCGCCCATGACGTGGAGGGTGACGCCGGCGGTACGGCCCTCGGCGTCGGTGAGCAGGTCGAGGACGAGCGCGTTCTCGACGGTCTCCAGGCCCGCGTCCCGTACGGCCTCGACGAGAGCGCGGGAGATCTCGGCACCGGTCGCGTCGCCACCCGCGTGCGCGATGCGGCGGCGGTGGTGGCCGCCCTCGCGGGTCAGCTCGATCGCACCGGTCTCGGCGGAGGTGTCGAAAACGGCACCCGTGGAGATCAACCGCCGTACGGCGTCCGGGCCTTCGGTGACGAGCGTGCGGACGGCCCGCTCGTCGCAGAGGCCGGCGCCCGCGACGAGGGTGTCGTCGAGGTGCTGTTCGGGGGTGTCGCCATCGCCGAGCGCGGCGGCGATACCGCCCTGCGCCCAGCGGGTGGAGCCGTCGTCCAGCCGCGCCTTGGTCACCACGACGGTCCTGCGGCCGGCGGCGGCGCAGCGGAGCGCGGCGGTGAGCCCGGCGACGCCGGATCCGACCACGACCACGTCGGCCTCGATGGCCCAGCCGGGAGCGGGCGCGCGGAGGGTTCCCGCGTCGGGGACGGGAAGGCCGCTGCGCTCGCCGTCACCCGCGGCGGCAGCAACGGTGGGCGTCGCGGCGGCGGGCCGACCGGCGGCGTGTGGCGTCGCGGCGGCGGGCCGCGGGGCGTCGGCTATGGGGGCGCCGGTCATCGGGGGCTCCTGCGGCCGAGGCCGGTTCCGGGGGTGGTGCGCGGCCGGTGAGGCGCACGCGGGGCCGTACGCACGGTCGTACGGACGGATGCCATCGGTGCGGGACGGGCCGCCCCGAGCACCAGGGCCACGGCGGCGAGGGCGAGCGGCACCCAGAGCGGCACCCGGACGAAGGGGCTGCCCGCGGCCTGCAACACGGCGCCGGCGCAGATCGCGGCAACGGCCAGGGCTCGCGGCCGGAGGTTCGCGGGCATCATCGGGCGGCTCCGAACTGCAGGCGGACGTTGTCGATCAGGCGGGTCGTGCCGACCTTGGCGGCGACGGCGAGGACGGCCTCGCCGGTGAAGTCCCGCGCCACGTCGGTGAAGTCGGCCGGGTCGACGAGCCCGAGATAGTCCAGGGCGAGCGGCGGCCGGAGCCCGGCGGCCTCATCGAGGACCTGCTGCGCGGCGGCCCGTACGGCATCGGGGTCCGCGACGGGACCGGGCGCCTCCCGGTCCTGCGCCCCCGCCGCGGCGAGACCCGCCCTGCGTCCGGCGAACAGCGCCCTGGACAGCGCCAGGGCCGTCGGCCGCTCCTCCGCCGTGAGGTAGCGGTTGCGGCTGGAGAGCGCGAGGCCGTCGTCCTCCCGGACGGTGGGCACCCCCATGATCTCCACAGGGAAGTTGAGGTCGCGCGCCATGCGCGTGATCAGGGCGAGCTGCTGGGCGTCCTTCTGCCCGTAGAAGGCCACGTCGGGCGCGGTGAGGTGCAGCAGCTTGGCGACGACGGTCAGCATGCCGCCGAAGTGGCCCGGGCGGTACGCCCCTTCGAGCCGGTCGCCCATCGCACCCGCGCTGATCCGGACCTCCGGCTCACCGCCCGGGTAGACCTCCTCGCCGGACGGGGCGAAGACGGCGTCGGCCCCGGCCTTCTCGGCCACGACGAGGTCGGCGTCGAGCGTGCGCGGATAGCGGTCGAGATCCTCGCCCGCCCCGAACTGGAGCGGGTTGACGAACACGGTGACCACGACCTGGCCGTCGGCGCCCACCCGGTCGCGGGCCGCGCGGATCAGCGCCGCGTGCCCCTCGTGGAGGGCTCCCATCGTCATCACCACGGCACGCTCGCCCGTGCGCGTGAGCGCCCCGAGGCCGCCGGCCGTGGGCACGAGCTGCACCGTCATGCGTCTCCTCCGTCCGCGAGGACGCCCAGCAGGTCCTCGGCCAGCTCCGGCTTGAGCATTCCGTGGGCGAGCGCGCGGTCCGCGGTGGCGCGGGCCATCGCCACGTAACCGGCGACGGCCTGCGGTGCGTGGTCCCGCAATTCGGCTACATGGGCCGCGACCGTGCCCGCGTCGCCGCGCGCGACCGGTCCGGTGAGCGCGGCGTCGCCCGAGCGCAGGGCGTTGTCCAGCGCGGCGCCGAGCAGCGGCCCGAGCATCCGGTCGGGGGCCCCGACCCCGGAGGCACGGAGCAGATCCATGGACTGGGCGACCAGCGTGACCAAGTGGTTCGCACCGAGGGCGAGCGCCGCGTGGTAGAGCGGACGGGCCTGCTCCTCGATCCACTCGGGCTCACCGCCCATCTCGATGACCAGCGCTTCCGCGGCCATCCGCAGCTCCTCGGGCGCGGTGACGCCGAACGAGCAGCCGGCCAGGCGCTGGACGTCCACGCTCGTGCCCGTGAAGGTCATCACCGGGTGGAGGGCGAGCGGCAGCCCGCCCGCGCGGGTGGCGGGGTCGAGGACCGCGGTGCCGTAGCGGCCCGAGGTGTGCACCAGGAGCTGCCCGGGGCGTACGGCTCCGGTCTCGGCCAGGCCCTCCACGAGGCTGGGGAGGGCGTCGTCCGGCACGGTCAGCAGCACCAGCTCCGACCGCTCCAGCACGTCGGTGGGGGTGAGCACCGGCACGTCGGGGAGCAGGGCGGCGGCCCGCCGCACGGACGGCTCGGAGATCCCGGAGACGGCCACCGGACGGTGGCCCGCGAGCTGCAGCGCGGCGGCCAGGGCAGGTCCCACGCGACCGGCACCGACGACCCCGACGGCGAGCCGGGCGGGGCGGTCCGCGGGGCGGTCCTTGGGTTCTGGGTGATGTGGTGCGTTCACGCGGGACGGCCTTCCGTTCCAGTCCGCCAGGGGTACCGGACGTATCCCCGCCATGCTACGCGAGTGTTTCGGGGGCCGGCCGCGCTGTCCACCGCCTGTGGACAACCGCGGACGCCCCCGGCGCGCACGACGCACCAGCCATGGAAAACCACGGGACCGGCCCTCGGGGCATGGGCCATCATCGGCTCCATGAGCGAGACGGATGGCACGGAGACGGAGGTCGCGGGCACGGAGTCCGCAGTGGCACGGCACGCGGTCGCGGAGTCCGCAGGCGCACGGCCCGGGGTCGCGGAGCCCGGAAGCGGAGCGGCCGACCCGGGTGAGCGGCCCGGCCCGGACGCGGGCGCCGACGCACGGCCGGACCGCGAGCGGGCCCGCCGGTGCGCGGCCTGGCGCGGAGCGGAGCGAGCGCTCGTACGCGGGCACCAGAACCGGACCGTCCGGGAAGGGCTCGCGGCACTGGCGGCGTACGCCCCCGACGCGTACGACCTCGACGAGGTCGTCGACCTCTACGGCGACGGCATCGTCGGCGCGCTCGAACGCCGGGTCGCCGGACTGCTCGGGACGGAGGCCGCGGCCTTCTTCCCCACCGGGACCATGGCCCAGCAGGTCGCTCTGCGCTGCTGGGCGGGGCGCACGGGGAATCCGGCCGTGGCGCTCCATCCGCTCGCGCATCCGGAGATGTGGGAGCGCGACGCGTTCTCCACGCTGAGCGGCCTGCGCACGGTCCATCCCACGACGCAGCCGCGCCTGCCGACGGCGGAGGAAGTACGGGAGCTGGGGGAGCCGTTCGGTGCGCTGATGCTCGAACTGCCGCTGCGCGAACCGGGTTTCGTCCTCCCGACGTGGGAGGAGCTGACCGCCGTGGTCGAGGCCGCCCGGGAACGCGATGCAGTGGTGCACTTCGACGGCGCACGGCTCTGGGAATGCGCCTCGCACTTCGGCCGTGCTCTCCCGGAGATCGCCGCGCTAGCGGACAGCGTCTACGTCTCCTTCTACAAGTCCCTGGGCGGCATCTCCGGCGCCGCGCTCGCCGGCCCGCAGACCCTGATCGACGAGGCCCTCGCCTGGCGCCACCGGTACGGCGGCCAGCTCTTCCAGCAGTGGCCCGCCGCTCTGGCAGCGCTGAACGGACTCGACCGGGAGCTGCCGCGGCTGCCGGAGTACGTGGCGCACGCCAAGATCGTGGCGCAGGCACTGGGAGAAGCGCTGACGGCGTCCGGCCTCCCCTGGCACCGGATCCACCCGGCGATCCCGCACACGCACCAGTTCCAGGTCTGGCTGCCGTACCCGCCGGACGTGCTCGACGAGGTGAGCCTGCGGCAGGCGGAGGAGACGCGGACGACGCTGTTCCATCGCTGGAACCGCGCCGGCCCCGGCCTCGCCGTCACCGAGATGACGGTCGGGGCGGCGGGCCTGGACTGGACGGATGCGGATGTGGCCGAGGCGGTCGCGGTGTTCGTGGAGCGGCTGCGGTCGGAGCAGTCGAGGGCGACCGGATCGGGGTCCAAGGACACCGTCCCGGCGTCGAAGGCGGCCGGCATGACGCCGGGGACCGCGGGCCCGGACCCGGCGGCACTGAACCGCGACGCGACGACGACGGCGTCAACGGATCTGCGGTAGACGGGAGTCCGGCACCACGCATGGGCCTCGCCCCGGCCGGAGGGGCGGGCCGTGCCGGAAGAACACACACGGCCGGACTGCACCGCACGAACTCAGGGCTGCTCCGGCTGCCCAGCCGCGGCGTCCCCGGCGGCTACTTCGCCTCCGCGCCGCCGCCCCCGCCGAGCGCGCCGCCGCCCGCCCGCACCAGCCCCGTCTCGTAGGCCAGCACCACGGCCTGTACGCGGTCGCGCAGTTCCAGCTTCGTCAGGATGCGGCCCACATGCGTCTTGACCGTGGCCTCGGAGAGGAACAGCCGCCCGGCGATCTCGCCGTTCGACATGCCCTGCGCCACCAGCAGCAGCACCTCGCGCTCGCGGTCCGTGAGCCGCTTCAGCAGGGAGTCGGACGGCTGGGGCGCGCCGCTCGGCAGCATCGGGGCGAAGCGGTTCAGCAGGCGCCGGGTCGTGGTCGGCGCCACGACCGCGTCGCCGCTGTGCACCGCCCGGATCGCCGTGAGCAGTTCGCCCGGCGGCACGTCCTTGAGCATGAAGCCGCTCGCACCGGCCTTCAGGGCCGAGAACGCGTACTCGTCGAGGTCGAACGTGGTCAGGATCAGGACCCGGGGCGATCCCGAGCCGTCACCCGCCCCGGCGGAGCCCTCGGCCCCCGCGCCCCCGGGCGAGCAGATGCGCCGGGTCGCCTCCACTCCGTCCATCCGCGGCATGCGGACGTCCATGAGGACCACGTCGACCTTGGTCGAACGCAGGGCCTCGACCGCCTCCACCCCGTCCCCCGCCTCGGCGACGATCTCCATGTCGGGCTGCGCCTGCAGCACCATGCGGAATCCGGTGCGGAGCAGCACCTGGTCGTCGACGAGCATCACGCGGATCGCCATCTGCGCACTTTCCCTTCCCTGGGTCTGCTGAACGATACGGGCGGCCGGCCGTCCCGTCCTCAGCCCGTCCCCTGCATCAGCCCGCCTGTTTCAGCGGCAGTACCGCACTGATCCTGAAGCCGCCGCCCGGCCGCGGCCCCGCGTCGAAGCGTCCGCCGACCATGCCGATCCGCTCGCGCATCCCGATGAGTCCCTGCCCGAGGCCGTCCGCCCCGCCGTCCTCGTACAACTCGTGCTGTGCGCCGCGCCCGTCGTCCTCCACGAGCAGGTCCAGTTCGCTGTCGCGGTAGGTCAGCCGGACCATGGCGCCCGCGTCGGGCCCGCCGTGCTTACGGGTGTTGGTGAGCGCCTCCTGCACGATGCGGTAGGCGGTCAGCTCGACGCCGCTGGGCAGCGGGCGCGGGCTGCCCTCGACCGTGTAGCGCACGGGGAGCCCGGCCCCGCGGACCTGTTCGATGAGCTCGTCGAGCTGGCCCACGTCGGGCTGCGGCACGTAGTCGCCCGCCTCCTCCGGCTCGCCGGTGCGCAGCACACCCAGCAGCCGGCGCATCTCGGCGAGCGCCTGGCGGCCCGTCCCGGAGATCGTCTCCAGGGCCTGCTTGGCCTGCTCGGGCGCGGCGTCGAGGACATAGGCCGCGCCGTCCGCCTGCACCACCATCACCGAGACGTTGTGGGCGACGACGTCGTGCAGCTCGCGCGCTATCCGCGCCCGCTCGGCGGCCACCGCCATCTTCGACTGCGCCTCGCGCTCCTTCTCCAGGCGGGCGGCACGCTCCTCGAGCTGGGCGTAGTAGGCCCGGCGGGTACGGAGGGAGTCGCCGAGGACCCACGCGAGGGCGAACGGGACGGCCATGACGACCGCACCGACGATGGTGTCGAAGCCCGACGAGTAGTCGTCCGTCCAGCGCACGGCGCCGATGGGGGACGCCGCCAGACCGCCGGCGAGCGCGAATCTGGAGGCCCAGACGGGGCCGCTCACCGCGTTGGTGTAGATGATCACGAGCATCGCGAAGTTGCCCGGGTTGGGCGGCGTGTCCGTGACCACTTGCAGCACGCCCGTACCCGCGGCGAGCAGCAGCATCGCCGTGGGAGCCTTGCGGCGCAGCGCGACGACGGTGCACAGCAGGAGGACGACGATCAGTCCCCTGCCGTGACCCTCCTGGACGACCCACAGCCCGGCGGGCCCGAACAGGATGACGGCCCAGAAGGTGTCGACCCCGGTCGGGTGCCTGCGGAGGAAGTCGTAAACGCGCTGCACGTCACCCAGCGTAGGCACGTCGCGCACGTGCCGGGGTCAACCGGAGGGCCGATCCCTGTGCCCCACACATACTCCGCAAGGTGGACGATGGCCCGCGGCCGAGCGCTCGCCGGCCCGCCCGTACGGTGGGGGCGTGAGCGAGGACGAGGCGCCCCGGCAGGGCTGGCGCGAGGCGGCGGAACGGGCGTTGTACGGGCCGGACGGCTTCTTCGTACGGGAACGGCCGGGCGGGCATTTCCGCACGTCAGTACATGCGTCTCCGCTCTTCGCCGGGGCCGTCGCCGCTCTGGTCGTCCGGCTCGACCAAGCCCTCGGTCGCCCCGGTGAACTGGCGCTCGTGGACGTCGGCGCCGGCAGGGGTGAGCTGCTGGCGGACGTACTGCGGACGGTGCCCTCCGGCCTCGCCGCCCGGCTGCGCCCGTGCGCCGTGGAGCGCGCGCCCCGGCCCGCCGGTCTCGATCCGCGCATCGACTGGCGGCCCGGCCTCCCGGAAGCGGAATCCCTGACCGGCCTGGTGTTCGCCAACGAGTGGCTCGACAACGTGCCCGTCGACGTGGCCGAGACCGGCCCGGACGGCGAGCCCCGCGCGGTGCTGGTCGGCGCGGACGGGTCGGAGGCGCTCGGCGGTCCCGTTCCGGGCGCCGACGCGGACTGGCTGGAGCGGTGGTGGCCCCTGCGCGACGGCGAACCGGGGATGCGCGCCGAGATCGGCCGCCCCCGGGACGAGGCATGGGCGCAGGCCGTACGGTGCCTGGCGCGCGGACTCGCCGTCGCCGTGGACTACGCCCACACCCGCGAGACCCGTCCGCCCTTCGGCACCCTGACCGGCTTCCGCGACGGGCACGAGGTCCGCCCGGTCCCGGACGGCTCGTGCGACATCACGGCCCATGTGGCGCTGGACGCGTGCGCGTCGGCGGCCGGAGCGCTCGGCGCCCGCGGGGAGACGGCAGGAGCTCAGCCAGGCCGCGGAGGAGTCGAACTCGCGGACCGGGCCGACCCGTTCCTGCTGTCGCAGCGCGACGCCCTGCGGGCGCTGGGCATCGCGGGCCGGCGCCCGCCGCTGGCTCTGGCGACGACCGATCCCGCCGCATACGTACGGGCGTTGAGCGCGGCGGGTGAGGCCGCGGAACTCACCGACCCCGCGGGGCTGGGCGGCTTCACCTGGCTCGTCCACCCGGTGCGGATCCCCGCGGATGCCCTCGCCGCGACCGGCCTCGCCGGCCCCGCCCCGGTGGGCGGAGGCCCGGACCATGGCGCGGGACGCGGCGTCAGTCCCGGGTGAGCCAGCGGTCGGGGAGCGCCGCGTGGCGGCCCGTACGGGACCGGTCCGCCTGGGCGGCGACGATCGCCCGCGCCTCGGCCGCGTCCCGCAGCCCCGCCTGCACGCTCTTGTTCGCGCCCGTGTCCACGTGCACGTCCGCCAGGTCCAGGCGCCGCTGCCACGGCCCTTGGGTCCGCCGTACGCTCTGCACCTTCGCGTGCGGGACGAGGGACAGCGTCCGCCCCAGCAGTCCGTGCCGGGCGGCGAAGACGTGCTCGTCCGCGGCGAAGACCTGTCCCCGCCACCAGACCGGGACGCACCACCGCGCCCTCCTCGGCGGTGCCTGAAGGGCCCCCGTCACCGCGGCCACGTCGACACCGGGCAGGACACGGCCGACGACCTGCGCGGCCACGGACCGCTCGGCGACGGGCAGCAGGACGCCGTTCTTCGAGCCCGCCACGTCCAGTTCCACCCGCACCCAGCCGCGCCGCCGCCACAGCAGCGGCTCCACGATCCGTACGGTCTGCACGCGGCCCGGCGGCACCGTCTCGTGCTCGCGGTCGAGCAGGCCGTGGTCGAGCCGCAGGCCGTCCGGTGACTCGCCGAGCCTCCAGTCGTACTCGGCGACGAAGCGGCCCGCGCTGCTCGCCCACGCTCCGCCGAGGAAGGGCAGCGCGGTGGCGAGGGCGGCCCACAGGCTGCCCGTCAGCAGCCACGTCAGCGGCGGTGCGGCGAGAGCGACGAGCAGGGCGCACCAGACGCTCACCATCAGCAGCAGGGAAACGGCGAGGTCCCGCGGTTGGACGCGGGCGAGCTCCCGTACGGGCGCCTCGCCCGCGTCCTGCGCCGACTCGGGCGCGATACCCGCCGCCCGCGCCAGGAGTTCGGCGCGCAGGGCGCGGGCCTCGCCCTCGCCGAGATAGGCCAGTTCGTCCTTGTCGTCCGCGCCGACGACGTCGAGCTTGAGCTTGGCGACACCGAGCAGGCGGGCGAAGAGGGGCTGGGTGACGTCGACGGCCTGGAGGCGGTCGAGGCGGATGTGCGCGGTCCGCCGGAAGATCAGTCCGGTACGGATCCGCAGTTCTGTGCTCGTCACCGAGAAGTGGGTGAACCACCAGGAGAGGAAGCCGTACGCGCCCGCGAGGGGTATGAGCACGGCCAGCCCCACCAGCACGAGTCCCGGGGTGAGTTCGGCGAACCACTCCCGCGCCCGGTTGAGGTCGTGGACGATCAGGCCGGTGGCGACGGCGATGGGGGCCCAGGCGCGGCGCAGCGGGGTGACGGGGTGGAGCCGCCGCTCGACGCCGAGGCCGGGCAGGTCCGCGCCGTCGGTGGAGGAGTCCATGCCGTCGGTGGAGGAGTCCGCACCTTTGGTCAGGCGGTTCGTCGCTTCGGTCGAGCGGTCCGTACCGGTCGCGACGAGGCCCGCGTCCGCTGCGGTCTCCGTGTGCACGGCGCCGGTCTCGGACTCGCCTCCGGCTCCGCCGGCCCCCTCCGCCGCCGCCCGATCCGGCCCCGTCACAGCCCCGCCGATCGGGCCTGGCCGAGCTCCGTGAGGCGTTCGCGCAGCCGCTCCGCCTCCTCGGGCAGCAGCCCCGGGATGCAGGCGTCGGTCGCGGCCGCCGCGGTGTGGAGCTGGACGCTCGCCAGACCGAAGTGGCGCTCGACCGGCCCCGAGGTGACCTCGACGAGTTGCATCCGCCCGTACGGCACGACGGTCAGCTCGTGCCACAGCACACCGCGGCTGATCAGCAGGTCGTCGGCGCGCTCCGCGTACCGCCAGGAGCGCCAGTTGCGCTCCACCAGCCACCAGCCCCAGCCGGTCAGGGCCAGCAGCGGCAGCGCCGCGAGTGCGGCCCAGCCCGGTCCGGCGAGCGGCCACAGCACGGCCGCCGCGGCGACGGCCAGCAGCGGCACGATCGTCACGAGGAGCGTGCGGCGCATCCGCAGCAGTCCCCCCGGCAGGCCGGTCCAGACGGTGTCGTCCCCGGCTTCGGTGACCGCGTCGTCCCCGGCCCCTGCTCCCTGTCCTGTCCCCGTGTGCATGCCACCAGGTTAGGCGCTGGAGCGAGCTGCGAGACTGTCCTCATGACGGAGACGACAGTCGGGATCGGCGGTGCGGCGGAGAGCACGGACATGGTGCTCAACATCGGGCCGCAGCATCCGTCCACGCACGGTGTGCTGCGGCTGCGGATCGTGCTGGACGGCGAGCTGATCCGGAGCGCGGAACCGGTGATCGGCTACATGCACCGCGGCGCCGAGAAGCTCTTCGAGGCGCGCGACTACCGCCAGATCATCGTGCTCGCCAACCGCCACGACTGGCTGTCGGCCTTCTCCAACGAACTCGGCGTCGTCATGGGCGTGGAGCGCATGCTCGGCATGGAGGTGCCGGAGCGCGCGGTGTGGCTGCGGACGCTGCTGGCCGAGCTGAACCGGGTCCTCAACCACCTGATGTTCCTCGGCTCATACCCCCTCGAACTGGGCGGAATCACCCCGATCTTCCACGCGTTCCGCGAGCGCGAGGATCTTCAGCACGTGATGGAGGAGATCTCCGGCGGCCGGATGCACTACATGTTCAACCGCGTCGGCGGACTGAAGGAGGACCTCCCCGCGGGCTGGCTCGGCCGCGCCCGCGCGGCGGTCGCCGAGGTCCGCTCCCGCATGGACGTGTACGACCGGCTGGTCCTCGGCAACGAGATCTTCCGCGGCCGGACCCGCGGCGTCGGCGTGCTGTCCCCGGAGGACGTGCACGCGTACGGCGTGAGCGGGCCGATCGCCCGCGCGTCCGGGGTGGACTTCGACCTGCGGCGCGATGAGCCGTACCTCGCCTACGGGGACCTTCAGGACGTCCTGAAGGTGGTCACCCGGACCGAGGGCGACTGCCTCGCGCGCTTCGAGTGCCTGCTGGAGCAGACGCACAACGCGCTGGAGCTGGCGGACGCCTGTCTGGACCGGCTGGACGCGATGGGGCAGGGGCCGGTCAACCAGCGGCTGCCGAAGGTGCTGAAGGCGCCGGAGGGCCACACGTACGCGTGGACGGAGAACCCGCTCGGCCTCAACGGCTACTACCTGGTCTCCAAGGGCGAGAAGACGCCGTACCGGCTGAAGCTGCGCTCGGCGTCCTTCAACAACATCCAGGCGCTGACGGTGCTGCTGCCGGGCACGCTGGTCGCGGACATGGTCGCGATCCTCGGCTCGATGTTCTTCGTCGTGGGCGACATCGACAAGTGACCCGCGTGACCCACGGGGTGTGAGACGGCTGACCCGCGGCGCGCAGTGATGCGTACCGCGGGTCGGTGCGTGCGGGGGCGCGGGCGGGAGCCCGCCGCGGAGGCGGGCGGCACGGGCCGTAGGGGGCTACGACGAGTGGGCGCGCAGCTCCCGCACGTCGAGCTGTTCGGTCTCGTCGTGCTCGGTGAGATCGACGACGTCGCCCGCGCCGCGGTCCTCGCGGCCGGCGGCGGCCAGGACCTCGGCCCCGACGACATCCGCGAGGTCCTCGCCCTCGAGGTCGTCCTTCGCCCGCTCCTCGGGCGCCCCGGCGTCCGCGGCCCCGTCCCGGCCCGCCTCCGCGGCGCCGTTCAGGTCCGCGTCCTGGTCCGCGTCGCCCTGGTCCGTGACGTCCCGGTCCGTGTTGCCCTGGTCCGTGACGTCCTGGTCCGTGTTGCCCTGGTCCGTGACGTCCTGGTCCGCGTCCGCGGTCCGGTCCTCGGCGACCTCACGGGCCTCGGCATCGACGGCCGGCCCGTGGCCGTTCACCGACTCCTCCGCCGAGGCGTGGCCGCCCACCGACTCCTCGGCGCCCAGGCCCTCTTCGGGGTGCGCCAGGGCCGGGGCGAGCTGGAGCCGCTGGGTCGAGGCGGCGATGGCCTCACGCTTGCGGGTGCCCGGCTTGGCGCCGAAGAAGTCGAAGCCGCCCTCGACGCGCGAGGTCGGACGGCGCAGCGGCTCGTAGGGAACGACCGCGACGGCGGCCTGGACCGCGTGGTGGTCGCCGGTCGCGGCCTGGTCCTGCGCGGCGGCCGCCTCGGCGTCGTGGTCGTGGCCCGCCTCCGGACGGAACCCGGCCTCGTCCGGCGATCCGGCCCCGGGCTCGGGGTCGGCGGTCGCGCCTGCGGCCTCGGAGTTCACCGAGGACTCCTGATCCGCCGGCTCCGCCGGAACCTCCTGCTGCCGCTCCTGCTCGGCGAGTTCGCGGCGCCGGGCGGCTTCGGCGGCCCGCTTCGCGTTCTGGCGGGCGCTGTTGCGGACGAGTTCCGTGAGCGCGGTGTCGGCCTTCGCGTACGCCCCGGGGGTCGGGGCGCCGTTGGCGCCGAGCAGACCGTCACCGGGCGTGGCCGGCAGTGCCTTGGTCGGCGCCACCGTCTCCAGCTCCAGCAGGCGGCGGCCCTCCAGCGCGCTGGCCCGCTCGGTCTCCGCGGTGGCGTACCGGCGCAGCAGCTCGGCGTGTTCGTTGCGCAGGCGCGAGAGTTCGGCGCGCTTGCGGCGCAGCTTGGTGTCGAGCGCGGCCCGCAGCTCGCGCGACTCCTCGACGTCCGCCTCGAGTTCGGCGACCCGCTCCTCGTGACGCCATTCGTCACTGGTGCGGGCACGAGTGAGCTCGGCGACGCGCTTCCCCGCGGCGCGGTCCCAGGAACGCATCAGGACCGCGCCGGTCACTGCGGCTGCGGCGGCGGCCGCCACCAGGACCCGGAGCACCACGGGATCGCCGAGCAACAGCGCACTCGAGGCGCAGGCGATCGACGCGCCGGCGACCACCGTGGGGGGAAGAAGCCTGTGCAGGGGCGGCGAATGGCGGTGGCGTCCACGTGACATGGCCAGAAACTTACCGTGCGTGCGGTACGTGTGGGGAGCCGCCCGCCGATCTGTTTTCCGCCGGTTACGTCGGAGCTACCCCTTCAGCAAGTCCTTGGACTCCAAGTACTCCTTCGCGACATCCGCGGGCTTCTGCCGCTGCGCGTCGATCTTGCGGTTGAGCTGGATCAAGTCGTCGGTCGTGAGCGTCTCGGTGAGCTTGTTGAGCGCGGTCTCGATCTCCTTGTCGCCCGCGTCCTTCTCGTTGACCACGGGCAGCACGTTGTCCGCGTTCTGCAGGCGCTTGTCGTCCTCGAGCAGCACCAGGCCGAAGTCGTCGAGCGTGGCGTCGGTCGTGGTGGTCAGGACGAGCTGGTCGGAGCCGTCCTTGACCGCCTGCTTGGCCTGGGGGGTGCCGACGCCCTTGGGGTCGATCTCGGTGATGTCGATGCCGTACGTCTTCTCCAGGCCCGGCTGGCAGAATGGCCGGATTTCGCACTCGTCGCCGGCCGCGATTTTGATCTTCTGCTTCGACTTGCCCAGATCGGAGAGCGACTTGAGGTCGTACTTCGCCGCGAACTCCTTGGTGACGGCGAAGGCGTTCTGGTCGACGGCCTCACCGGCGGGCAGGACCTTGAGGCCCTTGGGCTCGGCGAGCTTCTTCAGCTCCGCGACGGTCTTGTCCACGTCGCTGGAGGCCACCGGCTTCGCCTTCGACCCGTTCTTCTTGCCGTTGAGGAACTCGGCGAGCGTCGCGGCGTACTCCGGGACGATGTCGATCTGCCCCTTCTCCAGGGCAGGTTCGTACAGCTCGCGGTTCTCGAGCGTCTTCACGGACGCGCCGTAACCGGCGTCCTCCAGGACCTGCTTGTAGAGCTCGGCCATCAGCGCGGACTCGGTGAATCCGGCCGAGCCGATCACGAGCGAGCCCTTCTTGCCTCCGCCCTCGCCCGAGCCGCCTTCCTTGCTCTCCAGGCTGTCGCCGCCGCATCCGGCAGTGGTGGCGGCCAGGGCGACCGCGGCCACGGCGGCGCCCGCCACCCGCACCGCTCGTCTCGTACGCGACGTCCTGCTCATGGGAATCACCATCCAACCGATCGTTGTTCAGACTGCCTTGACCACGGCTGCGGCCGGGGCCGGGGCGGCCGCGACAGAACGCCGCCGCATGGGGTCGAAGAGCCGGCCCACGAGCACCAGCAGGGCTTCGACGAGCAGGGCCAGCGCGGCCACGAGCACCGCTCCGGCCACCACCTGCGGGGTGTTGTACGTGTTGAAGCCGTTCGTGATGATCCGGCCGAGGCCGCCCTCGCCGGCCATCGCGGCGAGCGTCGCCGTGGCGACGACCTGCACCGCGGCGGACCGCAGACCGGTCATGACCAGGGGGTAGGCGAGGGGGAGTTCGACCCGCAGGAAGAGCTGCCCCCCGGACATGCCCATGCCCCGGGCGGCCTCCACCACGGCCGCGTCCACCTCGCGCATCCCGATGTAGGCATTGGTCAGCAGCGGCGGTACGGCGAAGAGCACCAGCGCGACGATCGTCGGCAGGTCGCCCTGCCTGCCGAGCGGAGTGAGCGTGAGCAGCACCAGCACGGCGAGCGTCGGCACGGCCCGGCCGATATTGGAGATATTGACGGCGAGTGCCCCGCCCTTGCCGATATGCCCGAGATACAGGGCGATCGGCAGCGCGATCAGGCAGGCCAGCACCAGGCACACCGAGCTGAACCACAGGTGTTCACCGAGCCGGTGCCACACCCCGCTCTGCCCCGCCCAGTTGGCGCCCGTGGTGAGCCAGGTCCAGGAATCGGCGATCGCACCCATGTGTCAGGCCCCCTTCCCGGCGCGCGCACCGGCACGTGTCCACGGCGTGAGCAGACGCTGCACGCCCAGCAGTGCCGCGTCGGCGGTGACGGCCAGCACCACGCAGATGACGGAGGCCGTGAGCACCTGGGGTCTGAAGTAGGTGTCGAGGCCGTCGAGGATGAGCGTGCCCAGACCGCCGTACCCGACGATGGCGCCGACCGTGGTGAGCGCGATCGTGGAGACGGCGGCGATCCGCACACCGCCGATCAGCGCGGGCAGCGCGAGCGGGAGCTCGACCTCGAACAGCAGCCGCACCGGCCCGTACCCCATCCCGCGGGCGGCCTCACGGGCCTCGGCGGGCACCGCGTCGAGGCCGGCCAGGATGTTCCGTACGAGGACGGTCAGCGAGTAGAGCACGAGCCCCGTGACGACCACCGAGACCGAGACGCCGAACAGCGGCATCAGCAGCGAGAACATCGCGAGCGACGGCACGGTGTAGAGCACGGAGGTCAGGCCCAGCACGGGCCCGGCGAGCCCGCCCCGCCTGCGGGCGAGCAGGGCCAGGGGGAAGGCGACCAGCAGGCCGATCGAGACGGAGGCTGCGGTGATGCCGATGTGCTGGACCGTGGCATCGATCAACTCCTGGCTGCGGGAGCTGACGTACTTGCCGCAGATCCAGTCGCCCCGCTCCAGACAGTCCGCCACGCGCGTCCACCTCCCCGGACTTCGCGACATCAATGCCTGGCGACCCTATCCCCAAGGACTGACAATCGGTGAAGACTGCCACACTGCCGCAATAGTTTCTTCATACGTTTCCGGCCCATGACCGGCCACAATGAGGTGTCATGATCCGCTTCGAGCACGTCACCAAGCGCTACGCCGACGGCACCACCGCCGTCGACGACCTGTCCTTCGAGGTCGCGGAGGGCGAGCTGGTCACGCTCGTCGGACCCTCGGGCTGCGGCAAGACCACCACGATGAAGATGGTCAACCGCCTCATCGAACCCACCTCCGGGAGCATCTTCCTGGAGGACCAGGACATTTCGACCGTCGATCCGGTGAAGCTGCGCCGCCGGATCGGCTACGTCATCCAGCAGGTCGGCCTGTTCCCGCACCGGACCGTCCTCGACAACACCGCCACCGTCCCGCACCTCCTGGGCTGGCAGCGCAAGAAGGCCCGCGCACGGGCGGCCGAACTCCTCGACCTGGTCGGGCTCGACCCGTCCGTCCACGGCAACCGCTACCCCGACCAGCTCTCCGGCGGCCAGCGCCAGCGCGTCGGCGTCGCCCGCGCCCTGGCCGCCGACCCGCCGGTCCTGCTCATGGACGAGCCGTTCGGGGCCGTCGACCCGGTCGTGCGCGAACACCTGCAGAACGAATTCCTGCGGCTGCAGTCCCAGGTGCGGAAGACCGTCCTCTTCGTCACCCACGACATCGAGGAAGCCGTACGGCTCGGCGACCGCATCGCCGTCTACGGGGAGGGCCGCATCGAGCAGTTCGACCCGCCCACCGCCGTCCTCGGCGCCCCCGCCACCCCGTACGTCGCCGACTTCGTGGGCGCGGACCGGGGCCTCAAGCGGCTGTCGGTGACCGCGATCGAGGCGGGCGACCTCGAACAGCCGCCCGTCGTCCACCTCGACGACCCGCTCCCCCAGGCCGCGGCCCGCCTCGCCGAGGAGGACGCGCGCTGGGCGGTCGTCCTGGACGACTCCGACAACCTCCACGGCTGGATCTCACTGGAGTCCGTGACCACAGGCTCCGTGGCGAAGAGCGCGCTCAAGGGCACGGTCCGCGAACACGCCCGCCGTATGGAGGCATGGCTTCCGCTCGGGTCGACGCTCAAGCAGGCGTTCAGCACGATGCTCCAGCACGACGCGGGCTGGATAGCGGTCGTCGACGGCGAACGGTTCCTCGGCGTCCTCACCCCGGCCCGTCTCCACGAGGCGCTCCGGCGCTCGATCGACGCGGACGCGAACGCGATCGCGCGCGCGGACGTGGACCTGGAGACGGTGGCGGGCGCCTAGCCCCGGCGGCCGGCACCCGCTGCCGCCGCGCAGTACCGCCCCGCACCGGGGGCCGAGTCCCGCACCGCCGCGGCAGTCGGTCCGCTACGCCGCCGCGCCCTGCGGCTTGTCGTCGTCCTCGTCCTCGGGGAGCTTGCACACCCGCTCCAGGAACAGCGCCGCTACGACGACCGCGATGCCCGTCACCACCGACAGACCCGCGTAGATCGCCTGGTCCCGGCGCGGCCCCTCGTCGAGGCCGTCCAGCAGCAGGAAGAGGAACGTGCCCCCGTACACCCCGGCGACCAGCGACGCGACCAGGGCGCTCGCCTGTCCGAAGACCACGGCGCGGGCGGCCACCAGCGGATCCACGCCCTTCGCTCCCGGCCGCCGCTCCCGCTGAGCCTTCAGCCGGCCGCGCAGTGCCAGCGCGGTCGCCGCGAGGACGGCCGCGATCACCGCGAGCACGATCGGTGCGGCCACCGGGACCCGGGGCAGCGTGGCGAAGGTGTCCCACAGGCGTGCACCGGCCCAGGACAGCACCACGGCCACGCCGAACAGGCCGACCAGGACCCTGACCCGCAGCTCCTTCACTGGATCTCTCTCCTCGCGATGCCACCCGTGCCGTGCGCCGGGATGCGCCACGGTCCACGGCCCGTACCGGGGAGCCTAACGACTACTCGGGCAGGCGGAGTTCCAGGTCCGTGCGGGGGACGACGCCCGCCCGCCCCACGGCGGCCAGCAGTTCGGCGACGGTCCCGAACCCGGGCACCTCGGCGCCCGGCTCCACGTCGTGCCACGGCACCAGGACGAAGGCGCGCTCGTGGGCGCGCGGGTGCGGCAGCGTCAGCCTCGGGTCGTCCGACCGCACGTCCTGGTACGACACGATGTCCACGTCCAGCGTCCGCGGGCCCCAGCGCTCGTCCCGCACGCGCTCGAAGGCCTCCTCGATGGCGTGCGAACGCTCCAGCAGCGAGGACGGCGGCAGGGTCGTCTTCACCAGCACGACGGCGTTGAAGTACGCGGGCTGCGAATCCGGGTCGACACCCCACGGCTGCGTCTCGTAGACCGGTGAGACCGCCTTGACCCGGAGCCCGGGAGTGTCCTCCAGGGCGTCGATCGCGCCCTGCAGCGTCTCCAGACGGTTGCCCAGGTTGCTGCCCAGGGCGATCACCGCGCGTTTGGGGTTGCTCAGCGTCACATCGGCGGCGTCGACCTGCTGGACCACCGCGGCGGGCACGGGCTGCACGGTGGGGTCGCTGCTGGTGCTCATACTCGGCTCCGGGTGATCGTGATGGTCACGTCGTCGAACGGCACGGTGATCGGGGCGCCGGGCTTGTGCACGACGACCTCGACCTCCTGAACGGCCCCGTGCTTCAGGCATTGCTGGGCGATCCGCTCGGCCAGCGTCTCGATCAGGTCGACCGGCTCGCCCTGGACGATGTCCACGACTTCCTCGGCCACCACCCCGTAGTGCACGGTCTTCGCGAGGTCGTCGCCTGCCGACGCCGGGCGGGTGTCCAGGCCCAGCACCAGGTCCACGACGAAGGTCTGGCCCTCCTCGCGCTCCTGCGGGAACACCCCGTGGTGACCACGGGCCCTCAGGCCGCGCAGCGCGACACGGTCCACGCGAATCCCTCCTGCTGGTCGTCTGTCCGGGGCGCGCACGACCCGCCGGCCGGGTGCCGCGCGCACACGAATCTACCTGCGGCCACCGACAGGGCCCGCCCACGGGGCCGCGCCCGACCTGCCGGGCCGGTCGCGCCCGGCGTGTCGTGCCGCACAGGCCGTGCCTACCCAGACCCCTGTCCCCCACCCCTACCCGGCACTTCCTTGGCTCGAACGAGTGGGGCCGGTGCACGGGCGGTACGGCGATCAGCCCTCGCCGTTTTCGTCTTCCTGGGTGTCGGCGAGTACGGGTGAGCCGTGATGAGACCACACCTTCCAGCCATCCGCTGTGCGACGGAACACATTCGTGGCCACCACGAGCTGCCCGACGAGCGGCCCCAGCTCGCCCTCCTCGTCCGCGGGTCCCCCGCTGAGGATGTTCTCGGTGCAGGTCACCAGTGCGGTGTCGTCCTCGACCGTGACCTCGACATCGGTCAGGAAGAACTGGATGTAGTCGGTGTTGGCCATGATCAGGGCGTACGAGCGCAGCACCTCGTTGTGGCCGCGCAGCACCGGCCAGCCCGGGTGCACGCAGCTCACGTCGCCGTCCAGCCACATCCCGGACAGGGTCTCGAAGTCGCCCTGCTCCATGGCCTCGTAGAGGGCTGTGTTGGCCTGCTCGACCGACTCACGGTCCGTACGGGCCGCGCTCACAGCACCCCCTGGCCCGTACGGTCGCCGTCCGTGCCTGCGCCCCGCGCGTCGTTCACTCTGTCCCCTCGCCGCTCACTCTGCCCCCTCCACCGCACGTGCCACACGCACCGCGTCCGCCGTCGGCCGTACCTCGTGCACCCGTACCGCCCACGCGCCTTCGCGGGCCGCTATGGCCGAGACGGCGGCGGTGGCCGCGTCGCGCTCGCGTGCGGGCGGCGGGCTGCCGTCTCCGGCGGCCAGGACGCGTCCGAGGAACCGTTTGCGCGAGGCGGCCACCAGCAGCGGCCTGCCCAGCGCGCGCAGCTCCCGCAGATGCGCGACCAGAGCCAGGTCGTGGTCGGCCTCCTTCGCGAAGCCGAGGCCCGGGTCGACCACGATCCGCTCGGGGACGACACCTCCCGCGACCACCGCGTCCATGCGGGCGCGCAGTTCGGAGAACACCTCGGCGACCACGTCCCCGTAAACGGCGCGGCTATTCATGTCGTGGCTGAAACCACGCCAGTGCATGACCACGAACGGCACCTGCGCGGCGGCCACCACCGGCACCATCGAAGGGTCCGCGAGCCCGCCGCTGACGTCGTTGACCAGCACGGCCCCCGCGGCGATCGCCTGCTCGGCGACGGAGGCGCGCATGGTGTCGACGGAGACCGGAACGCCTTCGTCCGCCAGACCGCGTACGACAGGGACGACCCGGCGCAGCTCCTCGTCCTCGTCCACGCGGGAGGCGCCCGGGCGGGTCGACTCCCCGCCGACGTCCACGAGGTCGGCCCCGGTCGCGGCGAGGTCGAGGCCGCGCTTGACCGCCGCCTCGGTGTCGAACCAGCGGCCCCCGTCCGAGAAGGAATCGGGGGTCACGTTGACCACGCCCATCACGGCACAGCGGTCCCACTCGGGGAGGCCGGCCACCCGGCCGCGCAACGTACTCATGTGCCCAGACTAGGCCGGACCTCCCCGTCGGGCGGCGGGCGGGGCGCACGGGCAGCCGTACGCCGCACCACGGAAGCCGCTGTACGACGTACCGCGTGGCCCGCCCTACGACGTACCGCCCGAGCAGCCCCGCGGCCTCCGCGGACGTGCCCCGGCAGTGTTGGCGGGCGCCGGTCTACGCCGCCTGCGGCTCGCTCTCCGACGTCCGGGCCTGTGCCACCGTCGGCACGTGCGCGCACGGCCGGGCCTGCCGGGCCGCGCCGCCGCGGTTGAAGGGCCGCGGGAGCCCGAGCGTGACGAAGCCCTCGGCCTGCATCGCCGCGAAGCCGATGCGCGGCAGGTCACGGGTGTTGCGGAAGACCAGGAACCGCGGCTCCCAGACGGGGCGGAACTTGGCGTTGAACTTGTAGAGCGACTCGATCTGGAACCAGCGCGAGAGGAATACCAGCAGCCCGCGCCATCCGCGGAGCACCGGCCCCGCGCCGAGTCGCTCGCCGCGTGCCAGTGCCGCCCGGAACATCGCGAAGTTCAGCGACACCCGCTGGACGCGCAGCTCCGGCGCCGTCTGCAGCGCGGCCACGATGAGCAGTTCGTTCATGCCCGGGTCCGCCGACCGGTCACGGCGCATCAGGTCGAGCGACATCCCGTCCGGTCCCCAGGGCACGAAGTGAAGTACGGCCTTCAAGTCGCCGTAGGGGCCCGGGTTTCCGTCCTCGTCCGCCTTGTGGGCGGTCGCGACCACGCAGTCGCCGTCCTCCGGGTCGCCGATCCGGCCCAGCGCCATCGAGAAGCCGCGCTCGGTGTCGGTCCCGCGCCAATCCGCCGCGGCCCGCCGGATGCGCTCCAGCTCCTCGACGGGGATGTCCGCGACCCGGCGGACCCGCGTCACGTAGCCGCCGCGCTCGATCCGCTTCACCATCTGCCGGACGTTGCGCATCGCGCGGCCGGAGAGCGAGAAGTCCGGTACGTGCACGACCGCTTCGTCGCCCAGCTCCAGCGCGTCCAGCCCGGTCTCCCGGGTCCAGACGTGGCCGCCGGTCTCGCTGCAGCCCATGACCGCCGGGGTCCACGAGTGCAGCCGCGCCTGCTCCATGAACTGCTCGATGGCGCCGGGCCACGCCTCGACGTCCCCGATCGGGTCGCCGCTGGCGAGCATCACGCCGGAGACGACGCGGTAGCAGACGGCGCTCTTGCCGGACGGCGAGAAGACGACGCCCTTGTCGCGGCGGAGCGCGAAGTGGCCCAGCGAGTCGCGGCCTCCGTGCTGGTCCAGCAGCTCGCGCAGCCGCGCCTCGTCGTCGTCCGTCAGCCGTGCGGCCGGGGACTCGGGGCGCAGCGCGAGGTACAGGGTGGTGAGGGCGGTCAACAGGCCGAGCGCGCCCAGCGAGTAGCCCACGGTCCAGGACACCTGGCCCGTGTAGTCGACCGGGCCCTCCAGGCCCACCAGCCCGTAGACCACGTGCTCCAGGCGGTCGGCGAACCCGGGTTCGCCGACGACGCGGTGCGGGTGGGAGCTGACGATGATCATGCCGAGGCCGACGCTGCCGATGCCGAGCAGGACGAAGTTGGCCAGCGCCTTCCAGCGGCTGCGCGGATCGGGCAGAGCCGCGAACTCGCCCCGGTGGCGCAGCAGAAGAGCCAGCAGCGCCAGGGAGAGCAGGGTGCCGATCACGGAGTGGCGGTAGACGAACTGCGCCACCGCCCCCGCGGGCAGGAGCACGACGGCCGCGACCCAGGCACGGCGCTTGCGGCGCTTGAGGCCGTGGGCCAGAAGCAGCAGCAGGACGCCGGCGCTGATGGCGAGGGCCGCGGCGAACGGGCCGAGGGCGCCCGGCAGGACCTCGGCGACGGCGTGCATCCGGCTGTGCCGGAACCGGGGGAAGACCCCGGCGGCCACATCGAGGAAGCCGATGATTGCGCACGCCGTCCCGACGAGACCGGGCACCTTTTCGGGTCGCGGCCCGCGCAGCACTCGGCGCAGCCCCCTGTACCGCGCCGGAACCGCATCGGACTTTTCGCCATCTACCCTGACAGACATCGCTTCCCGTGGCTCCGTCGTGACATTTTCTCCGGCGACCGGTCACGCCGTCCGGAGGATTTGCGACCTGTAGGACGCCGCTTCAAGGGCCCGGGTTCATCGGTCCGGCCCACGGATCCGGAGGCGGTGGAGCTGTTTCCACCGCGACACGGACGAGCCGGGTCGCCCGCACAGGAAGCGATTCATGGGTCTCACCAGCAAAAAGGTGCTGCTGCTCACCATCGTCGCGGCAGTCGCGCTGTTCGCGCTCACGATCTGGTACTGGCCCCGTCTCGGCCGCCGCGGCACCCGCGTCGTCCTGGGCCGGATAGGCGTCCTGCTGGCGACACAGCTCTCGATCCTCGCGGCCGGCGGTCTCCTGGCCAACAACTACTTCGGCTTCTACAGCTCATGGGCCGACCTGTTCGGCACCAACACCGACATGGGCGTCGTCGTCGACCACGGCGAGGACGGCCCGAAACAGCTCCAGGTGGTGGGTTCCCAGGGGGTTGGCGTCCCGGGCGGAGGCAACCCCGTACGGTCGGGCCGGATCGACAAGGTGCAGATCCACGGACAGAGCACGGACCTTGCGTCCCCCGCGTACGTCTATCTGCCGCCGCAGTACTTCCAGAAGCGCTACGCCGCCACGAAGTTCCCGGCCGCCGTCGTCCTCACGGGTTTCCCCGGAACGGCCGAGAACCTCATCACCCGGCTCCGCTATCCGCAGACCGCGACCCAGCACATCGAGGCGGGCACCATGAAGCCCACGATCCTGGTCATGATGCGGCCGACCGTCGCCCCGCCGCGCGACACCGAGTGCGTGGACGTACCCGAAGGACCGCAGACGGAGAGCTTCTTCACCAGGGACGTCCGCGCAGCCATCGGCTCCCACTACCGCGTGGGTGAGAAGGCCCGGAGCTGGGGCGTGATCGGCAACTCCACCGGCGGCTACTGCGCGCTGAAGATGGCCATGCGCAGCCCGAAGTCCTTCGGGGCCGCGGCCGCCCTGTCCGGCACGTTCAAGGCGCCGCTGGACGCGACCACCGGTGACCTCTTCGGCGGCAGCAAGCAGCTGGAGCGGGAGAACGACATGCTCTGGCGTCTGAACAACCGGCCCATGCCGCCGGTGTCCGTGCTCCTCGCCAGCAGCAAGAAGGGCGAGCACAACTACAAGGACACCCTGACGTTCATCTCCAAGGCGAAGAAGCCGCTGAAGGTGTCGTCGATCATCCTCGAGAGCGGCGGCCACAACACCAACACCTGGAACCGTGAGGTCCCGCCGTCGCTGGACTGGCTGTCGAACCGCCTCAGCGCGCCATGATGAGGCTCATCGCCTCGGAACGAGTGGCGGGGTCACGCAGCTGGCCCCGCACCGCCGAGGTGGTGGTCTTCGCCCCCGGCTTCCGTATGCCGCGCATGGACATGCACATGTGCTCGCACTCGACGACGACGATCACGCCGCGCGGCTCCAGGATCTGCATCAGCGAGTCCGCGATCTGCGTCGTCATCCGCTCCTGGACCTGCGGCCGGCGGGCGTAGACGTCGACGAGCCGGGCGAGCTTCGACAGCCCGGTGATCTTGCCGTCGGTGGACGGGATGTAGCCCACGTGCGCAACGCCGTGGAACGGTACGAGGTGGTGCTCGCAGGTGCTGTAGACCTCGATGTCCTTGACCAGCACCATCTCGTCGTGGCCGAGGTCGAAGGTCGTCGTCAGGACCTCCTCCGGCGACTGCCACAGGCCCGCGAAGATCTCCTTGTAGGCGCGGGCGACGCGCGCCGGGGTCTCCAGCAGGCCGTCCCGGTCGGGGTCCTCGCCCACGGCGATGAGCAGTTCGCGAATGGCGTTCTCGGCCCGCTTCTCATCGAACTCGCCGATGGGGATGTCGCCGTCCAGCGTCACCGGGTCCGTCATCTGTGCCTCGATCCTCGTGCGTTCGTGCAGGCGCATGGCCGAAAAGCCGCGCCCCCTCAGGTTAGAACCCGAGGGGGCGCGGCTTTCATCCCGGACCCCGTGGGGCCTGGTGCCCGAAGGTCAGCTCTCGGAGCCGGTCTCCTCCGGGCGGTCCGCCTTCTCCGTGGTCACCTTGGCGGAGGCGGCGCCGGAGCCCGGCTGCGCGCCGTTGGCCATGCTCAGTTCCTTCGGGGACAGCACCGGCGGCCGGGTGGAGGGCGTACGGCGCGAGGATCCGGTCCAGGCCGGGCGCGACGGGCGCTTCACCACGGTCGAGAAGATCTCCGCGATCTCCTCCTTGCCGAGGGTCTCCTTCTCCAGCAGCGCGAGGACGAGGTTGTCCAGGACGTCCCGGTTCTCGACCAGGATCTCCCAGGCGTCGTTGTGCGCCGCCTCGATGAGCTTCTTGACCTCCTCGTCGACCAGCGCGGCGACCTCCTCGGAGTAGTCGCGCTGGTGAGACATCTCACGGCCGAGGAAGGGCTCAGACTGGTCGGAGCCGAACTTGATCGCGCCGAGCCGCTCGGTCATGCCGTACTGCGTGACCATGGCGCGGGCGGTCGCCGTCGCCTTCTCGATGTCGTTCGCCGCGCCCGTGGTCGGGTCGTGGAAGACGAGCTCCTCCGCCGCGCGGCCGCCCAGCATGTACGCGAGCTGGTCCAGCATCTCGTTGCGCGTGGTGGAGTACTTGTCCTCGTCCGGCAGGACCATCGTGTACCCGAGGGCTCTGCCGCGGGACAAGATCGTGATCTTGTGGACGGGGTCGCTGTTCGGAGAAGCCGCCGCGACCAGGGCGTGTCCGCCCTCGTGATACGCGGTGATCTTCTTCTCCTTGTCGCTCATGATCCGGGTCCGCTTCTGCGGGCCGGCCACGACACGGTCGATCGCCTCGTCCAGGAAGTGGTTGTCGATCAGCTTCGCGTCACTGCGGGCCGTGAGCAGCGCGGCCTCGTTCAGCACGTTCGACAGATCGGCACCGGTGAAGCCCGGCGTACGGCGGGCGACGGCACCGAGGTCGACGTCCGGCGCGACCGGCTTGCCCTTCTGGTGGACCTTGAGGATCTCCAGACGGCCCTGCATGTCCGGGCGGTCGACGGCGATCTGCCGGTCGAAGCGGCCGGGGCGCAGCAGCGCCGGGTCGAGGATGTCGGGCCGGTTGGTGGCGGCGATCAGAATGACGCCGCCCTTCACGTCGAAGCCGTCCATCTCGACGAGGAGCTGGTTCAGGGTCTGCTCGCGCTCGTCGTGGCCGCCGCCGAGACCCGCACCGCGGTGTCGGCCGACGGCGTCGATCTCGTCGACGAAGACGATCGCCGGGGCGTTGGCCTTGGCCTGCTCGAACAGGTCGCGGACCCGGGAGGCACCGACACCGACGAACATCTCGACGAAGTCGGAGCCGGAGATCGAGTAGAACGGCACACCGGCCTCGCCCGCGACGGCGCGCGCGAGCAGCGTCTTGCCCGTTCCGGGCGGGCCGTAGAGCAGGACGCCCTTGGGGATCTTGGCCCCGACGGCCTGGAACTTCGCGGGCTCCTGGAGGAACTCCTTGATCTCCTGGAGCTCCTCCACGGCCTCGTCGGATCCGGCCACGTCGGAGAACGTCGTCTTCGGGGTGTCCTTGGTGATCAGCTTGGCCTTGGACTTCCCGAAGTTCATCACCCGGGAGCCGCCGCCCTGCATCTGGTTCATCAGGAACAGGAAGACGACGACGATGAGGACGAACGGCAGCAGCGACAGCAGGACACCGACGAACGGGTTCTGCTTCGACGGCGAGACCGTGTAGCCGTCGGGCAGGGTGTTCTTGTCGTTGTCGTTGGTCTTGGCCTGCAGGTCCTGAGCGAGCTGGGCGCCCTGCTCATCGATGTAGCTCGCCTGCAGCTTGTCGCTGCCCTCGACCTTCTGGCCGTCCTTGAGTTCGACCTTGATCTTGTTTTCGTCGCCGGTGGTGAGTTCGGCGGACTTGACCTTGTTCTCGGCGATGGCCTGAACAACCTGGCCGGTGTCCACCGTCTTGTAGCCGCCGGACGAACCGACGACCTGCATCAACACGACCACGGCGAGGACGGCCAGCACGATCCACATGACCGGCCCACGGAAGTAGCGCTTCACGTCCATCCATACGGGGCGATGTGCACCCCGTCCCTCCTGCCACAGTGAGGCACGACGGCTCCTGCTGGAACCGTCAGTGCGTACGGTGTATTACCCGACCTATTGCGAGTCCGACCTTCGGACCGTACCCCAGCATTGTCACCCGACGCCGCCCCGGACGGTTAACAAAACCGCCTTCCCATGCTCCAACGGCGGAAAACCGGGAGACGTTCCCGGGGAGAATCCCGCCGTCGGTGCGAAGGGGCAGGGCCGTTCAGCCGCCGTAGACGTGGGGCGCGAGCGTGCCCACGAACGGCAGGTTGCGGTACTTCTCCGCGTAGTCGAGGCCGTAGCCGACGACGAACTCGTTCGGGATGTCGAAGCCCACGTACTTCACGTCGATGGCGACCTTGGCGGCCTCCGGCTTGCGCAGCAGGGTGCACACGTTCAGCGACGCCGGTCCGCGCGAGCTGAGGTTCGACAGCAGCCAGGACAGGGTCAGGCCGGAGTCGATGATGTCCTCGACGATCAGGACGTCCCGGCCGGCGATGTCGGTGTCGAGGTCCTTGAGGATCCGCACGACGCCGGAGGACTTGGTGCCGGCCCCGTACGAGGAGACCGCCATCCAGTCCATCGTCACCGGGGCGGACAGCGCCCGGGCCAGGTCCGCCATGACCATCACGGCGCCCTTGAGGACACCGACGATGAGCAGGTCCTTGCCCGCGTACTCCGCGTCGATCTTCGCGGCCAGCTCGGCCAGCTTCGCGTCGATCTCTTCCTTGGTGATGAGCACCGACTGGAGGTCGGTGCCCATGTCCTTGTCGTCCACCCGCGTCACTCTCGGTCGATCCGGTGAACCGGGGCGTACGACACCTGTCGTGCGCAGTCCCGGCGTGGCCGAAGGTTTCGGCTCAGTGTTCGGCGGCGGCCTCGTCGCGTCGCCGGATCACCAGACTGCCACACCGCCGCTGGGCCTCGACCCGGCCGGGCAGGTTGATGGCCCCCTGCCCGCGCCAGCCGGTGATCAGACGGTCGACTTCCTCGATGTGCCGGGCGAAGAGGGAGCCTGGCGGGGACCCCGCCGCGATGGCCGCGCGGCGGAGCACGCGACGGCGGACGGCGGGCGGGAGCGCGTAGAGCTTGGCGGTGTCGAGAGCGGGCGGCGCCCCGGCGCCCTCGGCGGCTTCGGCTGCTGCCGCGGGGGACTCGGCACGGACGGTCCGCTCGGCGTCGGCGGCCCAGGCGTCGAGGGCGTCGGCGTCGTCGCGCGAGAGCTGGGCGGTCCGCGCGAGGGCCTCGATGACGCCCTTGCCCAGTGACTTCTCCAGGGCGGGCAGGCCCTCGTGGCGGAGGCGGGAGCGCAGGTAGGCGGGGTCGGCGTTGTGCGGGTCGTCCCAGACCGGAAGGGACTGGACGAGGCAGGCCTTGCGCGCGGTCTGGCGGTCGAGGTGGAGGAAGGGCCGGCGGTAACGGCCCCGGGTACCGGAGACAGCGGCCATACCGGAGAGCGAGCGGATGCCCGAACCGCGGGCGAGCCCCAGCAGGACGGTCTCGGCCTGGTCGTCCCGGGTGTGACCGAGGAGCACGGCGGCGGCGCCGAGCCGCTCCGCGGCCTCGTCGAGCGCGGCGTACCGGGCGTCCCGCGCGGCGGCCTCGGGACCGCCCTCGCGTCCGACGCGGACCGCGACGTTCTCGACCGGGTCCAGGTCCAGCGCGCGCAGCCGGACGGCGACTTCGGCGGCGCGCACTTCGGAACCGGTCTGGAGGCCGTGGTCGATCGTCACCCCGCCGGCACGGATGCCCAGCTTGGGAGCCTCGAAGGCAAGGGCGGAGGCGAGCGCCATGGAGTCGGCGCCACCGCTGCAGGCGACGAGGACGAGGGGGCGCGGCGAGACGTCTGAGGGGGGAGGGGCGGTTCGGGAGGAGTCGGCGCCGCTCAGGGCGTCGTTGAGCACGTCGTGCAGGGCGCGGCGCACTGCCAGGCGTATCGCTGCGACCGCTGGATGGGGACCCATGTCCGGTTCACTTCCTCGGGGCCGGTGCCGGGCCGCAAGGGCTCAGTCACGGCTTATCGGTGACGAGTTGTCAGTCACGGCTTTCATCACACTGAGTAGGTAGATGGTGACAGAGCCGAGCCGTTCCCAGAGCATCGCACGCCTATCCCTGCCCCACGGTCCCTCGGAAGGGTGATTGGCGGGGACTTCTCGTGCCGCCGTACGCGCCCCCTCATGACGCTGTCCTATGCCCCATCCGATTTGCGGTGAACGCGGGTGATCCAGTCCGCCGGCCTGGCGATCTCGGACTTGGTCGGAAGGGTGTTGGGGGACGTCCAGACGCGGTTGAAGCCCTCCATGCCGACCTCGTCGACCACGGCCCGGACGAACCGCTCGCCGTCCCGGTACTGCCGCAGCTTGGCGTCCAGGCCGAGCAGCTTCCGCAACGCCAGGTCGAGCCGTCCCGCCCCGCTGGCCCGGCGCTTCTGGAACTTCTCGCGGATCTCGGCGACCGAGGGCACGACCTGGGGGCCCACCCCGTCCATCACGTAGTCGGCGTGGCCCTCGAGCAGCGACATGACGGCCGTGAGGCGGGCCAGGATCTCGCGCTGGGCGGGCGTCTGGACCAGCTCGACGATGCTGCGGCCGCCGTCGGCCGGGCCGTCGGGCCGGTTGCCGGTGAGCGACTGGGCCGCCTCGCGCAGCCGCTCGAGGAGCGTCGACGGGTCGATCTCGGTCTCGGCGAGGAACGCCTGGATCTCGCCCTCGATGTGGTCGCGCAGCCAGGGCACGGCGCTGAACTGGGTGCGGTGCGTCTCCTCGTGCAGACACACCCAGAGTCTGAAGTCGTGCGGCTGGACGTCGAGTTCGCGCTCGACGTGGACGATGTTGGGCGCCACGAGGAGGAGGCGGCCGCCGCCGTTCTCCGACCCCGGGAACTCACGGCCGGCCGGGGCGAAGGTCTCGTACTGCCCGAGCACCCGGGAGGACAGGAAGGACAGGAGCATCCCCAGCTCAACGCCGGTGACCTTGCCGCCCACGGAGCCGAGGACACCGCCGCCGGGAGGGCCGCCGCGGCGCTCCTGCATCTTCTCCAGCAGGGGCTTGAGGATCTCGCGGAACCCGGCGACGTTGGCCCTGACCCAGCCGGGGCGGTCGACGACCAGGACCGGAGTGTCATGTCCGCCGACGGCTCCGTGCTCCGCCATGTGCGTGAACGACCGGACGTGCTCCTCGGACGCCTTGGCGTGCCGGCGCAGCTCGGACACCACGGCCCGCGCCTCGTCCCGGCTCACCTCCGGACCCGGCCGCACGAGCCGGGTCGCGGTCGCGACCGCGAGATTCCAGTCGACCATCTCGGCACCACCGATGCTCGTCATGGATTCACGGTACGTGCTGGGACGCGCCAGCGGTGAGGCCTCACCTCCCGGGGGCCCCGGGGAGCGCGCCGGGAAGGGCCCTTGAGCGCTCCTCCGCGGGCCGTCGCCGTCAGCGGCAGCCGCAGTTGGCGACCGCCGAGGCCAGACGGTCCAGGACGGACTGGGCCGCCTTCGCGTCGACGGCGTCCGAGGTCATGAACGCGAAGACGAGCAGGCGGCCGTCCGCGTCGACGACCGTGCCAGCGAGGGTGTTCACGCCGGTGAGGGTGCCGGTCTTGGCCCGGACCATGCCCGTACCCGTCGGTGCGTCGGCGTAGCGGCTGCGCAGGGTGCCGCTGAAGCCCGCCACGGGGAGCCCCGTGAGGACGGGCCGCAGCCCGGTGCGGCGGGTGTCCGCGGCCCGTACGAGGAGCTGGGCCAGCAGGTCGGCGGACACCTTGTCGTCACGGCTGAGGCCGCTGCCGTCGGCGAAGCGGGCACCGGAGACCGGCAGGCCGAGCCTCTTCAGCCGGGCGCTCACGGCCTTCCCCGCGCCGTCGAACGTCACCGGTCCGCCCGCGGCGATCGCCGTCTGGCGGGCGAGCGCCTCGGCGATGTCGTTGTCGCTGGCGGTGAGCATGCGTTCGACGAGGGCCGACAGGGGCTGCGAACGGACGGTGGCGAGCTTCCCGGCCCTCTCGCCCGCGGTCGCGCGGCGGGGGTCGCCCTTGATCTCCACGCCCCGGTCCCGGAGCATCCCGGCGAACGCTTTCGCCGCGTCCGCCGCCGGCTCGGCGGACCGCGGGGCCGGGCCGCCCGTGCTGTCGTCGAGGCGGCCTTCGTCGACCATCAGGGCGCTGACGGGGGCGAGGTTGGGGTTGGGGCCGATGGAGTGCTGCTCCGGTCCGCCGTAGCGCGAGGTGTCGTACGCGACCGTGACCTTCTTCGTGCCGCCCTCCTTGAGGGCGCGTGCGGTCCGGTCGGCGAGATCGCTCAGTTCCGCGGGGGCTTCAGGGCCCTTGGCCTCGCGTGCCGTCAGCGTCGGGTCGCCGCCCCCGACGAGAACGATCTCGTCGGCGCCCTTGCCCTTCACCACGGCCGTCTCGATGCGATGGTCCGGCCCGAGCGCGTCGAGGGCCGCCACGGCGGTCGCGATCTTGATCGTGGAGGCCGGTACCGCGGCGGTCCCGGCGCGCGAGCCGTAGAGCTGCTTACCGGTCGAGGCATCGACGACGGAGGCCGTACGCAGGGGCCCGAGCGCCGGGTCCTTCAGCAACGGCGAGAGGGCGTCGGCCAGTCCCGGGCGGGTGGGCGGCGGCACGGGGTCGGGGGATTCGGCCGGGCTCGCGACGCCGAGCGCGGCGAGGACGGCTGCCGCAGGCGGTGTCGCGCCACCCGCCGTACGACCGGAGCGTCCGCTCGCCTGTTCGCCGTGATCCTCACCACCCGTGCTGCTCGCGGCCTCTGCGCGGTCCTTCTCGGCCGTACGCTGTCCGGAGTCCCAGGGTCCTGCCGCTGTCACGGCACCGGCCGCGACAGCCAGTCCGACCAGGGCGGATACGACGGGCAGATGCCACGCCGGTACCGCCCGCCACCGTTCGACGGCCCACTTGAACTGCCACGATCCGGCCTCGGGCACCTCGGACCAGCCCCTTTCGCGACCACACACCTGCGTGAGGGACACTTAATCACCCGAAGTATGTGCTGATCATGGAGGAGCCACCCGTGGAGTTCGACGTCACCATCGAGATTCCGAAGGGTTCGCGGAACAAGTACGAGGTGGATCACGAGACCGGCCGTATCCGCCTGGACCGTCGACTCTTCACTTCGACCAGCTACCCGGCCGACTACGGCTTCGTGGAGAACACCCTCGGCGAGGACGGGGACCCGCTGGACGCCCTGGTGATTCTTGACGAGCCGACGTTCCCGGGGTGCCTCATCAAGTGCCGGGCGATCGGCATGTTCCGGATGACGGACGAGGCCGGTGGTGACGACAAGGTGCTGTGTGTGCCGGCGTCCGACCCGCGCGTCGAGCACCTGCGTGACATCCACCACGTGTCGGAGTTCGACCGCCTGGAGGTCCAGCACTTCTTCGAGGTCTACAAGGATCTGGAGCCCGGCAAGTCGGTCGAGGGCGCCACATGGGTGGGCCGGACCGAGGCGGAGGCCGAGATCGAAGCATCGATCAAGCGCCTCGAAGCCCAGGGTGGTCAGCACTGAGAGGCTGACAACGCTCCTACTTCCACAGTCGGGCGGCGCACACCCATCAGGGGGTGCGCCGCCCGACTGCTGCGCGTGACCCCGATCGAGAGGCCTGATGGCCGCTCAGGGCGGGCATGCGGCATGGTGGCCGGGAAGGCCACGGACACAGGAGCACGACCCCGTACGCAGGCAGGTTGCGGAACCCGCACGCGGAACGGGTACGAAAAACCGGCACACGAGAACCGGCACCCGGAAAACACTCGAACAGCACAGCCCGGGCCACGGAACGGGCGGCACCGGGCACGGCACGCAGCACAGGCACACCGCACCGGTACGGCCACCAACAGGCACTGGCACAGGCACAGACAGGCACTGGCACAGGCACAGACAGGCACTGGCACAGGCACAGCTTCGGCCGACGAGCCGACAGGACAGGAAAGGAGGAACCGACCGAAGTGGTCGCGGCCCAGAAGCGGACGGGTCCCGAGACAGATCTCCTCGAGGACCGCAAACCGCACTCGGACGAAGCGCACAGCGCCTTCACTCCTCCGTCCGGCCTCCCCCTGCCCCCTCCGCCCGAGGACGAGCACCCGACGTCGGAGTTCGCCGTGCCCACCGGGCTGGCGACCGAGCAGGCGCCGGAGCCGGAGGGCTCGGCGTTCACCCCACCGGCAGGGCACTCCGCCCCCGGTGCGGGCACGCAGACACCGTCACGGCAGCAGCAGCTCTCGGCGTACCCGGCGTTCACACCGCCGCAGGGCGTTCCGGTCGTCCGGCTGACCAAGGAGACGCCCTGGCAGGACCGGATGCGCACGATGCTGCGCATGCCGATCGCCGAGCGGCCGGTTCCGGAGCGGACCGAGCGGCCGGAGGGCGACACTGTCCCGGCCATTCCGCGCATCCTCGACCTGACGCTCCGTATCGGCGAACTGCTGCTGGCGGGCGGCGAGGGCGCGGAGGACGTCGAGGCGGCCATGTTCGGCGTGGCCCACGCCTACGGGCTGGACCGGGTCGAGCCGACCGTCACCTTCACGCTGCTGTCGGTGTCGTACCAGCCGTCGCTGGTCGACGACCCCGTCACGGCGAGCAGGACGGTACGGCGGCGCGGCACGGACTACACCCGGCTGTCCGCGGTCTTCCGTCTCGTCGACGACATCTGCTCGGACGAGGAGCAGGTCTCGCTGGAGGACGCCTACCGGCGCCTGGTGGACATCCGCCGTAACCGGCACCCGTACTCGAAGTGGGCGCTGACGATGGCCAGCGGCGCGCTGGCCGGCGCGGCGAGCATCCTCGTCGGCGGTACATGGCTGGTGTTCATCGTGGCCGCGGTCGGCGCGATGCTGGGCGACCGCCTGGCGTGGCGCGCCTCGGCGCGCGGGCTGCCGGAGTTCTACCACTTCGTGGTCGCGGCGATGCCGCCCGCGGTGCTGGCGGTCGCGCTGACCCTTCTGCACGTCGACGTGAAAGCGTCGGCGGTCATCACCGGTGGCCTGTTCGCCCTGATCCCGGGGCGGGCGCTCGTCGCGGCCGTCCAGGACGGGCTGACCGGCTACTACATCACCGCGTCCGCCCGCCTGCTCGAGGTCTGCTACCTGATCGTCGGCATCGTGTGCGGCGTGCTGATCGTGCTGTACGGCGGTCTGCAACTGGACGCGAAGCTGCAGCCCGGGGAGTCGCTGGGCATGACCGAGCGTCCGGTGGTGCAGATCCTGGCGGCGATGCTGCTGACGGTGGCCTTCGCGGTCCTGCTGCAGCAGGAGCGGCACACCGTGCTGATGGCGACCCTCAACGGCGGTGTCGCGTGGGTGGTCTTCGGGTCGCTGCACTACACGGTGGAGATGAACCCGGTGGCGTCGACGGCAGTGGCGGCCGGTCTCGTCGGCCTCTTCGGTCAACTGCTCTCGCGCTACCGGTACGCGTCAGCTCTTCCGTACGTCACGGCGGCGATCGGGCCGCTGCTGCCCGGTAGCGCGACGTACTTCGGGCTGCTGGGGCTGGCCCAGGGGAACCTGAACGCCGGGATCGCCTCGCTGACGCAGGCGGCGGCGCTGGCGCTGGCCATCGCGATCGGCGTGAACCTGGGCGGTGAGATGGCCCGGCTGTTCATCCAGGCGCCGGGTGCCACCGAGGCCAAGGCCCGCCGCGGCGCGAAGCGTACCCGCGGCTTCTAGCGGCGGCGTGCGGCTCCCTGTCCGTCCCGACAGTCGGGGACACGGCCGCGGGGCGGGTGCGGGCTTTCGTGCCGGGGCGGCCGCGGCTGCCGGTGGCCAGGAGCCGCGGCCGGGGACGGCCGGGGACGGCCGGGGACGGCCGGTGGCTTCGGAACCGTCTCGACCAGGACGAACGGCGGAGGGCCGCCCGGAAACCCGGGCGGCCCTCCATCCGTCTCGACGCGTTACCGGCGGGCGTCAGCGCTTGGCGTGGCGTCCGCGCTGGGCCTGCGGCGGGGTCTCGCCGGGCTCCGCCGGGGTCTCCTCGGCGTCGCCGTCCTGCTTCGACTTCGAACGTGCGCGGAGGAACTCGATCACGATCGGGAGCACCGAGAGCAGCACGATCCCGATGAGGATCGCCTCGATGTGCTCGTGGACGAAGTCGATCTGGCCGAGGGCCGCGCCGAGCAGGGTGACCCCGACGCCCCACAGGATGCCGCCGATGATGTTGAACGTGATGAACGACCGGTAGTTCATGCGGCTCACGCCGGCGATGATCGGTGTGAAGGTCCTCACGATCGGTACGAAGCGGGCCAGCACCAGGGACTTCGGGCCGTACTTCTCGAAGAAGTCATGGGCCTTCTCCACGTTCTCCTGCTTGAAGAACCGCGAATCGGGGCGCTTGAAGAGCGCCGGGCCCACCTTGCGGCCGAAGAGATAGCCGACCTGGTCGCCGATGATCGCCGCGAGAGCGATCAGGGTGCAGATGAGCCAGAGCGGCGTGTCCAGCTTGTCCGTGACCACCAGCAGGCCGGTGGTGAACAACAGGGAGTCGCCCGGCAGGAAGAACCCGATGAGCAGACCCGACTCGGCGAACACGATGGTCAGGATCCCGATGACCCCGAACGTGTTGATCAGATAGTCCGGGTCCAGCCAGCTGGGGCCGAGCGCAAGGGTGGTCACGGTTGACAGGCTCCTGGGTCGAGGGCGCAGGCACAAGCGGGGCCCGGGCACAGGTCGGGGCTGGGGGTGTGCCGCCCAAAGCTATCAACGCGGCAGGAGCGCCCCCGGTTCCGGATGGCCGGTCCGCGGACGCTCCCGACGTGCGGCCCGGCCGACCTCACGCGACGCTACTCGACAGGAGGTGGATGCGATGAGCATCGACGAGTACGGCGGTGGGCAGGGCACCGGGGCCGACGTCCTGGTCGTGACGACGAACGACGTGCCGGGCTACCACGTCCAGCAGGTCATCGGTGAGGTCTTCGGCCTCACCGTGCGCTCGCGTCACCTGGGCAGTCAGATCGGCGCCGGGCTCAAGTCGATGGTCGGCGGCGAGCTGAAGGGCCTGACCAAGACGCTGGTGGAGACGCGGAACCAGGCCATGGAGCGCCTGGTGGAGCAGGCCAGGGCCCGGGGCGGCAACGCGGTGCTCATGATGCGCTTCGATGTGACCGAAGCCGCAGACGTCGGCACCGAGGTGTGCGCCTACGGCACGGCCGTGGTGCTGGCCCCGCAGTCCTGAGACGGACGCGGGGCCGGACGAGCCCCCGTACGGTGGCGCGTCCCCCGCTCACCGCCGCCCGCTACGCGTTGCGGGCGGCATTGGCGAGTATCGCGTCGCGCAGGTACTGCGCCATGCCGGGCTTGATGGCCTCGTAGGTGGCGGTGAACCGTTCGTCGGCCACATACATCTCCCCCAGGCAGGTGTGCAGCTCGTACCCGCACTCGTAGAAGTCGCGGCAGATCTGCTGCCGGTGCTCCTCCGCGAGGTCCATGGCGGGTTCGGACCCGGGCTCCTCACCGGAGTCCATGAGCGCGGCGAAGCGGTTGTTCCACTCCTCCTGCTCGGTCCTGATCCGCAGCCAGTCCTCCTTGGTGTACGTGGCGACCCGACGCTGCGACTCGGCGTACGCCTCGGTGTTGCCCCAGCGCTCCTCGACCTCCTCGGCGTACTGGTCCGGGTCGTGGTCGCCGAATACCTCGAACTTCTCCTCGGGCGAAAGGTTGATGCCCATCTTCCGTGCCTCCATGGCGTGTTCGACGGCCGCGGCCATCTTCTGCAGTTCCTCGATCCGTGCGGTGAGCAGACCGTGCTGGCGCCTCAAGTGCTCCTGCGGGTCCGTGCCCGGATCGTCGAGCAGAGCCGCGACCTCTTCGAGCGGGAAGCCGAGCTCCCGGTAGAACAGGATCTGCTGCAGCCGGTCGAGGTCGCCGTCGTCGTAACGCCGGTGGCCCGCGTGGCTGCGGGCGCTCGGCGAGAGCAGCCCGATCGCGTCGTAGTGATGCAAGGTGCGCACCGTGACGCCGGCGAAGCCGGCGACCTGTCCCACGGAGTAGCTCATCGTCTCCGCGCTCCTTTCTGCGTGCGCTCCTCATGCTGAGTCCTCACGCCACGTGAGGTGCAACCCCCGAGTTTCTCGGATGGTTTGCCCCATCAACCCCCTTATGGTGTGCCGGTGGTCACGGAATCAGCCTCTCAGTCACGCCCGGAGGGCCCGCGACTTCTGCTCCGGCTCTCCGTCCCCGCGCTGCTGATCGGGGTCGGGTCGAGCCTGCTGCTCATCGGGGTGGAGGAGGTCGCCGAAGGGCTTGAGCACGTGCTGTGGACCACGCTGCCCGAGACCCTGGACATCGGCCGCTGGTCGGTCGGCTGGATGCTCGCCGTCCTCACGGTCGCCGGCCTCGCGGTCGGCCTGGTGGTCTGGAAGATCCCAGGGCACGCCGGTCCCGACCCGGCCACCACCGGGCTGGTGGAGCCGCCGATGGCGGTGGCCGCCGTGCCGGGGGTGCTGCTGACGAGCATCCTGGCTCTCGCGGGCGGCGTCAGCCTCGGACCTGAGAACCCGATCACCGCGTCCAACATCGCCCTGGCCTACTGGTTCGGGCGCAGGGTCGCTCCGGGCAGCCCCGCCGACCTGTGGCTGGCCCTCGCAGCCGCGGGCACGATCGGAGCCCTGTTCGGGACACCGGTCGCCGCGGCGCTCGTCCTCACCGAGACGCTGGCCGGCGGCGCCGTGCGGACACCGGGTATGCGGTCGCTGTGGGACCAGCTGTTCGCTCCGCTGGTTGCCGCCGGGGCCGGCTCCATCACGACCGTCCTGATCTCCGAGCCCTCCTTCGCGGTGAACCTGCCCGCATACACGGGCCCGAGGTTCGGGGACGTCCCCGCCGCGATGCTGATCGCCTCGGCCGGAGCCCTGCTGGGCATGGCGGCCGTCCACGCGTTCCCGTACGTCCACCGGGCCTTCCGGCAGCTGCGGCATCCCGTGGCGATGACCACGGCCGGCGGTGTGGTGCTGGGGCTGCTCGCGGCGCTCGGCGGACATCTCACCCTCTTCAAGGGGCTCGACCAGATGGCGGAACTGGCGGAGGACCCCGGGGCGTGGTCGGCCGGGGAGCTCGCGCTGATGGCCGTGGTCAAGGTCGCGGCCGTCGTCGTCGCGTCCACCTGCGGCTTCCGGGGCGGACGCATCTTCCCCTCGGTCTTCGCGGGCGTCGCCCTGGGGATGTTCGCCCATGCGATCGTGCCCCAGGTGCCCTTGGCCGTGGCGGTGGTGTGCGGGGTGCTCGGCATCCTCATGGCGGTCACCCGGCACGGCTGGCTGAGCCTCTTCACGGCGGCCATCCTGGCCGCGGAGATCACCATCCTTCCGCTGCTGATCCTGGCCGCACTCCCCGCCTGGCTGCTGGTGACGGGCCGTCCGCTGATGCAGCTGCGTGAGGACGGGACATCGGTGCGGTGACGCGGCGCCGCCAGGCGCAGCAACCGCGCGGGCCTGCTGGGCGATTTGCCCGTATGGTCGCGGCGAAGGGAGGCGTGAGCACCATGTCGCTGCACAGAGGACCAGAGCCCGCCGGAGCAGGACAGGAAGGCCGGCTCTCGGTCAATCCCTTCTTCGGGCCCGCCGATCCGGTCGGGGGCATGGCGACGGACCCGCCCAAGCACCGGCTGCCGGACGGTCCGATGCCTCCCGGCACGGCTTTCCAGCTCGTCCATGACGAGCTGATGCTCGACGGCAACTCCCGGCTGAATCTGGCCACCTTCGTGACCACCTGGATGGAGCCCCAGGCCGGCACGCTCATGGGGATCTGCCGGGACAAGAACATGATCGACAAGGACGAGTACCCGCGGACCGCCGAACTCGAGCAGCGGTGCGTGGCGATCCTCGCCGACCTGTGGAACGCCCCCGATCCCGCCTCGGCCGTGGGGTGCTCCACCACCGGATCCAGCGAGGCCTGCATGCTCGCCGGGATGGCGCTCAAGCGGCGCTGGATGCGGCAGGCGCTCCGGCGCGGCAAGGACTCGCGCTATCCGGGGCACGCCCGGCCCAACCTCGTGATGGGCGCGAACGTCCAGGTGTGCTGGGACAAGTTCTGCAACTTCTGGGAGGTCGAAGCCCGCCAGGTCCCCATGGAGGGCGACCGCTTCCACCTCGACCCTCAGGCCGCGGCCGACCTCTGCGACGAGAACACCATCGGCGTCGTGACCGTGCTGGGCTCGACCTTCGACGGGTCCTACGAACCCGTGGGTGAGGTGTGCGCGGCCCTGGACGCGCTCCAGGAACGCACCGGACTCGACGTGCCCGTGCACGTGGACGGAGCGTCCGGTGCGATGATCGCGCCCTTCCTGGACGAGGACCTGGTCTGGGACTTCCGGCTCCCCCGAGTCGCCTCCATCAACACCTCGGGCCACAAGTACGGCCTCGTCTACCCGGGTGTGGGCTGGGCCCTGTGGCGCGACAACGACGCCCTCCCGGAGGAACTCGTCTTCCGCGTGAACTACCTGGGCGGGGACATGCCCACCTTCGCGCTCAACTTCTCCCGCCCCGGCGCCCAGGTGGCCGCGCAGTACTACACCTTCCTCCGGCTGGGCCGGGAAGGCTTCCGCGCGGTCCAGCAGACATCGCGGGACGTGGCCCGCTCGCTCGCCGAACGCATCGAGTCCATGGGCGACTTCCACCTGCTCACCTACGGCTCGGAACTCCCCGTCTTCGCCTTCACCACCACCCCCGACGTCACGTCCTACGACGTCTTCGACGTCTCCCGGCGGCTCCGCGAGAAGGGCTGGCTCGTGCCCGCCTACACCTTCCCGCCCAACCGCCAGGATCTCTCCGTCCTGCGCGTGGTGTGCCGCAACGGATTCTCCGCCGACCTCGCCGACCTGTTCGTGGAGGACCTGGCGGCGCTTCTGCCCGAACTGCGGGAGCAGCCCGCCCCCTTGGGCCGCCCCGTCTCCCAGGCGACCGCCTTCCACCACTAGATCGAACCGCTCCGTCGCACCCGACCGTCCGGCCACGATGCCCCCCTCACCGCGGGCGCCCTCCCCGGGCGCCGTTCACTTTCTCTACACCGCGGAACGCCGCCAGGTTCCACCCCCGCCGTGGGCGGGCCAGCGGGCCCGGAGTTCCCGGTGCGGGACACGGGCCCGGTGCGGTGACACGGGCCTGGTGCGGGAAACCAGGCCCAGTGCGGGGTACGGCCGCCACACCCCCGTACCCCCGCACGCGTACCCCCCGCCCCCCCGTGGCCCTCCTACCGGCTCAGGCGCGCGAACCGGCTCACCGCGAGCGGGAAGAAGACCGCGAGCAGCACCAGCGGCCACGCGACGGCCAGCTCCAGCGCATGCCGCGCGACCCACGAACCGCCGCCCCACCCCGGATTGGCGAACAACTCACGCACCGCGGCAGCCGTCGCCGACAGCGGGTTCCACTCCGCGACGGCCCCCAGCCACCCCGGCATGTCCTCCGGCGAGGAGAAGACGCTGGACAGGAACGCGACCGGCCAGATCAGGATCTGTACCGCCTGGACCAACTCCGGCCTCCCCGCGAGGAGTCCGAGGAAGATGCCGATCCACAGCATCGCGAACCGCAGCAGGAGCAGCAGTCCGACGGCGCCCAGTGCCCCGGCCGAGCCCCCCTGCCACCGCCAGCCCATCGCCAGGCCCACACCGACCATGACGACCAGGCCGAGAGCGGACTGGAGCATGTCGGCCGCGCTGCGCCCCACCAGTACCGCGGACGACGCCATGGGCATCGACCGGAACCGGTCCACGACCCCCTTGTTGAGGTCCTGCGTGATCGCGATCATCGTCGCTTCGAGCCCGAACGCCATGGTGAGGACGAACATGCCCGGCACCAGGAACTCCTTGTAGTCCCCGCCGCCCGCGACCGTCATCCCGCCACCGATGAAGTACGCGAACATCAGCAGCATCATCACCGGGAAGACGAGACCGACGACGATCTGCACCGGTTGCCGTGCCCAGTGGGCGAGTTCGCGCCGCGTCATGGTCCAGCAGTCCGTCAGGAACCAGCGCGGTCCGGCGCCCCGCGAGGTCTCCCGCGGCGAGCCGGCCCCCGGCGTGTGCGCCGGAGTGATGGTGGTGGTCATACGGCAGCCTCCATGCCCTCGTGCCCGCCCCGACCGGTGCCGCCTCGGCGACCGGCACCACGGCCCGTCCCGCCGTCCCCGTCGGTTTCCCCAACCCGACCGGCTTCCCCAACGCGACCGGCTTCCGCAACCCGACCGGCTTCCCCGTCGCGGTCGGCTCCCCCGCCGCCGACCGCCCCGCCGCAGACCGCCCCACCGCCGCCGACCGCCCCGCCGCCGACCGCCTCGCCGCCCCCGCCCGTCACGCGCAGGAACACCTCGTCGAGCGTGGGCCGCCGCAGGGCGATGTCCTCCGCCTCGACACCCGCCGCGCCCAGTGCCCGTACGGTCTCGGTCAGCGCCGCCATCCGGTCCGTCACCGGTGCGCTGACCCGGCGCGCGTCCGTGTCCGTCCCGACCTCGTCCGTCCCGACGGCCGCGCCCACCAGCGAGGCGGCCTCGGCCAGTCGTCCGGCGTCGTGCACCACGACGTCGATACGGTCGCCGCCGATCCCCGACTTGAGCTCGTCCGGTGTGCCCTCGGCGATGCGCCGTCCCCGGTCGACGACCGAGATGCGGTCCGCCAACTGATCGGCCTCCTCCAGGTACTGGGTCGTCAGCAGCACCGTCGTACCGCCGCCGACCAGGGCGCGGACCGCGTTCCACACCTCCGTCCTGCCCCGCGGGTCCAGACCGGTGGTCGGCTCGTCGAGGAAGAGGATGTGCGGCGCGGTGACGAGGGCCGCGGCCAGATCGAGCCGCCGCCGCATGCCCCCGCTGTACTGCCGTACGGGTTTCCGTCCCGCCTCTTCGAGGCCGAAGCCCTCCAGGAGTTCGTCCGCGCGGGTGCCCGCGCGCCGCGCGCCCAGGTGGTGGAGCCGCCCGAACATCTCGAGGTTCTGCCGGCCGCTCAACTCCTCGTCCACGGCCGCGTGCTGACCGAGCAGGCCGATCCGGGAGCGGACCTCCCGCGGCCGGCGCAGCACGTCGAAACCGGCCACTTCGGCACGGCCGCCGTCGTGCCGGAGGAGCGTGGAGAGGATCCGTACGGCGGTGGTCTTCCCGGCGCCGTTCGGGCCGAGGAGACCGTGGACCGTGCCCGTCCGCACGGTCAGGTCGAGGCCGTCGAGGGCCCGTTTGTCTCCGTACGTCTTCCGCAGTCCTTCGACGACGACCGACAGATCGCAGTCCGTCACAACGCTCGCCTCCCTTTAGTAGTCAAACTTGACTACAGCGAACCCGAAGGTACTGGGGACCCTGCCGTTAGTCAAACTTGATTAATTCGCAGTGCGCGCGTACCGCTCCATCGGACCGGCCACAGCCGCCTTGCCTATCCGCCGTCCCCGTCCGGCTCCCCGGTCGCGTACGGGTTCTCCACCCCGTCCGGGAGCACGCCGACGAACGGCTCGCCCTCCCCCGCGAACGTGTACGCCCCCGCCTCGACGCGCTCGATCAGCCCGCGCGTCCACTCCGCGCCGTTGTCCGCCGAGTGGACCCAGAGATTCATGATCTCGCCGATGTGCCCGATCGACTCGGGGCCCTCCTCTGGGGTGTAGTGGTCCGTCACCGCCGAGCGCCACTCCTCCAGGTGCCGTACGCGCTCCTTGAGCAGCGCCACCGCCTCCTCGCGCGGCAGGTCGACGATGAAGCCGATGCCGGCCGACAGCACGTCGATCTTCTGGTCGTGCCGGCGCAGGGCCTCGCGCAGCAGGGCGAAGTACTCCTCCTGGCCCGCGTCCGTGACCTCGTACTCCGTACGCGGTGGGCCGCCCGCTGTGCTCGGTGCGGTCTCGTGGACGAGCAACAGCCCTTGCTTGGCCATCTGTTTGAGCGCGTGGTAGATCGATCCGGGTTTGGCGTTGGACCACTCGTGGGCGCCCCAGTACTCCAGGTCGTTGCGCACCTGGTAGCCGTGAGCCCGCCCGTGCTGGCGGACCGCCCCCAGCACCAGCAGCCGGATCGCTGACATGGCCCGTATCTCCCCATCGCCCTCGTGCCGTACGGCGTCCCTGGCGTCACCGTAGCCCGCACACCAGCCTATTCAGGCTCGGGCGGGGGGTGCGGGCGGAGTGCCGAAGGGCCGGTAGGGGCCGGGCCGGGGGCGGCGGGTGCGAGGCAGGGGGCCCGCGGCACCCCGCATCCCGCCGCTCCCCCGTGCCGAGGAGGGTCCCCCGCGCTCAGGAGGTGACCGCCTCCGCCACCAGCTCGAAGGCCGTCTTCCCGTCCAGGGACTCGCGGATGATGTCTGCATGGCCCGCGTGACGCGCCGTCTCCTCGATCAGGTGCAGCAGCAGCCAGCGCTGCGAGACCCGCGAGGCCGGCGGATACCAGGGCGCCTCCGGCAGCGGGAAGGTGTCGTCGAGGCTGGGCAGTGAGCGGATCCAGTCCTCGACCTCCTGAGCTGTCTTCTCCCAGGATGCGAGCGTCCCCTCGATGCTCTCGCCCTCCAGGAGCCGGAAGCTGTCGGACCAGGTCTCCTCGGTCCGCTGGGTCTCGTCGGGCCGCTGCTGGGCACGGCGCAGCCAGCCCAGCTCCACCTCGGCGACGTGCTTGAGCAGCCCGGACAGGGAGAGTTCGCTCGCACTCGGCTTCTGCCCCGCCTGCTCCTCCGTCAGGCCGAGGAGTGCCCGGCGCACGCCGCCGCGCTGCGCCTCCAGGAAGGCGAGGAGGGCACCGCGCTCGTCGCCGTCGGCCTCGGGGAGAACGTGAGTGGGCATGGAGTCCGCCTTTCGTGGAGCACGTCGTCGTGCCGGAAGTCGTGACGCCGGAGGGGGTCCGTCCCGTCCCCCTCCCGGCACCACAGAAGCTATGGGCCCTTGCGGTCAGGTACGGTCCGCAACTCTCCCGCTCCCCGTTCGCCTCGCCCGGAGGTGCCCCTTACACGCCCGGAACCGCGCCTCGGACACCACGCCCCAGATCCACGGCTCGGAGGACCGCGCCCTCAGAACGGGAACGTGCTCCGCCCGTGCTGGATCGAGATCCACTTCTGCGTCGTGAACGCCTCCACCATGGAGTCGCCGTTCAGCCGCCCCACCCCCGAGTGCTTCTCGCCCCCGAACGGCACGATCGGCTCGTCGTGCACCGTGCTGTCGTTGATGTGGATCATGCCCGTGTCGATCCGGTGGGCGATGCGGACCCCGCGCTCGACGTCGCCCGTGTGCACCGCCCCGCTCAGGCCGTACGGCGTGGCGTTGGCGATCCGTACGGCCTCGTCCTCCCCGTCGAAGGGCACCACGAGCGCGACCGGGCCGAAGATCTCCTGCGCGAGCGCGGGTGAGTCGGCCGGGAGACCGGTGAGGACGGTCGGGTGTACGAGGTTGCCCCGCGTGCTTCCCCGCAGCAGCGCCGTCGCGCCCGCCGCGACCGTCGTCTCGACGAACGCCGAAACCGCCTCCGCCTGGAGCGAGTTGATGAGCGGACCGATGTGAGTCCCGGGGTCGGCGGGGTCGCCGACCTTCAGCGCCTTCACCTTCTCGATGAACTTCTCCGTGAACTCCCGCTCCACCGCCCGGTCCACGAGCACGCGGTTGGCCGCCATGCACACCTGGCCCTGGTGCACGAACCGGCTGAAGACCGCCGCGTCCACCGCGTAGTCGATGTCGGCGTCCTCCAGCACGATGAGCGCGCTGTTGCCGCCCAGTTCGAGGACGGCGTACTTGAAGTGGGCGGCGCAGACGGCTCCGACGTGGCGGCCGGCCTCGTCGGAGCCGGTGAAGGAGATGACCTTCGGCACCGGGTGCTCGATGAGCGCGTCGCCGATCTCGGCGATGTCGGTGATCACGACGTTGAGCAGCCCCGCCGGAAGGCCCGCGTCCTCGAAGACCTTGGCCACGAGCGTGCCGCCGCAGACCGGTGTGTCCTGGTGCGGCTTGAGGACGACCGCGTTGCCGAGGACCAGCGCCGCGGCGACGGACTTCAGGGACAGCAGGAACGGGAAGTTGAACGGGCTGATGACGCCGACGACGCCGACCGGCACCCGGTAGAGACGGTTCTCCTTGCCCTCGGCGGGCGAGGCGATGATCCGGCCCTCCGGACGCAGGGCCAGGGCGATCGCCTCGCGCAGGAATTCCTTGGCAAGGCTCAGCTCGAAGGCGGCGTTGAGCCGGGTGCCGCCCAGTTCGGCGACGAGGGCCTCGGTGATCTCCTGCTCGCGGTCCTCGACGATCCGCAGCGCCCGTTCGCAGACGAGGCGGCGCGCGTACGGGTTGGTGCCGGCCCAGGTCCGCTGCGCCCGCTCGGCCGCGCGGTAGGCCCGGTCCACCTCGTCCCTCGTGGCGATGGTGATCGAGGCCAGCTTCTCGCCGTTGTACGGGTTGACGTCGATGATGTCCCAGGAGCCACTGCCCGTCCGCCATGCGCCGTCGATGTACTGGTGGGCCAACTCTGCGAAGGAGGACATGCGCTTGCCTGTCTGGAGGCCGGGACGCCGGTCCGGCGTCCGCGGACGAGTACCGCTCCTGATGGCATGTCATCGTAACGACAGACTGCGGGAGTTGGAGGGGGCTCCGCGGATGCGCGGGGCGCACGGCTCGGCGGATGCGCGGGTCCCACGGATCCACGGACACCGTCCGGCCCGCCGCACGGCGCCCGCCGGACGGTGTCCTCGACCTCAGAGGCGCTGGAGCGTGCTCGCGAGCAGATCCCGGCTGCCGGACGGGCTCAGGCTGTCCTCCTGGAGCCGCTGCATCGCCCGCTCGTACTGGGCGACGTCCTCGGCCTTGTCCAGGTAGAGCGCGCTGGTGAGCTGCTCCAGATAGACCACGTCGGGCAGGTCCGGCTCGGGGAACCGCAGGATCGTGAACGCGCCGCTCTCGCCCGCGTGGCCCCCGAACCCGAACGGCATGATCTGCAGCCGCACATTGGGACGCTCGGAGAAGTCGACGAGGTGGCGGAGCTGACCGCGCATCACCTCCGCGTCCCCGTAGGGGCGGTGCAGCGCGGCCTCGTCCAGGACCAGGTGGAAGTCGGGCGCGCGCTCGGAGAGCAACAGCTTCTGCCGCTCCACGCGCAGGGCGACCCGGCGGTCGACCTCACTGCGGGAGGCGTCGGGCTGACCGCGGACGACGACGGCGTGGACGTAGTCCTCGGTCTGGAGCAGCCCGGGCACGAACTGGACCTCGTAGCCGCGGATGAGGCAGGCGGCGCCCTCCAGCCCGACGTAGGTCTGGAACCAGCCGGGCAGCACGTCGCCGTAACTGTGCCACCACCCGGCCACGTTGGCCTCGCGCACGAGGCTCAGCAGCGCGTCGCGCTCGGCCTCGTCGGTGACCCCGTAGAGCGTCAGCAGGTCGTCCACGTCCCGTGCCTTGAAGCTCACCCGGCCCAACTCCATACGGCTGATCTTCGATTCGGATGCGCGGATGGAGTAGCCGGCGGCCTCCCGCGTCACGCCGCGGGCTTCGCGGAGGCGCCTGAGGTGTGAGCCGAGCAGGATGCGGCGCACCACCGAACCGCTCGCCCCGCCTGCTCCGTCCGTCGCCCTTCCCGGTTGCACTGTGCTCATTTCCCGACTGCCTGTCTCGATTGGTGATGCACTGCGACCGTCCAATGTGCTGAGTCTGCCATCTCCGGGCTCCGTTGCGTGCCCGCGCGGTTACACAGATGAGAAGTCGTCAGGCAAGGCCCTGAAACCGGCCGCAGGAAGAATTGGGCTCCAATCCACCCGCTTAGCGATAAGTCCGGCGCCGTGCACGTGCATCTGCCCTTGCATCTGCCCTGCGCATTGGGAACGATGGTCCGCGAGCACAGCACGCCGCCTTGACCGATTCCTATAGGGCCAGGAGTGCCACGCATGGGGACCGAAGGATCGACCATGCTCGAGCCGTTACGGCAGGGCCTCCCTCCCATCGACCCGGCGAGCGTGTCGAGTTCCGTCTCGTGCTCACTCACAGCGGACTACGCATCGGTGCGAGAGGCCCGCGCGTTCACCAAGTCCGCGCTCGACCGGTGGGAGTTGGCCGAGCGGTTCGACGACGTCGCGCTGGTCGTCTCGGAACTCGTCACCAACGCACTCCGCCACGCCGTCCCCGACAGTCCCGGGGCCCCGGACCCCGCGGTCCGCCTCCATCTGATGCACTGGACCTCACGCCTGGTCTGTGCCGTACGGGACCCCAGCGAGGCCAGCCCGGTCACCGCACGCACCGGCGGGGAGCCGGACTTCGCCGCGGAGTCGGGGCGCGGACTCCATCTCGTTGAGGCGGTCAGCGACGGATGGGGCTGGCACCCTCTCGCGGGAACGCTGCGCGGCAAGGTCGTCTGGGCCCTCTTCCGGCTCCCGGCCTCCCGCTTCCCCCTCCAGGGTTGACGTCCCGTACAGGCCGACGAGGCCCACGGCCCTCCAGGCGCACCTAGTCGACCAGGTGGTCGAACTCCCCGTCCTTGACCCCGAGCAGCAGCGCCTCCACCTCGGCCGGGGTGTAGATGAGGGCCGGCCCGTCGGGGAATCGCGAATTGCGCATCGCCACACCACCGTCCGGCAGCTTCGCCAACTCCACACAGGCGCCCTGTGAGTTGCTGCGACGGCTTTTCATCCAGACGACATCGTCGAGAGCCGCGGCCGCCATGCCATTCCGGTACGGGTGATGCACAGGACTCTCCCGAGGTAGTTGCGTATGTCAACTGACCTGGGATCATAGCTCCGTTCACATGCTGCTGCATGGGCGAATGCACGTGCACGGACTGTGCCCGGAGTACTTCGGACGGTTGACCTCCCGGCTACGCGCCCTTTCTCCCGTAGGGCAGCAACGCCATTTCCCGTGCGTTCTTGACGGCACGTGCGAGGCGGCGCTGCTGCTGGGCGGTGACACGGGTCACCCTGCGGCTCCGTACCTTGCCCCGGTCGGAGATGAACTTCCGCAGGAGGTCGGTGTCCTTGTAGTCGATATAGGTGACGCCCGCCGCGTCCAATGGGTTGGGTCGCGGCCGGGAATTCTTTCCGGCATCGCCGCGCCGTGTCATGAATCGGTGCCTTTCTCTGCGGAGTCGGGTATCCGGTCGGGTATTCAGGAAACGGGGTCGAGAAGCGCGTCGAAGGCCGGGGACAGCCCCTTCCACGCCTCGTGCCCCGCCGTGTATTCGGCATCCGTGAGCAGGCAGGAGTCCAGGAGTTCGACGAGCGCGTCGCGGTCCAGCCCCGGTGAGGTGAAGACGAGGTGCTGGGCGCGGTCGCCGTGTTCGGCGTCCCAGTCCAGGGCCGCGGCCGCCCGGCGCATCGGCGGGACCATCTCCCAGGCCGCGTCCGGGAGGGCCGCCAGCCAGGGGCCGGCGTTCTCCACGCACAGGGCACCGCCCGCCGCGTCCCAGGAGAGGAGCGTGTCGGGCCGGTCGGCGAGCCAGAAGCGGCCACGGCTGCGCGCGGCGGCACAGGTCAGATCCTCCAGCGCCGCGTACAGCCGCTCGGGGTGGAACGGCCTGGTGCGGTGCCATACGAACGTGGTCACCCCGTGCTCGTCGGCGTCCTGGGGCAGCAGCGCGCACGCGGGGTGCTGCCGTGCCGCCGCGGCTTCGATGTCGAAGCCGGCGAAGGCGGCCTCCGCCAGCGCGCCCGAGCCCACCGGGACATGACGCGCCGTCGGGTGGAGTTGGCGCAGCAGGGCGAGATCGCCCGGGTCCGGCTCCTCTCCGCCCTCGGGGGGTGCGAGCGCCAGCACGGGCGGGTACTCGAGCTGCCGCGCCCAGGTGTCGGCGACGGTGCGCTGATCGGTCGCGGCGGCCGCCAGTCCGGTCTCGGCCAGATCGTCGCCGCAGCCCAGGAAGGGCACGAGGAGCGAGGGGTCGACGACCGTGACGACGCCGGTGAGTTCGAGCGTCTCCCCGCTGAGGGCGGCCACCACCTCCGCCATCGCCTTGGGCTCGACGGAGTCCCACAGCTCGACCACCGCCAGGCGGCAGAGCCCGTCGTCCGCGAGCCGCACGAGCTCGGGCACCAGGTCCTCGCGCAGCGCGCAGCAGGCGCAGTCGTTGACGAGCGGCGCGTCGCCGCCGCCGAGGAGTCCGCCGCTGTCGCGCACGGTCCGCCGTACGGTCCCCGCGGACGCCGTCGACAGGTCGTGGTGGAGCGCCACGCTGCCGGGGACCGTACGCAGCAGCCCTTCGACCGCGGCCCTTCGGGCGTCGGCGTGCAGCCCCGCGACCAGAGCCACCGGGAGCCGGTCGCGCCGGTCGCGCAACGGTGCGCCGGAGTTGCGGGCTTCCATCAGCGGGCCCCGCGCCGGCCGTAGCGGCGCTCGAAGCGTTCCACGCGTCCGGCGGTGTCCATGACGCGGGTCCTGCCGGTGTAGAAGGGGTGGCTCGCCGAGGACACCTCGACGTCGATCACCGGATACGTGCGGCCGTCCTCCCACTCCACGGTCTTCTCGCTCGTCGCGGTCGAACGCGTCAGGAAGGCGGTGCCGGACGCGCTGTCGCGGAAGACGACGGGGCGGTACGGCGGGTGGATTCCGGGCTTCATGGCTGTCTCTCCTCTCGGTTGCTCGCCGGCTGGGGCCGGCCTGTCGTCAGCGCTCCTCGCGGAAGTCGACGTGGCGGCGGGCGACCGGGTCGTACTTGCGGAGCCGGAGCCGGTCGGGGTCGTTACGGCGGTTCTTGCGGGTCACGTACGTGTAGCCGGTTCCGGCGGTGGACCGGAGCTTGATCAGGGGGCGGATGTCGTCGCGTGCCATGACCGGTACACTAACAGAAATGGTTTCCATTTTCATTAGGAGGTTCCGACCGTGTCCGCCCACTGCATGCTGACCGGCCGCAAGCCCGGCTTCGGCCACCGCGTCTCCCACTCGCACCGCCGCACCAAGCGGCGCTTCGACCCCAACATCCAGACCCGGCGCTACTGGCTGGCGGGCGAACGCCGGTACATCCGGCTCACCCTCAGCGCCAAGGGCGTCAAGACCGTGGACACGATCGGCGTCGAGAAGGCCGTCGCACGGATCCGGAAGCGGGGGACGCACGTCTGATGGCCAAGAAGAGCAAGACGGCGAAGAACGAACGGCGGCGGCTGGTCGTCGCGCGCTACGCCGCCCGGCGAGCGGTGCTGAAGGCGGTCATCCGCGACCCGCGGACCCCGCGGGACGAGCGGGCCGCCGCCGTGCGCGAGCTCGGACGGCAGCCCCGCGACGCGAGTGCGACGCGGGTCCGCAACCGGGACGCGGTGGACGGACGTCCTCGCGGATACGTCCGCGCCTTCGGCCTGTCCCGGATCCGTCTGCGCGAGCAGGCGCACGCCGGGTATCTGCCGGGTGTGCGCAGGTCGAGCTGGTAGACCGGACGGGCGGGGCGCGGCAGAGGGCCGCGGCCCGCCCACGCCGGGCACGACGACGGGAGAGACGCAGTGCTCGTACAGGCACGAACAGCCGGTGCGGCGGCGGCCGTTGCGGTGGCGGCACTGCTGCTGGGCGGCTGCGGCACCGAAGGCAGCGGCACGGACGACGACGCTCCGGCGAGGACCGCCGCGCCGTCGGAGGAGGACGGCGGGAGCGGCGGCGGGGAGGGCGGGGACGGCGCGGGGGACGAGCGCGAGGTCGGCCCCGAGGCGATCGCCGGCGTCTGGCGCACGACCGGCCTCGACGGCGAGTACCACCTGTCCGTCACCGGCCGGAAGGCCGTCCTCGCCGGTGAGCACCCATGCACGGGCACGGTCACGGCGGGGAAGGGCAGGGCCGGGCTGGCGCTCGGCTGCAAGGACGGGAACACCGAACGGACGAAGGGCACCGCGGCTCCGTCCCAGGGCGGCAGGACCCTCACGGTCGAGTGGGGGTCCGGCGCCTCCGAGACGTACACCAAGGTGGGCGGCGGCAAGCTGCCGGAGGGCCTGCCGACCGGCCTCGGGGGCCGGGCCCGCTGAGCCCGCCGGGCGGCCCACCGTACGGGCGCGGCTCAGCGGCCGTCGTCAGTGGTCGCCGCCCTCGTCGATGAGGCGGCGGACCTCGCGGTCGATCAGCCCCAGCCTGGCCTCCGCGACCATCGGCACGCTCCGCCGCTGCCGCCGCGCCTCGTGCGGGTCGATGTCGACGGTGACGAGCCCCGGCTCCCACTTCGGGGCCTGCGCCACGACCATGCCCCGCGGGTCGACCACCCGCGAGCCACCCCAGAACGAGGCGCCGTGCTCGTTGCCGATCCGGTTCACGAAGACGACCCAGCACTGCAGCATCCGCGCGGTGTAGGAGAGCAGTGTGTCCCAGTAGAGGCCGGTGTCCATGGCCTCCGGGTCCAGGCTGGCGGCGCTGTTGGTCGGCACGAACACGACCTCGGCGCCGTCCTGCACCGCCAGCCACGGCACGACCGGCTGCCAGGCGTCGTTGCAGACCAGCGTGGCCGCGCGCCCGTATCCGCCGGGGAGTTCGTAGGCGCGCAGCGACTGCCCGGGGCTCACGTGCTTGCGCTCCTCCCAGGCCAGATAGGTGGGCAGATACAGCTTGCGGTGGGCGTGGAGGAGAGCGCCCGTGCCGTAGTAGGCGGCGGTGTTGTACGCGCGCAGGCTGGTGTGCTCGTGGAAGCCGACGACGACGTCGGCGCCGTGTGTGCTCAGCTCGGCCAGCCGCGGATCGCGCGTCTCGACCGAGGTGTCACGCTCGAGCGCACCGAGGTGATAGCCGTTGAGACTCAGCTCCGGGAAGACCACGAGGTCGGCGCCCTGGGCGACGGCCTGCCCGATCTGCTCCCGGGCGATCTCGAGGTTCGCGTCGACATCGCCGAGCACACTGTCCGTCTGTGCCAGCGCCACCCGCATGGCCTGCACCCTCCTCGGCTCGCCGGGGGGACGGTCGGACTCTCCTGCCATTCTCCGTACGCGTGGCCGGTCCTGCCTGTCAGGGGGGAGACTGCTGCTGTACGCATACGGGGCCTGCGCGGTCACGCCCCGTACCGGCGAGCGGCGGACGGGGACGCACGGTGCTGAAGGCGACGCGCGACCAGGCCCTGGCCTGGCGGATGCGGCAGCAGAGCCTCACCCCGCGGACGTCGTCGACCGTCCCGCAGCTCGTCGAGCGGCTGGCCGGGGTGCAGGCGCAGGTCGCGTCGTCGGCGGAGCTGGCGATCGCCACCCGGCAGCGCCGGCCGAAGGCGGGCGCGGTGGAGAAGGCCCTGGCGGACCGCACGGTCGTGAAGACATGGTCGATGCGCGGCACGCTGCATCTGCTCGTACCGGAGCAGATGGCGGCCTTCCAGTCGCTGCTGGCCGCCGCCCGGATCTGGGTGAAGCCGTCGTGGCAGCGCAGCTTCGGTGTGACCCCCGACCAGATGGAGCGGCTGGGCGAGGCGATCGACGAACTGCTGGACGGCGGGCGGGCGATGGGCCGGGCCGAGCTGACCGAGGCCGTCATCGCCCTGCCCGGCTACGGCGACCTGCGCGAACAGCTCACCTCGGGCTGGGGGACGGTCCTCAAGCCGCTTGCCTGGACCGGCCACCTCTGCCACGGCTCGGGCGAGGGCCGTCGCACCACCTTCGTCTCGCCCCGCTCCCTGATCCCCGGCTGGAGGGGTCTGCCCGATCCGGAGGAGGCGGCCCGGGTCGCGGTCCCCGCGTACCTGCGCGCGCACGGCCCCGCGACGGCCGAGGCCTTCGACGCCTGGCTGATCCGCGGACTGACCCCGAAGGCCGCCATGCGGGCGCGGTTCGCCTCGCTGGGGGACGCTCTGACCGAGGTCGACGTCGAGGGCGAGCGGGCGTACGTGCTCGCGGAGGACGCGGACGCACTGGCCCGCACGAAGCCGTCGAAGGAGGTCCGGCTGCTCGCGGGCTTCGACCAGTACGTGCTGGGCCCGGGCACCGCCGACACCCGCGTCCTCGCCGCGGACCGCCGCAAGGCCGTGAGCCGTACGGCCGGGTGGATCTCCCCGGTGGTGGTGCACGGCGGGCGGGTGGCCGGGGTGTGGGAGGTCACGGACGACGGGGCGGTGGACGTACAGGTCTTCGCGGAGAGCGGGAAGGTCCCGCGGGACGCGCTGGAGGCGGAGGCGGCCCACCTCGCGGCGTGCACGGGCAGGGAACGGGAGTTGTCGGTACGGACGGTGTGAGGCCGGTCGCCGCGGGAGGCGGGAAGCGGCTCCACAGGACGTGCGCGACAAGACGGGCGTGCATGGGGAGGGTGGGCGCGGGCCCGGGCATGCCGAACCGGGAGGCGTGAAGACCCCGGACCCGCGCGCCCCTCACACGGACCGGCCCGCCGTGTCCCCGTCACGCCGGAACGCGGCGAAGGGACGGCCCGTGTGGGTCCATTGCCCGGCCGGGGACCAGCCCGCGGCGCGCGCCTCGCGGTGGAGCGCCGCGAGGCCCACCCGGGCCCAGGGGAAGTCGGCGTCCGTGCCCGCGGCGGTGCGCGGCCCCGGTACGGCGAGCGCGCTCGGGGACATACCGCGCCCGTCGTCGATGCGGACCCGTACGCGTTCGTCGACGTCCCCGGTGGCCGCCTCGACCAGGGCGAGCCCGCCCGGCGCGACGATCGCCGCGACCCGTGTCAGCAGCGCCCGCGGGTCGCCGCCGATGCCGATGTTGCCGTCGATGAGCAGTGCCGTGCCCCAACGCCCCTCTCCTGGCAGGGTGTCGAAGACCGAGCGGCGCAGCGCCTGCCCGCCCTCGGTGACCGTACGGGCGACCGCGGCGGGGCTGACGTCGATGCCGAGGCTGACCCGGCCCATCGCGGCGAGGGCCGCGACCAGGCGGCCGGGGCCGCAGCCGATGTCGAGCACGCTCCCCTCACAGCGGCGGAGCACGCTCATGTCGGAGGGGTCGGCGCCGTTGCACCAGCGCTCGACATCGAGGGGCAGCAGCCAGCCGTCGGCGCGGCGCAGGAAGAGCGGGCCGCGACCGGTGCTGAGGGCCGTCGCGTACGGTTCGGCGCGCCAGGCGGCGGGCCGCGACGCGGGCGCGGGGTGAGCTTCGGGGCGCTGCGCGGGGCGCCCGGCCGCCGGGGGCGCGGGGCGGATCATCGCGTCGCCGCCCGCGTCGCCCGCGCCATCCGCGCGACCGCCGCGGCGAATCGGCCGTCCGGCGCGGCGGCGGCCACCTCGGCGGCGTCGGCTGCCGTGTCGACGTCGCGCAGCACCGGCAGATCCCTCACCCGCAGGCCCGCGTCGACCAGGCGACGGCGCTGCTCGGCACCGGTGCCCGCGGTGGACATCGGTACGCCGCGGACGAGGCGTCCGTCCGGGACCGCGAGCCCGAGCGCCCAGAATCCGCCGTCCGCGGCCGGCCCGAACCAGGCGTCGCAGTCCGTCCAGGCGTCCGGGCCGAGGACGGGGGCGAGCAGGGACGACGTGATCTGCGGGGTGTCCATGCCGATGAGCAGGGCGGGCCCGGCGCAGCGGTCGAACGCCGCCGCCAGCCGCTCGTCGAGCCCGCCCCCGCACTGCGGCACCACCTCGACACCGGGCGGCAGCCATGGACCCGGCCGCCCGTCGAGGACGAGGACGCGTTCGCGCGCCGGTACGGCGAGGGCCGTGCGGAGGGTGTCGGCGAGGGCTGCCGCGGCGAGTTCCGCGGCCTCCTCCGGCGTGTAGGCGGGCGTCAGCCGAGTCTTGACCCGCCCGGGGACGGGCTCCTTGGCGACGACGAGGAGTGCGGTGCCGCCGTCCGTCGTCCGCCCGGACTTCTGCGGTCCTGCAGTCGGCCTCGGCTCGGGTTCCGGCTGCGCACGACGCTCCGGGGACATCGCCACCGCACCACGCTCCCCCTCGGCACGCGGCGGCCGGCGGAGCACGGCGCGCATGTCCCGGACCGCGTGCCAGGTGCCGAGCCACGTACCCGTGACCTTCGATTCCCCGGTCCGCGGCAGGTACGGCACATCACGCTCCTCGATGCGCCAGCCGGCGTCCGCCGCCTCGACCACCATCTGGAGGGGATAGCCGCTGCGGCGGTCCGTCAGGTCCAGCCCGAGCAGGGCTTCCCGGCGTGCGGCGCGCATCGGGCCCAGGTCGCCCAGGCTCACCCCCGTACGGCGCCGGAGCATCCGTACGAGGGCGAGGTTGCCCGCCCGGGCGTGCGGGGGCCAGGCGCCGCGGGTCTGCGGCCGTCTGCGGCCGAGGACCAGGTCCGCCGTGCCCTCGGCCACGAGGCCGACGAGACCGGGCAGGAGTCCGGGATCGAGGGAGCCGTCGCAGTCGAGGAAGCAGACGAACTCGGCGTCGGAGGCGAGGAGTCCGGCATGGCAGGCGGCGCCGAACCCCCGCCGCGGTTCGTGCACCACCGTGGCGCCCAGGTCGCGGGCGATCCCGGCGGAGCCGTCCGTCGAACCGTTGTCGACGACGACGGCCCGCCAGCCGTGCGGGATGCGTTCCAGGACCCAGGGCAGGGCGGCCGCTTCGTCCAGGCAGGGGAGGACGACGTCCACATCGGTTGCAGTCGCGTTGGTCACCCTCATCACCGTACGGAGAGTGAACGGACATATCGGACTCAAGGTCCTTACGAATCACGGACGTCGGGCGATCGGCGCCACCCCGGGGGGAGCCGGACGGCGTCCGCAGTGCCAGGCTGGGGCCATGCAGAGCCCCGTACCGTCCCCATCCCCGGCCGGCCGCGTCCTCGTCGTGGACGACGACCCGACCGTGGCCGAGATCGTCGCGGGCTACCTCGACCGCGCCGGATTCACCGTCGACCGCGCCGCTGACGGCCCCTCCGCCCTGGCCCGCGCCGACGAGCGGCGGCCCGACCTCGTCGTGCTCGACCTGATGCTCCCCGGCATGGACGGGCTCGACGTGTGCCGGAGCCTGCGCGCGAAGGGCCCGGTGCCGGTCATCATGCTCACCGCGCGCGGGGACGAGGACGATCGCATCCTCGGCCTGGAGGTCGGCGCGGACGACTATGTCACCAAGCCGTTCAGCCCGCGCGAACTGGTCCTGCGCGTCGGGTCCGTCCTGCGCCGTTCGCGGGCCGCGGGGAGTGAGAACGGCGGCCCTTCCGGCGGGCCGCCCGGCGTCGGACCCGCGGGCGGGAGGCTGGCCGCGGCCGGGCTGGAACTGGACCCGGTCGCCCGCCGCGCCACCAAGGACGGACGTGAACTCTCCCTGACCCTGCGCGAGTTCGACCTGCTCACCTATCTGCTGCGCCACCCCGGCCGCGCCTGCGGTCGCGAGGAGCTGATGCACGAGGTGTGGGGCTGGGAGTTCGGGGACCTGTCGACCGTCACCGTCCACGTACGGCGGCTGCGCTCGAAGATCGAGGACGACCCCGCGGCACCGGAGCTGATCACGACGGTCTGGGGCGTCGGCTACCGCTTCGACCCGCGGGACGGCGGCGGCGGAACCGGTGAGCCACGGGAGCGAGAAGGCGGTACGCCGTGAAGGACCTCCTCCTCATCGCGCTGTACGCCCTCGTCGGCGCCGCCGGTGCCGGGCTGCTGGGGGCGCTGGCCCTGCGGGTGCTGCGCGGCCGGTCCGTGGCGGTCGCGCTGACCGTCGTCGCGGGGGTCGCGGTGACGGCGATGCTCGCCGGCACCCTGGCCGTCGCCTGGGCGATGTTCCTGTCCGCCCACGACCTGACGGTGGTCACCACGGTCGTGGGAATGGCCGCCGTCGTCTCCCTCGCGGTGGCGCTCCTCCTCGGCCGCTGGGTGGTCGCGCGCAGCAACGAACTGGCACGGGCGGCCCGTTCCTTCGGCGAGGGCGGCCGCTTCGCCGCGCCCGGCGGCGAGGCCACCGCCGAACTCGCGCAGCTCAGCCGGGAGTTGGAGGCCACCAGCGCCCGGCTCGCGGAGTCCCGCGAACGCGAGCGCGCCCTCGACGCCTCCCGCCGCGAGCTGGTCGCCTGGATCTCGCACGACCTGCGCACCCCGCTCGCCGGTCTGCGCGCCATGGCCGAGGCCCTGGAGGACGGCATGGCGCAGGACCCCGACCGCTACTTCCGCCAGATCCGTACGGAGGTCGAACGCCTCAACTCCATGGTCGGCGACCTCTTCGAGCTCTCCCGCATCCATGCGGGGGCGCTGACGCTCTCACCGAGCCGGATGTCGGTGTACGACCTGGTGGGCGACGCGCTGGCGGGCGCCGACCCGCTGGCGCGGGAGCTGGGGGTACGGCTGGTGGGCAACCCCGTCGACGCGGTGCCGGTGGAGGTCGACGGCAAGGAGATGACGCGGGTCCTCGGCAACCTGCTCATCAACGCCATCCGCCGCACCCCGGCCGACGGGACGGTCGCGGTGGCGGCCGAACGCCGCGGGTACGACAGCGTGGTGCTGTCGGTCACGGACGGCTGCGGCGGCATCCCGGAGGAGGACCTGCCGCGCGTCTTCGACACCGGCTGGCGCGGCAACCACGCCCGGACACCGACCCCTCCGGCGGGCGCGGGCCTGGGGTTGGCGATCGTCCGCGGGATCGTCGAGGCCCATGCGGGTCACGCGGGGGTCCGGAACGTACCGGGCGGCTGCCGCTTCGAGGTGACCCTGCCCGCGGCACCGTAGGGGCGGGTGTGCCCCCCGTCGCACCGCACAGCACCTCACGCCCGTACCGGTGTCCGCAGCGGCGCGCGGGCGAACTCCGCCATTCCGTCCGTGAAGGCCACCTGGGGCCGCCATCCCAGCTCGCTCGTCAGCCGGCGCGAGGACGCCGTGATGTGGCGGACGTCCCCGAGCCGGTACTCGCCCGTGGTCACCGGTTCCGGTCCCCCGTACGCGCGGGCCAGCTCCGCGGCCATCTCCCCCACCGTGCGGGGCTCGCCGCTGCCGGTGTTGTAGGCGCGGAACACCCCGGCCGCGCGGCCGGGCAGACACGTCAGCGCGGCGACATTCGCGTCCGCCACATCCCGTACGTGGACGAAGTCCCTGCGCTGGCGGCCGTCCTCGAACACCCGGGGCGCCGCGCCCCGTTCGAGCGCCGAGCGGAAGAAGGAGGCCACGCCCGCGTACGGGGTGTCGCGCGGCATGCCGGGCCCGTAGACGTTGTGGTAGCGCAGGGAGACCACGCTGCCGCCGGTCGCGCGGGCCCAGGCGGCGGCGAGGTGTTCCTGGGCGAGCTTGGTGGTCGCGTAGACGTTGCGGGGGTCGACCGGGGCGTCCTCCCCGACCAGGCCCGGCTCCAAGGGCTGCCCGCAGTCCGGGCACGGCGGCTCGAAGCGGCCCGCGTCCAGGTCGGCGGGCCTGCGCGGACCGGGCCGCACCGGACCATGGCGCGGGCAGTCGTAGCGCCCTTCGCCGTAGACGACCATCGACCCGGCCAGCACCAGGTCCCGCACACCGCTTCCCGCCATCGTGGCCAGGAGCGCGGCGGTGCCGAGGTCGTTGCACGCGACGTAGTCCGGTGCGTCCGTGAAGTCCCGGCCGAGTCCGACCATCGCGGCCTGGTGGCAGACCGCTTCCACGCCGCGCAGGGCCCGGCGCAGCAGCGCCGGGTCCCGGACATCGCCGTGGAAGCACGCCGCGGCCCCGGGCACGGACAGAGCCGTGCCGGAGCGGCCGCCGTGGGCCGAGGGCAGCAGGGCGTCGAGGACGACGGGCTCGTGGCCGAGTGCGGCCAGAGCCGTGACGATGTGGGAGCCGATGAAGCCCGCTCCTCCGGTGACGAGTACGCGCATGCCGTGGACGCTACGGCCGGGCGGCCGTAGGCGTACGGGACCGGGCCCCGCCGTCACGGGTCCGTAAGGACTCGGGTACCGGCGGGGCACTCGGATACCGGCGGGGCGTCCGTGCCCGGCCGTCGGCCGGTCAGTGCGCGCGGGTCGGCGGCACCGCTGCGGACGCGCCTGTCAGCGGCGCCTGTCAGCGGCGCGCCTTCGCTCGGTCGACCGCTGCCACTCCGCCTGCCGCGAGGACGACCTGGAAGAGCAGTTCGATCCAGTCGATGCCTCCGGTATCGGCCACGTCGAGCCCGTAGGCGATGGCGGTTCCGATGAGGGCGGCGACGATGCCGATCAGCATCGTCCACAGGATGCCGATGTGCTGGCGGCCCGGGATGACGAGGCGGCCCAGCCCTCCGATGATGATGCCGATGACGATCGCGGTGATGATGCCGGAGATCTCCATGGGGTCCTCCGCGGCTGTGCTGCGAAGCTTCCGGCGAAGCTCCTGCTCTCCATGTTCCCCCTCTGCGCGCACACCACCACTTATGACCAGGAGATTCGGGACGAGGGAGGGTCCGATGCCCCCCGGAGAAGGCTCGGAGTCAGGCTCCGGAGAAGGCGCGGAGTCCGGCTCCGGAGAAGGCGCGGAGTCCGGCTCCGGAGGGGGCGCAGACGGGGTGGCTCCCCGGGGGGCGTCCCGGAGCGCGCTACCGGCCCTCCCGGAAGGCAAGGACCGTCTCCACCGTGTCCGCCTCCGCCGCCGTCTTGTCGTCGCGGTAGCGGAGCACCCGCGCGAAGCGCAGCGTGACGCCCTCCGGGTAGCGGGTGGACCGCTGCACGCCGTCGAAGGCGATCTCCACCACCAGCTCGGGCCGCACGGTCACCACCCACCCGTCGTCCTGCACGGCCAGCTCCTGAAGCCGCTCCGTCTGCCAGGCGAGCAGTACGTCGGTCAGCCCCTTGAAGGTCTTGCCGAGCATGGCGAACGTGCCGTCGGGTCGGCGCGCGCCGAGGTGGAGGTTGGACAGCTTGCCCGTACGCCGCCCATGTCCCCACTCGGCCGCGAGCACGACCAGGTCGAGGGTGTGGACGGGCTTGACCTTGAGCCAGGAGGCGCCGCGCCGCCCCGCGCTGTACGCGGAGTCCAGGCCCTTGACCACCACGCCCTCATGGCCGCGGGCCAGCACCTCGTCGGCGAACGCGCGCGCCCGGACCCGCGCCGCGTCGTCCGCCGGGTCCTCGACGACGAGACGCCGTACGCGCAGCGGCTCCGGTACCGTTCGGGCCAGCTCCGCGTGGCGCTCGGCCGTGTCGAGCGTCAGCAGCTCGCGGCCGTCGACCAGAAGCAGATCGAAGAAGACCGGCGAGACGGGCAGGGTCGCGCGCGCACCGGTCACGTCCAGCCGGGAACCGACGCGGCCCGCGGTCTCCTGGAACGGCCGTGGCCGCCCGTCCTCGCCCAGCGCGATGAGCTCCCCGTCGAGGACGGCCCGCTCCGCCGTGAGGTCACGCGCCGCGGCGACGACCTCCGGGAGGCGGTCGGTGATCTCGTCCAGGGTGCGGGTGAAGACGCGTACGCTCTCGCCGTCCCGGTGCACCTGCACCCGGATGCCGTCGAGCTTCTCCTCGATCGCGCAGGGCCCGAGCCTGTCCAGCGCCTCGTCCACGTCCTTGGCGGTCTGCGCCAGCATCGGCTGGACGGGGCGGCCCACTTCGAGGCGGAAATCGGCGAGCGCGTCCGGGCCGCGGGCGAGCAGAGCCTCGGCGACGGCGCCGAGCGATCCGCCGAGCATCACCGCGCGCCGTACGTCCGCGGGGGCTGCGCCGGCGGCCGCCGACAGGCCGTCGACGGCGAACGCGTCCAGCGCGCCCTGCCGCAGCTCGCCGCTGATCAGCCCGAAGAGAAAACGCTGTTCGGCCCCGGTGGCGGCGGACAGCAGCTCCCGCAGCAGCCGCTTGCGTTCGGCCTGCGCGCCCTTGCCGGAGACGACGGCGATACGGCCGAGCGCGTCGTGCACCTCCAGCACGGTCAGCCGGGGCTCGTCCGCGGGCGGGACGGGGTCGCGCAGGGTGCTCCAGCCGACGCCGATCTTCCGCTGCGGGAGGCGGCCCGCGAGGTAGGTGATGACGACGGGCGCCTCGGCGGGCTCCGCCGTGCGGAACAGCTCGGCCAGCAGCGCGACCTTCTCCGTACGGGCGGAGGTCGCGGCGACGTCGCGCGAGGTGTCTGCGAGCTCGGCGAGCAGCATGTGCCCATGATGACCCGGCGGCGGGACTCCCTCACCTTGCCGCCGCGGGTCACGGGGCTCCTCTTCACGTCCTCGCATCGCCGGTCGCCCTCTCACGTCGGACCCTCGCACCGCAGGCCACCCCCCACTTCGCGTCCGGGCATGGCCGACCGCCCCTCACTTCGCGTCCGCGTAGCACTCGACCACCGCCGTGGTGAAGGGGAACGAGACCGGGGTGTCGCCGAAGGCCGCACGCCCCGCCCGTTCGCCCGCCGCGCGGATGGCCTCCGTCACCGCCTCCGCCTCCTCGGCGGGGCAGTGGACGATCACCTCGTCGTGCTGGAAGAACACCAGCTCGGCGCGGAGTTCCGCCAGGGACTGACGGAGTGACGCGAGGACCAGCAGGGCCCAGTCGGCCGCGCTCCCCTGGACGACGAAGTTGCGGGTGAAGCGGCCCCGGGCCCGGGCGTCGCGCGAGGCGTAGCCGTAGCCCTGCATCGGGCCCTCGCCCTCGCTCCGGCCCGGTACGGACCCCTGAGCGCGGGCGCCGTCCGCGGGCGACGGCTCCTCCTGCGGCAGGCCCGCCTCCCCCGGCTCGCCGTCCGCGGCGGCCGCGGAGGGCGGACAGGTCCGGCCGAGCCAGGTCCGTACGAGGCGGCCCTCCTCGCCCGCGCGGGCGGCGTCGTCGACATAGGCGACGGCGGCCGGGAAGCGGCGGCGGAGGTCCGCGAGGTACTTCAGCGCGTCGCCCGACGTCTGCCCGTACACCGCGCCGAGCAGGGCGAGTTTGGCCTGTTCGCGGTCGCCCGCGAAGGCTTGGTCGGACAGCGCGGTGTAGAGATCGCCCCGGTGGCCCGCCACCTCCATCAGGCCCGGGTCGCGTGAGACAGCGGCCAGGACGCGCGGCTCCATCTGGTCGGCGTCCGCGACGACGAGGCGCCAGCCCGGGTCGGCGACGACCGCCCGGCGGACGACCTTGGGGATCTGGAGCGCCCCGCCGCCGTTGGACGTCCAGCGGCCGGAGACCGTACCCCCGGGCACGTACTCGGGGCGGAAGCGGCCGTCCCTGACCCAGGAGGTCAGCCACGCCCAGCCGTGCGCGGTGTGCAGCCGGTACAGCTTCTTGTAGGCGAGCAGGTGCGGCACGGCGGGGTGGTCGATCGCCTGCAACTCCCAGGCGCGGGTGGAGGTGAGCCTGATGCCCTCGCGGGCGAAGGCGCGGACGATGTCCGCGGGCAGATCGGGACGGACCCGTACGCCGCCGAACGCGCGGGACACCTCGTCGGCCAACTCGGCCAGCCGCTGCGGCTCCTGGACGCCCGGGTAGCGCTCCCCGAGCATCTCGGTGAGCAGCGTGCGGTGCACATCGGCCCGCCAGGGGACCCCGGCGCGGGTCATCTCGGCGGCGACGAGAGCCCCGGCCGACTCGGCCGCGGTCAGCAGCCGCATCCGGCCCGGGTGTTCGGCCGCCTCGTGCCGCCGCTGCTGGTCGGCGTAGACCTCGAGGAGCGCGGCCAGCGGGTCCGTGCCCGGCGGCAGCGGCACGGGGCCGGGTTCGAAGAGCGAGGGCTGGGCCTGGGCGGCCCGCGGCGGCGGATCGTCGGGCACGGGGAGCCGGTGCAGGCGGGCCCAGGCGGCGGCCAGGGAACGCGGCCGCCCCCAGTGGCCCTCGTGCCCCGTCAGCAGGGCCTCGGCGGCCTCCAGGTCGTAGGCACGCCCGACGCGGACGCCGGCGGCGAGGAGCCGGGGATGGAGGTCGGCGGTCGACCGCCACACCCACCGCTCGACGTCGGGCAGGCGTGACCGTACGGCGTCGGCGACCCCGGACGCGGGCACGTCGGTGACCGGCCCGTCCGTCCGCCCCTCGGCGTCGAGGGCCACGAGCCGGGCGCCGCCGTCCTCCGTCACTGCCACGGCACACCGCATGGGGGGAGTCTGGCACCGGGGTACGACAACGCGGCCGGGCAGCGGGTCCGGCCGGCGTCAGGACCCGGGCAGCGGCGCCCTGTCGCGATCGCCGAACCGCCCCGCCCGGCGGCAGACTCGGGCCCATGACGGAGAAGACGGACGCCACGAGCGTGATCCACCCGGTCCCGTACTACGCCCAGTGGGAGTCCCCCGCCCTCGTCCCCGCGATCATCGCGGGGACCCTCCACGCGAGCGAAGACCCGCTGTGGCCGAAGTCCGGAGCCGCCGACGCCGCGGAGTACGCGTTCTGGTCGTGGCGGATCTGCGGCATGGCCTGTCTCCGCATGGCGCTCGACCACTGGGGCCACGAGGTGCCGCCCGCGGTGTCCCTGGCCGAGGAGTGCACGGAGGCGGGCGCGTACGTCCGGCATGCCGACCGGGTCGACGGGCTGATCCACGCCCCGTTCGCCGCGTACGTCCGGCGGCGGTGGGGCCTGTTCGCCACCTCCGTCCCGGAGTTGCCCGCGTGCGACCTCCCCGCGCACCTCCGCGCGGGCCGCCTCGTGGTGCTGTCGGTGCATCCGTCGGTCCGCGAGCTCGCACCGGACCCGCCGGCCCGGGGCGGGCATCTGGTCCTCGCGGTCGGCGTCACCCCGGACGCGGTGGTCATCCACAACCCCTCGGGATTTCCCGGCCGTTCGCAGGAGTTCGCCCACGTCCCGTGGTCGGATCTGGACCGCTTCTCCGCGGCCCGCGGCATCGTGCTGGGCCCGGCCGGATGACCCCGGCCCTCCCGTCCAGGCCCCACCCGTACTGGCCCCCACCCGTACAGACCCCTTCCCGTACGAGCCCCCTCCCGTACGAGCCTCCGGACCGGCGGCATGTCAGTCGTCCCGGCGGCGCGCCCTGAACAGCCGGAGCGCGGCCGGCGCAGCGGCGCAGACCGCCGTCGCCCCCAGCAGCACCAGCCAGTTGCGGGGGTAGTCCAGGGGCAGGGCGGTGGGGTTCGAGGTCCGGCCCGGCCGCAGGAGCGGCGGCAGGGCGACGACGGTCAGACTGCCGCCGACCACCAGCGCGCCGCGCAGCGGACCGCGGAACACGTCGAGCCTTCGGCGGCCCACCGATTCCCCGGTCGTCACAGCGCCCTGCGCCCCGGTCGGCAGGGTCTCCGGCCCCCGCCTCCTGGTGGCCCGGACGAGCAGCCACCCCACGCCCAGCACCACCGGCGCGATCACGGCGTCGTGCAACGCCACCGCCCCGCCCAGCCACACCACCACGTCCTCCGGGTTCCGGATCCGTCCCTCCACGAACAGCAGCCACGCCCCGACCCCCATCAGGCCCAGCCCCGCCGCGCACAGCAGTCCGCGCAGCGCCCGCATCACAGCACCTCCAGCCGCGTGACCCACTTGGTCTGGAGCACCCCGGGCCGGTTGGGCGCGATGATGCGTGCGGGGTAGCCGTGGTCGGGGGACAGTTCCTCGCCGTGCAGCCGCAGCGCCAGGAGCGTCAGCGGATCGCGGGCGTGGGTGCGGCCCATCTCCATGACGCGGTACGCGCCCCGCCGCTCCATCGACGTCACCCGTATCCGTGCGGACGGTGGCGCCGCGGTCCGTTCGAGCAGATCCCGCACGCGCACGCCGGACCACTCCGCCGACGCGCTCCACCCCTCGACGCACGCGATGGGCAGCGTCACCCGGGCCTGCTCCATCGCCGCCAGCTCGTCCAGCGTGAGGGTGTACGGCAGCGGCCCCGTGACCGTCAGCCGCCACCGCTCGCGCACTTCCGCGCGCGGGCCGATCCCGGCCGCCGCGGCCGTGCGGTTGACCGGCAGGCCCTGCGGCCCGTGGCCGGGGTGGCGCGGGGCGAGCAGGTCCAGGTGCCGGAGCGGGGTGACGGACTGACCCGCCGTCACGACCGTCACCGCGCCGACGGCAGCGCCCACGGCGGCCAGCAGCGAGCGGCGGTCCGGTCCGTCCTCCGCGGGGAGGGCGAGGGTTCCGGACGACCGGCGGCCCCAGTGCGCCGCGATCTCGGGAGCCTTGACGGCCAGGTGCAGCAGCAGCGAACCCATCAGCAGCCAGCCCACGGCGTAGTGCACGGGCACGAAGGAGAACGGCCACGGATACCACTGCGCGATGTTCAGCAGTCCGGTGAACAGCTCGAAGAGCGCCGACGCGACGAGCACCGCCACCGACAGCCGCTCCAGCGCATGGCGTACGGAGCGCACCGCCGGGCGGACGAACAGCCGCGGGTAGACCGCCCACAGCTTCGTCAGGAGCAGCGGGACGGCGGCGATGCCTGACGCGACATGCAGTCCCTGGCTGACGCGGTAGCCCCATACCGGACGGGACGGCAGCCCGTTCGCCGGCCAGGCCGGGGGGTGTTGCAGCACATGGCTGACGAGCCCGGTCACGAAGCACACGGCGACCGCGGCGGCGAGGAGCCGGCCGGTGACCGTCGCCGTTCGGGCGTCGTGCAGCGCGCCCGAGAAGACGGGCAGGGACGGGCGTCGTGGAAGGCGGGGCGTCATGGCCCCCATCAGACCTCGGTTCCGGGGGCGTTCGGGCGGTCCGGATCCTTACGAAACACGGACGTCGGGGGCGCGACCGGCCCGTCCGCGCGGTCGCGGTGCCACGCTGAGCCAGGTGATCAGCCGCGTCGACGGACCCGCGAAAGCCGCCCCCGTCCCCCTCCCCTCCACCCGGTCACCGGCCTTCAGGACGGCGCTCGCCACCGCGCTGCTCGCCGCCCTCGTCGCCGTCCTGGCGCTGACCGTCCGCAGCGACACCTTCCACACCGCCCCGGCCACATCGACCGCCTGGTACACCGCGGCCTGGGTGCTGTTCGCCGCGGCCGTGCTGTCCCTGCGCGCGGTGGGCGGGCGCAGGGCGGCGGTCCTGGTGGCGGCCGGTGGCGTGGCCGTCGCGGCGACGGGGCTGCTCGCCCCGCCGCGTACGAGCACCGACGCGTACCGCTACGCCTGGGACGGCCGGGTGCAGGCCGCGGGCATCTCCCCGTACGACCACGCTCCCGCCGATCCGGCCCTGGTGCCGCTGCGGGACGGCTGGCTGTTCCCGACCGGCGCGGCGTGCGACGGCCCGGACCTGGCCCGCGTGCCCGCCCCGCCGGGCGAGGTGCGCTGCACGCGCCTCAACCGCCCGGCCGCGCACACGATCTATCCGCCGGTGGCGGAGGGGTACTTCCGTCTCGTCCACGCGGTGTCACCGCCGGACGGGCGGCTGGCGCCCCTGCAGACCGGCGGCGCGCTGCTGTCCTCGGCGACGACCGCCGTGCTGCTCGTCGTCCTCCGGCGGCGGGGGCACGGCCCGCACGGGGCGGCGTACTGGGCGTGGTGTCCCGCCGTCCCGATCGAGGCGGTGAACAACGCGCACGCCGACGTCCTCGGGGTGCTGCTGGCCGTCGCGGGACTCGGGGCAGCGACGTTCGCGCGGCGGCGCCCACCGGCCGCGGGGGGCAGGCCCGGAGAGGGCCCCACCGGACGGGCAGTTCCGGCCGTACGGACGCTCCTCCACCGGCCCCTTCTCACCGGCATCCTGCTGGGCGCGGCCACGGCCGTGAAACTGCTGCCCGCCGTACTCCTCCCCGGCGCCCTCTCCGGTGTGCTCGCCCGGGGAGCCGCGACACCCCGGACGCGGCTGCGGACCGCGGCCGCCGTCGTGCTCCCCGCGGCGGCCGTCGTGGCCCTCGCCTACCTTCCCTACGTGCTCGCGTCGCGTGCCTCGGTCCTCGGCTATCTCGGGGGCTACGCGGCCGAGGAGGGGTACGACGACGCATCGTCCCGGAACCGTTTCGCGCTCCTGCGGCTCGTCCTCCCCGACGCGTGGGCCCATGGCGCCGCCGCCGCCGTCCTCCTGGCGGTGGTCCTCCGGGTGCTGCGTCGCGGCGACCCGGCGCGCCCGTGGCGGGGCGCCCTGGTCGTGACGGGTACGGTCTTCCTCGTGCTGACGCCCGGGTACTCCTGGTACGCACTGCTGGTGGTGGCCCTCGTCGCCCTGGACGGCCGGTGGGAGTGGCTGGGCGTCGCGGTGGCCGGTGCGGCTTCCTATGTGGCGGGCAGGCTGGTCGCGGGGGACGACGCGATCGGCCCCTGCGCGTACGCGGTGGCCGCGGCGGCCGTCCTGACGGGACAGGTCCTGCGCTCCCGGGGCCGTTCGCGCCGTCAACCCGCAAGTGACGGCGGCGCGGTGAGCGTCAACCCGCAAGTGACGGCGGTCCAAGAAGCGTCAACCGGCAAGTGACGGTGCCACGCCCCGCCCGGACGTGACAACTGCGCCCCGCCCGGACGTGACAGCTGCCCGCCCCTCCCGGACGCGACCGCCGCTCAGCCCTCCTCGGGCTCCGGGGTGTAGACGGCGAACATGCCGCCCTGCGGGTCGAAGAGACCGGCGACCCGTCCCGTCCCGGGGATGTCCATGGCCGGATACCCCACGCGCCCGCCCAGTTGCAGGGCCGTGTTGACCGCCGCGTCGACGTTGAGCACCGCGAAGTAGAGCGTCCAGTGCGGGGGCAGATGGGCCGGGTGGTTCGCGTCCGTTTCCACCATGCCGCCGAAGTTGATCCCGCCCGCGCCCCAGTGGACGTACTCCTCACCCTCGGTGCTCCAGCCGAAGACCGACGGATAGAAGGCCTTCGCCGCCTCCGGGTCGCGGGTGGCCAGCTCCACCCAGCACAGCGCCCCCGCCTCGTTCAGCCGCGCGGCTCCCCTGAACGTACGGGCCTGCCACAGCGAGAAGACGGCTCCCGCGGGGTCGGTGGCGACCGCGAAGCGTCCCATGTCGAACACCTCGCCCGGGTCCACCAGGACCGAGCCGCCCGCCTTCCGGATGTCGGCGACCGTCTCGTCGGCGTCGGCCACGGCGACCGCCATCGTCCAGCCGGTCGGCTGCTCCTCCCCCTGGAGCGGGCTCAGTCCGGCGACGGGGTCGTCGTCGAGGAGCAGCATCGTGTAACCACCGGCCTCGGGGCGCGGGTCGGGCTCGGCGCGCCAGCCGAGGAGACCGCCGTAGAAGGCCGCGGCCCCTTCGGGATCGGAGGTGGCCAGCTCAGCCCAGCAGGGGGCGCCGAGCACGGGCTCGCTGATCTTCACGGGGGTCTCCTCACGCGCGGAGGCGGTCGCTGCTGCCGACGTTCTCATGCGGAGCGTGACCGCGCAGGGGGAAGTGAAACCCCTTGCCGCGCCCCGTCCCGAGGCCCGTCCCACCAGGCCTCTCCGTGCGGCTGCCGCCGTCTACGCCTCCGGGTCCGGCTCCCCGTCCTGCCCGGTCTCCGGCTCCTCGCGGTCCGGTCCTGCGCCTTTCTCCTGCCGGTCCCGCCCCTCGCCGTTCGTCTCCCGGTCCGGCCCCTGCGCGCGGACACGGTGGACGTGGTCGAGGGAGTCGCGGAGGTCCGTCAGCCAGGTGTCGGTGTTGCGCTGCACCAGCCGTACGCACCAGGCCAGGGCGTCGCTGCGACTCCTGGCCACGCCGCCCGCGATCAGGGTGTCGAGGACCTGCCGCTCCGGCTGCCGGAGCCTGGTCATGACCGGTGCCGCGACGTTGGTGTACAGGCCCCGGCGGCCGCCGCACTCCACGCCCCACGACACCTTGCGGCCGTAGCGGTGCTCGGCTTCCCGGGCCACCGTCATGCGGTCCTCGCGGGTCCGCTCGCGGAACTCCGCGATCCGCCCGTCGAGCGCCGCCTCCCGTTCTGCTTCCGGCGCGTCCGCGGGCAGATCCGGCTCCGGGATGCGGCCGATGACGGTGATCTCCTCGCGGTCCGCTGTCACGTCCAGCAGCTCGACGAAGAGTCCGTCCGGCAGCCGCCCCGCGAACCAGCCGCGCAGCGCGTCTCTCTGCTCTGCCGTAATCATGTAATCGAGATTACGCCGTCGGCACCTGCCAGACCAGAGTCGTCCCGCCGCCGGGACGGTCCGCCAGCTCCAGCTTTCCGCCGAGCTGCTGGGCCCGCTCCGTCAGATTGCGCAGCCCGCTGCGGGGCGCGTCGGCCGGGATGCCCACGCCGTCGTCGCTGACGGTGAGCGTGAGGTACGAGGCGCCGGCCTCGATCGCGACCTCCACATGGCGGGCGTTCGCGTGCCGGGCCGTGTTCGTGAGCGCCTCCCAGAGCACCGCGATCACATGGTCGGCGACCTCGCGGGGCACCTGCGTGTCCAGCAGCCCCTCCATGCGCAGGCTCGGCGCGAAGCCCAGGACGGGGACGACCTCGCCGACGGCGCGCACGGCGCGCGCCCGGAGGTTCTGGCCGGAGCCGGTCTCCCGCGACCGCAGACCGAAGATGGTCGTCCGGATGATCTTGATCGTCTCGTCCAGGTCGCCCACCGCGCGCAGCACCCGCTCCGACGCCTCCGGGTGCCGGATGATGCGCTCCGCGCTCTGCAGCGTCATGCCGGTCGAGAACAGCCGCTGGATGGCCAGGTCGTGCAGGTCGCGCGCGATACGGTCGCGGTCCTCCAGGATCGCGATCTGCTCGGCGTCGGTCCTGCGGTCGGCGAGCTCCATGGCCACCGCCGCCTGACCGGCGAAGCCCAGCAGCGGCTCGATCTCCTCCTCCTGGAACTCCGCTCCGTCGGCGGCGCGCACCAGCATCACCACACCGCGCATCTCGTCGCCCGTCCCGATGGGGACGGCGACCGCGGGGCCGAGCCCCGGGAACCGCTCCGGCGCATGCTGGATCCGGGGATCCTTCAGGACGTCGTCACTGGTCACCGGCTTGCCGGTGGAGAGCGCCTCGCCCCGGAGGGTCCCCTCTATCGGCAGGACCAGCCCGCGGTGCGCCTCGGCGTGATCACCGATCGCCAGCTCCACGGCCATGGTTCCGGTGTCCGCCACCGGGACGGCCACCACCGCCAGCGCCGCGCCCGTGATCTCCTTCGCCTGATCGGCGATCAGCCCGATCACCTCGTCGCGCGCCCGGCCGGACAGCAGACTGCTGGTGATCTTCCCGCTGGCCCGCACCCAGCGCTCGCGGCGCGTGGCCTCCTCGTACAGCCGCGCGTTGTCGATCGCCACGCCCGCGGCGACGGCCAGGGTGGAGAGCACGGCCTCGTCCTCGGCGTCGAACTCGACACCGCCGCGCTTCTCGGTCAGATAGAGGTTGCCGAAGACGTGGTCCCGCACCCGGATCGGGACACCGAGGAAGGTCCTCATCGGCGGGTGGTTGTCCGGGAAGCCGTACGAGGACGAGTGGTCGGCGATGCTGGACAGCCGCAGCGGCTCCGGATGGTCGATCAGCTCGCCGAGGATGCCGTGCCCCGAGGGGAAGGGGCCGATGGCGGCGATGTCGTCGTCCGTCACCCCGACCGTCAGGAACTTGGACAGCTTGCTCCCGTCGGGGCCGATCACGCCCAGCGCGCCGTACTTGGCGTCGACCAGCACCGCCGCCGCCTCGGCGATCCGGCGCAGCGCCTGCTCCAGATCCAGTTCGCGGCCGACCGACAGCACGGCCTCCAGCAACCGGTGCACCCGGTCGCGCGTGCCCCGTGCCATCTCCAGACGGGTCTGCACCTCGTCCAGCAGCTCGTCGAGCTTGAGCTGCGGCAGCTTGTCGCGGTCCTCGCCGGAGCGCCCGCGCGTGCCCAGGGGGTCTCCCGTGCCCGGGGGACCGCCCGCACCGGAACGTGCGCCCCCCGAGTGCGGCGCCCTGCCGCGCTCTTCCCCTTCGTGCCCGTCATGGGCACCCCGACCAGCACCGGCCACAGCAAGTCTCCTCCGGACGAGAACGCCCTCCGGACGCGGACCGACCATCCACCTCACCGCCATTCTCACGCGCCCGGCGGCACACGGCCTGTGGAGCGGGTCCTGCCCGGTCCCCGCAAGGGTCGGAGCCGGTCCCGCAGGACCGGCGAGCCCGCGGGCAGCCAGGGCAGGACGGGGCCGCACCCCCGGTGGGTCCCGCCCGCGATCCCCCGTCCCCGGACCCCCTTCCGATCCCCTTCCGATCCCGCCTGGCGACGCGGCAGCAGGTGGCGCACGCTGTTCACGTGAGCACGAAGGTCTTCCTGCTCGACGACCACGAGGTCGTACGCCGCGGGGTGCGCGACCTCCTCGAATACGAGGAGGACATCTCGGTGATCGGCGAGGCGGGCACCGCCGAGCAGGCACTCGTCCGGATCCCCGCGCTGCGCCCCGACGTCGCGATCCTGGACGTACGGCTGCCGGACGGTGACGGGGTCGCCGTCTGCCGTGAGCTGCGCTCGCGCATGCCGGAGCTGTCCTGCCTGATGCTGACCTCGTTCGACGACGAGGAGGCGCTGCTGGACGCGATCATGGCCGGTGCCTCGGGCTATGTGCTCAAGCAGATCCAGGGGTCGGACCTGGTCACCGCGGTCCGAACGGTCGCGTCCGGCCAGTCCATGCTCGACCCGAGCACCACGACGCGGGTGATGGCCCGGTTGCGCGGCGAGGACGTGGACGACGAGTCCGACGAGAGCGCGATGCCGCGTCTGACCGAGCGGGAACGGGAGATCCTCGTACTGATCGGGGACGGGCTGACGAACCGGGAGATCGGTCTGCGGCTCCATCTCGCGGAGAAGACGGTCAAGAACCACGTCTCACGGCTGCTGGCCAAGCTGGGGGTGGAGCGGCGCATCCAGGCGGCGGTCATCGCCACGCAGGCGCAGGACCGCCGGGAGTCGCAGGAGCGGGAACTCCATGAGCGGGGGCACGACCAGCCGCAACGGCACGACTAGCACCGGGTCGGCGAGCGACTGGCGCGACTGGCACCGGACCGGCGGCCGGATGGCACCGGACCGGCGGCCGGATGGCACCGGACCGGCGAGCGACTGGCACCGGGTCGGCGGCCGGATGGCACCGGGTCGGCAGGCGGACGCACCCACGACCCAGCGGACGTACCCACGCCCCACGCGGGGCGGACGCGCAGAGGTCGACTACGCCGCCGTGGCGACGGCGGCCTCGACGGAGTCGTGCAGATTGAAGTAGCCCGTCAGGTGCGCCAGGCGCAGCACCCGGGACACCGCGGGGTCACGGATCACGATCGACAGGCGCCCGTTGCGCTCGGTCGCACGGCGCCGCGCGCGGACCAGCATCGCCAGCCCGCTGGCGTCGAGGAAGCTCACCTCGCGCATGTCCAGCACGATGTGCGGCTGGTGGCCCCCGGTCAGGACATCGAGGTAGTCGGAGATTCCCGGGATGTTGAGGATGTCGAGCTCACCGCGCAGCTCCACCACGGACTGCCGGCCCACGACCCGCTGCCCCATGAACTCCCCATGCCCGTCCAGGCTCTTGTCCTCAAGCATGGCCATCACCGCATTCATTGCTGCTCAATTCCTTCTGTCTCTCAGGTTCGATCTCTCACTTGTGCGGAATGACCGCTACCGGGCACCGCGCGTGGTGGATCACCGCGTGGGCCACCGGTCCGAGGTGGGTTCCGTGGCCCGGGTTCTGCGCCCGGCGGCCGATGACGAGCAGGCCCGCGCGGGCCGCCGCCTCGACGAGGTGGTGCCCGGCCCGCCCGCAGACCGGGGCCTCCCCGACGTCGATGTCGGGGAACTTGCTGCGCCACGGCCTGAGGGCTTCGGTGAGCGCCTCGCGCTCCTCGTCCTCCTGCCGGGGCGTGGTGTCGTGTCCGGGGCCCGACGCGTAACGGTGCACGGGCGGGACCTCCCAGGCGTAGGCGACCCGCAGAGGCGCCTGCCGACGGTCGGCGGCCTCGAAGGCGAAGGCGATCACGTCGTCCGACGGCCGGTGCAGATCCAGCCCGAGGACGACTTCCCGGCCCGACGTGGGTGACCGTTCCGGCTCGCTCTGGCCCTGCTCGCCGGGGCGGACGAGCACCACGGGGCGCGTCGCCTCGGCCAGCGTCTCGAGACCGGTCGAGCCGAGCAGGAACCCGACGATGCCGCCGAGGCCACGGGAGCCGAGCACGAGGAGCGCGGCATCGGCCGAGGCGGCGAGCAGCGCGGCGACCGGGGTACCGGACGCCAGCTCGGTGGTGACGGCCAGCTCGGGGTGGAGGCTCTTGATCCGTTCCTCCGCCTCGTGCAGGAGGCGCGTCGCCCAGTCCCGCTGCGTGTCGTTGGACGGGGCGAGGGCTCCGGGGTGAACCTTCCACTCCCACGCCTGCACGAGGCGGAGCGACGTGTTGCGCAGCAGCGCTTCCTGGGCGGCCCAGTCAGCGGCGGCAAGGCTCTCCAGAGAGCCGTCCACACCCACCGCGATGGTTCCGTCCCGCACGTCCGGCCTCCTTTTCTGCCCTTGCTCCATCCAGACTCCCGGCGCGGCCCCCTCGCGGGCAGGGGGCGCCCGGCCCTCTCCTGGACCCGACCGGCCCCACCCCCGCGCCGGGCCCCGATCCGGGCACCCAGGGACCTTCGGCCCTCCCGGCAGGGCCCGGTCAGCCCTGGTGCCGGCGCGATCGGACATGGGGACGCTGGTGTCGTACGGGCAGTGGGCCGCCCGGCAGGGCACGGACGACCCGGCACGGACGCTCCCGGCCGGGTGGCGATCGTGAGTCCGGGACGGGCACGCGCAGTGGGCCGCCCCCGAGGCGTGCCACACACCGGAAGGGAGCGCGACATGACCGGCGTGATCACCAGGGGCGGGGTACTCGCCGCTCTGCCGGCGGACCACCTGGACGAGCTCATGGCGCTCGCGCGCGAGGTCTCGTTCCCGGCGGGCACCCGCATCATCGAGGAAGGCAGCAGGGCGGACCGCTTCTGGGTGATCCGCTCCGGAAGCGTCGCCCTCGACATCCACGTCCCCGGGCGCCGTCCGGCGATGGTGGAGGAGATCGGCGCGGGCGAACTGCTGGGCTGGTCCTGGCTGTTGCCGCCGCGCCACTGGCACCTGGGGGCCGAGGCCCAAGGCCTGGTCTGGGTCTACGAGTTCGACGGCGGCGCGGTGCGCGGGCTCTGCCGGAAGGAACCGGTGCTCGGCATGGCGCTGGCCATCGAGGTCGCGGACGCCATCGCCCAGCGCCTGATGGCGTCGCGTACGCGGCTGCTGGATCTGTACGGCCCGAACGGCAGCGGACCGGCGTGGTGACGAGGGGCTGGCGTTCGCGGGGCTGAGGACGGGCGTACGGCTGAGGGCGGGCGCACGGCTGATGGCGTGCGTGCGGCTGATGGCGTGCGTGCGGCTGATGGCGTGCGTGCGGCTGATGGCGTGCGTGCGAGGGGGCCGTCCCCGCGCACCCTCGACTGCGCGGGCAGGACACGACACCGTCGCCGCCCCGCCTCGTAATCGACGAACCGTCAGCGGTACCCAACTCCCGTACTGCACAGTCGAGTTCACCGATCCCTTCGGTATGACCGTTCATGGCGCGCGGGGTGCGGGCACCCGCCGCAACGAAAGTCCATCAACTTTCAACAACCCATAGCGTACACACGGAATCCCGGCTACCTTCACACTTCCAACACATCAGGGGGGATCTCCGTGGCACACCCGAACATGCCCAACCAGCCGTACCCGCCCATGCCTCAGGGGCCGATGCCGCAGCCGCCCGCACCGCAGCGCAGTTGGTTCGCCCGGCACAAAGTGCTGACCGTCTTCGGCGGGATCTTCGCCCTCTCCCTCGCCATCGGCGTCGCCAACGGCGGCGGGGACGAAGGCTCCAAGGGCACCCAGGGCAGCGACACCCGGGCCACCGCCCCCAAGGAGAACGTCGAGCCGAAGCAGGCCGCGGCGGAACAGGCCGAGGACGCGGAGGCCGAGGACGCGCAGGCCGAGAAGCCGGCGGTGAGGGAGAAGAGCCAGGCGGACCAGTTCAAGGACTTCGTGGCGAAGAGCGGCACGCCCACCGAGAAGGCGGCGGTCCGGCACATCACCAAGATCCAGGGCGCGGAGGAGCAGAACGACATCCTCGACTCCGCGGAGGTCTACACCGACTTCACCGGCGGCCTGATGGGCCCGCACCAGAACGAGGGCAAGCTGATCGCCTCCGCCTTCGCCGACTGGAAGGACTCGGAGAACGGGCTCGTCACGGTCTACGACCAGGACGGCGAGATCCTCTCCAACGGGCAGTTCTGATCATCCGCGTCCGCCGGTGACGGTCCGCCGGTGGCCGCCGCCCCTCCTCGCACCGAGGCCCGGCCCCTGTGGCGCCCCCAGCGCCCCAGGGGCCTCTCGCGTCCCAGGGGCTTCTCGCGCCCCAGTTCGCCGAGGCATGACAAGACAGCCGACCCATCCGTGCATAACGTTGAAAAGCGAACCTGCCCACGGAGCGCCGCACGGAGCACCGCGCCACTGCCGGAGGGGGTCGGTCATGAGGGTGAGCCTGAAAGACGTAGCCGAGCGCGCGGGCGTCTCGATCAAGACCGTCTCGAACGTCGTGAACAACTACCAGCACATCACCCCCGCCATGCGCGCCCGCGTCCAGCACGCGATCGACGAACTCGGCTACCGGCCCAATCTGACCGCCCGCCACCTGCGCAAGGGGCGCACCGGCATCATCGCGCTCGCCCTCCCCGAACTCGCCAATCCCTACTACGCGGAACTGGCCGGAGCCGTCATCGACGTCGCGGCCGAGCACGACTACACGGTGCTGATCGATGTCACGGGCGGCCGCCGCCGGCAGGAGGCCCAGGTCGGACAGGGGTTCCGCGCGCGGGTGACGGACGGGATCATCCTCAGCCCGCTCGAACTGCGCCCCGAGGACCTGCGCAACCGCGACGACGACGCACCGCTCGTCCTGCTCGGCGAGCGCGGTGACGGTGTCCCGTACGACGCGGTCGCCATCGACAACGTCGCGGCGGCGCGCACCGCCGTACGCCACCTCACGGGCCTCGGCCGCCGCCGCGTCGCGTTCCTCGGCGGCCGCACGGACGACACCGCGCACCCCGCCCACCTCCGGCTGCGCGGCTGGCGCGAAGTCCTCGCCACGCAGGGCGTGGAGGCCCCGGACCACCTGATCGCACCGACGAACGGCTGGGACCGCGCGGACGGTGCCGAGGCGATGACCCGCCTGCTCGACACGGACGAACCGCCCGACGCCGTCTTCGCGTACAACGACCTGCTCGCGATCGGGGCGCTGCGGGTGCTGTCGCAGCGCGGGGTCCGGGTGCCGGAGGACATGGCGGTGATGGGCTTCGACGACATAGCGGAGAGCCGCTTCGGGGCGATCACGCTGACGACGATCGCCCCTGACAAGCGGGCCATCGCCCGCTTGGCGATCGAGTCGATCCTCACCCGCCTCCAGGACCCGGACCGCGGCCCGGATTCCCTCCGCAGGGGCGAACTCCGCCCGGAATACCGGCTGATGGAGCGGGAGAGCACGCTGGGGCGCGGATGAAGCAGCAGGCCCACGGCCTCGCCCCCCGCACGCGGGCTACGAGACGCATTCCCGATCTCGGCTGCGTCAGGCAAACAGCAGGGACGCCTTCTCTCGGACACACACCTCGAGAACAGAAACAAGGCTGCGAGCCTTGTCAACACAACCAGGAGACACCGCAGAAGCACCCAGCCCCTCCCAATGCGCGACAATATCCCGAAGTCGGGGGAGCATCGCGCGGCATTCACGGTAAGCGATCTCCCCCTCATTGTCAGGGTGGTCAAGAAACGGCAGGAGCGGCGAGCGCACCTCCCCCCAAGAACCACTCCCACCAAATCCTTGCATCCGATCAAGCGGAATACCCTCTTCCGACGCAATCAGGCGCCGAAAGTCGGCAAACTCGGTGTACGCCCAAGAGACATCGGGGCTATTGATGTCGTCATCGTCGGGCATGAGCATGATTCCCACGTCCCACCTCCCGCTTTCACTTACCTATCACCTTGTACGCAATCCCCTTCTTATCCAGCCATGCGGACACACTCGCAGGTATGGAATTCTCCGATATTACCGCGAACTCCGCACCGCCTTCATTCGCTATTCGACGCGCGTCACCTACATTCCCCCTAAATTTCTCCATCACCTTCGGCCTATTCATCGCAGTATGCCAGAACCTCCCCGATTTGGCTTCATACCAGGTTTCAGCCTGGGCGCCTTCCTGTACGTACGCCCCGTCAAATTCCCGCCCCCCGGACTTAAAACTTCCACGCCCTCCGAGTTTCCCCACAAGGAAATCCTCGTAAGCGGCTCCACCCTCTTGCGCAGCTCGACCGCTACCAGAAGCCCCGGCTTCGTCGGCTTCGCGAAATGCCCGGCCGAGCTTGTCTGCACCACTACTTCCCAGCGCATATCCACCCGCGGCGATGGTGCCACCCACTGCTATTTGAGGCCCTCCGGCGACACACAACACGCCGGTTCCGCATTCCACCACACCCGCTGCGGCAAGTAGAAGCCCCCCTCCGCCCATCAGGGCTCCCCCAGCGCCTTCGATGAGCCCTGTCCAGAAGTCCACATTTGCGATCAAGCTGCTGACGTAGTTCCCGGAATAGGTCTCGTTATCCTGCGGCCCCTTTCTCGCGCAATACGTCGTAATCCCCGCGCCCGAACAAGTCAGCGAAGAGCCGTTGCTCCTCGATGTATGTCCAGTGCTCGAGGTCGCCGCGGTGCCGTATCTGATTGCCGCCGAAGCGTTTTGAGTCAGCCTTGGCTTCTTCGACGGTATGTGGCCCGGCGTCGTGTTCTCGTAGTTGGGGCCAGGGCGGGTCGGGCAGTCGATGTCCGCGCACAGGCCCGTCGGGTCCGCGCTCGTCACCGGGTTGTTGCTCGCGTACGAGTAGCCGTTGAGGCTCTGCGGAGCCTCGACGGACAGCACAGGGTCGACGCTGATGAACTGCCCGGTCGACGGGTCGTATTCGCGCGCCCCGATGTGGGTGAGTCCCGTCGAGGTGTCCGCCGGTTTGCCGAGGAAGCCCTTGTCGTCCGGCCAGCCCGTGGCCTGAGGGCCGCGTGGGGCGCCGAACGGGGTCGTGTAGCGCTTCGTCACGGCGTACGTCGTCGCGTCGAGCGCGACGCTCGACGTCCCGTGGTGGTCCGCGGCGAGGAACTTGAGCTTGGAACCCGACGTACCGGCCGTGGCCGTGCGCACGGCGATGGTCCGGCCGTTGGCCGTGTAGTAGCGGCTGGCCGACAGGGTCTTGGCCGATCCCTTGACCGTGAGCCGTACTTCCATCTCGCCCAGGTAGAGCACCGTGTCGCCGTCGCCCTTCGCGCGGCGGATCAGCAACTCGCCGTCGGCGTCGTACAGGTAGCTCGTCTCCGTCGTCCCCTCGGTGGTCTTGGCGAGCTTGCCCTCGGCGTTCCAGGTCAGGGTCTGACCGCTCTTGGGTCCGGGCCGCGTGCGGGTGTTGCCGGTCTTGTCGACGGTGTAGTCGGCGGTCTTGGAACCCGTGACGGTCTTGGTCAGCGCGTGCGGCTGACCGGTGGGTGTGCCGTAGGTGTAGGTCGAGGTGGTGTTCCCCGAACCGGCGTGGGTCGTCTCCGTCTTGCGCTGACCGGCATCGTTGTACGTGTACGACGACCAGTACGGGGCCTGTCCGTCGATGTTCCCGGTTGTCCGGCCCGAGGCCGCGCAGTCCGCGGTCTTCGGCGTCCACGACTCGGTCAGCCGTCGATGACCGTCGTACGTGAAGCACTGGTAGTCCGGCTTGCTGGTGCCGCCCTGGGTGGCGGCGTCGAAGATCGAGGTCACGTTGCCGGCGTCGTCCTGGCTGAACTTCAGTTCCTGCGGCATGTAGCCGTGCACGTCGTCGGTGACGAAGAAGCGCTTGGGACGCCGTGTGCCCGGCTCGTACTCGTAGTTGAGGTAGGCCTTCTTCGCCGAGCTGGTGCCGCTGATGCCCAGGGTGAGCTGGTTGAGGTCGCCCTGCGGGGAGTACGCGGCACCCTGGAGATAGCCGCCCGCACCTTGAGAACTGATCTGCTGACCGGTCCCGTTGTATCGGTACCCGATCATCTCCGAAGGCAGACCGCCGGCGGCCGGTGTCCCGGACTGCCGGATCTTCCCGTCGCTGCGGTAACCGGTGATGAAGGAGAGGGTCTTCGCCACGCCCGCCGTCACCAAAGGATCGGTGTCGGGCAGGAGAAGCTGGCTGGTCATGACCTGGTACATCGGGCTGTAGAGGGTGACCTTCTGCGTGTACGCCTTGCCCGACACACCCCCGTCGTAGCGCACAGCGGTGTCCTGCTGTCCCTTGGCCAGGGTGTCGAAGGTCCAGGCGGCCAGCTTCTTGGAGTCGGTCTTGCTGCCCTCCCACAGGCCGGTCTTGCGGCCGAGGGAGTCGTACTCGTACAGGAGCGCCCTGGATTCTGCGTCGGTGGTGCTCGCGACCTGGTCGAGGCTCGTGTAGGCCGTGGTCGTGGTGCCGCTGTCGGGGTCCGTGGACGTCACCATGCGACCGAACAGGTCGTAGGAGTAGGACCACTTGGCCTGGTCGGGCCCGGTGACGGTCTTCTGCTGGCCGCCCGGGGTGTAGGTCAACGCCGTGGTGGTGAACCCGGTGCCCTCCGGCTTCGGACCGGCGTATTCGCGCCGCTCGGTCGTCTGGCCCAGTGCGTTCGTCACGACGGCCGTGGCCTGACCACCGGCCGGTGCCGAAGCGGTCACCGTGTCGCCGCTGTAGGTGCTCTCCGTCGTCCACCGGGTGACGTTGTAGTTCTTGGTCACCTGCTTGACGGCGCGGCCCGCGCCGTCGTACGTGGTGTCGGTCTGGACGGGCGCCTGGCCGCCTTCGGTCTCCACCGGTGTGCCGTTGGGCTGCGAGGTGTTGTCCCAGATGTCGCCCTGCGCGCTGACGGCGAGCCCGCGGTCGTCGTAGAGCGTGAGGGACACCAGACGTCCGCCCACCGGCGTCGGACTCTGCACCTGGCGGCTGCGTAGCAGGGAGTCGTAGAACTCGTACGTGGTGTTGTAGTTGATGCCTTCGCCCTGCAAGGCCCCGGTGGCGACCCAGGACATGCCCGAGCGTGTGACCTTGTAGTCGTAGACGTAGTTGGGGCTCTGGTCCAGAACCTTGACGCGGTTGGGGAGCCACTGCTTGGTGACGCGGCCGAGGCTGTCGTACTCGGTCTCGGTGATCTTTTTGTTCGGGTCGACGACCTTGGTGGTGGAACCGGTGGCGTAGTCCACCGTGGTCGTCGTCTTGTGCTGCTTGGCGTTCTCGGTCGTGGTCGCGGTCAGCGGGCCCGCCACCGCGGGGGTGTACGTCGTCGTGGCGGTGGTGACGTCGTCGGTGTCCTTCACCGTCAGGGGACGGCCCAGCGCGTCGTACGTGGTGGTCGTGGTCTTCTGCCACGCCGGGACGTTGTCGCTGCCGTAGCTCTTCGCACGGCCCGTCCAGGCGGGCTCGCCCTGTGTCGGCTTCTGGGACGCGGACCAGGCGGTGGCCGTGGTGTCGTCGTAGACCGTGGCGGTGTCGGAGATGACGTCGCCGGGCCGCGTGGAGTCGGCGGGCAGATCCAGATCCGCGTCCGTGGTCGAGCACGTGGCCGCGACCTTGCGGGCACGCGAGGCAAGGGAGTTGATGCCGCGTGCGTCGTTGCGGGCGTACCAGGTGCGGGTGCAGGTCTCGTCGCCGCTGACCGCGTCGTCACCCCGGTCCTCGACGGTCTCAGCCATGCCGTGGTCGTCGTAGGTGGTCACCGTCGTCCGGACGCGGTCCCGCGGGGTGATGCCGCTGGTGACGTTGGTCCGGGCATGCGTGGCCTGGGTGCGCACGTAGTACGCCTCGGTGTCCGCGTACGACTTGTGCTGCGTGGCGGTCCGCTTCGACCACGGGTCGCTGACGGTGCCCTCGACCTCGGTGGCACCGTTGTAGGTCACCGTCTCGCGGGTGAACCCGGCGTACGGGTCGGAGTCGGTGATCTCGCCGGCCCTGATGCCCGTGACCTTCACGGACTTGCGCTTGTCAGGGTCCGGTGTCTTCCCGTCAGGACCGAGGACGCGGTCGCCGTTCATGCCGCGCAGGTGGACCGTCACGGTCTTGAGCTGGTCGCTGTCGCTGTCACCGGTGAGATGGGTGACCCGGCCGAAGCCGCGCCAGATCGACCAGGTGCGCTCCTTCGCGGGCGTCATCGGGTCGTCGTTGTAGTGCCAGGCACCGCCGCCGGAGTAGCTGTACGTGTGCTGGACGGCTTCGGAGCCACCGTGCGGATCGGTCGTGGACACGGAGGTGACCGGGTACTGCTGGAACCAGTCGAGCTGGAGGTCACTGGCGCCGTTCGGCGACCAGTACACCGGGTAGCAGCGGCGCGTGTTCTCGTCCGCCTTCGGCATCGTCTGCCCGGCCACGCAGTCGGCGGGCGCATAGCTGACGATCGTCTGCGCTCCGGCCTCCGAAGTGACGGTCTTCAGGCGCGGCTTGTCGAGCGAGAGGATGTCGTCGGTGGCCCCGTCGACGCGGTTCGGCAGGAAGACGTGCGTGAACGTGACCGGGTCGAGGGCGAGATCGGAGCCGCGCTTTCCGGTGTGCCGGATCTCGTCCAGCCACAGGGACTGATCGGAGGAGTCACCCGTGTCACCGGGGTCCAGATAGAGCTGCCTGAACGACCACTGGTCAACGGCCGCGTAGCCCGGCGTGGAGGCGGCCGCGTCCCACGCGTGGGTCGTGACGCCGGTGAGCCGCTTGCGGGTGAAGAAGGACGGGCCGACGTTGCCGGTGCACTTGTCGCCGTCCTTGCACACCGAGTCGAACGGCACGTCGGGCCAGTTGTCGCGGGTGTCCTCGGTGAGGGAGTCGCAGCCTGTGCCGGAGGCGAGACAGCGTTCGGCGTAGGAGAAGGTGACCTTGTCGGAGGCGGACGGCGCGGCCGAGAACAGGGCGCCGGCCCGCTGGCCGTAGCGGATCTCCTTCAGGTACCCGCCGCGGATGTAGCCGGTTCCGGTGTTGTCGTCCCCGAGCTTGTCGTAGTTGTTCTCCTCCGCTTCGTACCAGTAGGTCATCGCGTTGCCGTGGGTGTCCTCGACGTAGTCGAGGTTCCAGCGCCAGGCCTGCTTCCTGTCCCTGCCGGAGAAGGTGGACCCGTCCGCGTAGCCCGGCTCCCCTTCGTCGTCGCCGAAGACGGGGACGGTCCAGACGGATTCGGTACGGTCGTCGGCTCCGGCCCCGTCGAGCTTGTTCCGGCCGAAGACGTACCGGGTTCCCTCGCCGGTGACGACGGTCCAGTACTCGCCGTTGTCGTCACCGTTCTCGGCGCCGGTGGAGCGCGTGACCGTGGAAGCGTCGTCGTTCTTCAGACGCCACTGACCGGTGGTGTCGTCCTTGACGAGTTCACTGGCCTTGCCGTTGAGGACGAGTGAGGCGTTGTCGTACTTCCAGCACTGGTCGAACTTGTCGTCGTGGCCGTCGTCCTCGCAGGAGCCGTACTTGCGCTCGATGTAGGACGAGGTGATGTCGAAGCCCTCGCCGACCGCCGTGCCCTGGTTGTTGGTGGAGGCGGTACGGCCGTCCACGCTGCCCGAGTCGTAGGAGATCGCCAGGTCGGGTGCGGGCCCAGCAGCCGCGGGCGGAGTCCGCAGCGGGTAGGACCAGGTGAACGTGCCGGACGAACCTCCGGCTTCCCAGGTGGAGGACGCCGCGAGCGGGGTGGCCTTGTAGTCGCCGGCACCGGACTCGGTACCGGCGGCCAGGGCCAGGACGACCCTCTGCCCGCCGGAGGCGGCCCGTCGGAGCTGCGTCCTCTGCCCCGCCTGCTCACGGGCGCCCTCGGCCGTGGCCGACTGCTCTGCGGTGAAGGCGAGTTGGGCCCGCAGTCGTTCGGCCGCCCTGTCGTTGGTGAACGTGAGCGGCTCGCGCTTGCGGCATCGCGGCTTCTCCGGCGTCGTCAGCGCGCAGGAGGGCAACCGGACGATCTGCAGGCGGCCCGCCCAGTCACCGCCGTAGGCGGAGGCGAACGCCGAGTAGTCCACGCTGAGCCCGGCCCCGCCACCGTTCTTCGGGCCGGTCGCCGTCAGCACGACTCCCTTGACGCCGAGTTCGGCGGCCTCCTTCCGGCCGAGCACATCGACCGTGACCGCGGAAGCCCGTCCTCGGCGCTTCTCCCCCTTGCGGTTTTCCGGTGCGGAGACGGCCACCGGCAGGGTTCCGGCCCGTGCCTTCGTCTCACCGGACCTGGGCGGGGCCAGCACCGCAGTCCCGCTCCGTGGCCAGGTGACCTCACGGCGCTGAACCGCTCGCGCGCGCCGCGCGGCCGTACGGTCCGCCTCGGCGGACCTGGCAACGGCAGCGGCGTTCTTCCGGTTCACCTGTGCGGTGAACGGGGACACCTTCGTGGCACGAGGAGCCCTCAGCTCCGGCTTGCCCAACGGGTCCGCCTCGGCGGCGAAGGCCACCGGCGTGAGCAGTCCCGGCACCATGGCAAGGCCGACGACCGCGGCGATCCGTCGCTGCCATGCCCGTCTGCGTCGCGTGCCCGTCCGGGACCTGCCGGACGTGAACGGGTTCATCACGTGTCTCCTCGTGTGCTGCCGCCCGTACCGGGGCGACCGGCCACTGCTGTTGGTCTGCAAGAAGAAGCGGAGTCGGGAGCCGCGGCGGCTACGCCGACGGCTGTGCGATACGGACGGCGACTTGTTCCTCGGTCATCGCGCCGGTCCACACGCGCACCTTTGCCAGGTCGCCCGGCAGGTAGTGGCCCAGGGTGCCGCCGTCCTGCCCGCGGCCGACCGAGAGCGACCCGCCGCCCTGTTGCGGCGCCGCCAGTCCTGGATCTCCGTCACCGCGCTGGAGGAACGGCCCCACGTGCAACTCCGCGACGCCGTACCGCTGGTGGCCCTCGGTGTCGGTGAAGTCCCTACCGGCGTCGAACACACCGGTCACGTCGACCCAGGTGTCCCACTCGTGATCGCCGATCACGGCGTCGGCCTGCGCGACGGCCGTGTCGAGCACCGAACCACCGGCGTCGAGGGCTGTCCGTCCGAAGACCCAGCGGTAGTCGCCGTCGCCGTCACCGTCGGTGTCGGGCGTCTTGGCCACCCAGAGGGCCCAGGACGACTCCTTGCCCCCCGGTGCCGCCTGCGCGGCCACCAGCCCCTTGTACCCGACCGGTTTGGAGGCCAGGAGAGCCTTGGAGAGGCGTACGCGCGCGGACACCGTGAAGGAACCGGTCTCGTCCACCACCGGGCCGTTCGCCGACGCATGGCCCGACGAACCGTTCAGTACCAGCGCGGTGGCGTCCGCCCCGGTCAGCGATGCTCCCGTGGCTGACAGCGTCAACCCGCCGCGGTGATACGGGAAGGAGGTCGCCGCCGGGTCGTCGGGATCCTCGGGGCTCTCCGCGACCTGGGTGCCCTGGGAGATGCTCGCGTCCCAGTGCGCCACCAACTCGTTTGTCGGATCACCGCCCTTGTCGAGCCGGTTCTCCTCGCGGATCTGCTGCTCGGTCCGCGCGTCCTGCCAGAGCGCGACCTCGTCGACCCGGCCGAGGAAGTACTCGCCGTACGCCCCGCCGACCTTGGACCGGCCGATCATGAGGTTGCGGTCGGCGGTCCACGGCACGTAAGTGGGCGCGGCACCGGCCAGGACTACGGGGGTGCCCTGCGGGCGCCCGTTGACGTACAACTGGATCGTGTCGTTCGCCTTGTCGGTGTCCCCCTTGGTGTCGAAGACACCCGTCAGGTGGGTCCACACGTTCAGTGGCGGATTCGCCGTGTCGGCGGACGACCGGATGTAGGTGGGGTCGGCCTTGTCCTGGTCGGTCCTGTTGAAGACCCACTTCCTGGACGAGGACGAGTAGTAGAGGGTGAACGCCGATCCAAGCTCGCCCGGCGCGGACAGCACCACCCGGTTCGCCGAGGCATCCGTCAGGTAGGCCCATGCGGAGACCGTGAACGAATCCTGTGTGTTCACCGCCGGACCGTCCGTGGACGCGTAGCCGACCCGGCGGGCGGGATCGGTCAGGTTGTCGTTCAGCCGCAGTGAGTAGTCCCCCGCACCGCGGCGTGCCAGGGTCGACCACCCCGTTCCGTCCTGGTCGCGCAGCACGGCGTCGTGGCGTGTGCCGACCTCACCGGTGTCCTTGGCCACGGTCGCTCCCGAGCCCGGCGCACCGTCGTCGAAGCGCCATCGCCCGGTCGGCCCGGGTTCGACACCCACCTTGAAGGAGAACTCGGCGGGCGGCCCCCAGCGCACCCGTCCCTCCTTGTCCAGCTTCAGATCGCTGGCCTCGACGGACAGCGTCTGCGTACCGGACAACCCCGGGGTGACGTCCTTGACCTGCACCGGCGCGTTCGTGGTCGCCGCTTTGACCTGCGTGGTCGCGGAGGCTTCGGTGGTCAGGAGCCGCCACCGGTACGCCTTCACGTCAGCGTCGGCCGCGTTGGGCGTGAACGTGAACGTGCCGGGGCGTCCCGGCTCTCCCTGCGCCGCGCAGTCGTCGGCCGTGCACAGGGTGTACGGGCCGTCGGAGGCAATCGACGGCTTCTTGGGCGCAGTCGAGTCGATCCGTAGATAACACCAGGACGAGGAGGGCGAGAAGAGGTCGCCCGACGTGCCGTTGTAGCTCCAGTGCGACTGGGTCCTGGCCCGGAACCGGTAGAGACCGCCATCGGCTCGCTTGTCGGTCGTCGCCTTCTCCAGCGTTCCGTCCGGGTCCCATCCGCTGTCCGGCTTGTAGTCGCTCCAGACCTGCGACCACGTACCGGACGTGGTGTCCGTGCTGCTGCGCTGCATCACGAACTCGGCCTGCAGGGAGCCCTCTTCCTCCCCCTCGTGCGCCTCGACCTTGGTCTGCACGCTCGCCTGTACGGTCGGTGTGTCCACCGTCACCGTCAGCGGGTCGGAGGACGGGCGGCACTGGGCCTTGGTGCCCGTACCGGGGATCGCGCCGACCGAGCCAGGGACGCCGGGCTTGTGGACGTACCGGACCTTCAACTCGGCGTTGGAGTCGAAGCGCTTCCACGCCCGCGGCTGGCTCTCGTCCTTGGCGCGCAGCATCAGGGTCAGCCGGGAGATCCTTCCGTCCGCGAGGGAGCGCACGGTGGAGGCCAGATTCTCGTCGGGCTCGTCCGGGTTGTCGTTGAACTCCACCCACTGGTTGGGCTGTTCGGGGTGGCACAGATCGCCGCGCCCCGCCGAGACGTAGCGGTCCCCCATCTGGTCGAGCTGCTTCGGGCCCGGCCAGCGGGTCCCCTCCGAGATGTTGTCGGTTCGCTCCAGGTCCACCCAGTACGGAGTGCAGTTGAAGGACCAGGTCTCGTACGCCCGGAACGTGGCGTCCAGGACATGCTTACCGGCCAGCTTCGACGCGCCGAACTCGAAGTACATGCGGTCCCGGTAGCCGGAGCCGCACGCGTAGCCGTCCGCGGTTCCGCAGAGGCCGACTCCCTTGGGCTCGTCGAACTTCCAGAACTTGTCGCCGTCCGAGGACAGCTTCGTCCACTCCGACGCGCCCAGACCCACCGACGGATCGATGAACACGGGATAGACCGTCCGGCTGCCCCGCAGGACGTCCAGGTCGGGCTCCACCGATACAGCGCCGCCCCCGACCGTGACCGGAAGCTCCGCGGTGGCGTCGCCCTCGCCGGGCTGCGCCGGGTCGCCCTCGGGTGCCTGTTCCTCTCGCGGCTCGTCGGACTCGCGCGTGGCGGCCCGGCCCAGCTGGGCACTCGGTCCGGCCGCGTCGCCCGCGGAGTCCCACATCTGCCCGGACGGCCCCCGGAACACGGCGTTGCCGTCGGCGTCGACCGCTCGCAGCCCGCCGCCGGCTCCTGGTACCACGCTCACGCCATCACCGGTGGCATTCAGCTTGATCTCTTCGAGCGCCGGATTCCCCGCCGCCTGGGCCGTCTTCACGACCAGGACCTCGCGGTACCCCTCGGCCGTCGCCGTCAGCCGCAGGTCCACTCCGTCGATGACGTTCGCGTACGTCGCCGTCGGCCCGTCGAGGACGGGAGCGGGGAGGGAGCCGGGCCAGCCCAGCCTCAGCTCCTGCTCGCCGTGGCGCATCCGGAGCATCCCCGAACCGGACCCGCCCCCGGAGAAGTCGAGGCCGACGACTGCCGACTTCGGTGCCACACGCCCGTCGGCGCGCTTCGCCAGCGTGAGGTCGATGGCCCGCCACGAACCGTCCCCGGCCCGCGCCCGCTGGGGTTCCGTCGACTGCGTCAGCGTGTAGGTGCCGTCCGGGTTCGCCATCGTCTGCGAGTACTCGGTGCGCGCGGCGGTCACTTCCACCGGTTCGCCGGACGCCACCGCCCGGGCGGATGCCGACCGTTCGGTCAGGGCTGCCGACGCGGTGGTGGCGTGCGCCTGAACTGGGGACGGCGGGAGCACCGGCAGGACCGACAGCACCGACGCAAGAGCGATCGCGCCACCGATAGCATGGCGCGCCACCCGTCTTCGGGCACGCTTGCGCCGCCCCCCGGACCCCAACTCCACAGTCCCCACCCCAGAGTCACAGAATCTTCATAAGTGGGGAGAGTCAACGCTGCCTCAGTTCCCGACGTCAACGTGAACTGCGACACAAGCGATGGTGACAGCGGGTGTTCAGGCCAGGGGGAATCCGGCACTCCGCGGGCCGCGCCGGCGGGCCCGCGGCTAGCCGCGGGCCGCCGCCCGCTTCGTGAGCCTGCGGGCCTGCGCCGCCGTTTCCTTGCGGCCGGATGTGGAGCCGTCCGGGGCCGGGGCGCCGTAGCGGACGTCCACACCGGCGTCGGCGGCGCGGGCCACGATGCCCGGGACGGCGCGTTCCGCGAGGGCCGCGATCGTCAGCGACGGGTTGACCGTCAGCGAGGCGGGCACCGACGAGCCGTCCGTGACGAACAGCCCCCGGTGGCCCCGGAGTTCGTGCAGGTCGTCCAGCGCCGAGGTCGCCGGGTCGTCGCCGATGCGGGACGAGCTGAGCGGATGGGCCGTCACCGCGCCCGCCACGTCCTCCGTCCACGGCCGCACCCGCGCGAGCCCGTCCTTCTCGAGGATGGCCCGCAGTTCGGCGTCGGCTTCCCGCCAGCCTCTGCGCGTACGGTCGGTGGCCCGGAAGAAGAGGCTGCCGAGGCCGAGGCCCTGGGCGAGGCGGGTGAAGCTTCCGGTGGCCGGTACGGGGCCGAACGTGCCCTCGTTGTCGTCCTCCGTCATCGCCAGCAGCGTCAGCCACGACCGCCAGTTCTTGCGCATCCGTCGCTTCTCCACGCCGTACCAGCCGGGGCCGTCCTCCGCCGTCTGCGCCAGGACGTTGGTGATGGTCGGGAAGTAGATCTGCTGAAGCGAGAAGCGCGTGAACTCCTCGTCGTCCGCCCGCAGCCGGTCGTAGCTCGCGGCCGTGATCGGGCGGCCGATGTGCAGGGCCGCGTACGCCTCGCCGCCCGGGCGGGACAGGCCGAGCAGGGAGCGGACCTTGTCCTCGTCCACCTCGGCCACGCTCACGCGGTCGCCGTTCCCGGAGAAGTTGCGGCCCACCGCCTTCGGCACGCCGCCGAGCGCGACGGCCGAGCGCTGCAGGATCACCGGCGTGCCCACGGCGCCCGCGGCGAGGACGACGACCTTGGCGTGGATGGTCCCCGTGCCCTGCGGGACGGTGTAGTCGTCGGGGCCGAGGACGGTGTACGTGACGGCGTACCGGTAACCGGGCTGCAGCGAGGGCCGGATGATCTGCACCTCGTGCAGCGGCTCCACTCTCGCACCGTGCGCCTCGGCGGCCGGAAGGTAGTTGGTCAGCATCGAGCGCTTGGCGTCGAAGACACAACCGGACAGCATCCAGTTGCAGTTGGTGCACTGCTGGATGTCGACAGCGACCGGTACGGGGTTGCAGGTACGGCCCGCGCGGGCGCATGCCGAGGCGAACACGCCCCCCGCGTACGAGACGTCGTTCCAGCCCGTGCGCGCGACCGGAATCGACTCCTCGACCCGGTCGTACCAGGGGTCGAGGCTCCCCCGGGTGATGGCTCCAGGCCACAGCCGCCGGCCGATGCTGCCGCGGCGCTCGAACGCGAAGGTCGGCGCGCGCAGCGACGCCGCGAAGTACACCACGCTGCCGCCGCCGACGCAGTTGCCCGCCACGACCGTCATGCCTTCGCCGCGGATGACGTCGACGATCCGGTTGTACGTACCGAGCTGGGTGGACTGCGCGAAGTCGTCGCTCTCCAGCCGCGGTCCGCGCTCCAGGACGGTGACGCGTGCGCCGCCCGCGGCCAGGTGGTAGGCGGGGATGGCCCCGCCGAAACCGCTGCCGATGACGAGGACGTCCGTGGTCTGCGCTGTCATGCCGGGCTCCCCGATGCGGTGGTGGACGGGTGCAGCGGGGCGAGGGCCCGGCCGTAGGAGTACGCGCCGAAGCGCCAGGCGCCGTCCGCGCCGGCGGCCGGGAAGCCGAGCCAGGTCAGGCCCGGGTGGCCGGCGCGCACAGCCTCGGCCGTGTCGTCGTTCGCGGCGGTGTCGAAGGCAAGACACACCACCAGGGCGAGGACCTGCCAGATGGCGCGGTCGACGTCCTCCGGCCCGTACAGCTTGCCCACGAGCTTCGTGCGGTGGGCGAAGGACAGCCCGACGAACGGCGGTTGGAGCGGGGGCAGCAGGATCAGGTGCGTCGCGGCGTAGGCCGTGGCCCGGGTGGTGAGCAGGGCGGCGATGGCCGGAAGCAGCGGGCGCAGTGGCAGTTCGGGCGAGGCGAGGACGTCGAGCGCGCCCGCCTGGACCGCGCCGGGGCCGCTGACGGCCCCGGCCACGGCCCGGTCACCGGCGTGCCGCCGCTCCCCCGGGATGATCGTGTCGGCGAACGCCTCAAGCGTCTGTGCGGTGATGGGGTCCACCGCCGCCGGCGCGGCTCCGGCGCCGCCCGCCAGCGCACCCGCGGTCACGCCGCCGGCGGCCAGCGTGGCGGCAGCCGCGGCCAGTCCCTTCAGCACCGCCCGGCGGTCCGGTGGAGCACCCATGGCTCACCCCGCCAGACTGCAGGGAAGGCTGAACGGGAGCGTGACGCTGACGCCGCTCTCCCCCGACTCCTCGCCGAACTGCTCGAGCGCGCCGGCCAGTTCGGGGAAGTGGGGCCGGAGCGCGGTCACCGCGTCGCCGATCCCGGCCGAGGTCCCGTTGATACGGAAGTTCGTGACGCGGAGCCCGGCGCGCCGTGCGCCCTTGTCCCACCAGTACTGCCCGTCCCAGGTCACGTACGGCACATCTCCGCTCGACTTCTGCACGCTCCAGTGATCGCGCTGGTAGTAGCGGCAGGAGAGACCGGCGATCGCGAAGCGGGAGGGCTCGGCGAGCAGGAAGCGGAGCGCGCCGCCGTTGTCGATGGTGATGTCGCGCTTGTCGTACTCCACGCAGAGCGGGTCGTAGACCCACATCCACAGCGGGGGCTTCTCGCCCTCGCCGAAGTGGTGCCATACGCACTCGGACGTGAACGCCGGCTCCGAGAAGGGGCCGACGGTGGACGAAGCGGCGGCGGTGCCGGACGTCTCGGAGGACGCGGACGACTGCGCGGCCGAGGCGGACGAACCGGGTACGACGGCCGCGACGACCGCGCCGAGCGCGAGACCCAGCGCGGCGTTACGGAGCCTGGCGCGCGTACGGGAGCGGTGGCGGGGACGGGGGCGCGGGCGGGGCAGGGCCATGGAACCTCCTGGGTACGGGCAGGGGCGAACCTGGCGGCTCCGCATCGGGCGGTGGGGGACTCCGCGGCGAAGGCCATTCAGAGAATGCGGGCGCGCCGACGGGGTGGCAATACTTGTGCAGTGACTCATCCACTGAGTCACTGCCTGTTCACGGGTGGCCGGAACTCGTCACAACGGCCACGGAAGAGGCGCCGGTTCCGGGTGGTTCTTCACAGCATCCGAGGTATGAACGGGGAGAAAGCGGGCGTTGGCGGCGCGGCCCGGGGACCAGGACCGGGACCACGCGCGGCGCGACGGCTGCGCTCGGAGCAGGGCCCGCCGCCTCAGAGCGCGACCGCGACCGCCGCCGTACCACCGACCAGGACGATCACGCCGCGCAGCACGGCCGGCGGCAGCCGGCGGCCGACCTTGGCGCCCAGCCATCCGCCCAGCGTCGAACCGGCCGCGATCACCCCGGCCGCCGACCAGTCCACCTCGGTCACCGCGATGAAGACGACCGAGGCGACGCCGTTGACGAGGAACGCGAGGACGTTCTTGGCGGCGTTGAGGCGCTGCAGGTCGTCGCTGAGGAAGCTCCCGAACAGGCCCATGAGCAGGACGCCTTGGGCCGCGCCGAAGTAGCCGCCGTACACGCCCGTCCCCAGGATGCCCAGCCACAGCGGGACGCCGCCGTCGCGCCGCCCGCGGTCCGGGCGCTGCTTCATCCAGCGGTTCAGGCGGGGCTGGAGGACGACCAGCACGCAGGCGAGGAGGATCAGGACGGGGACGGCCGCGCGGAAGGTGTCAGCGGGCAGGTTCAGCAGCAGGACGGCCCCGACGAGTCCGCCGGTCAGCGATGCGGCGCCGAACCGGACCAACCGCCGCCGCTGGCCTCGGAGTTCACGCCGGTAGCCGTACGCCGCACTGATGACGCCGGGGACGAGCCCGACCGTGTTCGACACATTGGCCAGCACGGGCGGACTGCCGAAGGCCAGCAGGGTCGGGAACGTGATCAGGGTGCCGGACCCGACCACCGCGTTGATCCCGCCCGCGGCGACGGCCGCCGCCCCGATCGCCACAGCCTCGAACGCTTCCACGCTGCCCCCGCACTGGTCGCTGCCCCGCACCGGTCATGGACGACTTCCCGCACCCGAACGCGGCCCGCCGTACGGCGGCGGCGCCCCGTACGCGGCCCGGCGGAGATCGTCGCCCTGCCCCGACGCCAGGGTCAATCCCGGGCTTTGCCCGCACGGACCCGAGCGAAGGCCGCCGGCCCGCAGCATCCGCCCCGGGTACGCCCGAACAGGCCGGACACGGACGCGACCACAAGGGCGGAATTCGGTCCGCATGATCCTGGGGCCCGTGTGCGGGTGGCACGGGCGGGGAAAGGCGAGAACGTCACGAGTGAACGACGAGATTCCGTTCCTCACGCTTGCGTTCCCGCTCCCGAGATGCCTGTGCCGTTTCCACTGGTCTCCCCCGCGGAGCAGTGGAAGGGAATTGCACATGGGCCCCAGGAATGCGACGCGGACACTATGCCAACGCGCCTTTACACACCGCAAGCCAGTCATTCTCCGGTTCTCGCCACGCGAGAATCCGGAGATCGTTTCTCGGAGGGCGAGAAAGAGCGATCCCGTTTCTCACCCCATGAGAATCGCAAGGTGACAAGGCGGCGCAACCACCCCGAACCACATGCCATAACCTGTCAACGACCTACCCAGAACTGTGAGGGAGTGCAGTGCGAGCGATCACGATGCGGGAATTCGGCGGCCCGGAGGTGCTGGAGCTCGCCGATGTTCCGGAGCCCGAGCCTCGCGCCGGGTATCTACTGGCGAACGTGAACTGCGCCGGCGTCAACTACGCGGACGTCCATGTGCGGGGAAACACGTATCTGAACCCGGTCGAGCTGCCGTACATCCCCGGAAACGAAATCGTCGGGACCCTTGACGGCGGGCGTCGCATTGCGGCCCTGACGGCGGGCGGGGGTTATGCGGAGAAGGCTCTCGTCCACCGGCGCGTCATCTGGGACATCCCGGACGACGTGACCGACGAGCAGGCCGTTTCCCTGACCCTGCAGGGCAATTCGGCCTGGCATCTGCTGTTCACCGCGGCACAGGTGACCAGCGGCCAGCGTGTCCTCGTCCCCGCCGCGGCCGGTGGCGTCGGCTCCCTCGCCGTACAACTGGCCAAGGGCGCCGGAGCGAAGGTCGTCGCGCTGGCGAGCACCGAGGAGAAGCGCCGCCTGGCGCAGGACATCGGCGCGGACGCGGTCGTGGACTCCTCCACGGCGGACGACCTCACCGAGCGCATCCTGGAGGCCGCCGGCGGTCCGGTCCAGGCAGCGCTGGAGATGACCGGCGGTACGACCTTCCACCAGGTGCTGGGCGCGGTCGCCCCCCGCGGCCGCGTGGTCGTGTACGGCTACGCGGGCGGCGAACTCGCGGCCGTCCCCACACGGGAGTTGATGGAGCGGTCCATCACGCTGTCCGGGTTCTGGCTGCCTCACCTCTACAGCGACCGTACGGCGCTGCCGACGTCGATGCGGGCGCTGTTCGCGGCCGTACGGTCCGGGGACCTGCGGCCGGTCATCGGGAAGACCTACGCACTCGGCGAGGCGGCGCAGGCACACCGCGACCTGACCAGCCGTGCTCAACTGGGAAAGCTCCTGCTGGACACCGCTCAGTAAGATCGTAGATCCCCACGCGGACCTACGAGTTGGAACGGCTCGTCCCCGCCACGGGGCCGCGCCTCTGCAGGAGGAGGCGCGGCACACGGCTCAGCGGAGGAGTGACCAGATGGGCGCCGGGACGAGCCACGCCGAACGCGTCTTCCGGGTGCAGCGCGCATTCGTCGACCTCGGAGGACCTGACCACAGCCTGAGCGAACTGGCGGAGACGACGGGGCTGGACGACTCGACCGTCAGCCGGATACTGCAGAGCGGCATCTACAGCGGCACGTTCGCCCGCCCACGCCGCGGGCGGTACCAACTCGCCCGGTCGGTCAGCGAGTTGGCGTTCCACGCGCTGTCGCACGACGGCCTCTCGGGGGACGAGGCCCACGCCGTGCTGCAGCAGCTCCGGCTGGCGACCGACGGGGGCATGGTCTTCCTCTACATGAAGGCGCCGTTCGGTGGCGTCAACCGGCAGTGCATCGACATGGCCGTCGGCGACTCGGACCTCGTCGAGCTGGGGATGACACCGCGGGACGTCCTGTCGGTCACCCGCTCCCTGCGCACAGGGGCCTCGGGCCGGACGATACTCGCGTACCTGCCGCAGGTCCTTCAGCAGCGGGTCTTCGACGAACCGGTCCCCGACGAGGCCGGCCCCGGGGTCTACCAGGACAACGACGAACTGCGGGACTCCCTCGCGGACATCCGGGACCAGGGCCACGCCGTGGGCTACCAGGAGTGCATGGCGGGCTGGAACTCCTGCGCGGCTCCCATCATGTGGGACTCCTCGATCATGGGCGCGGTTCTGCTCCTGCGCCCGGCCGACGTGATGCCGCGGGTGCCGCAGAAGGTCATCGACGCCACGAAGCACGCGGCGGCCCAGCTGAGCCGCCTGGGCGGAGGCGACTGGCCCGCGAGCTGACGCCCGCGGGCGGGCGTCCGGGATCACAGCGCGCCAGCACTCCAAGGCCATGGCCTGATCGGCACTTTCGAGGTGGGCGGCCGCTCGCACCCCCTGGCCACTCACACGACGCCCCCGCCGACTCCGGTCGGCAGGGGCGCTGTCGTGCGTTCACGGCCAGACGGGGCGCCCGGTCTCCCACAGAGCAGCGACATGACTGGCGAAGCGGTCGTACAGGCCGTCGTCGCCAAGCCTCCGCAGGTGCAGCATCGGCGAATCGTGCCCGAGGAGATTGGAGATGTGCGGCGTCACCAGCATCTGATCGTCGAAGGTGAACACGGAGAGAGCGATGTGCTCGTCGCTGTACTTCGCCTCGATGCCCGGCTCGTCCCTGATCTTGTCGAGCGCATCCAGCGTGATGCGGATCCGGGTCCCGACCGTGAGCGGAACACCCTCGACCTCTTCACGCTTACGGGTGACCTCCGACTCCGGATCACCGACGACGAACCGCACCGCGCATCCGTCCCGAGCCTTCCGCTTCAACCGGTCCGCGAGCCGCGGATGCTCCTGCCAGACGAAGTAGTTCGTGTATCCGGCAAAGGTCACGGACTGTGACGCCGCGTCGATGAGCGACGCCCACACGCTGGTCGGGCACGCGTTGCGGTAGGGGTAGGCGGAGACGATCTCGCGGTCCGCGCCCACCTTCACGGTGGACCGGACAGCCTTCGGCCACAACACGTCTGCGCTCACTCCCAACGCCGTCTCCACCTCGGCGCGCGTCCTCGGATGCGGGACCCGCGACGGGTCGGATAACCATCGTTCGGCGGTCTTAACCGTGACGCCGACTGTACGGGCGAGCCGTCCGGTGGTCATCTTCGATTCAGCCATAGCGTCGCGCAGCGCAGTGTTCAAGACGCCCCCCGAGGACGTTTGGACTTTCTTGGACGGTTGACCCTAGACGACGTGACGTGCTCCCCGTGTCCGTTGAAACGTCCCTGGTGCGGGCCGAAGTTGGAGTCATGGAGCACACCGACAAGCCCCACGCTTCACCCACCCGCGAGGCACTGCGTCGCTACATGGCTCGCCGCGAAGGCATGGTGCGCGCGGTCCCGGAAGGCACCACCGACCTCGATGGCATGGACGGCTACACCCTCTCCCGTGGATCCATGGCGTACCCGCCGTGCCGGTGTCCGCGATGCCGAAAGACCAACGGCTGACAACGCCTCCAACACCCCCAGTGCCGACCGGCATGCCCAGAGGGTCGCCCAGTGCGGTCGAGCTCGATCACCGCCCGCGCCGCCCCTGAGACCGGGGTCGCCGACGTGACGGCGGATCCGTAGACCGTCGGCGACCCCCTTCAACGCCCTCCCGGACACGGGCGGGTGACGCGACAACCGAGGAGAAGCTCATGCTCCACGCCGATGACGGCAAGCACGGCGGTAACCCCGCCCCGATCAAGCCGTGGACCCCTCCGCCGACGCCGCCGTCCCCCGACGGCGACGGATCCTGACGGGAGACTGACGCCATGACGGACCCCGAGAAGCGGGCCACAGGTCACCGATCACTGCTCAAGCACCTCGACGAGCGCGGCTTACTCGACGATCCATGGCGGCGCGTGTGGGACGCGGTCCCGCGTGACCTGTTCATCCCGCCGAGGATCTGGCGGCAGCGCTCGACCAGGTGCGAGCCGGTGAGGACCGACGCCGCGTGGTGGGAGTTGGTCCACAGCGACGAGCCCGTGGTCATCCAGGTGGACGACGGACAGGAGGACGGGCCCGGTGTCGCCACCTCGTCCAACTCGATGCCGTCCATGGTCGCGCGCATGCTCGGCCTGCTCCAGGTCGAGGACGGGCATCGCGTCCTGGAGATCGGCACCGCCTCGGGGTTCGTCGCGGCGCTCCTGTCCGAACGCCTCGGCGAGGAGCGGGTGTTCAGTGTCGAGCTGGACCCTGGGCTCGTCGAGCGCGGCCGGCACAACCTCGCGGCGGCCGGCTACGCGCCGACCGTCGTACAGGCCGACGGCGAGAAGGGATGGCCGGCCGCCGCGCCGTACGACCGGATCATCGCGACGTGCGCACTGCGACGCGTGCCGTTCGCTCTCGTCGGTCAACTGCGGCCCGGAGGCGTCCTGGTGGCCCCGCTCGTCCGGGAGTTCGGGAGCGGCGCCCTGGTGCAGCTCACCGTCCAGCCGGACGGCACCGCCGTGGGCCCGTTCCGTGGGGGCGCCTCGTACATGCCCATGCGCTCGCACCGCGCTCAGGCAGGGGCACCGATCGACGAGAGCACCGGCCGGTGCACGTCGACCGGCCTCGACCCGGCGCACGCCGTCACACTGCCGTTCACCCTCTACGCCGGCGCCCGCATCCCGGGCCTGTCGATGGTGAGCCACCGGGAGGACGACGGTGTTCGCGTCTGGCTCGACGACGGACAGGGGTCCGGCGCCACGCTCGGCTCCGGCGAACCCGTGTGGCTGTACGGCCCGCGAGACCTGTGGACCGAGGTCGAGCGGGTCCATGCGGAGTTCCGTGACCTCGGCTCACCGGGCACGGAGGAGTTCGGCCTCACGGTGACTCCTGACGGTCAGGGCGTGTGGCTCCACACGCCCGCAACTGTCGTCGAACCCCTCCGACTTCACCCGTAGCTCGCCCGGGGCTGGCAAAGGCCCGCCCCGCCGTCCCCGCCCCCGGAGGTCATCCGTTGCCCGTACCGCACGACATCGCCGCCGAGACCGAGCTGTGGGACACCTACGCCGAGCGCCTTTACGCCGAGAGCGCCTTCAAGGCCGACGCCGAGCCGGTGCCTACCGCTACAGCTACCGCCCGGCCGTGTGGGAGCGGCTGCTGAGCCGCGCCGGCTTCGGTACGGCGGAGGCGCGCATCCTCGACGCCCCCGAGCCCGGTCACGTCGGAACCCTGATCGTCCGCGCCGCCGCTTGATGTCGCGGCGGGCCCCGGCCGTCCGCCCCGTGGCGGAGGGCCAGGCCTCGCCCGATCGTTCGCCGCTCAGGCCGACGGGGGCCCTGCGGCGCCGCCGCCCCCGGGCGCAGCGAGACCCCGCTCCCTCGGACGACGTCCCAGGTGGCGGGGCCTTCTGTGCGGTAGGCCGTGTGGGACTCGAACCCACAACCAATGGATTAAAAGTCCACTGCTCTGCCAATTGAGCTAACGGCCCGTGATCGTGCTCCCCCGAGCATAGCGGGGACGCGCCCGACAGCCGATCGGGTATCCGCCGGGCGCGTACGGGAGGCGGTCCCGGTGCCCGGTACGTACGGGGCCGGGCCTCCGGACCGCACCCACCGGCACCTGGGCCGTACCGGCCACGGCCGCATACGGTACGCCCTCCCCCCGCGTCCACGTCCAGGCCCCCGCCGAAACGCCCCTGCCGGCGGGGGCGTCCGAGCAGGAGCGCCCGGACACGCAGCCGCCCCCGGGCACCGAAGTGGCCCGGAGGCGGCGGTGGTTCGGCGGGCCGGCGCGTGCGGCCGGCCGTCGGGTCAGCCGTTGCGCTTCCAGCGCGGCTTGTCGGCGCGACGGTCGAACGAACGGCCGCCGGTGGAGCCGCCGCGGTGGTCGTCGCGCTTGGCCGGACGCTCGTCGCGGCGGTCACGGTTGAACGGGCGGTCGTCGCGCCGGTCGCGGTTGTACGGGCGGTCGCCGCCACGGTGGTTGTGGTCGCGGCGCTCGAAGGAGCGGCCGCCGCCGAAGCCACCGCGCTCGCCGTCCCGGCGGTCGCGGTTGAACGGACGGTCCCCGCGCCGGTCGCGGCCGCTGCCGCCACCGGTGCTGCCGCCACCGAAGCGGCGGTCGTCGCGGTCGAAGGTGCGGCCACCGCGGTCGTCACGACGGTCACGGTTGAACGGACGGTCGTCCCGGCGGTCACGGTCGCGGTCGCGGCCGCCGCCGAAGCCACGGTCGTCGCGGCGGTCGCGGCCGTACGGGCGGTCGCCGTAGCCACCGCGGTCGTCGCGGCGCTGGAAGCCACCGCGGTCACCGTCCCGGCGGTCGCGGTTGAACGGACGGTCCCCGCGCCGGTCGTCGTCGCGACGGTCACGGTCACGGTCGCGGCCGTAGGAGCGGGGCGCGTCCCGGCGCTCGTCGCGGCGCTCGTACCGGTCGTAGGCGGGGCGGCGCGGCTCGTCCTGCGCGGCCGGCGCATCCACCGGAGCCTGGGCAGCGGCGGCAGCGGGCTTCTCGGCCGCGGCGTCCACCGCGGTCGGGCCCGTCTGCGCCGGGACCTCGGCAGTGGCGGACGCGGCGGCGGGGCTCTCGACCGCGGAGGCGGCCTCGGTCGAGGCCACGACCGGCTCCTCACCGCGCTCGCGCGCCGCACGCGCGGTCAACCGGTCGGCCTCGTCGCGGAGTTCGGCCGCGCGGCGCTGCGCACGCTCCAGCTCGCGCGTGAGGTCCTGGACCTCGCGCTCCGCCTGCTTCGCGGAGTTCGCCGCGGACTCCGCCTGCACCTCGGTGAGCGAGCGGGCACCGGTGATCCGGGCCACGTCCTCGTCGAAGGCACCGGCGCCGCCGACGATGTGGCGCGAGGCGTCCACGCCCGCGTCCTCCATCAGCCGGAAGATCTGCCGCCGCTGGTGCGGAAGGGCCAGCGACACGACCGTGCCGCTCTGCCCGGCCCGCGCGGTGCGGCCCGAACGGTGCAGGTAGTCCTTGTGGTCACCGGCGGGGTCGACGTTCAGGACCAGGTCGATGCCGTCGACGTGAATGCCGCGCGCGGCGACGTCGGTGGCGACGAGCACGTTGACGTACCCGTCCTTGAAGTCGGCGAGCGTACGGGTCCTGGCGCCCTGCGTCATGCCGCCGTGCAGCGCGTCGGCGCGCACCCCGGCGTCGCGGAGCTGCTCGGCGACTCGGTCGGCGCCGAGCTGCGTGCGGACGAAGATGATGGTGCGGCCCTTGCGGGCGGCGATGGCGGCCGTGACCGGGGCCTTGTCCTTCGGCTTCACGACGAGCACGTGGTGGCTCATCGTCGTGACCGCGCCCTGCGCCGCGTCGACCTCGTGCGTGACGGGGTCGGACAGGTAGCGCTTGACGAGGGTGTCGATCTCGTTCTCCAGCGTCGCGGAGAACAGCATCCGCTGGCCGCCCGGAGGCACCAGGTCCAGGATCTCGGTGACCTCGGGCAGGAAGCCCATGTCGGCCATCTGGTCGGCCTCGTCGAGGACGGCGATCTGCACCTTGTCGAGGGAGGCGGCGCCGCGGTCGATCAGGTCGCGCAGACGGCCCGGGGTGGCGACGAGGATGTCCACGCCGCGCTCCAGGGCGCCGATCTGGTTGCCCATCGAGGTACCGCCGCAGACGACCTTGAGCTTGAGGCCGAGCACGTCGCCGTACGGCTGGAGCGCGTCGGAGACCTGCATCGCCAGCTCGCGGGTCGGGGTGAGGATCAGGCCGCGGGGGCGCTTCTTCTCGGTGTAGCCGCCGGCGAGCTGGGTCAGCAGCGGGAGGCCGAAGGAGAGGGTCTTGCCGGAGCCGGTACGGCCACGACCGAGGATGTCCTGACCGGCCAGTGCGTCCGGGATGGTCGCGGCCTGGATCGGGAACGGGGTGGTCACGCCGTTCTGGGACAGCTTGCGGACGACGGGCTCGGGGAGCCCCAGGTCCGCGAAGGTGGTCCGGGGAGCCTCGGGGGCCTCCGCGACCTCGGCGACCTCGCCGTTCTCGGGCATGACGGCGTGGTCAGACGTGGAAACAGACATGCGAAATGCGAACCTTCCGGAGTCTCGGCACGCGCCCAAACTCCGTGATTCGCATACGACCGCCTCAATGCGGTCAGGCCACGGGAAGGAAAAGGAACGCGCCATTCGCGGCGCGCTTCGGTTCGGCGCCGGGCAACATGGGATCAAACGATCTACCACCATACGCACCTGGCACCCCCCGAAGCAAACCGGCTGAAGGAGACCTTCACCACCCCGGCAGCACGGTGGACGGGCAGGGCACCCGGCGCCATCAGGCCGCCGTGGCAGGGGAGTTCGGGCGCGGGGGGGGTGCGGCGCTCGGCGGCAGAGGGCGCCCGCACGCGACGGGCGCGCTCCGGCATACGTACCCGCCGGTGTGCGGCACGGATTACGACGGATCCCCGGCCTCGGCCCCCCGCACGGCAGCGCCCGGCCTCGGCCGGAGTGAGGCGGGCGTCAGCGGCAGGTGAGCTCGTGGCATTCGGATCCGGCGCGGTCCCCCAGCCACCCCGACGCGGAACCGGAACCCGCCGCAGCCCCGGATCCCGATCCCGACCCCGACCCCGATCCCGACCCCGCCGAGGATCCCGGCTCGCTCTCCTCCGACGACGGGTCCTGACCGCTGGGCGTGGCCGACGGCGAGGCCGACCCGCTCGGCCGGGTTCCCGACGGCGACGGTCGGGGCGACGGCGCGCTGGGCTCCGCCGACGGCGCACCCTGCGAGGGCGAGGCCGACGGCGGCTCCGACGGCTGGGAGGGGCGAGGCCGCGTGTGCTCGGCGCCCGGGCGCGTACGGTCACCCGACGGGCGCGTGGAGGTATCCGCATTCCGCCGCTCGCCTCGCGCGCCCCCGTCGCGTACGCCGCCCTTGGCGTCCTCCATACCGCTGTCCTGCCCGCGTCGTCCGTCCGCGGCGGCGCCGCCCTTCGTCTGCGCGCCACCGCCGTCCGGCGTCGCCGCGCCCTCGCGGTGCCCCACGGAGCCGGTCCGCTGCGCGTCCTCGGGATCGCTCACGCTCATGCAGCCCGTCGCCGCGGCGATCGCGAGGACCGCGGCGCCCAGACGGCACGACCTCCCGCTGACGTGGCGAGGCCCCGCGGCCGACAGGGAGGGGACCGATGGCGCGGAGGGGGCAGACGGACAGGAGGAGCGGAGGCGGCGGCGGTCGGGGAACAGGAGCACGTGCGGGCACCTCCGGCGCGGCAGGGGGAGAGGGTTACCCGTGCTCAACTGCCCCTCCCCCGGCCAGGACACGGCCCGGATCCGCCTGCGAGGCCCCGGCACTCCTGCGCCCTGCGCGTAGGCGGCCGGCGACGGTCTTGCCCAAGGACGACTCGAACGACTCAGCCGAAGAAGGTCTCCGCGGCGATCACCCCGAGCCAGGCCGCGCCGAGCCCCACGCACAGCGCGCCCACCGTGTTCCCCACCGCCAGGAGCATCCGGCCGCGCTCGGCGAGGCGGAGCGACTCGTACGAGAAGGTCGAGTACGTCGTCAGGGCTCCGCACAGGCCCGTCCCCAGCAGGAGCTGCAGTCGCGCGGACGCCGCGCCCGCCGTGACCGCCCCGGTCACCAGGCCCAGGATCAGGCTCCCCAGGATGTTGACGACGAAGGTCCCCCACGGGAAGACCGTGTCGTGCCGGGCCTGTACGGCGCGGTCGGTGAGGTAGCGGAGCGGCGCGCCCACGGCGGCGCCCGCGATCACGAACAGCCAGTTCATTCGTCCGCCGCCTTCCCCGTCTCGCCCGCCCCCGTCTCCCGCTGTGTGTCGGGCACGGGCGCCTCCCGGAACGCGGCGCGCGTCAGGACGGCCGCCGCCCAGACCGTGCCGAGCGCGGCCCCGAGCGTTCCCAGGGCGTACGCCACCGCGATGCCCGCATCACCGCTCCGCAGCAGGCCGACCAGGTCGACGGCGTACGTCGAGAAGGTCGTGTAGCCGCCGAGCACGCCCGTACCGAGGAACGGCCGCAGCAGCGGATGGCCCGCGCCGCGCTCGCTCACCAGCACCATCAGCACGCCGATCAGCGTGCAGCCGGAGACGTTGACCCAGAAGACGTCCCAGGGGAACGCGCCCCTGGGCGCGGGCCACGCCAGCGACGCCCCGTACCGCGCGCACGCCCCCGCAGCGCCGCCGGCCGCGATCACGGCGAGCACCTGCCAGAGGCGGTGGCCCGCGGTCTCGGCGCGGTCGGCCGGGACGTGGAGATCGACGTCGGGGTCGACGGGTTCGCCCCGGTACGCGCCCGCGGCGCTCGCCCCGTGCGCGGCCCGGTCATCAGCCCCGTGCGCGGCCTGCTGGTCCGCTCCGTGCGCCACCCGGTCATCAGCCCCGTGCGCGGCCTGGTGATCAGCTCCGTGATGCGCCGACTGCGCCGGCCCTGACTGCGCCTCGCCGTCCTGGCCGTCGGACCCCGAGCCGCCGCTCACCCGTAGCCCAGCGCGTGCAGCCGCTCGTCGTCGATGCCGAAGTGGTGCGCGACCTCATGGACCACCGTGACCTCGGTCTCGGACACGACGTCCTCGCGGGTGTCGCACATGCGCAGCGTCGGCCCGCGGTAGATCGTGATCCGGTCGGGCAGCACCCCCGCGTACCACTCCCCGCGGTCGGTGAGCGGCGTCCCCTCGTACAGCCCGAGCAGCTCGGGATCCTCCGCCGGTGGTTCGTCCTCCACGAACACGGCGACGTTGTCCATCAGCCTGGTCAGCTCCGGCGGGATCCGGTCGAGCGCCTCGGCGACCAGTTCCTCGAACTCCTCGCGCGTCATCTCCAGCACGCCCCTCATTCTCCGCCACGCGCCGCACTTCCGGCCCTCCACCCGCCAGACCGGCACGGCACCGGCGCGTACGCACCCCCTCACGCCCACCATCGGTGCCCCGTCCGCATGGGCCCGGCGGCGCCTGGGCATACGGCCACAATGGATCGCGAACCATCCCGGTCGCCTCATCCGTCGTCTCTTCCACACAGCGCGTCGCACACCCTGCGCGCCCTGCGCACGGCCGCGCTGCGCCGCCCGCGGAACCTGCTCCGCCGCCCGCGGGGCCTCGGCCGCCGCACCCGGAGCGGCGCCGCGGCCCTGGAGCTGTCGCGCGCCCCGCACCCGTACGTCCGTGCCGTCGGCCTCATATCGGTCGTCCTGCTCGGCGCGTGGCTCGGTCTGCTGATCGTCGGCAGCGTCCGTACGCCCGTCGGCCCGATGGACACACGCATGACCCTGCGTCCCTCCTTCACCGGTGGCACCAAGATCAATGTGTCGCCGCTCGGTTCGCTGGAGATGCGCAGTCACACCGGCCCCATCAGGCTCGACGTCGATGTCGACCAACTCGACCCGGACCGCTCCGCCGCGCTCGTCGACCACCCGGAGCGCATCGCCGGTCTGCAGGACGAGGTCTCGCACGACGTCACCGCGGGCACGCTCGACCTGGCCCTGCGCTCCTGCGTGGCCGTGGTCTCCGGCTCGTGCGCCCTCGGGCTCGCCGTCTACCGCAGGCCGCGCCCCGCCCTCGCCGCGAGCGGGCTCGCGCTGACCCTGCTCGCCGCGTCCGGCGGCCTCGCCTACGCGACGTGGAACCCGAAGTCCGTTCTGGAGCCCAAGTTCTCCGGACTGCTGTCCTCCGCCCCGAGCGTGGTCGGCGACGCGCGCAGCATCGTGAGTGATTTCGACGTCTACCAGCAGGAGTTGGCGCGGCTGGTCACCAACGTCACCAAGCTGTACGACGTCACGTCCACCCTGCCCGCGTACCAGCCCGACCCCACCACCGTCCGCGTGCTGCACGTCTCCGACATCCACCTCAACCCGGCGAGCTGGCACATCATCGAATCGCTCGTCGAGCAGTACGAGATCGACGTGATCGTGGACACGGGCGACACCATGGACCACGGCACGGCCGCCGAGAACGGCTTTCTCGACCCGGTCTCCACCCTGGGCGCCCCGTACGTCTGGGTGCGCGGCAACCACGACTCGGTCGCGACGCAGAAGTCGATGGAGGGACGGGAGAACGTCCACGTCCTGGACCACGGGAAGACCGTGCAGGTGGCGGGGTTGCGGCTGGCGGGCGTCGGTGACCCGCAGTTCACCCCGGACCGCTCGGTCGTCGCGGCGGGCGATCCGGTCGAGGAACGCGTGGGGCGTGAGCTGGCCTCGGCGCTGCGGGTGCAGACGGCCGTCGACCGGCCCGTCGACATCGCGCTGGCGCACAACCCGGTGGCCGCCGAGCAGACGGACGGCACCGTCCCGCTGGCCCTCGCCGGCCACATCCACCGCCGTACGAACGTCCTGCTCGACGGGGGCACCCGGCTGATGACGCAGGGCTCGACGGGCGGCAGCGGGCTGCGCGCGCTCGAGGGGAAGGAGCCGGACCCGGTCGAGGCGTCGGTGCTCTATGTGGACCGGGAGGCGCACACGCTCCAGGCGTGGGACGAGATCACGCTGGGCGGCCTTGGCCTGTCGACGGCCGAGGTCAGCCGGCATCTCCCGGAGAGCAACTCACCGGACGCGACGCCCTCGCCCGGCGATTCCGCACCGGACTCCGGGAGGGAGTCCACGCCCGGCACGCGGCCGTAGTCGGCGCGGCTACGGGAGGCTCGCCCGCGCGCGCCCGCCCGGAACGACTCCAGCCCGGAATGACCCCGCCCGGCGGGACAGCGGCGACCGGGAAGGCGGGGTGAGCCGGAGCGGCGGGAAGGGACCGGGTCCGTCGCCGTCCGGGACGGTCCGGGACCGCCTCGATCCGGATGGGAAACCGTTTTGGCGATAGCTCCTCCCATCCCATATGCTTCTCACGTCCCCGACGGCGCCGACAAAGCGCTGCAGGTGGGCCATCAGCCCTCATCGTCTAGTGGCCCAGGACGCCGCCCTTTCAAGGCGGTAGCACGGGTTCGAATCCCGTTGGGGGCACGCAAGATCCTGTGCGAGACTGTCCTCGCACAAGCTCTTGGTCCTGTGGAGCAGTTTGGAGTGCTCGCCACCCTGTCAAGGTGGAGGCCGCGGGTTCAAATCCCGTCAGGACCGCTGCGGCTGGGTAGCTCAGTTGGTACGAGCGTCCGCCTGAAAAGCGGAAGGTCGCCGGTTCGACCCCGGCCCCAGCCACCGTAGCCCTCACCAGGGCAAACGCCCTCTCCGAAGTTCATCGGAGAGGGCGTTTTCGTGCTCGTGACATCACCTGGTGACATCAACCGCTCAGGAAAGCGCCTCGTCCGCTCCGGCGCAGCCGCCCGGGCGACGCAGGTTGGTGGGCGGGGGGGCCGCGTACAGGAGTCCCCGTAGGCCGTCGGGAGGACACCGGTCGTCGACCCATGTCGAGCCGCACTGGACGTCGTTGGGGAGGTCACAGGTTCCCGAACCAGGCCCGGAGGAACAGTGCAGGTGCAGCGGATCGGACGAGCCACGCTGGTGGCCCTGGCAGTGGCGGGAATGGCGTCCGCAGGGCCTGGGATCGCCTTCGCGGACGGACCCGGCGCCACCGCCACCGCCTCCGGCGGTAACGGCGCGGCCGGCGGGCTCCTCCAGCAGAACACCGCGCAGCAGAGCAGGCAGAACAACACCTGCGGCAACCACAACAGCACGATCCTCGAGGTGGCAGGCGGCCGGTCGGTGGGCCGCTGCGCCGGCGATGACACCTCCCTCAACGAGCGCGTGCTGACCAAGGGCGGCGGCGCGCACGCCGACGGCGGCAGTTCAGGCGCCGACGTGCTCCAGCGGAACACCGCCCAGAAGGGGCGGCAGAACAACGACTGCGACCACAGCTCCACCCTCGTCGTGGAAGGCGGCCGGGTGGAGAGCCGCTGCGTCCACCACGACCGGTCCCGCAACCACCGCACCCTGACCGAGAGCGGCGGCGCCCACAGCACCGGCGGCGCGGCGGGGCCGTCCTTGTTCCAGCAGAACACCGCCCAGGAAGGGCGGCAGAACGCCTCGTGCGCCTTCTCCGGCGGGTCCGCCCTCCAGGTGGACGGCGGCCGGCTGGAGAGCCGCTGCATCACCCGCGACCTCTCCCGCAACGACCACTCCCTGACCAAGAGCGGCGGCGCCCGCGCCGCCGGCGGTGGTGGTGCGACCGGCATCGTGGTGGTGGAGGACAACGTCGCTCAGGAGGGTCGGCAGAACAACGCCTGCGACCGCGTCCTCAACAACGGCATCAACGTGACCGGAGGCGGCGTGGAGAGCCGCTGCGCCGCACACGACCTCTCCCGCAACCGCCACACCCTGACCAAGAGCGGCGGCGCCCACACCACCGGCGGCGCTGGGGCCGGATTCGTATCTCAGCAGAACACCGCTCAGTCCGGTCGGCAGAACAACGCCTGTGCCCGCCTCAACAGCGCCAACATCGACGTGGACGGCGGCCGGGTGGAGAGCCGCTGCGCCTCCCACGACAGCTCCCGCAACGACCACACATTGACCAGGGGCGGCGGCGCCCACTCCACCGGCGGCAACGCGAGCGCCGATCTGTTCCAGCAGAACACCGCGCAGGAAGGGCGGCAGAACAACGCCTGCGCCGACCTCAATCGCTCCTTCGTCGGCGTGGACGGAGGCCGGGCGGAGAACCGCTGCGCCCACGACGACCGCTCCCGCAGCGTGGGCACCGCCGAGATCAGCGGGGGCGCCGAAGTGGAGGGCGGCTCGAGCACGGCGGCACTGCTCCAGCAGAACACCGCTCAGGAAGGCCGGCAGAACAACGCCTGCGGCAACCTCGACAACACCACCCTCAGCGCCACCGGCTCCCGCAGCCAGGCGCAGTGCCGGACCGTCGACACCTCGACGAGCATCCGCTCCGTCCAGCGGTAGCCCACCGCGGGAAAGCCCCCTCCGAAGATCATCGGAGGGGGCTTTCCCGTACGCGTGCCGTCACGCCCTGACGTCGGCCGGTCATCGGCCGGTCACGCCGGCGCTTCATCGCCGGCGACGGCGCGAGCGGACGCTACTTGAGGGCGCTCATGCCCTGCCACTGCGACCAGCTCGGGTTCCAGTCCCCGAAGCCGTTGCCCGTGGCGATCGTGTCCTCCGTCGAACCCGAGATCTCGAAGACGTCGCCGACGTTCAGCTGCTCGTACAGCCACGCCGCGTCGGAGGTGCTGAGGCCCACGCAGCCGGAACTGTCGTTGACGACGCCGAACTTGCCCGCGTTCCACGGCGCGGCGTGCGCGTACGTGCCCGAGTGGCTGAGCTTCATCGAGTAGTCGACCATCTTGTCGTAGGCGTCCCCGAGGCCGACCGTCTCGGAGTTCATCCGGATGGTGCCCTCCTTGGCCAGCAGCACCATCGTGCCGTTCCAGGTGGCGTTGGCCGGGCGGCCCGCGGAGACGGGGAGGGTCCGGACCGTCTCGCCGTCGCGGATCAGGGTGAGCTTCTTCGCCTGGACGTCGACCTTGGCGATCTGGCTCTTGCCGATCGTGAACGAGACGTCGTAGTTCTTGGCGAAGAACCGGCCGCCGCCGCTGTTCACCCCGCTCAGGTTCGCCTTCAGCGCGACCTTGGTCCCGGACTTCCAGTACTCCTTCGGCCGCCAGTCGGCGCGGTCCCGCCCGTCGTGGTTCTTCACCCAGCCCCAGGAACCCTCGGTCCCGGGTGTGGCGGAGACCTTCAACTGCCGCTCGACCGCCGCCTTGTCGGTGACCGGGTGGTCGAAGGTGATCGACACGGGCTGTCCGACGCCCACCGTGGCACCCTCGGCGCCCGGGGACAGCGTGACCTTGTTGACGTTCGCGTCGGTCGCCGCCGTGGTGGAGAAGGTGGCCTTCGAGGAGCTCTGCGCGCCGCCCTCGTTCCTGGCCTCGGTCCGCACCGTGTACGTGGCGCCCGGCGCGATCCGTGACGAGGACTTCCACGCCGTACCGCCGTCGGAGAGCGAGCCGCCGATCCTGGTGCCCTTGTCGTCGGTGACGGTGACCTCGGTCAGCTCCCCGCCCTTCGCCGTCACGGCTATGCGCTTGCCCGGCTCGACGTCCTTCGCGCCGTCGCCCGGATTCACCGACACCTTTGCCTTCTCGGCGGCCTCCGCGGACGCCGGACCGCCTCCCGAGCCGCCGCAGGCGGACAGGGCGAGCACGCCGGTGACGGCGAGGACGGCGGCACAGGCCCTGACGAGCGCGTGCGGGCGGCGGGAGCGGTGGGGGACGGGCGATCGCATGACGTGGCGGCCTTCCTGGGTGCGGCGTGACACCGGGCAAGACGGCCGTTCGGACTGTCAGGTTCTGTTCTTTACGGTCCGGATTTCCACGGAACGTCACGATGCTGTCACCAACGTGACGGAACGTCGACCTCCGGGCCGAGGACCGGGCCGTCGGCCGCACGCGAGGACCTCTCCGCCCGTCGGCGCGGGCGGACAACGCCCCCGGCACGGACGGCGACACCCCCGGCACGAACCCCGTGGATTCCTGCGCCGCGCCCCGCCGGTGAATTCGTTGGCCGAGCGATTCAGCGAAGTGAGATCCTTGACCAGGTATGCCTACTTCCTCGCCTTCCCCCGTCGCCTTCGCCGCCCTGCACGAGCGGCTCCGCGAGCTCACCCTGCGCGACGAGCGGAAGCTCGGGCGGAGGCTCGACGGCGCCCGGCGCATCCGTAAGCCCGAGGCACGGCAGTCCGTGCTCGAGGAGATCGCGGAGGAGATCGAGCGGGCCGAGTCGCGGCTCGCCGCCCGCCGCTCCGCCGTCCCCGAGATCACCTATCCCGACGCGCTGCCGGTCAGCCAGAAGCGCGACGCCATCCTGGAGGCGATCCGCGATCACCAAGTGGTGATCGTCGCGGGCGAGACCGGCTCCGGGAAGACCACGCAGATCCCCAAGATCTGCCTGGAACTCGGCCGCGGCGTACGTGGCCTGATCGGGCACACCCAGCCGCGCCGGATCGCGGCCCGTACGGTCGCCGAGCGCGTCGCGGAGGAGCTGAGGACGCCGCTGGGCTCGGCCGTCGGCTGGAAGGTCCGCTTCACCGACCAGGTCGGCGACGACACCCTCGTCAAGCTGATGACCGACGGCATCCTGCTCGCCGAGATCCAGACCGACCGTGAGCTGCATCAGTACGACACGATCATCATCGACGAGGCCCATGAGCGCAGCCTCAACATCGACTTCATCCTCGGCTACCTCGCGCAGCTCCTCCCCCGGCGCCCCGATCTGAAGGTCGTCATCACCTCGGCGACGATCGATCCGGAGCGCTTCTCACGGCACTTCGGCGACGCCCCGATCGTCGAGGTCAGCGGCCGTACGTATCCGGTGGAGGTGCGTTACCGCCCGCTGCTCGAGGAGGGCGGCGAGGACAGCGACCGCGACCAGGTCACCGCGATCTGCGACGCCGTCGACGAGCTGCAGGCCGAAGGGCCGGGCGACGTCCTGGTGTTCCTGTCCGGCGAGCGGGAGATCCGCGACACCGCCGACGCGCTCACGAAGAAGAACCTCCGCCACACCGAGGTGCTCCCGCTCTACGCCCGGCTCTCGCACGCCGAGCAGCACCGGGTCTTCCAGCGCCATACGGGCCGCCGCATCGTGCTGGCCACCAATGTCGCCGAGACGTCCCTGACCGTCCCCGGCATCCGGTACGTGATCGACCCCGGCACCGCCAGGATCTCCCGCTACAGCCACCGGACCAAGGTCCAGCGGCTGCCCATCGAGCGCATCTCGCAGGCCAGCGCCAACCAGCGCAAGGGCCGCTGCGGCCGTACGTCGGACGGCATCTGCGTCCGGCTCTACTCCGAGGACGACTTCCTCACCCGCCCGGAATTCACGGACGCGGAGATCCTCCGCACCAACCTCGCCTCGGTCATCCTGCAGATGACGGCCGCGGGGCTCGGGGACATCGAGAAGTTCCCGTTCATCGACCCGCCGGACCGCCGCAACATCAAGGACGGCGTGCAGCTCCTGGAGGAGCTGGGGGCGCTCGACCCGCAGCAGAAGGACCCGAAGAAACGGCTCACCGGCCTCGGCCGCAAGCTCTCCCAGCTCCCGGTCGACCCGCGTCTGGCCCGTATGGTCCTGGACGCCGACCGCAACGGCTGTGTGCGGGAGGTCATGGTCATCGCCGCCGCGCTGTCCATCCAGGACCCGCGCGAGCGGCCCACGGACAAGCAGCAGCAGGCCGACCAGCAGCACGCCCGCTTCCGCGACGAGAGCAGCGACTTCCTCGCCTTCCTCAACCTCTGGCGCTACATCCGGGAGCGGCAGAAGGAGCTGTCGTCCTCCGCGTTCCGCCGGATGTGCCGCAGCGAGTTCCTGAACTACCTGCGCATACGCGAGTGGCAGGACATCTACACCCAGCTCCGCCAGGTGGCCAAGACCATGGGCATCCACCTGAACGAGCAGGACGCCGCCCCCGACCGCGTGCACACCTCGCTACTCGCGGGCCTGCTCTCGCACATCGGCCTGAAGGACACGGACAAGAACGAGTACCTGGGCGCGCGCAGCGCCAAGTTCGCCGTCTTCCCGGGCTCCGCGCTGTTCAGGAAGCCGCCCCGGTGGATCATGTCGGCCGAACTCGTCGAGACCTCGCGCCTCTGGGCCCGGGTCAACGCGAAGATCGAGCCGGATTGGATCGAGCCGCTGGCGCAGCACCTGGTCAAGCGGACGTACAGCGAGCCGCACTGGGAGAAGGACCAGGCGGCGGTCATGGCGTACGAGCGCGTGACGCTGTACGGCGTGCCGGTCGTCGCCCAGCGGAAGGTCAACTACGGGCGGATCGACCCCGAGACCTCGCGGGACCTGTTCATCCGCAACGCCCTGGTGGAGGGCGACTGGCGGACCCACCACCAGTTCTTCCACGACAACCGCAAGCTGCTCGGCGAGGTCGAGGAGCTGGAGCACCGTGCCCGCCGCCGCGACATCCTCGTTGACGACGAGACGCTCTTCGACTTCTACGACCAGCGTGTGCCCGAACACGTCGTCTCGGGCGCGCACTTCGACTCGTGGTGGAAGCACAAGCGGCGCGAGGAACCGGACCTGCTCGACTTCGAGCGGTCGATGCTCATCAACGAGAGCGCCGAAGCGGTCACGAAGGACGACTACCCGGACACCTGGCGGCAGGGGAAGCTGAAGTTCCGGGTGACGTACCAGTTCGAGCCGGGGGCGGACGCGGACGGCGTGACCGTGCACGTACCGCTCCAGGTGCTCAACCAGGTCACGCCGGACGGCTTCGACTGGCAGATCCCGGGGCTGCGCCTGGACGTCGTGACCGAGATGATCCGGTCCCTGCCGAAGCCGGTCCGCCGCAACTACGTCCCGGCACCGAACTTCGCCCAGCGCTTCCTCGACGCCGCGGGGCCGGAGGCGGCGGGAGGCGAGCCGCTCCCGGTCGCGCTGGCGCGCGGCCTCCAGCGGATGGTCGGCGTACCGGTGAGCGCGGACGACTTCGACCTCGGCAAGGTCCCGGACCACCTGAAGATCACCTTCCGGGTGATCGACGAACGGCGGCGCAAGATCGCCGAGGACAAGGACCTGGAGGCGCTGCGGCTGAAGCTCAAGCCGAAGACGCGCGCGGCCATCTCCAAGGCCTTCGAGCAGGCCTCAGGGGCCTCTGGCGGGCCCGCGGGCCCAGAGCAGCGCACGGGCCTCACGGAGTGGACGATCGGGGCGCTGCCGCGCACCTTCGAGACCCGGCGCTCGGGGCAGCCGGTGAAGGCGTACCCGGCGCTGGTCGACGAGGGCGCGTCGGTGGCCGTACGGCTCTTCGACACCGAGGCGGAGCAGGCCGAGGCGATGTGGCGCGGAACCCGCCGGCTGATCCTGCTCAACATCCCGTCCGACCCGGCCAAGTTCGCGCAGAGCAAGCTCACCAACCAGCAGAAGCTGGCCCTGTCGAGCAATCCGCACGGCTCGATCCCGGCCTTGTTCGACGACTGCGTGACCGCGGCCACGGACCGGCTCATGACCACGCGCGGAGGCCCGGCCTGGGACGAGGAGTCCTTCCGCAAGCTCTTCGACGCGGTACGGGCCGATCTGGTGGACGCGACGCTTGACGCGGTCCGCAAGGTGCAGGAGGTGCTGGCCGCCTGGCATTCCTGCGAGCGCCGGCTGAAGACGCCCCCGCTGTCGACGAGCGCCGTGCTGCTCCCCTCGCTCACGGACGTGACGCAGCAGCTCGCCGAGTTGATCCGGCCCGGCTTCGTCACGGCCCACGGCGTTCGGCGCCTGCCGGACCTGCTGCGCTATCTGGTGGCCGTCGACCGGCGCCTGACGCAGCTCCCCACGAACCTCCAGCGAGACACGGCGCGGACTGCCAAGGTGCACGAGATGCAGGACGAGTACGCGTGGCTGCTGGAGCAGCTGCCACAGGGCAAGCCGGTGCCGCAGCAGGTGCGGGACATCCGCTGGATGATCGAGGAGCTGCGGGTCAGCTACTTCGCGCATGCGCTGGGCACGGCGTACCCGGTCTCGGACAAGCGGATCGTGAAGGCCATCGACGCGGCGGTGCCCTAAGGCGGTCATGGTGAATCCCCGGCCGCCACGGGGCCTGCGTACGACCGGTTCTGCCTCGCGGCGGGGGTAGTGCGGCCGTTGCCAGGAGTGAGTTCGACCGGCCTCCTGAACTGCTGTAGAGTCTCTTCTCGCGGCAAGACACCAGTTCAGCCGCGAAAACCTGGTCCTGTGGAGCAGTTTGGAGTGCTCGCCACCCTGTCAAGGTGGAGGCCGCGGGTTCAAATCCCGTCAGGACCGCTTCGACACCAAGGCCCGGATCCTCTGGATCCGGGCCTTCTGCGTGTCTTGACTCGGGCACGTACCGGAGGTACCCCAGACATCAGGGGATGCGGGGTACGGGAGGTATGCGCGCATGATGACGTCTGCGAGGCATGAGACCAGGGCCCTGCTGCGAGCCCATCTGTCGGCTGCGACCCGCTATCGCCATCTGACGCGCCATTGCCCGATATGCCACCAGTTGCAGCGACTTGCCATGGAGCCCACGGCGGCCGAGGCCGCCGCGACCCAGCCCCGGGATGCGTCGAACCGGAATGCCCTGGAGACGGCCGAGAGCCCCCGCGAAGAGGGACGCGAGCACCCTCAGGACCAGGAGCGGAACCCGCAGCGGGACGAGGGCCTTTCGGCCCCTTGACCCCGGGACCGTTGGCTCGCGAAGCTCACTACAGCACGTCCTCGCCAGGGGACAAGCGAATGGTCATGTGACGGGAGTCACCAAAGAAGTTTCTAAACTTGCGGAACTCAACCCCCCTCCCCCGGCCGTCAATTTAATATGTGCAATTGCACTTGGCTGGGAAAGCCTACCGGTGGGTCACCGAAGCGCGTAAGGGGACACATCCGGCCATGGCCGTACGGGCGGCTCTCGGGCACAAAAAAGATCGCGCTGGACCCGGCGGAGTCCAGCGCGATCGACGACGTACCCTCGATGCCGAGGAGATGGGCCTGTTGGGGCAGGCGCTCGTCGTATGGAGCTAATGGGCCATCACGGGCTTGGGGGAACCCTGAATCGCCCCGTTATGGAGTTGTTCAGGCCTCGCTGCGCTGCTGCGGAATGCCCGCGAGCAGTGCACGCACCTCCGCTTCGCGGTAGCGGCGGTGCCCTCCGAGCGTGCGGATGGACGTGAGCTTGCCTGCCTTGGCCCAGCGCGTGACCGTCTTCGGGTCCACGCGGAACATCGTGGCAACCTCAGCCGGGGTCAGCAGCGGCTCGGCATCAGGGGTGCGAGCGGTCATGAGCGGCCTCCTCGGGAGAACCGAACCAAACGGTTCTTTCCTCTAAATTCTGCACCTTGACCCGCGTTGCCCGAAATGGCGCACGCAGGCCGAGTCGGTTATAGGACGAACGGCTTGTCCTCGGCACTACAACTACACCATCTGTCCAGCCGCGTCGGCCAAACCGATGGATTTGCCCTCTCAGGTGTTCAACCTCGACGGAAGCCGATGGACCATGCCATAACGGACAGTCACGCGTCCGTGACGATCAGTCACAGCGATGTCCGGGGTCCTCATCAGACCCCGCGAACAGAGTGCAATGCCAATCTTCCGCCCATAGTTGGACGAAGGGAGCCCTCCGGACTCCTTGTCCTATTTTGGCACGAGGGTATGGGATCAGGGCAAGACCCGTCTTAGTGCCGTCCGTCACGCTTGCGGCATTGGCGGATCTTGGAACGAGGGTCCCGGTACGCGAAGTGTGAGGTCCGCGTCAGCTCGCGAACTGCCGCTCCCGCACCGCACGCCAGCGGTCCGTCAGCCGCTCGTACGCGCGGCCGGCCCGGGCTCCGTCGCCCTCGCGCAGCGCCTGCAGCCCTTCCGCCACATCCGCGGCGGAATGGTCCTCGGCGAGCTGCCCTTCCGGTAGAGCATGCACCAAGCCGCCGTAGTCCAGCTCCACCAGCGACCGCGGATGGAACTCCTCCAGCCATCGGCCGACCCCTTCCAGGCCGTCGATGAGCGGTCCCTCGTCCATGGAATCGCGCAGAACGCGCAGCGCTCGGGCCACCCGCCGCCGTGCCTCGACCATCGGCGTCCGGTAACGCAGAACCGGCTCTGTGGCGTCCTTCACATATTCACGCTCGCCCGCCGAGAAGAGGGCGAACCACAGGACCGGTACATGCCAGGTGGACGTACGGATCCACGGCCGGGCGTCCGGGTTGCGCTCCAGCCACCGTTCGTAGTCGGACTCGGCCTGGCGCCGCACCACGGCGGGCAGGACCGCGTCCAGCACGGGCTTCGGAAGCTGCTCGGCCAGCTCCTCCAGGGCCAGCCAGCCACGCAGCCGGGTGCGCCACGGGCAGACGCACGTCACCCCGTCCACGACCGCGACGAAGGCGTCACTGCTCTCGTGCACCGGCACGGGCACGGGCGGAACGGGCAGCAAGTCGGCCAGCGAGCGCCGGAGTTCGTCCTGCGCTGTGGGGATCTCCTTGCGCTCCGCGTAGCGGTACCAATGGGAGCGCTCGGGCTCCGGGAACGCGGCCAGCGGTTCGTAGACCCGCAGGTACGCCGCATACGGGACCACCACCGACGACGCCTCGCCCACGCGCCCACTCCTCCGCTCGCCGCCGGGAGTTGCCCCCGCTGACGCTATTGATCGTCCCACGTGTGTACGCCACACGGAGGTGATCCCGGGCACCTCGGTGACCGGATCGCCTGGCAGGATCTACGCTGTGGCCACCGGGCCCTCCCCCACCCCAGGAGGGCGTCTCCTTCGCGTCTCCAGGAGTCACCACCGTGACCGACGTACGTCACACCGCCGACGATCTCGGCGTGCTGTCCACCCTGTTCCGCTCCGAGCAGGGAGGCCATGAGCAGGTCGTTCTCTGCCAGGACCGCGACAGCGGCCTGAAGGCCGTCATCGCGATCCACTCCACCGCCCTGGGCCCCGCCCTCGGCGGCACCCGCTTCCACGCGTACGCCTCCGACGAGGAGGCCGTCCTGGACGCCCTCAACCTCGCGCGCGGCATGTCCTACAAGAACGCCCTCGCCGGCCTGGACCACGGCGGCGGCAAGGCCGTCATCATCGGGGACCCGGATCTGATCAAGAGCGAGGAGCTGCTGCTCGCCTACGGCCGGTTCGTCGCCTCGCTCGGTGGTCGCTACGTCACCGCCTGCGACGTCGGCACCTACGTCGCGGACATGGACGTCGTCTCCCGCGAGTGCCGGTGGGCCACCGGCCGCTCCCCCGAGAACGGCGGCGCCGGCGACTCCTCCGTGCTGACCGCCTTCGGCGTCTTCCAGGGCATGCGGGCCAGCGCCCAGCACCTGTGGGGCGACCCGACGCTGCGGGGCCGCAGGGTCGGCATCGCGGGCGTCGGCAAGGTCGGCCACCACCTCGTCGAGCACCTCCTGGAGGACGGCGCCGAGGTCGTGATCACCGACGTGCGGCAGGAATCGATCGACCGGGTGCAGGCCAAGCACCCGCAGGTGATGGCCGTGCCCCACACGGACGCCCTGATCCGCACGGAGGGCCTGGACATCTACGCCCCGTGCGCGCTCGGCGGCGCCCTCGACGACGCGACCGTCCCGGTCCTCACCGCGAAGGTCGTCTGCGGCGCGGCCAACAACCAGCTCGCCCACCCCGGCGTCGAGAAGGACATCGCCGACCGCGGCATCCTGTACGCGCCCGACTACGTCGTGAACTCCGGTGGCGTGATCCAGGTGGCGGACGAGCTGCACGGCTTCGACTTCGACCGCGCCAAGGCCAAGGCGACCAAGATCTTCGACACGACGCTGGCCATATTCGACCGCGCCAAGGCCGATGGCATTCCGCCCGCGGCCGCGGCCGACCGCCTGGCCGAGCAGCGCATGGCCGAGGGCCGCGCCCGCGCCACGGTCTGACCGGAACACGCCGGGCGGCCGGACCGGACACCGGCACGACCGGCCCGCCGAGGGGTGACGAGACATGACTCACCACCCGTCGGCGGGTCGGTCCCGAGCAGAAGGTAAAGTCAGAGCTGACCAGCGAGGACGGGGCTCCTCGCGGGTTGTCCGGCGTGTCGCGTCCTGCGGGCGACGTACCGTACGGCCGCGGAAGCAGGTACCGTTGAAGCCCTACGGACCGGTCTCTCCCTGGAGAGCCCGCTCCGACTCATGAACGCGTGTCAAGACTCTGGGGCCGTCGAGCCCCGTCGTTGAGGGGGTCGAGCCATGGGGCGCGGCCGGGCCAAGGCCAAGCAGACGAAGGTCGCCCGCCAGCTGAAGTACAACAGCGGTGGGACTGATCTCTCACGCCTGGCCGAGGAGCTGGGTGCAGCACCGAATTCGAGCCAGCCGCCGAATGGCGAGCCGCTCGAGGACGAAGAGCTGGACGACGACCCGTACGCACAGTACGCGGATCGCTACAACGATGAGGACGACGAGGACGACGACGAGTCGTCCGAGCAGTCCGCCTATCGTCGTCGCGCTTGATGCCGCGCACGGCCCACGCCGTACCGCGCACGCAGCAAGCCCGACCACAGCACGACCACTGACCCGGTCCGGGGCCTTCCTCCGGACCGGGTTCTGTGCTGCCCTTACGGGCGCCCTCAGCCGGCGTAGTCACCGGTCAGGGCCACAGCCTCGGTGCGGTCACCGCGCTCGGTGACCTCGCCCGCGACCCATGCGTCGACGCCGCGGTCCGCGAGCGTGGCCAGCGCGACGTCCACCGACTCCGCGGGGACGACCGCGACCATGCCGACGCCCATGTTCAGCGTCTTCTCCAGCTCGCCGCGGGCCACGTCCCCGGTGCGGCCGACCAGGTCGAAGACCGGGCCGGGGGTCCAGGTGGAACGGTCGATGCGCGCGTGCAGGCCGTCGGGCACGACGCGGGCCAGGTTGTTCGCGAGCCCGCCGCCGGTGATGTGCGAGAAGGCGTGCACCTCGGCCGTACGGGTCAGGGCCAGGCAGTCCAGCGAGTAGATCTTGGTGGGCTCGAGCAGTTCCTCGCCGAGCGTGCGCCCGAACTCCGGGATCTCGCGGTCCAGGGACCAGCCCGCACGCTCGAACACGACGTGACGGACGAGCGAGTACCCGTTGGAGTGAAGTCCGGAGGACGCCATGGCGATCACCGCGTCCCCCGTACGGATACGATCCGGGCCCAGCACGCGGTCGGCCTCGACCACGCCCGTGCCGGCGCCCGCGACGTCGAAGTCGTCGGGGCCGAGAAGGCCCGGGTGCTCGGCGGTCTCGCCGCCGACGAGCGCGCAGCCCGCGAGCACGCACCCCTCGGCGATGCCCTTGACGATCTGGGCCACCCGCTCCGGGTGGACCTTGCCGACGCAGATGTAGTCGGTCATGAACAGCGGTTCGGCGCCGCACACCACGATGTCGTCCATGACCATCGCGACGAGGTCGTGGCCGATGGAGTCGTACACGCCCATCTGCCGCGCGACGTCGACCTTCGTGCCGACCCCGTCGGTGGCGGAGGCGAGCAGCGGGCGCTCGTAGCGCAGCAGCGCCGAGGCGTCGAAGAGGCCGGCGAAGCCGCCGAGGCCGCCGACGACCTCGGGGCGGGTGGCCTTCTTCACCCAGTCCTTCATCAGCTCGACGGCGCGGTCGCCCGCCTCGATGTCGACGCCCGCGGCGGCGTAACTGGCACCAGTGGTCCCGGACTCGGACATGCAGAGGTTCTTTCGTGTCGTTGGGTACGCCGCTTACGGGCGGCGCAGCGCGTCGGCGCCGCCGACACCTGCGGTGAGGGTCTGCACGCCGTCCACGTCGGCCTTGGTCTGCGCGGCCGTCTCGGACTCCAGCAGGTGCTTGCCCAGCAGCTCCGGGTCCGGCAGATCCATCGGGTACTCGCCGTCGAAGCAGGCACGGCACAGGTTCGGCTTGGCGATCGTCGTGGCCTCGATCATCCCGTCGGTCGAGATGTAGGCGAGGGAGTCCGCGCCCAGCGACTTGCCGATCTCCTCGACCGACAGACCGTTGGCGATCAGTTCCGCGCGGGTGGCGAAGTCGATGCCGAAGAAGCAGGGCCACTTGATCGGCGGGGAGGAGATCCGGATGTGGACCTCGGCCGCGCCGGCCTCGCGCAGCATCCGGACCAGAGCGCGCTGGGTGTTGCCGCGGACGATCGAGTCGTCGACGACCACCAGGCGCTTGCCGCGGATGACTTCCTTGAGGGGGTTGAGCTTGAGACGGATGCCGAGCTGCCGGATGGTCTGGCTGGGCTGGATGAATGTCCGGCCCACATAGGAGTTCTTCACCAGGCCCGAGCCGTACGGGATGCCGCTCTGCTCCGCGTAGCCGACGGCGGCCGGCGTGCCGGACTCCGGTGTCGCTATGACGAGGTCGGCCTCTGCCGGGGCCTCCTTGGCCAGGCGGCGGCCCATCTCCACGCGGGAGAGATAAACGTTCCGCCCGGCGATGTCGGTGTCGGGGCGGGCGAGGTAGACGTACTCGAAGACGCAGCCCTTGGGGCGGGCGTCGGCGAAGCGGGTGCTGCGCAGCCCGTCCTCGTCGACCGCGATCATCTCGCCGGGCTCGACCTCGCGGATGAAGCTCGCGCCGACGATGTCGAGCGCGGCGGTCTCGCTCGCCACGACCCAGCCGCGCTCGAGGCGGCCGAGGACCAGCGGGCGGATGCCCTGCGGGTCACGGGCGGCGTAGAGGGTGTGCTCGTCCATGAAGGCGAGGGAGAAGGCGCCCTGGACCTTGGGCAGGACGCGGGGCGCGGCCTGCTCGACGGTCAGCGGCTTGCCGTCCTCGTCGACCTGGCCCGCAAGGAGCGCGGTGACGAGGTCGGTGTCGTTGGTCGCGGCGACCTGGGTGGCGCGACCGCCCTCGCGGGGCAGCTCGGCGACCAGTTCGGCCAGTTCGGCGGTGTTGACCAGGTTGCCGTTGTGACCGAGGGCGATCGAACCGTGCGCGGTGGCACGGAACGTCGGCTGCGCGTTCTCCCACACCGAGGCACCGGTGGTCGAGTAGCGGGCGTGGCCCACGGCGATGTGGCCCTGGAGGGAACCGAGAGAGGTCTCGTCGAAGACCTGGGACACCAGGCCCATGTCCTTGAAAACGAGGATCTGGGAGCCGTTGCTCACCGCGATGCCCGCGGACTCCTGTCCGCGGTGCTGCAGCGCATACAGCCCGAAATAGGTGAGTTTGGCGACCTCTTCTCCCGGGGCCCAGACGCCGAAGACACCGCAGGCGTCCTGGGGGCCCTTCTCGCCGGGGAAAAGATCGTGGCTGAGTCGTCCGTCACCACGTGGCACGCGACCGAGTCTAAGACAGGTCGGGGATTAACCCGAACCGGGTACGGCGCCGCACCTGTCGGATCCGACGACGGGACGGTCGAAACGAGGGTCGGGGACGGGTTCCGATGTGCCGCGCGGGACGTGTCGTCGCGCTGCGTGCCTGGTGAGAGCGGTGCGGGAACGGATCACGCCGCGGGCGAATGACGGGTGCGTCACACTTGCGGCGCGCTGCGCGGACGGGGCGGTACGGGAGGGTTCGTACGGGGTGGTGGCGCCGGGCGAGGGACGGTCGTACGGGTGGGCCCCGCGTACGGGATGGTGCTGCCGTTGCCGGCCCTGCCCATGGGGTGGGGCTCACATCACGTACAGCGCCCAGGCCGTCCAGGCCATCAGGGGCAGGACGATCAGCGGTGCCACCGGCCATCCGCGCTCGCGACGCGTGCTGATCCGGGCGGGCCGCAGCTGCGGGTGCACGCGCATCGCCGTGACCTCGTCCGCCGCGCGGCGGCCGGGGTCGTCGTCGCTCTCGCCGCGGCGCCAGAATCGGGACGGTGCCACGCGCAGACTCCAGACGACGCCCTCGCCGCGCTCGCGCACCCGCAGCTCGCCGTTCTCGTACCGGGCGATGCCGAGCCGGTCCCACGGGAGGTGGCGGACCCGCCAGGCTCCGGTGAGCCAGAGACCGTCGCGGTCGGCGGTCGCGCGCCAGTTCAGCATGCCGGCGGCCACGGTGAGCACGGAGCCGAGGAACACGACGAGCAGGGCGTACCACCAGGGGAAGTCCTGGTCGTTGAGGTAGCTGCCGAGCACGGCGATCACGAAGAACAGGGCGAGGAGCCCGAAGGCCCGGTCGGCGAGGCGCGGACCCCAGTGGGCCGGCTCCTCGCGCGGGGAGAGCCGGGCGGCGGTGCGGATGGTGGCGGCGACGGCCTCGAGCTGCTGGGTGGTGTCGACGCTGCCGAAGAGGAGGGCGTCGAGGGTTTCGTCGTCGCGGGCGAGCGGGGCCGCCGGCGTACGGCGGGAGGACCGGACCGGGCGTACGGCCTGGAAGGTGTACTCCGTGATCAGCTCGCCCCCGGTCGTCGCGGAGACGAGGGCCACCTCCGCGCGTGCGCAGGGCAGACCGAAAAGGACGGCCTCGCGGGGGCGGGTGAGGGTGCGCAGCCGGGCGGCGGCCTCCTCCGGGCTGGACGGCTCCGCGTCGTGGTCGAGATCGTCGAGGACGTCCCCGAGCCCGTGCTCGTCGGCCTCGTCGGCCTCCTCGTCCTCGTCCTCGTCCGTCTCCTGGGCGACGACGCAGGAGAAGAGCGGATCGCGGCCCTCGGAGTCGTCGGCGGCGTAGACCCAGGTGTCTGCTTCGACGTCCTCCCGTATGAGGACCTTCAGGACGGGCACCGGGCCGCGCCTCAGGTCGGCGGTCCTGCGGCGGGCCGGGACCGCGAAGCCGAGGAGCGAGACGCCGGGAGCGGCGATCGCGGTGCCGATGAGCTGCCAGGAGCTGAACTCGACCATGTCGAACGGCGCGGCACCGCTCCCCGCGTACCAGAAAGCCGCCGCGGCGAGCGCGCACAGCACGACGCCCACGGGGATCTGGACGATCCCGCGGTTCAGCGGCGGAAGCGGCCGCGGGAGCGGACGGGTGTCCGGCCCGGCCGCGGCCTGGGCGGCGAGCCGCTGGAGGCGGCGGTGGCGCAGCCGGACCAGGGCGGCCGACCAGCCGTACAGCAGGAACAGCAGGACCAGCGCGTGAGCCGCCGTCCGCGCGGTGGCCTCGGCCGTGAACCCGTCGTACGCGACGAGGGCGCCGAGCAATGGCGCGGTGAGGACGGAGAGTTCGGGGAGTCGCAGGAACCAGTAGATCTGGGCCAGGGCGAGGGCGGTCTGCGCGACTCCGGTCCAGTCGGCGGGGCCGGTGGACCGGGGGGCCACACCGATCGTGGCGATCGCCATCGCGGCCAGGAGCGCGAGGCCGAACACGACGGCCGAGCCCAGCGGGTTCGCCCAGCGCGGCGGGCGCGCCGCCCGCCAGTTCTCCGCTTCCCGCGTCGTCCACGGGCGGACAGCATCGAACTCTGCCGGCAGGGGCGCTTGGGTCGAACTCATGCCGGGGATTATGGCTGCCGCAGGGCGACGGCGAAGGAACATTAGTGCTATCCCTGGTCACCGCTCCGCGCCCGGCGCCGCCGCTGGGGCCGAAAGTCCCTGCTTACGGGCCGATGGCCGCGCACCGTCGGATGCGTCACTCCGGCACCCTTTCCGGACGCAGCTCCGTTGCGCGCCGCTCCGGACGCAGTTCCGTAGCGCGCCGCTCCGGACGCAGTTCCGTAGCGCGCCCCCGCTCCACCGCGGCTCGGCTGCGCGCCCCCGCTCCGGACGCGGCGCCGTCACCGCGGGGAGGACCGGCCTCGGCTCGGCTAACCCAGCAGGGGCAGCAGTGACGACAGGTCGGCGCGCTCGCCGCTGGCGGAGACTGCCGCGTCGTCGAGCGCGTCCGCCCAGGTCGTACGGCCGGTGGCCAGGCGGATCCAGGTCAGCGGGTCGGTCTCGACGACGTTCGGAGGCGTGCCACGGGTGTGCCGCGGGCCCTCGACGCACTGCACGACCGCGTACGGCGGGATCCGCACCTCCACCGAGCCGCCCGGCGCCTTGGCGGCCAGGGTGTCGGCCAGGACGCGCGTGGCCGCGGCGAGCGCCTGGCGGTCCAGGGCGACGTCCCTGCCGAGGGCGGCTGCGAGGTCGTCGGTGTGGACCGTCAGCTCCACACACCGGGTGACCAGGAAGTCGTCGAGCGTCATCGCCCCGAGGCGGGCGGCCAGCAGGCGGTCGCCGGGCGCGGAGGCGAGGGCATCGGCCAGGCCGTCGGCGGCGCGGTCCAGCATCGCGCGCGGTTCGGTGGACGCGGCGACCGTGCGGGCCCGCTGGTCGACCGCGCCCGCGACGGCGGCCGTCGCGGAGGGCCAGTCGAGGACCGTCACCTCGCGCGCGGGAGGCGGCGGCTTCCGGAGGTACGCGCCGACCGAGTCCGCACCGAGCGCGATGTGGACGACGAGATCGCGAACGGTCCAGTCACCGAGCCGCGTCGGCCGTTCCCACTGCTCGTCGGAGAGCCCGGCCACGGCGTCCCGTACGTGCGTGAGCTGTGCCGTGACCGCGGCCCGTATCTTCGCGGCGTCGTAGGTACGGGCACGGGCTCTGCGCTGGGCGGGAGGCATGGCGCCGAGCATAGCCACGCAGCGCAGTGCGCCCGTCACTGCCGTGGACAGCCTTCCGGACCCGGGCCGATGATGGACATCAGGGGGCGAACCAGGATGGAAGGCGTGAATCACTATGGCTGAGCACCCCGATTGCACCGTGGTACGCCAGGGCTACGAGGCCTACACCAAGGGTGACATGGAGACCCTGGCCGGGCTCATGACGTCGGATGCGACCCACCACATCCCCGGCCAGCACCGCCTGTCGGGCCACCACAAGGGTCGCGAGGCATGCCTCCAGCTCTACGCCCGCATGCAGGAGGAGACCAATGGGACCTTCCGCGTGGAGCTGCAGGACCTCTTCGCCGACGGCCGCGGACATGTGATCTCCGTCCACAAGACCTACGCCGACCGCGGGGACCGCGGGGTCGAGATGCCCGGAGGCATCTTCTTCACCATCGTGGGCGGGAAGGTCAGCGATCTCGACGAGTGCGTCGAGGACATCGACGTCGCGGACGAATTCTGGCGCTGAGGGCGGGAGTTCGCCCACGCTCCGACCGGCCCCGCCGCATGTGATGGCGGGGTCGCGCCTTTCTCGGCCCCCTTCCGCTCTCCCACCCGCACCAGATCCGGCCAGGGCACCGTCGCCCACCACCGCGACCACCGCCTCACCGCCGCGGTATGACCTCCACGCCGGCCGCCTCCGTGTCGGCGCCCGCAGCAGCATCCGCGTCCGCCTCCGCTTCCCCCTCCGTCGTGAACGGCTCGTCGTTCTTCGGCACCCCGATGCCCCGCCAGCTGAACGGGACCCCGTTCGCCACGTACGGATCCGCGTCGTCCATGAGCTGGAAATGCAGATGGGGTTCGGTGGAGTTGCCGCTGTTGCCGACGCGGGCGATCTCCTGCCCCTCGCTCACCCGCTGCCCCTCCCGGACCGTTTCCGAGCCGCGCTGCAGATGGGCGTAGAGCGCGTACGTGCCGTCCCCGAGGTCGAGGATCACGTGGTTGCCGACGAGGGCGCCCGCTCCGGCCAGATCACGGAACGCGCCCTCGATGAAGAAGGGGATCAGAGCGAGCCAGGAGTTGCGGCTGAGGCCCTGGTCGCGGCGGCCGGACCGGACCCGGACGACCGTCGCGTCCGCCACGGCCAGCACCGGCTGCCCGTACGCCGGGAAGTCACCGCTCGGACGGGCGAGCGGCCAGAGGCCGAAGCGCGGGCGCGACCCGTCCGCGGGTTCGCTGACGACATCGATCGCATACGCCTGCCCGTAGGTCCGGATGCCGTGACTGGGGACCTTGTCGGCGGGGCTGTTGAGCGCGCTCCACCGGCCGCCGACCGGCGGCCCGACCTCCAGGGGCGGCGGATCCTGCGGCCTCGCCCGCCCGGCCGCGAACCGCACCAGCCCCGTGGACAGGAACAGCACGAGGCAGCCGTACAACAGGACCGGCGGGACGGGCTCGACGAAGACGTCGAAGAGGACGATCACCACGAACAGGCCGAACAGGCCAGGACGCAGCCAGCGCAGGGAACGAAGGGCCGGGCGAAGAGCCGGGCGGCGTACGGACATAAGGTTCCTCCTCGATCGGTCGTGTGGTGGAGGCCGGTCAGGACTTGGCCGTGGTGGCCAGGGCGACCAGCAGCGGGACCACCCGCGTCGGGGGAATTTCGTACCGTCCGCGGACCGGTGTGTGCAGCCAGCCGGCGGCCGCCAACTGCCGCAGGTGGTGGTAGATCTGGCCGGACGTGCCGACCCCGTCGAGCTCGGTCAGCTCGGCGGCGGTACGGCGTCCGCCCAGGATCTCCCGCAGCAGGCGCAGACGGACCGGCTGGCCGAGCGCGGCGAACGCCTCGGCGGCATCCGCCCAGTCGCTCTCGACCAGGTCGTCGGTGGTGCGGCCGTACTGCCACTCGTACTGCTCGCCGGTGGGCAGGTGAACCGCGCCGGTGAACAGCACACCGCCGTTCGGCGATCCGGCGTCCGACAGCTGGGCCTTGAGCCCGTCCAGAGCCCAGAAGTCGGCGCCGCTGGGGAGGGCCGGGCCTCCCCCGTGGTGGCCCGACCCCTCAAGAGCGGCGAGCCGCTGCTCCAACGCCGTGACTCGCTGCTCCAGTCCCATGCATCGATATTACGTAGTTACGTAGAAAGCGCAAGCCCTCTCCCGCAGACCTGTGGAAGAACGACCGCGGCCCCGCTCGTCCCGACCGGGATGAGCGGGGCCGCTGCCCTCGTCCGTAGGCGCCGAGCGCTCAGGCCAGCAGCGCCGGAATCGTCCCCTCGTGCGCCTCGGCCAGCTCGGACAGCGAGATGCCGAACTGCCCCTGGACCTCCAGGACTTCGCCGTCCACGACGCCGATCCGCGCGGCCGGGAGCCCCCGGGCCGAGCACATGTCCGTGAAGCGCAGCTCCTCGCTGCGCGGCACGGCCACGACCGCACGCCCCGCCGACTCCGAGAAGAGAAGGACGAACGGGTCGATACCGTCCGGCACCACGACCCGGGCGCCGTTGCCGCCCTTGACGCACGACTCGACCAGCGCCTGGACCAGACCGCCGTCGGACAGGTCGTGCGCGGCGTCGATCATGCCGTCGCGCGACGCGGAGATCAGGATCTCGGCCAGCAGCCTCTCGCGCTCCAGGTCGACCTTCGGCGGCAGCCCGCCGAGGTGACCGTGGACCACCTGCGACCAGGCCGAACCGCCCAGTTCCTCCTCGGTGTCGCCCAGGAGGTAGAGCAGATGGCCCTCGTCGCCGAAGGCGATCGGCGTGCGGCGCGTGACGTCGTCGATCACGCCGAGCACGGCCACCACCGGCGTCGGGTGGATGGCCACCTCGCCGGTCTGGTTGTAGAGCGAGACATTGCCACCGGTCACCGGGGTGCCCAGGGTCTGGCAGCCGTCCGCGAGACCGCGGGTGGCCTCCGCGAACTGCCACATCACCGCCGGGTCCTCGGGGGACCCGAAGTTGAGGCAGTCGGAGACGGCGAGCGGCCGGGCACCGGACGCGGCGACGTTCCGGTACGCCTCGGCGAGCGCCAACTGCGCGCCCGCGTACGGGTCGAGCTTGGCGTACCGGCCGTTGCCGTCCGTCGCGACGGCGACACCGAGGTTGGTGTCCTCGTCGATACGGACCATGCCGGAGTCCTCCGGCTGCGCCAGGACCGTGTTGCCCTGCACGAAGCGGTCGTACTGGTCCGTGACCCAGGCCTTGGACGCCTGGTTCGGGGACGCGACGAGCCGGAGCACCTGCTCCCGCAGCTCCTCGCCCGTGGCCGGTCGGGGCAGCCGGGACGCGTCGTCGGCCTGCAGCTCGTCCTGCCAGGCGGGACGGGCGTACGGGCGCTCGTAGACCGGGCCCTCATGGGCGACGGTGCGCGGGGGCACGTCGACGATCTGCTCGCCGTGCCAGTAGATCTCCAGCCGCTCGCCGTCGGTCACCTCGCCGATCACCGTCGCGATGACGTCCCACTTCTCGCAGATCTCCAGGAAGCGGGCGACGTTCCCGGGCTCGACGATCGCGCACATGCGCTCCTGCGACTCGCTCATGAGGATCTCCTCGGGCGAGAGCGTCGCGTCGCGCAGCGGAACGGTGTCCAGTTCCACGCGCATACCGCCGGAACCGGCCGATGCCAGCTCGGAGGTCGCGCAGGACAGACCGGCGCCGCCGAGGTCCTGGATGCCGGTGACCAGGTCCTCCTTGAAGATCTCCAGGGTGCACTCGATGAGCAGCTTCTCCTGGAACGGGTCGCCGACCTGGACGGCCGGGCGCTTGGCCGGGCCGGTGGAATCGAAGGTCTCGGACGCCAGGACGGACACACCGCCGATGCCGTCGCCGCCGGTCCGTGCTCCGTAGAGGATCACCTTGTTGCCCGCGCCCGCGGCCTTGGCGAGGTGGATGTCCTCGTGCTTCATCACGCCCACGCACAGGGCGTTGACCAGCGGGTTGCCCTGGTAGCAGGAGTCGAAGACGACCTCGCCGCCGATGTTGGGCAGGCCCAGGCAGTTGCCGTAGCCGCCGATCCCCGCGACCACGCCGGGCAGCACGCGCCGGGTGTCGGGGTGGTCGGCGGCACCGAAGCGCAGCGGGTCCATGACCGCGACCGGGCGGGCGCCCATGGCGAGGATGTCGCGGACGATGCCGCCGACGCCCGTGGCCGCGCCCTGGTACGGCTCGATGTACGAGGGGTGGTTGTGCGACTCGACCTTGAAGGTGACGGCGTAGCCCTGGCCGACGTCGACGACGCCCGCGTTCTCGCCGATGCCCACCAGCAGGGCGTCGTTCTCGGGGGCCTTCTCGCCGAACTGCTTCAGGTGGACCTTGCTGGACTTGTACGAGCAGTGCTCGGACCACATGACCGAGTACATGGCCAGCTCGGCGCCGGTCGGGCGGCGGCCGAGGATGGCGTGGATGCGCTCGTACTCGTCCTTCTTCAGGCCGAGTTCGGCCCACGGCTGATCGACATCGGGCGTCTCGGTTGCGTGCTTGACGGTGTCGAGGGTCACGCTCGGTCGCTCCTTCGCGCGTGGTCGTGCTGTTGCCGCGGTGCGGGGCGCTCGGTCGCTCCCTCGGCAGCTCCGGTGTCGAGGCTCATCAGGCGTTGACCAGCTTCTTGAGGATCGAGGTGAAGAATCCGAGCCCGTCCGTGCCGCCGGTGCCGATCAGCGGCTCCACGGCGTGCTCGGGGTGCGGCATCAGACCGACGACGTTGCCCGCCTCGTTGGTGATGCCGGCGATGTCGCGGAGGGAGCCGTTGGGGTTCACGTCCAGGTAGCGGAACGCGACCCGGCCCTCCGCCTCCAGCATGTCGAGCGTGCGCTCGTCGGCGACGTAGCGGCCGTCCATGTTCTTCAGCGGGATGCGGATCTCCTGGCCGGCCGCGTAGTCGGCGGTCCAGGCGGTGTCCGCGTTCTCCACGCGGAGCTTCTGCTCGCGGCAGATGAAGTGCAGGTGGTTGTTGCCGAGCATGGCGCCGGGGAGCAGGTGCGCCTCGGTGAGGACCTGGAAGCCGTTGCAGATACCGAGGACGGGAAGTCCTGCCCTGGCCTGGTCGATGAGGCCGTCCATGATCGGCGAGAAGCGGGAGATCGCCCCGGCCCGCAGATAGTCGCCGTAACTGAAACCGCCCGGCAGCACGACCGCGTCGACCTGCTTCAGGTCCTTGTCGCGGTGCCAGAGTGCGACCGGTTCCGCGCCGGCCTTGCGGATTGCGCGCTGGGTGTCCCGGTCGTCGAGGCTGCCGGGAAAGGTGACGACACCAATGCGGATGTTGCTGCGGCCCGCAGGGCCTCCGTCGAGGGTGGCGGCGGGTGACGGGTGGGATGTCACGACTCGACCTTCACGGTGAAGTCCTCGATCACGGTGTTGGCGAGGAAGGTCTCGGCCATCGAGCGAACCCGGGCGAGCGCGGCGTCGTCGACCGGCCCGTCGACCTCGAGTTCGAAGCGCTTTCCCTGGCGGACGTCGGAGATTCCCTCGAAACCGAGGCGGGGCAGCGCACGCTGCACCGCCTGGCCCTGAGGGTCGAGGATCTCCGGCTTGAGCATGACGTCGACTACGACGCGTGCCACTGGCACTCCCGGTGGTGTGGTGCGTAAGGCGGTTCCCTCAGCGTACCCCGCAGAAAATTCTACGCGGGTAGATATCAACCGTACGGTTACGTTTACGCATCGGCCCCAGTTCCCCCTGTGGAAAGTCAAGGGAAAACCGTATGGTCACCGATTGCAGCATGACACGCGGGGCGAATTCAGTGGGCTTCGCATTGCAAAGGCTGTCGCTGTACAAATGAAAAAGAACTGACCCCGAACTCCTGGCCACCCGCGTCTTCCCACGTCATTGCGGGCGTGCCACACGAAAGGACCGATATCCGTGGCGCAGCGCGTAGTGGTCACACTCTCCGACGACATGGACGGCGGGGAAGCGGCGGAGACGGTCACCTTCGGCCTCGACGGCAGGTTCTACGAGATCGATCTCAACCCTTCCAATGCGAAGAAACTGCGCGGAGCTCTCGCCCCTTATGTGGAGGCGGGCAGAAAGCGGTCCAAGTCGGGCAAGACCTATCGGCACACCGCCGTGGCACCCGACCCCGCGGCCGTACGCGCCTGGGCGAAGTCGCACGGCATGGAGGTCCCCCCGCGCGGCCGCATCCCCAAGAAGGTCTACGAGGCGTTCAACGCGTCGAGTTGAGCGGACCCGGGGGACGGCGCGAGCGAAGGCCGCGCACCACGACCCGTCCCTCGTCCGGGTGGAGGGCTGCTCGCCGTCCGACTTGCACGACACCCCGGGCGATCAGCTAAAGTCTGGAGCGCACCGAGGGGCGAGGCCGGAAGGCCGCACCTCACGGAGCCGCGCGGGTGTAGCTCAGTAGTAGAGCGCCCCCTTTCCAAGGGGGAGGCGCAGTGTGCGATCCCTGTCACCCGCTCTCGTCACGGCCCGACCTGCTCCACCGATCGGGTACAGTGATGGTCGCACCGGGCGGTGAAAGCCGGTCGGGAGCATGCGGACGTAGCTCAGTTGGTAGAGCGCAACCTTGCCAAGGTTGAGGTCGCGAGTTCGAGCCTCGTCGTCCGCTCCAGTGGGAAAGGCCCCGGTCCTCGGACCGGGGCCTTCGCCATTCTCGGATGTTCACCGTTCTTCACCGTTTTGGGGCCTTCACCGTTTTGGGGCCGCCGTCCTTCGCGTTCCGGTGGCCTGCTGGTCCGCCGCACCGCCGTCGTCCGCCCGCCTCAGCCCCGATGACATTTGTCATGAACAGCGGTGACAGCCCGCACTGCCCGCGCCCGCGGACCGCCGGAACGCTGGACGTATGAGGACCGACGAGTGCGTGATCGACGTCACCGGGCTGCGCCGCGGCTACAGCGGGGGATTCGAGGCGGTGCGCGGCATCTCCTTCTCCGTGGCACGCGGCGAGCTGTTCGCCCTGCTCGGGACGAACGGAGCCGGCAAGACCTCGACCGTCGAACTGCTCGAGGGCCTGGCCCGCCCCAGCGCCGGGCAGGTGCGCGTCCTGGGCGTTGACCCGTACGAGCGACGCGACGAGGTGCGGCCGCGCACCGGCGTCATGCTCCAGGAGGGCGGTTTCCCCTCGGATCTGACGGTCGAGGAGACGGCGCGGATGTGGGCCGGCTGCACCAGCGGCGCCCGCCCGCTCGGCGAGGCCCTCGAACGCGTCGGGCTCGGCCACCGGGCCCGTGTACGGGTCAAGCAGCTCTCGGGCGGCGAACGGCGCCGACTGGACCTGTCGATGGCGCTGATCGGCCGTCCCGAGGTGCTGTTCCTGGACGAGCCGACGACCGGTCTCGACGCCGAGGCGCGGCACGAGACCCAGCGCCTGGTGCGCGAACTGCGGGACGGCGGCACGACGGTGGTGCTCACGACCCACTACCTCGAGGAGGCCGAGGAGCTCGCCGACCGGCTCGCGATCCTCCACCGTGGCCGTATCGCGGCGTCCGGGACCACCGCCGAGGTGATCGCGCAGCACCCCGGACGGATCTGCTTCGAGCTGCCCTTCGGCTATGTGCTCGGCGACCTGCCGCCGCTCCCCCGGCTCGGGGTGACCGGCCACGAGGTGGCGGGGCAGCGGGTCCGGCTGCGGACGGAGCGGCTGCAGGAGTCGCTGACCGCGCTTCTGGTCTGGGCGGAGAACCAGCGGGTGACGCTCGACCGGCTCGACGCGCGCGCGGCGTCGCTCGAGGAGGCGTTCCTGGCGATCTCCGGCGAGGCGGCGGAGGACGGGCGATGACGGACAGGACGAGGCCGGGCACGACGAACCCCCTCGCGAAAGGGCACGGCGCGACGAAGCGCGGCGCGACCGAGCCGGTGCGTCTTCGCCCGTCGGGCCCGCGCGCGGGCGGAGGCACCCGCACCGCGGGGCGGCTGGCGGCCCTCGGCCGCGCCGAGCTGACCCTGCTCGTACGGAACCGGACGGCGCTGTTCATGGCGCTGCTCATGCCCGTCGCGATGCTGTGGCTGATCCGGCTGACGGTCTCCGGCAGCCGTGCGGCCGGGACGGGGACGAGCGCCACCGAGACCGCCATGCCCGGCGGGATCGGCGTGGTGCTCGTCCTGGTCGTGTACGCCAATCTCGTACCGGCCTATGTCGCGCGCCGCGAGGAACTGGTGCTCAAGCGGCTGCGGACGGGAGAGGCGAAGGACCTGGAGATCCTCGCCGGGACGGCGCTGCCGTCGGTGTCCGTGGCGCTCGCCCAGTGCGCGCTGCTGGTCGGTGCCGGCACCCTGATCCTCGACGTGACCGCGCCGAAGCAGCCCGAACTGCTGCTCGCGGGTGTGCTGTTGGGCTCGCTGCTGCTGGTGGCACTGGCTGCCGTGTCGAGCGCGGTGACGCGCACGGTGGAGAGCGCGCAGCTCACGGTGTTGCCGCTGATGGCGGTGTCGTTCTTCGGCTCGGGCCTGTTCGTCCCGCCGGACGTCATGCCGGAGCGGCTGTCCGACGTCATGCGGCTGATGCCGCTGACCCCGGTCGTGGACCTCGTACGGTACGGCTGGCTGGGTGGCGCCGGTGCGGACGAGGTGCTGTACGCCCTGGTCCGGGCTGTGGCCTGGACGGCGCTCTCCGTGTTTGCTGTACGGCGATGGTTCCGCTGGGAGCCGAGACGCTGAGCGCGGAGTGCGGGACGGGAAGTGGAGCGGAGATGTCGCGGCTGACGGGGTGGTGGAGGCAGCGGAGCGATCCTGCGCGGATCGAGTGGTACACGCGGTGGACGTTCCACTCGTTCGTCCTGGCCGAGCCCCTGACGGCGACCAACGCCATTCTCGAGGTCGGCGGCGGATTCCGGGCCCAGCTCGCCCTGTTCGTCCTGGTCGCACTGCACGCTGTCCTGTGCGGGGTGCTGACGGGCCGCGGGCTGGACTGGGTGGCGGGGCGGCGCGGACAGCCGATGCGGCTCGCCGTGGCCGTGGGGACGGCCACCGGCGTCCTGAACCTGCTCGTGATGGCGGCCCTGAGGGCCGGACACCTCGCCGACACGGGCATCGGAGTCATGGTGATCGTCTGTGTCACCGGCTTCGGCGTCGGTGCGCTCGTCCTCTCCCAGCGCGGACCGCGCCGCGTTCTGTGGACCATCGGCGCCTCCTCCGCGGGAGTCACGGTCGCGGCCGGTGCGGTGGGCCTGGGGTGGGAAGCCGCCTTCGCCCTGGCGGTCGCGTCGCTCCTCGTATCCAGCGGCTTCGCGTTCACCTACGGCTTCTCGGCCTGGATCCTGCGCACCGTATGGGAGTTGGACGCCGCCCGCGAGCTGCAGGGGCGGCTGGCGGTGGCGGAGGAGCGGCTGCGGTTCGGCCGCGATCTCCACGACGTGATGGGCCGGAACCTCTCGGTCATCGCGCTCAAGAGCGAGCTGGCCGTCCAGCTCGCCCGGCGCGGGCGGCCGGAAGCGGTGGAGCAGATGACCGAGGTGCAGCGGATCGCGCAGGAGTCGCAGCGCGAGGTACGCGATGTGGTGCGCGGCTACCGGGAGGCGGATCTGGCCGTGGAGCTGGCGGGCGCACGGTCCGTGCTGCACGCGGCCGGGGTCGTCTGCCGCGTGGAGGGGGACGGCGGAGCCGGACTGCCCGCGGACGTGCAGTCGGCGCTGGGCTGGGTCGTCCGCGAGGCGGCGACGAACGTCCTGCGGCACGGGGACGCGCACAGCTGCACCATCCGCCTCCAGGGGCCGGGCGGCGGCGAACGCGTCGTGCTGGTGGTGGAGAACGACGGCACCGTATGCGGCACGGAGGGCGGCGGGACGACGCCGGTCGCGGCGAGCGGGACTTCCGACGCCATGGATGCGCCGCGCGGTGACACCCTGGCGAGCGGCCTGCCGGGAGTCCCGTCGTGCGGTGACCCCGTCCCGTCAACGGGCAGCGACGACAAGGCCGTTCGGGAAGCCCTCGACCCGGCGGCCGCCGCACGGAGGGCGACCGCGGACGCCAGGCTGCCCGGCCCCGGGGCCGGTCTCGCGGGCCTGCGCGAACGGCTGGGCGCGCTCGGCGGCACCCTGACCGCCGGACCGCACCCGGGCGGCGTGTTCCGTCTGACCGCCGAGATCCCGCTCACCACGGCCGGGCCGTCCCCCGCGGCCACCCCCGCCCCGCGGACCGGTGGGACACCGGCGGCCGGACACCGGACCGAGGAGGCGTCCGCATGAGAAGGGATGGTCCCCTGATGAGCACGGCCGACGGCGCCAGGACCGGGCGCGTACGCGTCCTGCTGGCCGACGACGAGCACCTGATCCGGGGAGCCCTCGCCGCGCTCCTCGCCCTCGAGGACGACCTGCTCGTCGTCGCCGAGGCCGCGTCCGGGCCCGAGGCGATCGCCATGGCGCGGGCGCATGAGCCCGATGTAGCGGTGCTGGACCTGCAGATGCCGGGAGCGGACGGTGTGGCGGTCGCCATATCGCTGCGCGCCGAACTGCCCGGCTGCCGGACGATGATCGTGACCGGCCACGGCAGGCCGGGGCATCTGAAGCGGGCGCTGGCCGCCGGGGTGCGGGGCTTCGTGCCCAAGACCGTCTCGGCGCAGCGGCTCGCCGAGATCATCCGCACCGTGCACGGCGGAAACCGGTACGTGGACCCGGACTTGGCGGCCGACGCGATCAGCGCGGGGGACTCGCCGCTCACCGCGCGCGAGGCCGAGGTGCTGGAACTCGCCGCCGACGGCGCCCCCGTGGCGGAGATCGCCCGGCGGGCCGCGCTCTCCCAGGGCACGGTCCGCAACTACCTCTCGTCCGCCGCCGCGAAGTTGTCCGCGGAGAACCGTCATACGGCGGTGCGCACGGCGCGCGAACGCGGTTGGCTATAGTGGACCCGCACACGGCGCCCAGGCGCCGGGCGCGCGGACGTGGCTCAGTTGGTAGAGCATCACCTTGCCAAGGTGAGGGTCGCGAGTTCGAATCTCGTCGTCCGCTCCGCACGAAGAGGCCCCGGTCGTCCGACCGGGGCCTCTCGCCGTTCCGTGGTGCGTCGTTCGCGGTTCGTCGTTCGCCGCCCGCGGTTGGCGGCTGGCGGTTCGCGGTTGGGGGTCGGCGGTTGGGGGTCGGCGGTTGGCGGTCGCCGGTCGGCGTTGGCCGCGAACGGTTCGCCGTGAACCGTTCGCGGTCGGCCGTTACGTCCAGGGCAGGCCGGTGAGGGCCTCGTACGCCTCCACGTACTTCGCCCGGGTCCGCTCCACGACCTCCGACGGGAGCGCCGGCGGCGGCTGCTCCGCGTTTCGGTCCCAGCCCGAGGCGGGCGAGGTGAGCCAGTCGCGGACGTACTGCTTGTCGAACGACGGCTGAGGACGGCCGGGCTTCCAGGTGCCGGCCGGCCAGAAGCGGGAGGAGTCCGGCGTCAGCACCTCGTCCGCGATGACGAGCGTCTCGGCGTCCATGCCGAACTCGAACTTGGTGTCGGCGAGGATGATTCCGCGCTCGCGGGCGACGTCACGGGCGCGGCCGTAGACGGAGAGCGTGGTCTGGCGCAGCTCGGCGGCGATCTCGGGGCCGACCTGGCGTGCCACCTCTTCGTAGGGGACGTTCTCGTCGTGGTCGCCCACGGCGGCCTTGGTGGCCGGGGTGAAGATGGGGGCGGGCAGTTCGGAGCCGTCGACCAGGCCCTCGGGGAGCGCGAGGCCGCAGACCGTACGGCTCTCCCGGTACTCGGCGAGACCGGAGCCCGTGAGGTATCCGCGGGCCACGCACTCGACGGGGAGCATGCTGAGCGACTTGCACACGAGCGTGCGGCCGGCCCAGTCGGCCGGGGCTCCTTCGGGGAGGTCGGTGCCCAGGACGTGGTTCGGGACCAGGTCGGAGAGCAGGTCGAACCACCAGAGCGAGAGCTGGGTGAGGACGCGGCCCTTGTCGGGGATCTCGGTGGGCAGCACCCAGTCGTAGGCGGAGATGCGGTCACTGGCGACCATGATCAGATCGCCGGTCGCGTTCTGATACAGATCCCGCACCTTGCCGGTGTGCAGATGCACCAGGCCCGGTACCTGGACGGCCTCGGGCTTTTCCACGAATCCGGACACGCTGCCTCCGCGTTGATCGTTCCTGGAGTCGGTCACGATTCTCCCGTACCGGCCCTGCTTCCTCTCTCCAGGGTGCCGCCCACCCCGAGCGGCAGAGCAGAGGGGCCGGCTCAGGGTGCCGCGTCAGTCGCGCTTGCAGATCCGGTCGAGGAGGTTGGCGGTGGCGCGCTGGACGCGGGCGTCGACGTGACCGGGGCGGTCGAGCGCGGGCGACCAGGCGAAGGTGCCGGAGGCGAAGACGATGGCGCCGCTGGGGGCCTCGTACAGGGACGTCTCCTGGAAGCGCACTTCGCCCTCGGTGTCCTCGTACGGGGAGTGGGCCAGCAGCATGCGGTGCGTGTGCTCGGGCAGGGGCGTGCGGGGGAAGTAACGGTCCGCCTCCCCAGCGACGAGGCCGGGCAGTTCGTCGTTCTCCGTCGCCCCGGTCGCCTCCCAGAGCCAGTGGCCCGCGTTGCGGACGACCATCGGGCGGGGCTCGGGGACCCGCCCCACGTACTGGATGCCCAGCAGCGTCTGTTCCGGGCGCCCCAGTTCGCGCCAGAGGGCGGGTCTGCCGGGGCCGCGGCGCTTGCGGCAGGTGAGGAGGCGGTCCGGCTCCCCGCAGGGGGAGGGGGACAGCTCGACCTGCCAGTACATGGTGTTGGCGGAGAGGAACACCAGGGAGGTCCCGCTGTCACGGGCCTGCTCGACCGTACGGCGCATGGGGACGGACCAGTACTCGTCGTGCCCGGGGAAGACGAGGCCGCGGTAGCGGGTGGGGTCGACGCGGCCGGCGTGCAGGTCGCGGCTGTCGGCGTACGCGATGTCGTAGCCGTAGCGCTCGGCCCAGCGGATGAAGTCGTAGGCGTGGCCCACGTGCAGGGGCAGGCCCGCGCCCGCGAAGGGGCGGTCGAAGGACACGGTGACGGCGGCGTCCTTCTCGCCGAGGAGCCGGCCCGCCTCGTCCCAGGCGTGGTAGAGGCTGGCGCCGGTGTGGCCGTCCTCCGGGTACAGGTTGTACGCCTGCCAGGTGATGTCGGGCAGCAGCAGGAGCAGATCCGCGACGGGCGGGGCGGTGCGCTCGCGCTCGCTCCGCACGAAGTCCGGGTGCGCGTCGGCGGACGGGGCGTGGGTGACGGGCGGGAGATCCCGGACGGTGAACGGGATGTGGCTGCGGTAGCCGTCCACGGTGGTGAGCACGGCGACATAGGCCCCGTCGGACCAGTGGGTGGGGACCTGAAGGCGCCAGGACAGCCACCAGTGGTGGCAGGAGACGGTGCGGTCCGCCGTGAGCGGGGCGGGCTGGACGATGCCGGAGAGGCGCGGACTGGTGGTGATCTTCGCGGCACCGTCACCGCCGTAGTGACCGATGCGGTAGACGTCGACGGAGAACTGCTGGGGCGGATCGACGGTGATCCGGAAGTCGATCGCCTCACCCGGGGCCACGGCGCTGGTGGAGGCGAAACCTTTGATCTGGCGGTTGACGTCGTCGGCGGTGCGGGGGCCCGGCGAGCCCGCGGAGCGCGAGCCGGGTCTGCGGCGCGCGGTGCGGGGACCGGGGATGGCGGGGTCGACGACGCCTGCGAGGTCCTGGCCGGGGCCCTGTTCGTCGGCGGCGACGGCCGGGTCCACGTACCACGGCACGATGTGGCCCGTGTCGTCGAAGTAGCTCTCGCTGCCCCGCAGCCAGGGCAATGGGCCTTGACCGAAGGGGTCGGAGACTGCGTGCGCGAGTGCGCCCGACTCCCAGCGGCGGATCCTGTCCGTAGTCACGGACGATCCCTCCCTCCCGGACTGGTGCTCCCCTGACCGCTTACAGCACATCACACTCAGCGGTGTGTTCGTAACTGTTCGTGGTGATTCGATGTCAGGCAGTGTGATGTCAAGCAGTGATCGACTGGTGGAAATGGGATGTCCGTACTGATGTGTCCTGATTCTGTGGGCTGTTGGGGCGGGTGGGACTGGTGGTACGAGCGGCGGTGTCGCAGGGCGTAGGCGGACGCATATGCGCGGGGGATCACGTGGAGGCGCGCATCGCACGATCCCTGCGCCGTCGACGCGTGCACGGTGGGTGATGCGTCGCGGGCGGGCGGACGACGGTCGCCGTCCGCCCGTCACGGCCGCTGCCGGCTTGCGGCTTGGCTTGCGGTTTGGCTTGCGGTTTGCGGTTTGCGGTTTGCGGCTAGACCAGGCGGACCGGCTTCTCCGGCCGTACGCCGGCCGCCGCGAGCCAGTCGCGGAGCGGTCCCGGGTCACCGTCCTCCAGCAGGTTCAGCACGGGGGTGCCGAGGTCGGCTCCCCGCTTGCCGCCGACGAGGAGCACCGGCCCGTCGAGCCAGTCGAGGCCGGGTGCGGCCCCCGCCGTGTCGACGGCGGCGCAGCAGACCATGGCGGTGATGTGGTCCGCGAGCAGTTCGCGGCCCGAACGAGGTGCCTGTACGGGGAAGAGCGGGGCGGCCGGCACCGTTCCATCGCCCCACAGGGCCCCGTCCAGCAGCGGGAGCTCACCGGGATCCTCCGGGCCCTGCTCCGCCGCTCCGGCCGCGGCAGCACGCCGGCCCGCGGCCTCCTCGCGGGCCATCTCCGCGCTGAGCCGTTCGGCCAGCTTCTCGCCGATGCCCACGCCGTCGGCGGATGCCAGCCGGTCGACGACCCGGGCGAGGGTCGGCCCCAGCGGCGGCGCCCCGGTCGGGCTGCCGGGGCCGGGAGCCACGTCTGCCGCGGACCGTGCCGGTGTGGCGGACCGTGCCGGTGTGTACGCCACCGGGTCGGCCGTCTCCGGCGGCTGCGCGTCCTGCGCCGCCCCGGGTGCGGGGGGTGCGGCCGCCTGCGCCGCCTGCGGCGCGGCCTCGTGCGCGCCGGAGCCCGCGACCGGGACGTCCGCCGTGCCGGTACCGGTGCCGTTGCCGGTACCTGTGCCGGTGGGATCGGTGACGCAGGGACCGGTGATGCCGGGACCGGTGGCCGGGGCGGGCGGTGCCTTGACCGGACTCTCCGGCGCCGGTGTGCCTGCCGCGTGCGGGTTCGCCGGGTCCTCGGCGCGGTCCGACACGAGCGGTGAGGGTGCGTGCGGGGGCAGATCGTCGAGTACGCGGTGGAGGCGCGCGGCCTCCAGTCGCCACTTGCGGTCGACGACCTCCTCCGGATAGGCCGCCCAGTCCACAGGGCTCCAATCGGGGCCCGATCGCGCGGGCCCGCCGTGGAACAGGCGCGCGGCGAGCAGCGACGCCGCCTCGTCCACGGCTCCCGGCTCCTCCAGGAGATCGCACGCGGGCCGCTCCCCCAGGCGCGTGGCGAAGCCCTCCGCCAGCCGGTCGCGGCGGGACAGTTCGGTGAGGGCCGAGACCACGCCCGCGTCCAGGCGGGACGGCCAGCGCCCCATCCGCCAGGCGGGCATGGCCACGCGGGTCAGCAGCCGGTCCCAGCCCGCATAGGCGAGGCCGACCTGCTCCTGCGCGACGATCCTCAGCCCGTAGTCCACAGCCTGTGCACGACTCGACGCCGCGGCGGCGACGCCGCGCTCCATCTCGGCGGCCCGGTCCCGGCAGCCGCGCAGCATCAGCCGCACCAGCCAGCCGACGAAGGCCAAGTGTCTGCGGCGGGCCGTGACGGCGACGGCCGCGTCCAGACCCCGTACGAAACGGCGGGCCGCCGCTATGTCCGGATGCGCCGAGGGGCCCGTCCCCGCGACGACCGGCGCGAGTATCGCGCGCAGTTCGGCGACCCGCATCCACCACAGGAACGGCGATCCGATGACCAGGACCGGCGCCTCCTGCCCATGGCGTCCGCCGCCGTCTCCGCCCGGCTTGCGCGCCTGGGCCTGGGCGTCCGCGAGATGGGCGCGGTCCTCCAGCCAGCTGTCGCAGTCGGGGGTGAGCGCTATGGCCGAGGGCGCCGGTACGTCGAGGCGGTCGGCGAGGTCACGGACGAGGCGGTAGAGGTCGGGGGCCGAGGTCTCCGGGATCGGCACGGTGGGGCTGACCGCGGGTCTGGCCCGTACGACCACCAGGGCGACGACGGTGCCCACGAGCAGCACCGCGACCGCGAGCGCGGTGATCGCCCAGCGCACCGCGTCCCAGGCGGCACCGCCGATCCTGCCCGTGGCCTCCGCGGCGAACAGCACCACGGCCACGGCGGCGGGCAGCAGCCCTGCGGTCAGCGCGGCGCTGCGGGTGCGCAGCACGGCCAGTGCGCGGATCCGCGCGAAGTGCATGCCCGGCTCCGCACCGGACGTCTCGGACACGATCGAAAGTCACCCCCTGCTGGTTCCCTGGTGCACGACCGGCCTCCGGCCTTGCGACCGCGGCCTCTTGCGGCTTGCTCGTTCCCCCCACTGTGGCACCGGGAACCGACATCGCAATGCCGGTGGGCCAGTTGCCGGACGCGCAGCGCGACCGGAGGCGGCAGCTCTGGGCTCCGCCTCCGCGGAACCCTAGTTGGGGGGTGCGAGTGCGTCAGCCGTATGGCGGAGCGGTCACTCGATGGAATGGCTTTGGTCAAAGGCGGTTCCGCCGGGCTCGGCCCACAGGGCACGGAAGGCCGGCGGGGCAGGCCGCGCATATGGCCCCACCTGGGGTGAATCGTTCCGCCTCCGTGCCCCCGCGCACGACGGCCCAGGGCCCCGGACGAGGCTCCGCGCGGGCCGTTGTGCGTCAACCGGCGGTATACGACGTCGCGGGGCGGAGCCCCGGGCGGTACCGCGTCCGTGGGGTGCGGAACCGGCGAAACATGACCGAGCCTCGCCCTCGAAGGCCGAGGGCCCCCTCGAAGGCCGACGGCCCCTCGAAGGCTGAGGGCGCCGGGAAAGCCGGGACCTGGAGAGGCCGGGACCCGGGGAAGCCGGGACCCGGGAAGGCCGGGACCCGGGAAGGCCGGGACCTGGGGAGGCCGGGACCCCGGGATGGCTCAGACCTCGCCCGCCGCCTTGGCAGCGATGTCCGTGCGGTGGTGGGAGTCCGCCAGGCGGATCAGCGACGCGGCGCCGTACGCGCGCGTGCGGGCCGCCGCCAGGTCCTGGCCGGTCGCGGTGACCGAGAGGACGCGACCGCCGGCACTGAGGATCTCGCCGGCCTCGTTCCGCTTCGTGCCCGCGTGCAGCACGTACGCGTGCTCGTCGTGCCGTCCGGCCTCCTCCAGGCCCTCGATCGGGTCGCCCGTGCGCGGCGTCCCCGGATAGTTGTGGGAGGCGATGACGACCGTCACGGCGGCGCCGTCGCTCCAGCGCAGCGGCGGAAAGGCGAGCAGCGCGTCGGTCGCCGCGGCGTACAGGAGGCCGGAGAGCGGCGTCTTGAGGCGGGCGAGGACGACCTGGGTCTCGGGGTCGCCGAAGCGGGCGTTGAACTCGATCACCCGCACACCGCGCGAGGTGATCGCCAGTCCCGCGTACAGCAGGCCGGAGAAGGGCGTGCCGCGGCGGCGGAGCTCGTCCACCGTCGGCTGGAGGACGGTCTCCATGACCTCGTCGACCAGCTTCGGGTCGGCCCACGGCAGCGGCGAGTAGGCGCCCATGCCGCCGGTGTTGGGGCCCGCGTCGGCGTCGTACGCTCGCTTGAAGTCCTGGGCGGGCTGGAGCGGGACGACCGTCTCGCCGTCCGTCACGGCGAACAGCGAGACCTCGGGCCCGTCGAGGAACTCCTCGATGACGACGCGGTCGCAGGCGAGCGCGTGGCGGCGGGCCTCCTCGACGTCCTCGGTGACGACGACGCCCTTGCCCGCCGCGAGACCGTCGTCCTTGACGACGTACGGGGCACCGAACGCGTCCAGGGCCTCGTCGATCTCCTCCGGCGTGGTGCACACGTACGACCGGGCGGTGGGCACGTTGGCCGCGGCCATGACGTCCTTGGCGAAGGCCTTGGAGCCCTCCAGCCGAGCGGCCTCCGCGGACGGCCCGAAAGCCGCGATGCCGCGGGCGCGCACGGCGTCGGCGACACCGGCGACGAGCGGCGCCTCAGGGCCCACCACGACCAGGTCGGCGCCCAGCTCGGCGGCGAGAGCGGCCACGGCGGAGCCGTCGAGGGCGTCCACCGCGTGCAGCTCGGCGACCTCGGCGATGCCGGCGTTGCCGGGAGCGCAGTGGAGAGCGCTGACGTCGGGGTCGAGGGAGAGGGAGCGGCACAGGGCGTGTTCGCGGGCACCGCCGCCGATGACGAGGACCTTCACGCGGTTCAGGGTAATGGGCCGCGCCCCGGGCCCGTCGGGCCGCCCCTCCGGTCCGGCGCCGCGCCGACGCGACAGCGGCGCTCCCGCGGCTCCCTCACGCTTGTCTCCATGGCCCCCTCTCGGCCGCCCCACGGCCCCCCTCGGTCGTGCACACGGGCCCCGCCCTCGTACGAACCCCCACCCCGCCCTCCCCCTGACCCCCACCCCGCGCACGGCGACGACACCCCGACTCCTCCCGTCACCCACTGCCGTACAGCAGTGGCGGGGCACTCTTTCGGGTGACGCTCCGGCCACGCCTCTCCCAGTAGCCGCAGTCCTTCTGGGCGGAAATCTCGCGATCCCCGGCGCGTTGCCCGCGCCGCGACGGTAGGAATGTGGGCCGCGCAGCGCATCCGGCGTCGCGCGGTCGCCGACAGCGGTCGCCCGCACGCCGCGATCGCCCGCGCCCGCATCGCGTCGCACCGCACCACGCCGCAGAGCACCACAGGGTGCCCCGCGGCCGGCGCCGCCGCGCAGCGGATCGCACCGGATCGCAGTCGCAATGCACCGCCATGGCAGAGGGAGCGCACGGGTGAGTCAGCCGGAGATGCAGCCCGAGGGACTTCCACGGGAGGAGGGCGGGAGGAAGCAGGACGCCACGCACCACGGCGACCTGCTCGGACGCCCCTTCCCGCACGGCGACTGGGGCGAGCCCGCAGAGCGCCTCGAGGAGCTCTACCTGTGGGTCGAGGAGCGCGCGCTGCGCACCGCCGACTGGTATCTGGCGGGCCGGCGCTGGAAGCGCCGTACCGCCCGCGCGCTGCGCCTGGGCACGGCGGGCGCCGGCTCGGCGGCCCTGGCGTTGCCCCTGCTCGATGTGACGGGTGTCCTCGGTGACGGCACGGGCTGGGGCTTCGTCGCCCTCGTCGGCGCCGTCGCCTGCGCAGGCTGCGACCGGTTCTTCGGCGTGACATCGGGCTGGATGCGCAGCGTGGCCACGGCTCAGGCGGTGCAACGGCGGCTGGAAGTGCTGCAGTTCGACTGGGCGTCCGAGTGCGTGCGCGAGGTGCTCGGGCCGACCGAGGGCACGGCGAGCGAGGCCGCCGAGCGCTGTCTGACGGTGCTGCGGCGCTTCTCGGAGGACGTCTCGGAGCTCGTACGGGCCGAAACCGCGGACTGGATGGTGGAGTTCCGCTCGACCCCCGCTCCGCTCCACATCCAGGCGCCGGCACCGTGGGCGCCGCGGACCGAGCAGAGCGGGCAGCACGTCAGCCGCTTCCCCCTCCCGCCGCCCGCGGCCCGGCCGAGCATGCCGCGCCAGCGGCCTCCGGAGGCGCCGCGCTGAGCCGCGCCCCCGGAACTGCCGTCAGCTGAAGACGATCATCGAGCCCTGGCCCAGACTGCGGGTCGCGGCGGCGTGGAGCCCCAGCCAGACGTGCCGCTCACGCGCGTACGGGCTGTCGTCGTACGGCGCCGTGGCCGCGGGCTCCTCCAGGGAGGTGGGGCGGACCGGCGCGGCGGGTGCGGCGGGCGGGTTGGACGGGTCGATCCCGATCGACGGCGCGACCGCCTCCAGCTCGCGCAGCAGCCCGTTGCTGGACCCCAACGGGCCGCCGCCCGACATGAGTTCGTCGTTCGCCAGCGGTTGGCCGAAGTCGACCGGCACATAGGCGCCGGCGTGGTCGTAGTGCCAGACCAGGTGCGACTGCTGGGCCGTGGACTCGAACATCTCGAGCAACTGCTCGTAGTCCCCGCCCAGTTCGTCGACCGGGGTCACGGGGAGTCCGCAGATCTGCAGCAGATAGGCCCGGCGCAGGAAGTGCAGCGCGTCGTAGTCGAATCCCGCGACCGGGGCGACCTCCCCGGACAGGCCGGGCATGTAGCCGAAGACCGGCACCGGTGGCAGGCCCGCTTCGTTCAAGGCCTGGTTGTAGGTCGCCAGTTCGTCGGCGAAGGGGTTGTCGGGGCTGTGGCACAGCACATCGACGAGGGGGACCAGCCACAGGTCACAGGCCACGGGCGCTCACTCTCGGTCGCTTGTTCTCGGTCGGGTCGTCGCGGCGGCGTCGGCCGCCGCCCAAGCAGTTCCTGTGGGGCGTGTACCCAGGGTCGGTACCAGGGATGATGCGACGGACGTGCCAGCGTAATGCCCGGCGCCCGCCGCGCGTCGGCCGACGTCCCACGGCCGGGTGTCAGCCGACGTCCCAGATCCAGGCGTCGCCGACCCGCTCGCCCTGCTGCCCCAGCAGCCGCTCGACGGTGACGCGCAGCGCGTCCTGGTACGGCTGCGGGCCGATCACCAGGGCTCCGGCCCGCCAGAAGTCGAGGTCCGCGCGGGCGGCCTGCTGCTGCTCGGGGCCGATGCGCGGGACGCGGCCGGTCCAGCCGACGTCCCGCAGAAGGTCGTTGGTAGGGCGGGGCACGGCGCCGTAGATGCCGGTCCTCCCCGGGTTCAGGGGCCCGTTGAAGTAGCCGCCGGGCAGCGGGAAGGCGAAGTCGGCGTCGATCTGCCACTTCAGCGCACTTGCCTCGGCGGGCGACGGCAGCGGTACGGGGACGAGGGACCGGCCGGGCTCCACGTACGACCGCCAGGTGCCGTCGGCCACGAGGCGGGGCACGGCGGGCCGGTCGACGGTCTCCAGCGGCCGGGGCACGATCGGCAGCAGCGCTGCGACGAGGGCCAGTCCGCCCGCCACCCGGATCACGAGGGCGCGGTGGCGCCGGTCCCGCTCCTCACCGGCTCCGGAGAGGCGGGCCTCGGCGGCGGTGTCGGCCACGACGGTCCAGGCCAGCGCCAGGAGCATGCCGATGACGGGCGCGCACACCATCGCGTACCGCGACTCGATGACCGACTCGAAGAGCGGCAGCCGGTCGAAGATCCACCAGGGGCCCGGGGTGGTGGCGTCGGTCCACGGCAGCGGGATCTGCGCGCCGAGGGAGAGCAGGGCGGCCATCAGCCCGGTCCAGGTGAGCGCGCGTACGACCACGCGGTCCCAGAGGACGACGGCGACGACGAGCAGCAGGGAGATCAGCGGCCAGCCGTAGAAGGCGTTCTGCTCGGTCGGGTTGAGGGCGAGCTCCGCCGCGCGCTGCTCGTCCCCGGCCAGCGCCTGCTTCGAGAACTCGACCAGGGCGAGCGGCGGGTTGCCGGTCGGGCCGTGCAGGATGCTGCTGTAGCTCTGGTCGCCCTGGAACTGCCAGTGGAGCGGGTACGCGACGAGGGGCAGGCAGACGGCCGCGGCGACGGCCAGACCGCGCAGCAGCGGCGGCAGGGCGGCGCGGGCCGCGGCCGGGCGCATGGCCGCGTAGCCGACCGCGAAGAAGAGCATGCCGGTCGCGGCGAGCAGCAGCGCCTCCTCGCCGAGGAAGATCTGCCAGGTCAGCAGCAGCCCGAGGATCACCCCGTGGCGGACGGCGCCGCCGCGGGCGGGCGCGGGCGCGTCCTCCCGCGGGACGAGCGGGGTCACGACGGAGGGCGGGCACAGGCGGAGCGCCCGGTCGATGATCAGCGGGACGACGAAGAGCACGACCAGGTTGGGGTGGGCGTTGGCGTGCGAGATCATCGGCGGCGCGAACGCGGCGACGGCGCCGCCGAGAACGGCCGCGCCGCGGTGGCGGGTGAGGTACTTCCGGATGAGCCAGTACCAGGCGGTGGCGGTCACGGCGAGGCCGCCGGTGAGGACGGTCGCGAAGGCCGCGGTCGCGCCGAAGAGGGCGGTCACCGGCGCGAGGGGGACGGAGATCCCGAGCATGACGGTGTTCGCCATCAGATTCACGCCGAGCGGGAAGTTCTGCAGGGTCGTGAAGAGCGGGTTGTCGCCGTGCAGGACGTGGTGGCCTGTGACGGCGAAGAACCACTCCCACTGGTTCTGGTCGCGCATGCTGTCCGTGAGATAGGCGCGATCGAGGTCCGACCACAGGTTCACGTACAGCAGGAGCGCGGCGAGCAGATAGCCGGCGGGGACGGCGAGCGACGCGGGGCGTAGGCGCCGCCGGAGGCGGAGGGCCGTCCGGCGCAGAGCCGTACCACTGACGGCGCCGGCGCGGAGACCCGTCCGCCCGGGGCCGTCGGGCGCCAGGGCGGCGGGAGGCGTCGGGGCGGCGGGAGGCGTCGGGGCGGCGGGAGGCGTCGGGGCGGCGGGAGGCGTCCGGTGGACGGAGGCCGCGTGCGGGCCCTTCCCGGGCTCCGTGGAGTCCGCGGGGTCGGTCGGCCGCGTGGTGTCGGCGTCGGCGCTCACGGCGTCCTCGACCTGCCGAGCCGGACCCGGGCGATCTCGGCGAGCACCTTGGCGTAGTCGAAAGGGCCGACCTTGGACCCGGGGCGGTGCGCCCAGCGCACCGGCACCTCGGCTATCGGCCAGCCGCTGGCGTGGAACATCCGCAGGATCTCGACGTCGAAGCCCCAGCCGTCCGTACGGGCCAGGGCGAAGGCCGTACGGGCCTTCTCGCCGTCGAAGAGCTTGAAGCCGCACTGGGTGTCGCGTATCCCGGGCACCGCCACGGCCTGGATGAGCCGGTTGCCCGCTTTGCCGAGCAGTTCGCGCAGCACGTGCTGCCGCGCCTCGATCCGGGCGCCGGGGCGGGCGCGCGAGCCGATCGCGACGGCGTAACCGTCGTCCAGCCGCTCGTGCAGAAGGGCCAGTTCCTCGATCGGGGTGGCGCCGTCGGCGTCGCAGAAGAGGACGCGAGTGCCGCGCGAGGCCCGTATGCCGATCCGTACGGCATGGCCCTTGCCGCGGTTGACGGGGGCGCGCAGCAGCCGGATGCGCGGCTCTGCGTCCGCGGCCTCGGCGGCAACGGCGGCCGTGCCGTCCGTGGAGCCGTCGTCGACGACGATCAACTCCCAGCGGCGGCCGGTGGTCCGCAGATAACCGCAGACCTCGTCGATGCCGGGGCCGAGCCGCTGCTCCTCGTTGAACGCCGGAATGACCACGGTGAGGTCGATGACCGCCGTCGCCGGCTCGGCAGCGGACTGCTGCCTGGGCGCGGGCAGCGCCGCCCGGTGTACGGCGTCCATGCCTGGGCTCCCCCCTTCGCGGTCGACCGTGTGTACGGTACCGGCCCGTTCGTCGTTCTTCCGAGGTACCGGGCAGGCATCTCCGGTATCCGGATCGCCGGGTGGCCGTCCCGGTGGTGCGGATGCGCGGTGCGTCGCCCGCGGACGGCGCGCGCCGTCCGTCCGGTGAGACGGACGCGGGGCGCGCGGGGTTCGGCGCGTGGGGAGGAATTCGGGCGCGCCAGGGGGAGTTCGGGTACCCGGAGGGAGTCCGGGCGGAGTGCCGGGGCGTCCCGGCGGCGCCACGCGCAGCACCGGCCGTCAGCGGTCCTGCATCAGCTTCTCGAGGATCCGCAGGGAGTGGTCGTCGTAGTCGGCCATCAGGCGCTGGGCGGCGGCCGGGTCGCGCCGCTCGACGGCCTCGATGAGCGTGCGGTGCCCGCTCCACAACCGGCCCCTCAGGTCCGGCTCCTGACGCAGGTACGGCACGGCGAAAGCCCAGCACTGCATGCGCATACGGTGAAGGAAGTCCGCAATGTACGGATTTCCGGCGAGAGAGCCCAACTCGCGCCAGAAGCGCAGGTCGTACCCGATGAGGATGTCCAGGTCCCCGGCCCGGGACGCGCGCTCGGCCTCGTCCGCCCTGCGGCGTACGGAGGCGAAGGCGCGGGCCGTGGCGCCGCGCAGCAGATGTTCGGTGCCGTACCGGAAGATGCCGTCGACGATGAGGGCGCGCGCCTCGACCATGTGACGGAAGTCATCCAGCGTGAACGAGTGCACCTGGAAGCCGCGGTGGTGCTCCATGTCGACCAGCCCCTGCGCGGCGAGATCGACCAGCGCCTCGCGGACGGGGGTTGCGGAGACCCCGTACTGCTCGGCGATCTCCTTGACCGTCACATGGCGGCCGGCGGGAAGGCGGCCGGCGAGGATCTCGTCGCAGAGCGCCTCGGCGATCTGCTGGCGCAGCGTGTTGCGGGTGACGGTGACGGCGGAACGGTCTCCGCCGCCGTGCTGGTCGCGGCCACTGCCACCCCGCATTGGTCCGTCTCCTTCCGCGGGCCGCAGGTCAGAAGCGGTGAGGGCGGCCCGCGCTCACCTTATGTGCTGGCGGGCCGGGGTGCGCGCCCGCGGACAGGGTGAAGGTGGCGGCCCGCGCGAGCCCGTACGGAGGGGCCGTGCCCGCCCGTACGGAGGTGGCCGGCACCGGACCCGTACGAGGGCTGCGGGCCCGCACGCGCACGAGGCGCCGCGGCCCGTACGCACGCGGCGGCCCGCACCGGCCGGACGGATGCCCGGCCCGGGCGGGCCGCCGAGGGAGGTGCCGCGGTGCGGTTCAGGCGGCGGTGGTGTGCTCGTCCGCCACCGTCAGGGCCGCGTCCAGGGCCGAGAGGCCCTCCTTGGCCTCGGCCTCGGTGATCGTGCACGGCGGCACGGCGTGCGTGCGGTTCATGTTCACGAAGGGCCACAGGCCGTTCTTCTTGCAGGCCGCGGCGAAGGCTGCCATGGGCGCGTTGGCCTCGCCCGCCGCGTTGTACGGCACCAGCGGCTCGTGCGTCGCCTTGTCCTTGACCAGGTCGAGCGCCCAGAAGACACCGAACCCGCGCACCTCGCCCACCGACGGGTGGCGCTCGGCGAGTTCGCGCAGCCCCGGGCCGAGCACCGTCTCGCCGATGCGGTCGGCGTTCTCGACGATCCCCTCCTCCTCCATCGCGTTGAGAGTGGCGACGGCGGAGGCGCAGGCCAGCGGGTGGCCGGAGTAGGTCAGTCCGCCCGGGTACGGGCGCCGGTCGAAGGTGGCCGCGATCTCGGCGGAGATCGCGACGCCGCCCAGCGGCACGTAGCCGGAGTTGACGCCCTTGGCGAAGGTCAGCAGGTCGGGCACGACGTCGAAGTGGTCGGCGGCGAACCAGCGGCCCGTACGCCCGAAGCCCGCCATCACCTCGTCGAGCACGAAGACGATGCCGTGGCGGTCGCAGATCTCCCGGACGCCCGCGAGGTAGCCGGGCGGCGGCACCAGCACGCCCGCCGTGCCGACCACGGTCTCCAGGATGATCGCCGCGATGGTCTGCGGGCCCTCGAAGGCGATGGTCTCCTCGAGGTGGGCCAGCGCGCGCTCGCACTCCTGCGCCTCGGTCTCGGCGTGGAAGTGGGAGCGGTACAGGTGCGGGCCCCAGAAGTGCACGACTCCGGCCGAGCCCGTGTCGGAGGGCCAGCGGCGCGGGTCACCGGTGAGGTTGATCGCCGCGGCGGTGGCGCCGTGGTACGAGCGGTAGGCGGAGAGGACCTTGGAGCGGCCAGTGTGCAGACGGGCCATGCGCACCGCGTTCTCGACCGCCTCCGCACCGCCGTTGGTGAAGAAGATCTTGTCGAGGTCGCCCGGCGTGCGCCGGGCTATCAGCCGCGCGGCCTCGGACCGTACGTCCACGGCGAAGCCCGGCGCGATCGTGCACAGCTTCCCGGCCTGCTCCTGGATGGCCGCGACGACCTTCGGGTGCTGGTGACCGATGTTGGTGTTGACCAGCTGCGAGGAGAAGTCGAGGTAGCGGTTGCCGTCGTAGTCCCAGAAGTACGAGCCTTCCGCACCGGCCACCGGCAGGGGGTCGATGAGCCCTTGTGCGGACCAGGAGTGGAAGACATGGGCGCGGTCGGCGGCCTTGACAGCCTTCCCGACCTGGGGATCTGCAAGAGGGTTCATGCGGGCCAGCGTAGGAATCCGGACCGGGTGTCCGACACCGCCAATGTGTATGGCTTCCGCCACGCCGCCCGGCACCCTGTCGGGTCGGGGGCGCGGACGATCTCCGTCCGCGCCCGCGCTGTCCGCGGCGCCGCCGTCCCCGCCTCCGGCTCTTCCGGTTCCCGCGCCGCCGGGACCTCCCCGCGCCGTCCGCTCCCCCGTACTGCATTTCGCTCCGGGATTCCGGTACGGCGTCCCGCCGCGCCTCCGTCACCGTCCGGTCCGTGGACCCCTCGCGCGGAAGGAGGCGGGGCTCCCGGGCCGCTTGGGGGCCGCCGTTGCGGGGTGTCTCCGAGACGCTGGGGCGGCGCGGGCCCGCCAGGGCGCCGGCCCGGCTGGACTTCCCCACCTGGCACTTGCCCGCCTGGCAGTTGCTCGCCTGGCGCTTGCCCGCCTGGCAGTGCTCGCCGGGCAGTTGCTCGCCGGGACTTCCGCCGTCCCGCGAGGAGCGGTTTCGTCTCGCGCCTGCGGCGCACAGCCGAGCATCGGGGCAGGCACGGGGCCGGTGACGGCCCGCTCCCGCAGTGACGGCCGGTGACCGGCCGGGAGCTGGGGCGGCGCGAGCCCGCCAGGGCGCCGACCCGGCTGGACTTGCCCGCCTGGCACTTGCCCGCCTGGCACTTGCTCGCCTGGACCTGCCCGGCTGGCACTTGCTCGCCTGGACCTGCCGGGCTGGACTTCCGCCGTCCCGCGAGGAGTGGTTTCGTCTCGCGCCTGCGGCGCACAGCCGAGCATCGGGGCAGGCAGGGGGCCGGTGACGGCCCGCTCCCGCAGTGACGGCCGGTGACCAGCGGGGTCACAACAGGACCGGCCCAACTCCCGGCCGTCCCCCGGGCACCCGTTGCGAAAATACTTGCCTCAAGTCAAGCATTCTGAAAACACCCCCCGGAGACCTCCCGGACACACCAACCACCCGTGCCAAAACCCCATGGGACGGCCGCCCCCGGAGACCTCCCGGACACACGAACCGCCTGTACCGCAACCGGGGACGGCCGCCCCCGGACACCCAGCTCAGCCGACCTCCGCCCCGCCCCCAATGCTCGAAAACCACCCACCGGCCAGCACCCGGCCACACCCCCCAGGCCCCGGGCCCCCACGCCCTCAAACCCCCAGGCTCCCAAGGCCCCCAGGCCACAACAATCCGGAGAAAAGCGGTCGTTGAACCGGACGGTACGACGACACGGTCATCATCGGGCGCCCACACCGTTGGGCCGCCGTCCGACCGGGGCCCTATCCTCGGTCGCACCCGAAACCGCGCGACCGGGGGAGACCACCCGCTATGGAAGAGCTGCGAGCCGAGGATCCGCGATGGATCGGCGCGTACCGGCTGCTCGGCAGGCTGGGCGCCGGCGGCATGGGGGTCGTGTACCTGGCGCGTTCGGACCGCGGCCGTACGGTCGCGGTGAAGCTGGTCCAGGCCGAACTGGCCCGGCAGCCCGACTTCCGGCAGCGGTTCGCGCACGAGGTCGAGGCCGCGCGGCGCGTCGGCGGCCAGTGGACCGCTCCTGTCCTCGATGCCGACACCGAGGCCGAGACCCCCTGGGTGGCCACCGGTTACATCGGCGGCCCGTCGCTCCACTCGGTCGTCTCCGACGACTTCGGCCCGCTGCCCGAGCACTCGGTCCGCACCCTCGCGGTCGGTCTCGGCTGCGCCCTGCGCGACATCCACGGCGCGGGCCTGGTCCACCGCGACCTCAAGCCGTCCAACGTCCTGGTCACCATCGACGGGCCGCGCGTCATCGACTTCGGTATCGCCCGCGCCACGGAGACGCTCGCGGGGGGCGGTCTCACGATGACGGGCGCGGTGGTCGGGTCGCCGGGCTTCATGTCGCCCGAGCAGGTACGCGGGGAGCGGGTCACGACGGCCAGCGATCTCTTCTGCCTGGGCTCGGTGCTCGCCTTCGCGGCGACCGGGCGGCAGCCCTTCGGGACGGCCAACAGCGGTATGCACGCGCTGATGTTCCGCATAGCCGAGGAGGAGCCCGATCTGACCGGGCTCCCGGACGGACTGCGGGACGTCGTACTCGGCTGCCTCACCAAGAAGCCCGAACAGCGCCTCACCGTCGACCAGGTGCTGGAGCGGACCGGCGGCAGCGACGACGAACCCTGGCTTCCCGGCGGGCTGCTGGCCCGGCTCGGACGGGACGCCCTGCAGCTCCTGGAGGCGGAGACACCGCAGCCCGCGAGCCGCCCCGAGACCGCCAACTCCCCCTACGGTCCGTCGACTCCGCCGCCCGCGACCGGCCCTTACGGCGCGGGACTCGGCGCCGCGCCGGCCGCGGGTCACGCCACCGGCTTCCCCGCGGGCCCTGCGACCGGCGCGATACGCCCGCCCTCCACCCCGCATCCCGGTCCTCTGCCGTCCACCCCGCCGCCGCCCTCCGTCGCGTCGACGCCTCCGCCGCAGTCCGGGGGCTCCACGCCCCCGCCGCCGTACGGCCCTTCGACGCCGCCGCCCGGCCCTCAAGGCGGGCCCTGGGGCGTCGGGGCCACCCCCTACGGCCCGGCTCCCGCACCGGGCCCGGGCCCGCACCCCGGTCCGTACCGCCCGCAGGCGGGGGCGCCCCCGCTGTGGAAGTCGGCGCGCGGCCTGGCCAACGCTCTCTCCGTGTTCATGGCGCTGACGCTGCTGTACGCGCTGATCGACATGTTCCTCAACTTCGCGCTGTTCGGGGCCTACGACGGCGGCGAGAACGACGACGCCGAGGACATCGCGTCCATGATCGAGTCGTTCTCCGGGTTCGGCGCGCTCACCTCGCTGCCGACGCTCGTGCTGTGGCTGGTCTGGTTCTGGCGTCTGGCGGTGAACACCGAGGTCATCGCGCCCGGCCGGCAGCGGTTCAGCCGCGGGTGGGCCGTCGGGTCGTGGTTCACGCCGGTCGTACAGCTCTGGTTCCCCAAGCAGATGGCCAACGACATCTGGCAGGTCATGGCTCCCGCGCAGCCCGGGCCTCCGTCAGGCCCGTACGGCGGACGCACCCAGGCGCCGTCCCGTGCCCTGCTCAACTGGTGGTGGGGGACGTACTGCGCGATGTTCGCGCTCGGCTTCGTCACCGTCTTCGTCGGGGCCGCGGCGGCGACGAGCGGTGATCTCGCCGTCCTCGCGGGGTGGACGATCATGTCGGACCTCGTGGCGCTGGTGGCCGGTGTCCTGGCCCTCGGCTTCATCCAGCGGCTGACGTCCTGGCAGGAGCGGATGGCACCGCACCGGCCGTACTGACCAACCCCTCCCCCGGTTGACAGCATGCTGCGTTTTTGACAGGATGCTGTCCATTGGTGGTGCCCAGGCACCCGGACCCGAGGAGCAGCCATGACCAGCCGAATCGTGCACGTGGCCGTCTACGACACCCTCGCCGACTGGGAGTTCGGTCACGCGACCGCCCACATCAACGACACGACGTACCACCGCGCCCCCAAGACCCCGCTCTCCGTCGCCACCGTCTCGGCGGACGGCAAGGAGCCCGTCACCACGGCCGGCGGCCTGCGCATCCAGCCCGACACGGCCCTCGACGACCTGCGCCCCGAGGACAGCGCGCTGCTGATCCTGCCCGGCGCCCACCTGTGGCTGACCGGCGAGGCTCTCGTGCCCTTCGCCCGCAAGGCCCGGGAGTTCCTGGACGCCGGGGTGCCGGTCGCCGCCATCTGCGGCGCCACCGCGGGCCTCGCCCGCGAGGGCCTGCTCGACGAACGCGACCACACCAGCGCCGTCCTGGAGTATCTGGCCCCGCAGCCCGGTTACGACGGCGCCGGGCGCTACCGCGACGCGGACGCGGTCAACGACCGCGGGCTGATCACCGCGGGGCCGACCGAGTCCGTGGCCTTCGCGCGGGAGATCCTGGCCCAACTCGACGTGATGGAGCCGCACATCCTCGACGCCTGGTTCCGGCTGTTCGCTCACGGGGACGCCGCGGCCTACCCCGTCCTGATGAGCGCCGCGGCATGAAGCCGCGCAACACCGAACGAGGCACGCCCGGACGGAAGAAGCCCCGCCCGGAAACCACCGGGCCGGACGGTACGGAAGTCGGTACGGAGGACGGGGCTGCGAACGGACCGTCGGACGCGGACGACCTGACCGAGGCGGAGATCCTCACCCGCGCCGCGCTCACCGTCTTCCGCCTCAACGGCCAGTTCCTCGACGTCGCCGAGCAGTTGGCCCGCCCCGTGGGCCTGACCGCCGCCTGGTGGCAGGTCCTCGGCGCCGTGCTCCGGGAGCCGCTGCCCGTCTCCGGCATCGCCCGCGCAATGGGCATCACCCGCCAGAGCGTGCAGCGCATCGCCGATCTGCTGGTCGACAAGGGGCTCGCCGAGTACACGGACAACCCCGCACACCGCCGGGCCAAGCTGCTCCGCCCGACCGAGGAGGGCGTCGCGGCCGTACGCCGGATCGGCCCGGCGCACGCGGAGTTCGCGGCGCGGCTGGCCGACGAACTGGGCCCGGCCGAATGCGCCCGCACGGTGCGGGTTCTGGAGCGTCTGTCCCGCGCGGTGGAGGCCGCCGGGCAACGTTGAGTACCACTGCCTCTATCCTTCTCGGCTGACACGGTTGCGACTTGCGGGGGTCGGGGGAGGCGGCGAGAACATGGACGAGCTGAGGGCCGGCGACCCGCAGCGGATCGGGGCGTACCGGCTGCTGGGCCGCCTCGGCGCGGGCGGCATGGGCGTGGTCTATCTGGCCCGCTCGGACCGCGGCCGTACGGTCGCGGTCAAGCTGATCCGTACGGAACTGGCGGAACAGGACGAGTTCCGGGGGCGGTTCCGGCAGGAGGTGCAGGCCGCGCACCGGGTCGGCGGTGCGTGGACGGCGCCCGTCCTGGACGCCGACACCGAGGCGGCGGTCCCCTGGGTCGCCACCGGTTACATACCCGGGCCGTCCCTGCGCGCCGTCATCAGCGAGCACGGGCCGCTGCCCGAACACGCCGTACGCGTCCTGGCGGCCGGGCTCGCCCACGCCCTGCACGACATCCACGCCGCGGGACTCGTCCACCGCGACCTCAAGCCGTCCAACGTCCTCATCACCCTCGACGGGCCCCGCGTCATCGACTTCGGCATCGCCCGCGCCCTGGAGACCGTCACCGACGGCGGGCTCACGCGCACCGGCGCGATGGTCGGCTCCCCCGGCTTCATGGCTCCCGAGCAGGTGCGCGGCGAGCGCATCACCCCCGCCTGCGACGTCTTCTGCCTGGGGACGCTGCTGGCGTACGCGGCGTCCGGGTCGATGCCGTTCGGCTCGGGCAGCGGAGTGCACGCCACGATGTTCCGGATCGCGGAGGAGGCGCCGGACCTGTCGACGGTGCCCGCCGGGCTGCACGGCCTCCTGGCCGCGTGCCTCGCGAAGGACCCGGCCCAGCGGCCCACGGCCGGACAGGTCCTGCAGCTCGCGGGCGTACCCGCGCAGACCTACGGGGAGCCCTGGCTGCCCGGCGGCCTCATGGCCCAGCTCGGCCGGCACGCCATGCGGCTGCTGGAGGCCGAGAGCCCCGAGACGGGCGAGGTCCCGGTGGTGACGGGACCGGGGACGCAGACAGGGACGCCGCCGGGATCACACCCGGGGGCGGGTCCGGTGGCCGCGCCGCACGCGAACTCCCCGGCGCCGGACCTGTACGCGACCACCCCGGCACCCGCCCCGCACCCGGCCACTCCTGCGACGCCCCCGCCGGCCGCGCACCGCGCAACCAGCCCCCGCGCCTCCTCGCCCGGTATCCCGGCCTCGCCGGCACCGAGGGCGGCGCGGCGGCGGCGCAAGGGCGCGACCGCCGTCCTGGTCGCGGTGGCGCTCGCCGTCACCGCCCTCGCCGGCGTGACCATCTACGAGCGGATGAACGACTCCGGGCAGTCCGGCACCCCGGACGGGGACAGCAAGGCCGTCCCTCAGCAGTACCTCGGCACGTGGGAAGCCCGGCTCGGGACGTCCGACGTGCGCCGCTTCACGCTGCGCCAGGGCTCCGCCGGTGACACGGTCTTCACGATGACCGCCGAAGGGGCCTCGTACCGCTGCGAGTTCGCGGCCACGCTGAAGGCCGGGGGTCCGCCCGTGGAACTCGGCCCGTCCAAGGTGACCGAGGGCGAGGAGACGTCCTGCAAGCCGGGGGCGGCGACGACGCTGGAGCTGACGGAATCCGGCGTGCTCCGCCGTACGTTCACCGACGACAGCGCGGCGCCGCTGGGATACCGGAAGGTCGAGCGCTAGCTGTACTGCCCGGGCATTACAGCTGTAACAGCGCCTGTCCGGCCGCCGGATCACCCCCGGCCGGTGCGCAGTCCCGGCGCCGGCCCCATCCCCTCAGGACCGGCCCCCGTCCCCTCAGGACCAGGCCCTGGCCGTGAGGGCCGCCGCTTCCTCCGCCTCGAGCCCGATCCCGAAGACCTCCTTCAGGGTCCCCGGCAGGTCGTCCGGTTCAAGCCGGTGCGCCTTGCCCGAGCCGTCGGGGTACATCGTCCCCAGCTCGGTCCGGTCCAGCCGGTGGGTGATCTCCGGCCGCATCTGCTGGACCAGCAGTCGGTTCGTGAAGGGCGAGCGCGGATGGGTCGCGGTGTAGTGGTTGATCACGTCGAAGTCGACCGCGTAGTGCGGGTCGAGCGTGAAGCCGTGCAGGTCGAACCAGCCGTCCTCGCGCAACGTGTGCAGGACCCACTGCTCCACACCCGGGGCGGACGTCTGCAGTTCGAGCCGGTAGTGCCAGCCGCCGCGCGAGGACTCGGCGCCGTCGAGGAGTTCGACGGGCCCGAGCGGGCTGCCGCCGAACCCGATGTCGGAGAGCCACAGCCGGCCCGTGTCCGCCGTCTCCGCGGTCTCGACCTCCACCAGCGCGTGCGTGGCGGGCCGGAGCTTGCCGGTGGCCATACGGACGCGGGCGGCGATGCCGGTGACGCCGAAGCCGAGCCGTTCGAGGGCGGCGGCGTAGAGCTTGACGTGCTCGTAGCAGTAGCCGCCGCGGGACCGGCGGACCATCTTGTCCTGCAGCCCGGGGACGTCCAGGCGCAGCGTCCGGCCCAGCAGGATGTCCACGTTCTCGAACGGGATCGCCGAGACGTGCCCGAAGTGCAGGGCACGCAGCGTCTCGACCGTCGGGGCCAGGTCCCCGTCGAAGCCGATACGGGCGAGATAGGCGTCCAGATCGAGCAGCTCGCCGTCCCATCCGAATCCGGCGTCGGAGTGTTCCATGTCTACGACGCTAGGACCTCGGCCGCGGCTCTGCTCGGCGTCGGGACGGGTCCGGGACCTCGGGGACGGCTCAGGCGGCCCCAGGGACGCGGAGCGCCCCGGCAGGGCGGTGCTCTGCCGGGGCGCACGCGCCCGCCGCCGCCCGCGCACAGGGCGGGAGGCAGCGGAGGCCCTGGGTACTCCGCGGGCCGGAGTCCTGGAGGAAACGGGACTCCCTGGAGAAACCGGAGTCCCTAGAGGAAGGAGTTGATCTCGATCGTCTCCGTGCGGCCGGGGCCGACGCCGATCGCCGAGATCGGGGCGCCCGACATCTCCTCCAGCGCCTTCACATACGCCTGGGCGTTCTGCGGCAGGTCGGAGAACGTCTTGGCCTTGGTGATGTCCTCGGACCAGCCCGGGAGCATCTCGTACACCGGCTTCGCGTGGTGGAAGTCGGTCTGGCTGTACGGCAGTTCCTCGACGCGCCGGCCATCGATCTCGTACGCCACGCACACCGGGATCTGCTCCCAGCCGGTGAGCACGTCGAGCTTGGTCAGGAAGAAGTCGGTGAGGCCGTTGACGCGGGTCGCGTAGCGGGCGATGACCGCGTCGAACCAGCCGCAGCGGCGGTCCCGGCCCGTCGTCACACCGCGCTCGCCGCCGATGCGGCGCAGCGCCTCGCCGTCGTCGTCGAACAGCTCGGTCGGGAAGGGCCCGGCACCGACGCGGGTCGTGTACGCCTTGAGGATGCCGATGACGCGGTTGATCTTCGTCGGCCCGACCCCGGCCCCCGTGCAGGCGCCGCCCGCGGTCGGGTTCGAGGAGGTCACGAACGGATACGTGCCGTGGTCGACGTCCAGCAGCGTGCCCTGGCCGCCCTCGAAGAGGACGACCTTGCCCTCGTCGAGCGCGTCGTTGAGGACGAGCGTGGTGTCGGCGACGAACGGCCTGATCTGCTCGGCGTAGCCCAGGAGTTCCTCGACGATCTTCCCGGCTTCGATGGCCCGCCGGTTGTAGAGCTTGGCGAGGATCTGGTTCTTGAAGTCGAGGGCCGCCTCGACCTTCTGCAGGAGGATCGACTCGTCGTAGAGGTCCTGCACGCGGATGCCGACGCGGTTGATCTTGTCGGCGTAGGTCGGGCCGATGCCGCGGCCGGTGGTGCCGATGCGGCGCTTGCCGAGGAACCGTTCCGTCACCTTGTCGATCGTGGTGTGGTACGGCGTGATCAAGTGGGCGTTTCCGCTGACCAGGAGCTTCGAGGTGTCGACGCCGCGTCGCTGAAGCCCGCTCAGCTCGGAGAGCAGGACGGCCGGGTCGACCACGACGCCGTTGCCGATCACCGGGGTGCATCCCGGCGACAGGATTCCGGAAGGGAGGAGGTGCAGGGCATACTTCTGGTCGCCCACGACCACCGTGTGGCCGGCATTGTTGCCGCCCTGGTAGCGCACCACATAGTCCACGGAGCCGCCGAGCAGATCGGTGGCCTTTCCCTTGCCCTCGTCACCCCACTGAGCACCGAGCAGCACAAGTGCGGGCACAGGCGTACACCCCTTCCGGGCGGGGCATGTCCAACGTGCCGGACGGCTCGCCGCCAGGCGCGGCCGCCCGGGAGCCGTCGAAGCGGTGCCCCGGATAGACGTCGAAGCCCCTGACGCAACAGCGACAGGGGCTCTTGCACCGAGAGATTACCTGAGGAAGGACCGAGGTGTCGGCTCCAGGACCCAGCGGGCGCCCGCTGCTCGTGGTCATCGACCCGGCCGCGCGGCGAATCGACGGCGAGGCCGTCCGGATCGCGAAGGATGTGCTGTGCGCGGGCGCCAGCGCGAAGATCTGCCTTCCCGAGGATCCGGAGGAGATCGCACGGGCGCTCGCCCGCCGCGGCAGCCGACGGCCGGTGGTCGTGGGCGACGACTCGGCGCTGCTGCGCATCGTGGGACTCCTCCACCGGGAGCGCGCGCTGGGCGCCGCGGCCCTCGCGCTGGTGCCGGTCGGCGGATCCGCGTCGGAGGTGGCCCTGGCCCGCGCGCTCGGCGTTCCGGCCGGGCCGGTCGAGGCGGCGCGGGCCGTGCTGGACGGCGTGGACCGCCAACTCGACCTGCTGGTGGACGAGAGCGACGGAGTCGTGCTCGGCGGCCTGCACATTCCGGATCTGCGGGAGGCGGGCGGCGGGGCTGCCGCGCGCGGCCGGTGGTGGGGGCCGGGCCTGCGGACCTGTCGCTCGCTGGTGCGGTCCCTGACGCCGGGCTCCGGCCCCGGTTCGGGCGCTGCCCGTCGGCGTACGGACGCGTCCGCCGGACCGCCGGCCCCCGGCGAGGACCCGGAGGGGGCCGACCGTACGGGACGGGCCGCGCGGACGAGCCGCGGAGACCGTACGCCCCGTGCCGAACGCGGGCTCCACCGGCTGCGCGTCGAGGCGGACGGCGTGCTGCTCGCCGATCTCGACCACCCGGTCGAGGCAGTGTCGGTCACCACGGCGGGACCCCACGCGGACGACGACGGGCTGGCGCGGGTCATGGTCCGGCCGAGTGCGGGCGGCGGGGGCGCGGCGCCCCGCACGGTCCGGGCCCGCGCGGTCACGGTCTCCGGACCGGACTTCCGCTACCGCGCGGACGAGCAGGTGGGCGGACCGGTGAGGACCCGTACCTGGACCGTGCACCCCTCGGCCTGGCGGCTGACCCTGCCGCGCAGATGACGGACCCGTACGCGTCGGGGACTTCCGGGCTTCCCGGACCGGGTCAACCGGACGCGGCGGCGCGGCCGTCGGGGGACTCGTCGCGGGCGGCCTTGTGCTGCCGCCAGCGGTCGAGGAGTCCCAGCAGTTCGTCGTGGAGGAACTCGAAGAACTCCGCGGTCTCGGCCAGCCGTCCGCCTGCCGGGGTGTCCTCCCCCAGCGCCTCGGCGCCCTCGCGCAGCGTGGACCGCCAGCGGAGCAGCGACTGGTCGCGCCGCGTGAACGACTCGTACCAGATGTCGCTGTAGACGCGGTAGCGGTCGCGCCGCGTGCCCGGTTCGCGCTCGCGGCGGACCACGTCGACCTGGCTGAGATAGCGGATCGCGCCGGACACGGCAGCCGGGCTGATGCGGAGCTGCTCGGCCAGTTCGGCCGAGGTCATCGACCCGGAGTCGGAGGCGAGCAGCGCCGCGAAGACCCGGGACGCCATGCGCTGCATGCCCGCCTCGGTGAGGTCGGCGGCGAACCGCTCGACGAAGCGGGACAGGGCGTCGTCGTCCCGCTTGCCCGGGTCGTCCACCGTTGCGGCCGTATCGCGCATCGCTTCCTCTTCTCCCCTGCTCGGAACGCGGACCGGATCCCCTTGGGCCAATTTATACGATTCCTTAACTTCACAAATTTGTGAAACTAGCGTACGTTCCAAAACATGAAGCAGGCAATGGACCCCGCTCTCGCGATCCAGGCCGCCGGACTCACGAAGTCCTTCGGCCGGACCCACGCGCTGGACGGCCTCGACCTCGCCGTCGAGACCGGTGAGGTGCACGGCTTCCTCGGCCCGAACGGCGCCGGGAAGTCCACCACCATCCGCATCCTCCTCGGCCTGCTGCGGGCGGGCGGGGGCACCGCACGGCTGCTCGGCCGGGACCCGTGGCGGGACGCGGTCGAACTGCACCGCCGCGTCGCCTACGTACCGGGGGACGTCACGCTGTGGCGCAACCTCTCAGGGGGCGAGGTCATCGACCTGTACGGGCGGCTGCGCGGCGGACTCGACCTGGCGCGGAGGGCCGATCTGCTCGACCGCTTCGAGCTCGACCCCACCAAGAAGGGCCGAACCTACTCCAAGGGCAACCGCCAGAAGGTCGCCCTCGTCGCCGCCTTCGCCTCCGACGTCGACCTGCTGATCCTCGACGAGCCGACCTCCGGCCTCGACCCGCTGATGGAGGAGGTCTTCCGGACTTGCGTCCGGGAGGAGCGGCGGCGCGGCCGTACGGTTCTGCTCTCCAGCCACGTCCTCAGCGAGGTCGAGGCGCTGTGCGACCGGGTCAGCATCATCCGCAAGGGCGCGACCGTCGAGACCGGCTCGCTGGCCGAGCTACGCCATCTGACCCGTACGTCGGTGAGCGCCGAACTGGCCGGCGCCCCCGACGGGCTGGCGGGGCTGCCCGGTGTCCACGACCTGGACGTGCAGGGGCAGCGGGTCCGGTTCCACGCCGACACCGACCAGCTCGACGCGGTCCTGCGCAGGCTCGCCGACTCCGGTGTGCGCAGCCTGCACAGCACCCCGCCGACGCTGGAGGAACTGTTCCTCCGTCACTACCAGGACGACGTCACCGTCGACGCCGACCGCCCCGGTGACGGCGACACCACCCCCGCCACCACGCCCTCCACCGGCACCGAAGGGGCGGTCGCGCGATGACCGCCGTCACAGGCCCCGCCCTCGCGCCCCCGCGCGCGACGCGCTCCGGCCAACTCGCCGGCACCGGCACCCTCCTGCGGCTCGCGCTGCGCCGCGACCGCGTCATGCTGCCCGTCTGGGTGGCGGTCGTGACCGTCGCGATCGTCAACTCCGCCGACGCGATCACGACGTTCTACGGCACCGCCGCCGAACGCGCCGGGCTGGCCCGGTCGATGGCAGCCAACGGCTCGCTCCGCGCGCTCTACGGGCCGGTGTTCAGCGATTCGGTCGGCGGCCTGACCGCCTGGCGCATGGTCGGCTACGGCGGGATCTTCGCCGCCGTCATGAGCCTGATCGTCGTCGTCCGGCACACCCGCGAGGAGGAGGAGACCGGCCGCCAGGAGATGCTGTCGTCCGCCGTCGTCGGCCGCCGCGCCCCGCTGACCTCCGCACTGCTGACCGCTCTGGGCGCCAATGCCCTCATCGCTCTCCTCGTCACCCTCGGGCTGACCGGCGCCGGCCTGCCGGCCGGCGGCTCACTCGCCCTCGGCCTCGCGGTCGCAGGACAGGGCCTGTGCTTCGCGGGCCTCGCCGCCGTCGCCGCCCAGCTCACCGAGAGCGCGCGGGCGGCCAAGGGCCTGGCGGGCGCCGCGCTCGGGCTGGCCTTCGTGCTGCGCGCGGCGGGCGATGCCGCGACCGCGGACGGCTCGTCGCCCCTCACCTGGAGCTCCCCGATCGGCTGGGCCGAGAACGTCCGCGCTCTCGCGAACGAGCGCTTGCCGGTCCTGCTCCTGCTGTACGCGGCGGCAGCGCTCACCGCGGCCGTGGCCTACGTCCTGGCCGGGCGGCGCGACATCGGCGCGAGCTTCCTGCCCGCCCGCCCCGGGGCGCCCGCCGCACCGGCGCACCTCGCCGGCCCGTACGGGCTCGCCTGGCGGCTCCAGCGCGGCACGCTGCTCGGCTGGGTGCTCGGATTCGCCGTCGCGGGCGCGGTGTTCGGCGGGATCACGGACGGCGTGGCCGACCTGGTCGGGGACAACGAGAACACCCGCCGCATGATCGAGCGGATGGGCGGCCGTCAGGGTGTCACCGACTCCTTCCTCGCGGGCATGACCGGCATGCTGGGGATGGTCGTCGCGCTCTACGCGGTGGGGGCCGTGCTGCGGCTGCGCGGCGAGGAGACCGGGGAGCGGGCCGAGCCGGTGCTCGCGGCCGCCGTCGGCCGGCTCCGCTGGGCGGCGAGCCATCTGGTCATCGCCTTCGCGGGCACTGCGGTCGTCCTGCTCGCCGGGGGCCTGGGCATGGGGCTGGCCTATGGGATCACCGCAGGGGACGTCGGCGGACGTCTGCCGTCCGTCCTTGGCGCCGCACTCGCCCAGGTGCCGGCCGCCTGGACCCTGGCGGCGCTCGCTCTCCTGCTCTTCGGGGCCGTGCCCAGGGCATCGGCCCTGGCCTGGGCCGCGGCCGGGAGCAGCCTGGCGATCGGCTGGCTCGGCCCCGCGTTCAGGCTGCCCCGATGGGCCCTGGATCTCTCGCCGTTCGGGCATCTGCCGAAGCTGCCGGGCGGCGAGGCGACCGCGGCACCGTATCTCTGGCTGCTCGCGCTGACCGCGGTCCTGACGGCCGCGGGCCTGGCCGCCTTCCGCCGCCGCGACCTCGGCTAGGCCGCCGCGACGTCGGCCGGCAGGACGGGGCGCGTACGGGGGTGCGTGCCCACCGCGGCGGTCCTCCCGCCTTCCGCACGGCGGGAGGACCCGCCGCGTCAGACCTCCACGATCAGCTCCTCCAGCCCCCGGATCACATAGCCCGGTTTCCACTCCGGCTCCGCCACGAGCCGCAGCCGCGGCGCACGCTCCAGCAACGCCCCGAAGGACGCGACGAGTTCGATCCGGGCGAGCGGCGCGCCGAGGCAGAAGTGGATGCCGCCGCCGAAGGTGACGTGCGGATTGTCCTCGCGGGTCAGGTCGAGCCGGTCGGGGTCGGTGAAGCGGGCCGGATCGCGGTTGGCCGAGCCGAAGAGCAGCGCGACCTCCGAGCCGCGCGGGATGACCTCCCCGCCCAGCTCGATGTCGTCCATCACCCAGCGCTCGAACATCTGCAACGGGGTGTCGTAGCGCATCAACTCCTCGACGGCCCGCGGGAGTACGGCCTCCGGCGCGGCACGGAGGGCGGCGAGCTGCTCGGGGTGGCGGAAGAGGGTCAGCCAGCCGTTCGCCGTGGTGTTGACGGTCGCCTCGTGGCCCGCGTTGAGCAGCAGCACACAGGTGGAGATCATCTCCTGCTCCGTGAGACGGTCCTCCGCGTCGTGGGCGTCGATCAGCGCGCTGACCAGGTCCTCGCCGGGCTCCTTCCGCCGCTGCGCGATCAAGTCCCGCAGATAGGCGGTGAATTCGACCGAGGCCCGGACCGCCTTACGGGCCGCCTCCTCCGTCGGGTTCAACTCGAACATCCCGACGATGTCGGCCGACCACGGCCGCAGCAGCCCCCGGTCCTCGGCCGGCACCCCGAGCATCTCCGCGATCACCGCGACCGGCAGCGGCTCCGCGACCTTCGCCAGCAGGTCCCCGCCGCCGTCGGCGACCAGTCCGTCGGCCAGCTCCCCCGCCAGCCGCTCCACGGTCGGCGTCAGCCGCTGCACCGTACGCGGCGTGAACGCCTTCGAGATCAGCCGGCGGATCCGGGTGTGGTCGGGCGGCTCCAGCTCCAGCAGCCCGTGCCCGTTGAGGACGTGGAACGGCTCGTGCTCGGGCGGCGGCGGGGTCCGCCCGAACTCCTCGTGCGTGAAACGGTGCGTGTACGTACGGGCAAGCCGCCGGTCACGCAGCAGCGCGCTCACGTCGTCGTGATGCGGGACGAGCCACTGCTCGCTGCGCTCGTACCAGTGCGCGCGCCCGGCCGCCCTCAGCCGCGCGTACGCCGGATAAGGGTCCGCGACGAAGGCCGGGGACCACGGATCGAACCACGAGACCGCTGCATTCATGGGCCGACGCTACCCGCCCGGCGTGACGAGCCCGATCTCGTAGGCGAAGACGGCCGCCTGCGTGCGGTCCCGCAGGCTGAGTTTGACCAGAATCCGGCTCACATGGGTCTTCACCGTGGCCTCGCTGACGACGAGGCGGGTGGCGATCTCGCCGTTCGACAGCCCCTGGGCGATGAGGGCCAGCACCTCCGTCTCCCGTTCGGTGAGCGCCTCGATGCGGTCCATGCGCGGAGCCCTGGGCGCACCGAGGCGGGTGAACTCCGACAGCAGCCGCTTGGTGACGGTCGGCGCGAGCAGCGCCTCGCCGGCCGCCACGACACGTACGGCGTCGGCGAGCTGGCGGGCGGAGGCGTCCTTCAGCAGGAAGCCGGACGCCCCCGCGCGCAGGGCCTCGAAGACGTATTCGTCGAGGTCGAACGTGGTCAGGATGAGGACGCGCGCGCCGCCCACCTCCGCGCGGTCGGCGACGATCCGCCGGGTCGCCTCCAGACCGTTCATGCCGGGCATCCGGATGTCCATCAGCACGACGTCCGGCCGCAGTTCGGCCACCTGGGCGATCGCCTGGAGACCGTCGAGGGCCTCGCCGACCACCTCGATGTCGGGCTGCGCCCCGAGCAGGACCGAGAAGCCCTCGCGGACCATCATCTGGTCGTCCGCGATCAGCACACGGGTCGTCATGCGGAACCCTCCCGGTCCTCCGGCTGCCCGGCGGGCAGGAAGACGGCGACCTCGAAGCCGCCGTCGGCCGTGGGCTCGGCCGTCAGCTCACCGCCGAGCATCGACGCCCGCTCGCGCATGCCCATCACGCCGTGGCCGAGACCGGGCGAGGGCGCGGCGTCCGCCGTCGGCCGGGTGTTGACGACGCGCACCCCGAGACCGGTGAGGACGTACGCGACTTCGACACGGACCCGCGAACCGGGCGCATGGCGCAGGGCGTTGCTCAGCGCCTCCTGGATGATCCGGTACGCGGACAGTTCCACGCCCTGCGGCAGCGGACGGACCGCGCCGGTCCTGCCGATCTCGACGTCCAGGCCCACCGCCCGTACGCCGTCGACCAGTTCGTCGAGGCGGGACAGGTCGGGCTGCGGGGCGTCCGGGACGACCGTGCCGTCGGGGCTCTCGAAGCGCAGGACACCGAGGACGCGGCGCAACTCGGCCAGGGCCTCCACCGCACTGCCGCGGATCGTGGAGAAGCTCTTCGTCAGCTCCTCGGGCGGATCGGTCACCCGGTACGGCGCCGCCTCCGCCTGGATCGCGATCACCGACATGTGATGCGCGACGACGTCGTGCAGTTCCCGGGCGATCCTGGCGCGCTCCTCCAGGAGCGTGTGCTGCCCGCGGACGTCGGCGACGAGCGTCTCCTGCTCGGCGACCCGGCCACGGGCCAGCCACCAGCCGCGCAGGGCGACGGCGATACCGAGGACGAAGCCGGAGACGACGGCGAGGCCGCCCACCTCGGTGTTGTCGCCGTCCGCCACGGCGCCCAGGACGCCCATGGTGATCGCCGAGATCGCCCACATCTCGATGGCTACCCGCGGCCTGGACCGGAAGGTGACCAGGACCATGACGACGACGTGCGCGAAGTATTCCGCGCCGGACCAGTCGAAGAAGGGCATGGCGGACAGGGCAGTGACGGCGAGAGACAGCCACCAGGCACCGACGGGCCTGAGGAGGACGAGCACGAGCGCCGCCGTGTGCGTGGCCGCGGTGAGCAGGGCGACCAGATCCGACCAGGGCGACCATCTCGTGTAACCCGCGAAGTCCATCAGGAAGAACAGGAACGCGAAGGCCAGGATCGCGGCGTGCGGCAGCCACCGGCCGCCGCGCCGCTCCAGCCTCGGCCACGCGGCGATCCGGTCGGCGCTGATCGGCGGCAGGGGACGGAAGGCCCACGCCGAGGTCAGCAGGTCCTCGCGCAGACCGCGCCACACGGTCCGGGCTATGCGGGACTCGGTCCACGCGGAGGGTGTCGTCGTCTCGTTCACGTGCAGAACGCTACGCACCGGCCGGGCCCGCGTCGTCACCGTTGCAGCCGACTTTCCGGCATCCGTCTCAAGGATGACGTGCCGGTTCGGCGGATCCCGCCCGGGTGGACGCGAGGGACGCGGGGCAGCCTCAGCGCGTGAAGCGGCGGATCTCGTCGACGACCACCCCGGCCTCGGGGCAGTACGGGTCGATGACCGGGAAGTGCCCCGCGCCGTCGAGGAGCACGCATCGCACCGGCTCTCCCGCCCGTTCGGCCCCGGCCGCGAAGGCCCTCGTGACCTGCGGCGGGACGACGGTGTCCGTCGCACCGTGCACGATCGTCGTGGGAATGCCGGTGGGGAGCAGGGCCGCGGGGTCGGCGTACGGGCTCCGGGAGGCGTACCGGTTGGGTCCGCCGAGGAACTGGACGACGGCGCCGGAGCACACGTCCAGCCCGCGGGAGGTGGCGAAGTCCGCGATGGGAGCGAGGGCGACGACCCCGGCGACGGGGGGAGGCGCGGGGAGACGCCAGCGCGAACCGGGCGGCTGCCGGTGGCGCGCGGCGGCCCACAGCGCGAGGTGGCCACCCGCGGAGTGCCCGGTCAGGACGGGACGCGTGCTGTCGACGCGGCTCCACGGCCGCCGTGGGGGCGCGGGAGGTGCGCCGTCCCGGGGGGCGTCCGCGGTCGCGCCGGAGGCGTTCTCCGCCGCGGCCAGGTCTGCGATCATCGCGGGGAGGCGGTCGACGGCCAGGGCGACGTCGTCCAGCGTCTCGGGCCACCGCCCGGCGGGGTCCTGAGACGCCCCTCCGCTCGCCCCGGAGGCCGGGGCGGCCCCTGCGGCGTCCCTCTCCGGCGCCGGGCCCCTGCGGTACTCGACCGACGCGACGGCGCAGCCGACCGACGCCAGGCGGGCCGCGAGCGGCGAGATGTGCCGGCGGTCGTACGGGGCACGCCAGGCACCCCCGTGGAGCAGGACGACGAGCGGGGCCGGCCCCTCCCCGTCCCCTCCGCACGGTGCGAAGAAGTCGACGAGCTGGTCGGGGTGTTCGCCGTAGGGGAGGGTCGCGTCAGCGGGGACGGGCGGATACGACAGCACGGCCTCGGGGTCGCGCCGTCCGTCCGGGCGGGACCCCCCGCTCACCGGGCCTTTCGAGGCAGGGTGAGCGGGGAGCCCCGGAGTGTCCGGACCGGGCACGGGTCAGACCTCGTCCCCGTGTGCGTCGAGCACGTCGGCCAGGACACGGGCCGCACGCTCGGCATCCGCGAACGACGTGTAGAGCGGCGTGAATCCGAACCGCAGCACATCGGGACGCCGGAAGTCCCCCACCACGTCCCGCGCGATGAGTTCCCGCATCACCGCACCCGCGTCGGCGCACCGCAGCGCGATCTGGCTGCCGCGCTCCGCGTGCGCCGCCGGGGTGACCGACTCGACCCGCCCCAGCGGCACGTAGTGGCCCACGCACCGCAGGAAGAAGTCCGTCAGCGCCAGGCTCTTGCCCCGTACCGCCTCGACCGGGACGCCGTCCCAGACGTCGAGCGCCGCCTCCAGGGCGAGCATCGACAGGATGTCGGGCGTGCCGACGCGGCCCCGGAGGGAGCCGTCGGCCGGGGTGAAGGAGGCGGCCATGCCGAAGGGGTCGGCGTGCGAATTCCAGCCGGGGAGCGGCGAGTCGAACCGCGGCTGCAGCTCCCGGCGGACGTACAGATACGCCGGTGCGCCCGGACCGCCGTTGAGGTACTTGTACGTGCAGCCGACCGCGAGGTCCACGCCGTGCTCGTCGAGCCCGACCGGCAGGGCGCCCGCGCTGTGGCACAGGTCCCAGACCACGCGCGCCCCCGCCGCGTGCACGGAGGCGGTGGTGCCGGGCAGGTCGTGCAGACGCCCGGTGCGGTAGTCGACATGGTTGACGAGGGCGGCGGCCGTACGCGGCCCCGCGGCTCCCGGCACCTCCCCCGGCTCGACGGGGATCACGCGGCAGCCGGTGAGGCGGGCGGCGGACTCGGCGATGTAGCCGTCGGTGGGGAAGGTCGAGGCGTCGACGAGCAGTTCGTCCCGCCCCTCACCGGCCATCCGGACGGCCGCGACCACGGCCTTGAAGACGTTGACGCTCGTCGAGTCGCCGACGACGATCTGCCCCGGCGCGGCGCCGACGAGCGGGGCGATCCGGTCGCCGATCCGCTCGGGCGCCGTCCACCAGCCGCTCTCCTCCCACGAGCGGATGCGCAGCCGGCCCCACTCACGCTCGATCACGTCCGCCATCCGCCCGGGCACGCCACGTGGCAGGACGCCCAGCGAATTGCCGTCCAGATAGACGCCGTCGTCGAGGGCGAACCGCTCGCGCACCGCGGCCAGTTCGTCGGCCGCGTCCAGGCGCGCCGCCTCGTCCGCGAGCGCGCCCGGGGCGATCGCCTGGGCCGCTGGGGTCTTCTCGTGCACCGTCATGGTCTCCTCACGCACCGCTGCGGTGCGGCTCGGGGATTCAGACATGGCTGCGCGCCGTCCACAGCTCGGGGAACACATGCTTCTGAGCCCGCTTCTCCAGCCAGGCCACCCCCGCGGAACCTCCGGTCCCGGTCTTGGCGCCCATCGCCCGCCGCGTGGCGACGAGATGGTCGTTGCGCCAGCGCCAGACCAGCTCGGCGACCTCGGTCAGCGCCTCGCCGAGTTGCACCAGCTCGTCGCCCTGACCTCCTGAGTAAACCTTTTGCCAGGCGCGCTCCACATCCGGGGAGGGCTCGTGGCGCAGGCTCGGGTCGCGGTCGAGGACGGCGCCCGGGATGTCGTACCCGCGGCGGGCGAGGAGCCGGATCACCTCGTCGTAGAGGCTCGGCTCGGCCAGCGCCTTCTCCAGCTCGGCGTGGACACGCGGGGCGCCGCGGTGCGGAACCAGCATGGACGCCGACTTCTCACCGAGCAGGAACTCCATCCGCCGGTACATCGCGGACTGGAAGCCGGAGCCCTCACCGAGCGCACTGCGGTACGCGTTGAACTGCGCCGGGGTCAGATGCGCCAGCGGCTTCCAGGAGGCGTTGAGGGACTCCAGCTCCCAAGTGGAGCGCTTCAGGGCCGCCATCGCGACCGGCAGGTCGTCCTGGCGCATCGCCTCGGCGGCCGTCTGCCACTCGTGCACGACGGCGGTGAACCACAGCTCCATCACCTGGGTCGTGACGAGGAAGACCATCTCGCCGGGGTCGTCGGAGAGCGGGTGCTGAAGGTGGGTGAGGACATCCGCCTGGACGTAGTCCTCGTACGGGGTCGTGCCCGCGAAGTCCAGGTTCGGGGCCTCGACACCGGGGTCCGCGCCGCTTTCGGGACCGGTTCCGGGCGCGTAGGGGTCGTGCGACATCGCTGTCTCCTCGTGCGTGCTACCGGGTAGCGGTCCGCTCCTTCCTCTCGGCGTCGGAGCCCCGGTCCCCTCGCCGTGCGCGATATTCGGATCGCGCCGGCCACAGCATCATCCGTGGCTCCCTCGCGGTACGGCAAGGGCCTGCCCGGGGGGCGTCCCGGGCAGGCCCTTCGAACCCGCGGACGAACTGCCCGCTGATCAGCACGGATCAGCGCGGCGGTCCGCCGTGGACAACGGGTTCCGGTGGTCGCGGTGTTGCGGTGATCAGGTGAGGGTGTCGGCCGCGGTCGGCGACGACTCGCGCAGGAAGCCGGAGCAGCGTTCGTACTCGTCCTGCTCGCCGATGGCCTGGGCGGCGCGCGCGAGGGCGTGCAGCGCGCGGAGGAAGCCGCGGTTCGGCTCGTGCTCCCACGGCACCGGGCCATGGCCCTTCCAGCCGCTGCGGCGCAGCGCGTCGAGCCCGCGGTGGTAGCCGGTACGGGCGTACGCGTAGGACTCGACGACGCGGCCGTTCTCGAAGGCCCCGTCGGCGAGCTGCGCCCAGGCCAGGGAGGAGGACGGGTACTTCGCCGCCACGTCGGCGGGGGCCGTGCCCGAGGCGAGCAGATCGCGCGGCTCGGGGTCGTCGGGGAGGTGCGTCGGGGGCGGGCCCCCGAGAAGGTTTTCGTGAATGGCCATGACCTCAAGTCTGCCGGACGGCCGGAGGTCCGTGGTGCCCGGCGCACACTCCGCCCGCCGGTGGCACGGACAGCAGGGGGCCGTTGCCTTCACTGCGCGGTCGCGCCTGCGCGGAGGGTGCGCCCCCGCACGCGCCGCACTCCCGCGGCTACGCGGTGCCTCCCCCGCCGCCGGGATACGCCATCCCTACGCGGCGCTCTCCCCCGCCGCCGGGGTCCGCCGCGGCTCACCGGGCTTCCGCGCGTCCCCCGGGTCCAGGGGCGGCGCGTTCACCGCGCAGTACGTACGGCACTGGGCCCGGCAGGGCTGCGGCTCCCCGGACGGGGCCGGTGCCAGCGCGTCGGACCGTACCGCGAGCACCGCGATCACCGCCCCCACCAGCAGGACCCCGGCGCAGATCGGCATCGACCGCTGGAAGGTGGCGTCGAACTCCGTCGCCGACCGGTACGCCTCGGGCCCCGTGCCGGCCAGCAGCGGCAGCGCCGCCACGGCGATCAGCCCGGCCGCGCGCGCCACCGCGTTGTTGACGCCGCTCGCCAGGCCCGCGCGCGCCACCTCGACCGACGCCAGGACCGTCGAGGTGAGCGGGGCGACGAGCAGCACCATGCCCGAGCCCATGACCAGCAGCGCGGGCAGGATGTCAGCCCAGTACGAGGCGCCCTGGCCGACCCGCAGCATCAGCAGCATCCCCGTCGCGCACAGCAGGGGCCCCACGGTGAGCGGGATGCGCGGGCCGATGCGCTGCCCCAGCTCGCCCGAGCGGGAGGAGAGCAGCAGCATCATCAGCGTCGTCGGCAGCAGAGCGGTGCCGGCGGCGAGCGCGGAGTAGCCGACGACGACCTGGAGCTGGAGCACGGAGAGGAAGAAGAACCCGCCGAACGCGGCGTACACGCAGAAGGTCACCGCGTTGACGGCCGTGAACTGCCGGGAGGCGAAGATCTCGGGCGGCAGCATCGGGTCGCGCCGCCGTCGCTCCAGCCGTACGAAGGCGGCACCCAGCAGCACCCCGCCGACGGCAGCGCCGATGATGGCCGGGGAGGCGCCCTGCTCGGGCGCGTCGATCAGCGCGTACGTGACGGCGCCCAGGGCGAGCGCCCCGAGCACGGCCCCGAGGATGTCGAACCGGCCGTGGGCGTGCGGGTCCCGCGTCTCCGGTACGTGGCGCAGCGCGACGGGTACGCACACGGCGGCCAACGGCACGTTCAGCAGGAACACCCAGCGCCAGCCCGGTCCGTCCACCAGCCAGCCGCCCACGAACGGTCCGATCGCGGCCGCGACGCCGCCCAGGCCGGACCAGGCGCCGACCGCCCGCGCGCGGTCGTCCGGATGGAACGTGGCCTGGATGAGCGCGAGCGAGCCGGGGGTGAGCAGCGCGCCCCCGATGCCCTGGAGGGCCCGCGCGGCGACCAGCACGGCGGCGTTCGGCGCGAGCCCGCAGGCAAGGGAGGCGAGCGCGAACCACACGATGCCGATCACGAACACCCGGCGCCGCCCGAACCGGTCGCCGAGCGCACCGCCGAGCAGGATCAGCCCGGCGAGGGTGAGCATGTATGCGTTGACGGTCCACTGCAGTACGGCCAGGTCGGCGCCCAGGTCCTCGCCGATCCGGGGAAGGGCGACGTTGACGACCGTGCCGTCGAGCAGGGCCATCCCGGAGCCGAGCACGGTCGTCAGCACGATCCAGCGCCCGGCGGCCTCCGAGATCCGGATCCGCCCGGCGGCCGCGCCCGACGCGGCCGCCGACTCACCGGCCGCCGCCGGCACGTCTCCCGGCGTCGCCTGCGACCCGGGCTCGCTCGGGGGACGGCGCGAGGAGTCGCTCATACCGGGGATGATCCTCGCGTTCCCACCCCCCGGCCACCCCAGCCACGGCCCCGCGCGGCGAGGCGGAGTCGTACGGGAACGGGCCCGGCGCCTCCGTTCGAGGTGCCGGGCCCGTCGCCGTACGGATGCTCTGGGGCCTACTTCAGCTTGGTGCCCGTGGAGCGCAGGTTCGCGCACGCCTGTGTGACGCGCTCGGCCATGCTCTTCTCGGCGGCCTTGCCCCAGCTCCGCGGGTCGTAGACCTTCTTGTTGCCGACCTCGCCGTCGACCTTCAGCACACCGTCGTAGTTGCGGAACATGTGGTCCGCGACGGGGCGGGTGAAGGCGTACTGGGTGTCCGTGTCGAGGTTCATCTTCACCACGCCGTTCTCCAGCGCCGTGAGGATCTCCTCCTCCGTGGAGCCGGAGCCGCCGTGGAAGACGAAGTCGAACGGGTCCGTCTTGCCGGCCTTGGCAGCGACGCCGTCCTGGAGCTGACGCAGCAGGTCGGGGCGGAGCACGACGTTGCCGGGCTTGTAGACGCCGTGGACGTTGCCGAACGAGGCGGCCAGCAGGTAGCGGCCCTTCTCGCCCAGCCCCAGGGCGTCGGCGGTGCGCTCGACGTCGGAGACCGTGGTGTACAGCTCGTCGTTGATCTCGTGCGAGACGCCGTCCTCCTCGCCGCCGGTCGGGGTGATCTCGACCTCGAGGATGATCTTCGCCTTGACGGCCTCGGCGAGCAGCTCCTGCGCGATGCTGAGGTTCTCGTCCAGCGTCTCGGCGGAACCGTCCCACATGTGCGACTGGAACAGCGGGTTCCGGCCGCCCGCCACCCGCTCCTGGGAGACGGCGAGCAGCGGACGCACGTACCCGTCGAGCTTGTCCTTCGGGCAGTGGTCGGTGTGCAGCGCGATGTTCACCGAGTACTTCTCGGCGACGACGTGCGCGAACTCGGCCAGCGCGACCGCGCCGGTCACCATGTCCTTGCTGTACTGGCCGCCCAGGAACTCGGCGCCGCCCGTGGAAATCTGGACGATGCCGTCACTCTCCGCCTCGGCGAAGCCGCGGAGCGCCGCGTGGAGGGTCTGCGACGAGGTCACGTTGATGGCCGGGTAGGCGAACTTGCCTGCCTTCGCCCGGTCGAGCATCTCGTTGTAGACCTCGGGGGTTGCGATGGGCATCTGTCCGCTCCTTGTGATGTGCGGGTTCTCGGATAGGGCCCTGACCTAGGGGGCGACGTCATCGTCGGGGCCCATCTTCCCAGACGCGGACGTACGGTCCACCCGGCCCGGCTCCGCAGCCGTGCCGAGGACGGCGGCGAGGGGTGGAGAGTTTCACGTGAAACTCTCCACCCCTCGATGAATCCGCAGGTCAGAAGCCGTCGACCAGAGACCGCAGCGGCGTTCAGGTCGGGACTCGGCCCCGTCGTCAGCCGTCGAGACCGAGATCCGCCAGCCCATATGCCGGGACGTACGGCAGTCCGGCCTCCGCGATCGCGGGCGCGGCACCGCGCTCGACGATCACCGCGACCGCGACGACCTCGGCCCCCGCCTCGCGCGCGGCCTCGACGGCGGTGAGCGGCGAGCCCCCGGTGGTGGAGGTGTCCTCGACGACCAGAACCCGGCGGCCCGCGATGTCGGGCCCCTCGATACGGCGCTGCATGCCGTGCGTCTTCTGCGCCTTCCGTACGACGAAGGCGTCCAGCTTCCGGCCGCGCGCCGCGGCGGCGTGGAGCATCGAGGTGGCGACCGGGTCGGCGCCCAGCGTCAGCCCGCCCACGGCGTCGTAGTCCAGATCGGCGGTGGCATCCAGCATCACCTGACCGACGAGCGGGGCGGCCTCCGCGTCCAGGGTGATCCGGCGGAGGTCGATGTAGTAGTCGGCCTCCAGCCCGGACGAGAGGGTCACCTTGCCGTGGACCACGGCCTTGTTCTTGATCTGCTCCAGCAGGGCGTCACGCGCATCGCTCATGCCCCCGAGCCTAAGCGGTCGCCCGTCACAGCCTGCGCCAGGTCCAGGTCGTGGAGATCTCCAGCGGGTCGACCGGTGTGACCAGACGGGGCAGGGTGTTGAGGCCGTTGGGCGGACCGGACTGAGGCTCGACGCAGACCGCCTCGGCCTGCTCGTCGTAGAGGACGACCCACTGGGCGCGGCTGGTGACCCGCAGCTCGAGACGGCCCGGCCAGGTCAGGGTCACGTCCACGCCGTCCGGCATGCCGAAGCAGTCGTCCCAGGGGCTCGGCCGCGGGGGGATGCGGCGGCCGGTCGGCAGATGGTCGTCCCCGCGCTCCTCCTGCCACTCGGGCGTGAAGGAGACCTGGGCGTCCCCGCTGCCGTCACCGAGGTTGCGCAGGAACCACGGGTGCCAGCCGGCCTGCGCCGGGAAGGAGTCGCCGATCGTCTCGACCCCGAGGGTGAGGGTGACGGAGTCCTCGGCGAGTTCGACGATCTGCGTGACCCGGCCCGGATACGGCCAGGGGTCGGCCAGGTCGTAGGTGCAGACGGCGGAGGTCTTGTCCGTACGGGCCGTACGCCAGGCCGTGTCGCGGCCGGTGCCGTGGATCGCGTGCGGCGGGCTGTTGACGGGGAGTTGGCGCACCTCGGCCCCGTCACGGAAGCGCCCGTGGTCGACCCGGCCGCACCAGGGCACCATCGGGAAGGCACCGTACTTGGCGCCCTGCCGCAGCAGCTCCGTACCGGCGACGCGCAGCGAGCCGACGCGGCAGCCGAAGGCGGGGAGCAGGGTCAACTCGGCTTCGCCGGCCTCGAGTCGGATGCCGGAGCCGGATTCCGTCGTGTCGTGGGTCGTCACATCCCCGACCCTAGAGCCTCGTCCGGGGATGGGGACGGACCGGTCGACCGGTGTCCGGGCCCGGAGTCGGTACGGATACGAGAGCGCGGGCGTCCGGCGTCGTACGGCAGTGCGCGTCCTGACGGCAGCGGGGTACGCGTCCTCCCGGCAGCGCGATGCACGTCCTGACGGCAGCGCGTCCGTGATTCAGCGGCGGCGGCGCAGGATCCTGCTGACGACGACCGCGGACGCCACGAGCGCGGCGGCCGCCGGGGCGGCCCAGCGCAGCGGGACCGTCGTCGCGGTGGCCTCGGGCGCGGGCACCGGGGCGTACCGGCCGCGCGGCGGCGCGTGGTCCACCTCCTCGGCGCTGCGGCCGATCATGGTGCGCCGTGCGTGTGCGGCCTCGGCGGGCGGCTCGGTGCCGGGCCCGTCGTCGATGTCTTCCTCGAACGCGTCCTCAGCGTCGTCCTGCAGAGCCCGTACCGACTCGTCGTCCCCTGCGTCGTGCTCGTCGTCGTCGAGGTCGGAGAGCGGGTCCAGCGACGGGGGCGGCACCTCGGTCTCGAAGACCGACGGTGTCTCAGACGGGGTTCCGGGCCCGGTGTCCGCCGCGCCCTTCCCCTTCCCCTCATCCGGACGCCGGTCCGTGCCCTCGTCCGCCTCGGTCTCCGGCGAACCCTCTTGCTCCTTGGGCTTCTCCGTGCGCCGGTCGCCGGCGTGGCCGCGGTCGGGCTTGTCCGGTGACGGGATGCCGGGGATGACGCGCTGGTTGTCGTCGCCGGGATCGCTCGAACCGATCGGCGACGACTCGAGGCCCGAGGCCAGCTCTCCGGCGAAGCGGTCCAGCAGACGGTGCCCGGCGGCGGTGGCCGCGGATTCCCCGGACTCGGCCAGACGGCCCTCGCTCCGTACGGTCCCCGTGCACGTGACGCGCGTACCGCCGTCCGCCGAGGACAGCCGTACGTTCAGCGCGACCTTCACGGAACCGCTGCCGCGCGACTCCGTGCCCTCGCCCTCCACACTCAGGTCGCCGCCGTCCTGTTCGGTGACACGGAGGCTGCCGCGGTAGGTGATGGTCGAGTGGCCGATGCGCAGTCTCAGGCGGCCCGCGAACTCCAGGGGACCCCCCGGGGCGTCATGCGTCCCCCGCGCATCCTCGGCGTCACTCTGGAACCCCGGGATGCAGCGCGAGACGCGCGCGGGATCGGCCAGCGCCTGCCGCACGGTGCCGACGGAGAACGGAACGAACACCTCATGCTCCATGGAGACCGAGCCTACCCAGCCATCACCGTGAGGCACCCTCATCCGACCGACTTCCGTGGTCTCCGGACCCCGCGCGCGGTCTCCGGCCGGCTCCGCCACCCCCGCCGTCCTCAGTCGTCCGCGCCGGACGTCAGGACATTGCCCGTGGTGGCGTCGAGGAGCACCACGCGTCCCGAGTCGTCGTCGGCCGCGCCGGGTGCGGTCTGCGTGACCTGCCAGACGATCTTGCCGTCGTCGCGGGTGTCGATCTCCAGGGAGCTCAGTTCGGAGGGCCGGTAGGCGTAGGCGAGACGCACGGCCTGCTGCGCGGTCGTCCTGGCGAACCGCAGCCGGGAGACGTCGTCGTCGGGCGTCGCGTCCCGGTGGCGGGAGAGGAGTTCGGATCCGTCTCCGGAGACGGTGACGTCGTACTCGTCGATGTAGTCGTCGTTGTTCTGGTCCTTGCCCTTCGACGCGACGACGATCTCCCAGACCCGGTTGCCCCGGCCGTCCCTCTCCCCCTCGAGCTGGAAGGACGCGCCGCGGGGCACGGACACATCGGCGGTGTTGAGCGCGCGCAGGGCGTGCTCGACCGACTCCGGCGTGGACGCGGGAGCGGGCATCGTGCTCGGCGCACGGTCCTGTTCGCGGTCCCAGGCGCGGGGGGCCGAATCGGCACGGGAGTCGGAGGAGGACGGGTTCGCGCATCCGGTGAGGACGGCCGCCGCGGCCAGTGCGATCGCGCCGGCACAGAAACGGGAAGTGGTCCGGATTGCTGGCATGTGTCCCATGGGTCCCGTTTCTACACCCGACGCACCGTCAGCCGAGGTAGCGCGGGTGCATCAGCGTGGACGCGGGCAGTCCGGTCACCCGCTCGCCCTCGGCGGCCCGTCCGGCGGCGCGCAGCGAACCGGGCGTCAGCGAACGCACCCGCGGCCCGTCGTCCGGCAGCCGCAGAGGCGGGGGCCGGCGGTCGGACGAGGCGAGGACGAAGCCCCAGTCCCGGGGCTGGTCCCGGGACGCACGGTCCGGCCCGCGGGAGACGGCCGGGAGCCGCCCGTCCACCCGGTAGACCGCGGTCCGCAGCCCGGCGGCGCGCAGCGTCGCGTCCACGGTCCAGAACTGACGCGGCCGGACCGACAACGCCCCGGCGTGCACGGCGAACCGGCCGTCCTCGGCCATCACGCGCCGTACGAGACCGTAGAACTCCAGCGAGTAGAGCTTGGTGCTCGCGGTGATGTCGGGGTCGGGCAGGTCGGAGAGGACGACGTCGTACGGGCCGTGGCTCCGCGCCGCGCCCCGCAGCCAGTCGAACGGGTCGGCCCGTACGACCCGCACCCGGCGGTCGCCGAACGCGTCCCGGTTCAGGGCGGACAGCCCCGGATCGGTGCGGGCCAACCGCACGAGCTGCCGGTCGGGTTCGACCAGCGTCACCGACGCGACGCCGGGGTGGCGCAGGACCTCGCGCAGCGCGAGCCCGTCACCTCCGCCCAGGACGAGGACGCGGCGGTGCGGCCCGGCCATCGCGGGGTGGACCAGCGCCTCGTCGTAACGGAACGCGTCCCGGCCGCTGACCCGCAGGCGGCCGTTGAGGAACAGCGACAGCCACGCCACGGGGCGGTCGCCTGACGCGGTCACCGAACTGCGCCGCTCCGCACGGCCGTTCGCCTCCACGCCGTCCCCCGGGTCGGCACCGCCGTTCACTTCCGGGCCGAACGGGCCGGGCCCGCCCGGGGGCCTGAGGCCCGCGGCACTCCCGCGCCCTCCGACGCCCGCCTCCCCCGTGACGACGACCTCGCTCGCGCCCGTGCGGACGGCGACCCTCGCATCGGCCCCGTACACCGCGCGGCGTGCCGCCCGTTCGAAGGGCTCGACGAGGAGGGTGCCGCCCGCCAGCAGGGCCAGCACCAGGACGTTGACGCCGAGGAGGAACCACCGTGAGCGGGTGGTCAGTTCGCGGCGGAACAGCCACAGCACCGTCACCCCGCCCGCCAGCGCGTTCACCGCGCCGGTCAGGAGGGCCCCGCGCGGCTGGCCCAGGCACGGCAGCAGAAGGAAGGGGAAGGCGAGCCCGCCGACGAGAGCGCCCACGTAGTCCGCGGCGAAGAGGTCGGCGACGGCGCCGCCCGCGTCCTGCTTCCTGATGCGCTGGATGAGCGTCATCAGCAGCGGTACCTCGGCCCCGATCAGCACCCCGATGGTGGCGGAGAACGCGACGAGCACCGCGCGGGAGTGACCGAACCAGGCGAAGGCCGCGTACAGCGCCATCGCCGAGGAGCCGCCGACCAGCGCGAGCACGGCCTCGACCACGCCGAACCCCACGACCGGCTGCCACCGCAGCCGCTTGGCGAGCAGCGAGCCGATGCCCATGGCGAAGACCATCACGGACAGCACGACGGACGCCTGGGTGACGGAGTCACCGGACAAGTACGAGGCCAGTGCGACGAGTTCGAGCTCGTAGACCAGCCCGCAGGCCGCGCACACGAACACCGCAGCCAGGACCAGTAAGCGGCCGAGGCCCTCCGGAACGGGGAGTTCCACCGGGCCCTGCGGCTCCCGCTGCGCGGCCGCGCGCGGGATGCGGACCACGGGCGGATCAATCATGCGGGGAACGGTACGTCAGGCATTTCTGCGGACCTGTCACCCACACGGGTGCGTTGGGGGTTCTGCGCGGCTTGCGCGCTTTCAAGGGGGCGCGGGCCTGTCGCCGCGCGTGCCCCGTGTGCCCTGTGTGCCGATCCGCGTGCGGGTGGCGACGAGCGAGCCCTCCTGGGGGTAGGCGTGCCAGGTCCGCCAGGCCAGCCGGCCTTCGCGGCAGTGCGCCAGCAGGGCGGTGAACGCGTACGGGCTGCCGGGGAAGGTCCCGGCGAGGCCGTACGGATGGTCGGCGACGAGCGCGAGCAGCTCCTGGGCGCGCGCGGCGAAGGACTCCTCGGAGTGCGTCTCGACGTGCGCCGCGAACTCGTAGTCCCAGTCCCCGATGCGCTTGTCGATGCCCAGCGGCAGGGGCGTGGCGCTGCCCGACATGCACGCCACGGTCTCCGAGCACTGTCCGTGGTAGTCCTCGGCGAGTACCTGGTGAGAAGCGCCGAGGAGTCTCAACTGCAACGTGACGTATCCGAGTTCGAGCTCGAGTTCGGCGAGGGCGGGCAGCGGCTCCCGGCCCAGGGCCCAGGCCAGATCGGCGGCACGGGTATCGGTATAGGCAGTTTTGAGCGTGGTGAGCATGGGTCGGCTCCGCAAAAGCAGGCAGGGGTGATCGCGCAATGGGTGACGGGTGGGCCGGCTCGCCCGGAGAGGGGACCGAGGGAGCTTCGCTCGCCGGCTCGTGCCCACGTGGGGGTCCGGGGGGATACGAAATCATGAGATGCCCGCGGCCCACAGCGGTTTTACCCAACTTCGCCGGGTTTCCATCCTCCAGAGGGCCGCACGGTTCAACTGTTCAAAACAAAAGCGTCCGACGGGCCTGAAAACCCGCCGGACGCATATGCCGTACCGCATGGGACAGCCGCACAACCGTGGGTCAGTTGCGGCTGTCCCGTTCCCGTTTTCCGAGGTGAGCGCCGTGACGGGCGCTGTGACGGATGGGGTGACGCGATGGGTGACGGACGCGGTGACGCGATCCGCGACGGACGCTGTGACGCGAACACTGACGGACGCCGATGTGCGCGCCGTGACCGATGCCGATGTGCGCGCCGTGACCGATGCCGATGTGCGCGCCGTGACCGATGCCGATGTGCGCGCCGTGACCGATGCCGATGTGCGCGCGGCGACAGGTGCCGTTGCGCGCGCGGCGACAGGTGCGGGCCGTCAGCCGCTCCCGTCCGCACGGGAGGGGCGCCGGGCGTCAGCTACCGCCACCGCCGCCGCAGCCTCCACCGCCACCACCGCCACCACAGCCGCCGCCACCGCCGCAGCTGCTGCCGCCCCCGCAGCTGCTGCCACCGCCGCAGCCACCACCACCGACGCCGCCACCGCCGCCGGACCACCAGCTTCCGCGCCGACGCGGGCGCCTGGAGCTGCCTCCTGCGCCGGCGATCACTGCAATCACCACGACCACGGCCACGACCACGAACAGTGCGACTGCCATCGTCCTCACTCTCCTTTCAGTCCCCCCGAAGCGAGGCCCGCTTCTTGCGTGACGGGGTCATGCCCAGGCCCCCGAGACCCAAAGCAGAGTTGAGGAAGTCCAGAGGTTCGGCGGAGTGCGGTACACAGCGGCACATAGCTGCCCATTACGGACGGCCGCTGCTCGACCGCCGTCTCACCGCGCTCGGTGCGACAGCCCTTTGGCGACGTACCGCCGCCGTCACTGCAGGACGACAGACGTCCGGTAGAAGTCGTCCCCCAGACCCTGGGGCTTGGTGAGCTTGCGGATCGGCGAACCGGGCGGGGGCGGGGGCGGGGTGAGCTGATCGTCGGGGAGGTTCGGCGGAGCCGTCACCTGCTGCCTGTTCTGCTCGTGGTTGACCATGCCGGTGTTCTCCAGCGAGGTCATGTGGTCGAGGACGACCTCGTTGGCCTGGTTGGCGAGCTGGCGCACCAGGCTGTTCTCGGTGCTCGCGCGGATCTTGGCGATGGCCGGGTAGATCTGGCCGTGCGTCACGCGCATGATGTCGACCGCCGTGGAATCGAACTCCGTACCCTGCTTCGACTCCACGGTGGCCACGAACTGCTGCTGCTGAGGAGACGCTTCGTTGGGGAGGGTGATGTTCAGCGCGGATGCCACCTTGCGGCAGCTGTCGTCGAGCAGGGTGTGTCCGGCGACCAGGTGCTCGCCGGCCTCCTTCATCTTCTTGGTCGTCCCGCGCTGCATGGCGAGCTGACCGAGGGGGTGTTCCCACAGGCCGGCGGCGCGCACCTTGACCACGAAGTCCCGGTCGGCCTCGGTCATGGGCCCGTACCCGGTGTTGGCGATGATGCGATCCTGCGTGGTGGCCGTGTACTGGATGCCGCCGATGGTGGGGTACATGAGCGCGCCCAGGGTCAACGCCAGGCTGCCGATCAAGAAGAGGGTGCCTGCCTTGGCCCGTGAGAATCGCATGGTTCCTCCTGCTGCGAACGGCACTTACACCTAGCAGTACGGATGGAACCCGCGACACAATCATTGCACGGAGCAAATCCCGCCCCGTCCTGAGTGATGTGCGTCACGCAGCCGAGCGGACCTGGGGCTTTCGGGACATGTGCGTCCGGCCCGTGCTCCCGTACGGTACCGGGCACGGTCGTCTCGCACCCGACGAGTACACCGGCTACTCACACGGGTTGGGCACAGCGGTCGAGCACACCGGGTTGAGCGCAACGGCGGATGGGCCCGTACGTTCGGGTGATCCAGACGTGTCCGACGCAGGAGAGACGTGACCCGGAGGCGTGACGTGGCGCGACAGCGGGCGAGCAAGGGCGGTCACATGGCCAGGCAGTTGCTGGCGGTGGCCGTTCTCCTGGCCGGCGTCCTCCTCGGCGGCGCGACGCCCGCCTCGGCGCATGCGGTGCTGAAGAGCAGCGACCCGCGTGAGGGCACCGTGCTGAAGACCGCGCCGGACGCGGTCACGGTCACGTTCAACGAATCGGTCGCGCTCTCCGAGGGCTCCCTGCGCGTGATCGCCCCGGACAACCGTCCGGTGACCGCGGGCGACCCGCGGCACGTGGGCGACCGGGGGGACACCGCCCGCGTGCCCCTCTCAGACGACCTGAGTGAGGGCACGTACACCGTCACATGGCGGGTGACCTCGGAGGACAGCCACGCGATATCCGGTGCCTTCACCTTCTCCGTCGGCAAACCGTCGCAGACCCGGGCCACGGCCACCGACGAACCGCCCGTGGACCCGACCGTGGACGTGCTCTACGGCATCGGCCGATACACCGCCTACGGCGGCCTGGCCCTGCTCCTCGGCGTCGCCGTGTTCGCTCTGGCCTGCCTGCCTGCGGGGGCACCCGCCCGGGCGCTGCGCAGGCCGCTCCTGATCGGGTGGTGGGCGCTGCTGCTGCCGACGGCGGCGCTGCTCCTGCTCCGCGGCCCCTACGCGAGCGGCGACGGACCCGCCGGAGTGGCCGATCCACAGCTGCTGAGCCGCACTGTGGACAGCCGACCGGGCGTCGCGTTGCTGGTGCGCCTGGCGCTGCTGGTGGTGGTCGCCCTGCTCCTCCGCCGAGGAGGGCGCGAGTGGAGGGCCGACCGGCGTACGGTCGCGACCGGCGTCGTCCTCGGCATCGGCCTCGCCGCGACCTGGGCGGCGGCGGATCACGCCTCCGCCGGGATCCAGGTCCCCGTGGCGATGGCCTCCTCCGTCCTGCATCTGCTCGCCATGGCGGTGTGGCTGGGCGGGCTGACCGCGCTGCTCACCCTGCTGTTCCGGGCCACGGCCGACGAGCCGTTCCCGCCCTCGGCCGTGGGCCGCTTCTCCCGCATCGCCCTCGGCGCGGTCGCCGTCCTCGCGGCCACCGGCCTCTACCAGTCCTGGCGCGGGCTCGGAACCACGTTGGAGGCGTTCACCACCCCGTACGGCAGGGTGCTGGCCCTCAAGACCGGTGCCGTGCTCCTGATGCTGGCGGTGGCGTCGCACTCGCGGAACTGGACCGAACGCCTGGTGCGTACGGCAGCGCCCCAGGCGCAGCCGGCGCTGGTCGCGGCGGGCGCCGGAAGCCACGTGGCTTCCGCCGATGCTGAGCCGGGCGGGGGCGGTTCGGGCACGTCCGGTTCGGAGACCGGTTCGGGCACGTCCGGTTCGGACACGGACGACGGAGGTTCCGTCAGCCCCGGTTCGGCCCCGGGGGGCCCGAACGAGCCCGGCCCGAACGAGCCCGGCCCGGACGAGCAGCGGCGCGGCCTGCGCAGGACCGTGCTCCTCGAGGTGCTGATCGGCGTCCTCGTCCTCGTGCTGACGACCGTGCTCACGGGCAGCGAGCCCGGCCGGGCTGCCACCGAGGCCCCACCGAAGTCGAGGGTGCCCGGACAGCCCGACGTCTCCCTGACGATGATCCCCTTCGACGCGGGCGCCCCGGGCGCGCGCGGCAAGGTACAGATCACCCTGGAACCGGGCCGGGTCGGCCGGAACGTGGTCCAGGCCGTGGTCTACGGCCCCGACGGCAGCGTCACCGCCATTCCCGAGATGCGTCTCACCTTCACCCTCGCGTCGCAGCGCGTCGGTCCGCTCGATGCCGAACTCGCCGATCAGCACGGCTATTGGGGCAGTGACACCCTCGACCTCCCCCTCCCCGGAACGTGGAAGATCAAGGCCACCGTCCGCGTCTCCGACATCGACCAGGTCACCGTCTCGAAGACCGTGAAGATCACCCCCTGACGCCCGGCCCGCCCCGGCCCCGACGTCAGCCCTGCCGATCGGACCGTGCCGGGCGCGACGGGTCAGGACGTCACGGTGTGGGCCCTGCCGAGCGTGCCCGCGTCAGCTGGTCCACGGCCGTGCGGATCGATGCCTCACGCTTGCAGAACGAGAACCGGACCAGCCAGGCCGGAGCGTCGTCACTCACGTAGAAGGCCGAGGTCGGGATGGCCACCACGCCCGCGCGCTGCGGCAGTTCACGGCAGAAGGTCATGCCGTCGGTGTAGCCCCACGGCCGTACGTCCGCCTGCACGAAGTATCCGGCGTCCGCCCGGTACGGGTGCAGACCCGCCTGCCGCAGACCCTCGCTCAGCAGGTCCCGGTGCTGCCGCAGCGTGTCACGCAGCTCCCCGGCCCACTCCTCCACCGACCCGAGCATCCGCGCCAGGGCTTCCTGATACGGCGTGCCCGAGGCGTACGTCAGGAACTGCTTGGCGGCTCCGACCGCCTTGACGAGCGGGGCCGGACCGCAGATCCAGCCGACCTTCCACCCGGTGACGCTGAAGGTCTTGCCCGCGGAGGAGATCGTCAGCGTCCGGTCCCGCATGCCCGGGAGCGTGGCGATGGGCAGGTGGCACGCCCCGTCGTACGCCAGGTGCTCGTAGACCTCGTCCGTGACCACGGTCAGCGCGTGCTCGCGGCACACGTCGGCGATCACGGCCAGCTCCTCGGACGTGAACACCTTGCCCGTCGGGTTGTGCGGGGTGTTGAGGAGCAGCACGCGGGTGCGGGGTGACACCGCGGCGCGCAGCGCGTCCGCGTCGAGGACAAATCCGTCACCGTCGAGGACCAGAGGCACTCCGACCAGCCGGGCACCGGCGAGACGGGCATCGGCCGCGTACGCGTCGTAGCAGGGATCGAAGGCGATCACCTCGTCGCCGGGGTCGCAGAGCGCGAGGAGCGCGGACGCGAGCGCTTCGGTCGCGCCGGTGGTGACCAGGATCTCGTCCTGCGGCCGGTAGTCGAGCCCGTAGCGCCGCAGCTGGTGAGCCGCGACGGCTTCACGGAGCGCGGGGGTGCCGAAGGCGGGCGGGTACTGGTTGTTCCCCGCCACCACGGCATCCGCGACGTCCTTCAGCAGCGCGGCGGGGCTGTCCAGCTCCGGCACGCCCTGGCCCAGATTCACGGCTCCCGTGCTGCGGGCCAGCTCGGTCATCTCCGTGAAGATCGACGTCCCCACGTGCCGCACCCGCGCGGCCGGGCTCCAGTCCGCCGAGCCCACGGTGCCGCGTACGTCGGCCGTCTCCTGCGCAACCATGCGATCTGCTCTCCCGAGTCCGTCAGCCAGGGTGTGGTCCGGCCATCACCATAGGCACGCACATACCGGACCGGTCCACGTACGGGCATGTCCAAGTCATGACCCGGAGCTTGCGGCCGGCCTGCTCCGGCCCCTCTTCTCGCGGCGCGGGGCGGCTATTCGGTGTCCGTGGCCGCCAGGACGGCGGCTCGGCTCCTGGAAGGGTCCAGGACCGCGAAGGCGAGGTCCGACGTGTCGTGGTGGAACCAGTCGGTGAACGCCATCCACCGCAACCACCGGTGGTCGGCCGCTTGACCGGCCGCGTCCAGGAACGGGGTTTCGGCGGGCAGATCCATGAGCGCGTACAGGCTCCGCCAGGCGTGGAGACGGGCGTAGGCGCCGTGCTGCGGGTGGCCGTCGACCCCGCCGTGATACGCCGCCGAGAACAGTGCGTTCAGGACGTCGTCGGCCGTCGTCCGGCAGGCGATCGCCTCGCCGCGCCGCCTCCCTTCGCCTTCCATGCTCGCCAGAGGCAGTGCCTTGATGAAGGAGATCCCGAAATCGGCGGCGCCGATGGGCCGCGGCAGGGAGAAGAACCGGGCCTCCGGCTCACGCGACCAGCCGCCGGCGCGGAAGGGCGCACAAGCTGCGTGTGCCAGCCCCGCCGCCGGAACCTCATGGGCTGCACGCCCAGCCTCCGCGCCGCGCGCGGTCGGCGGGACCTCGGGGAGTCGGGCGCGCAGTTGTGCCGGGGTCTTGACCGGGGACAGCCCGCGGACGCGCACGGTGAAGCGGTGCTCGATGTCGAGTCGGTTGCGGGGCAGCCACGCGAGGGCGTGATCGAGTTCCCGCAGCCGCTGGGCATACGCGTCCAGGGTCGGCCTGCCGCTTCCGGCACCGATCAACGCCAGCTCGCCAAGGATGCACGCGCGCACCTCCAGCGCCCAGGCGCCGGTCTCCTCGGGCAGGTGCGTGAACAGGGGCTCCAGGTCGGTCAGGTGCTGTGTCCTGGCCAGCTCCGTAGCGACCGCGCGCCGCACCTCGTCGGCGTCGTCGCGCCCTTGCATACCGGAAGGGAGGAGATCACCCGTGATGTCCGCCGCGAGCTGGGCGCATTCCGAGGAACGCGTGGCGGCAAGGGCGACGGCGATCCGCCGGACTGCCCTGAGCGCCGCAGCCACCCCCACCGCGCTCACGGCACCGTCGCCGCACCACTGCTCGGCCAGCACGTACAGCTGCCGCGGCTGCGACGCGGCCAGCTCCTTCAACCGCGCGGCATCGGGCACCTCGGGCAGTTCTGGAAGATCGCGGTGGGGGGGCTCGCCGTCCCGCGATGGAGGGTGATCGTTCACGACGAAAAGTCTACGAGACCGCTGTCTGCGCACCCGAGGGCGGAACACCCGCAGGCGTACCAGGTGTCATCGAGTAAGTTCGTTGCAGGCCAGGAACGTTGGGGCGAGCTGGTGTATCCGGGGGTGCGACAGCAATGAGTTACCGGCCGAATGACTGGCACGTGCTCGATCTGAACGAAGATCCAGTACCGGGTGATCCGGAGCGCGTAAGGGGTCTCGCACGACGTCTCCACGATTTCGCCGACGATGTCGCGGGAGCCCTACGCCTGATCAAGGGCATGGCGGGCGACGACGCACTCCTGAAGTGGGCCGGGAAGTCAGCCGATGCGTTCACGGAGGAGTTCGAGGAGGTCCCGAAGAATCTCGGGAAACTGCGAAGGTCCTACGAGATCGCCGGGGACGCCCTGTCGACGTACTGGCCACTTCTCCAACAAGCTCAGGGCGACTCTCTGCGCGCCCTCGAGAAGGGGCGCACCGCCAAGCATGATCTGACCGCGGCTCATAGACGGCTCGAGAACGCCAATGCCTGGGTTGACCGAGCGAGCAAGAAGGCCAAGGAGTACGAGGACAACAGCAAGAAGCTGGACCACCCTAGGCCCGACGAGAATCAGGTACGGGCAGCAACGCGCAACGCCACCGAAGCCAAGTCTTCCCGGACGTCCGCCGAAAGCGACGTCGATGGGGCGCAGTCGGCCCTCGATGCTGCAAAGAAGATGGCAGCGGATGCGAGAAAACTCCGCGAGGATGCCGCGTCAGCCTGCAAGAAGAAGCTTGAGGAGGCCTCCGATGCAGGCATTCAGAACCGCAGTTGGTGGGAAGACGCCGTCGACTGGGTTTCCGACAACTGGGACACCATTGTCGCAGTCTGCAAGGTAGTCGTCGCCATCGTCGGAATCATCGCCATGATCATCGGCGGCCCGATCCTTGCCGCAATCGTGGTGGTAGCGGCCCTCGTGGTTCTGGCCGACACGATCAATAAATACCTGAAGGGGCAAGCAACCCTGCTGGACGTGGCGTTCGCCGCGCTGGACTGCATACCCGGCGGAAGAGGCATCACATCGATCGGCAAGCTCGCCAAGGGCATCAAAGCCGCGAGCAAGGGCGGCCTCAAAGCCATGGCGAAAGGGCTGGGCAAGGGCGGCTTGCGGCGCAATGCCGGTGACACGGTGGCGACAAGCAAGCAGGCCAAAGGTCGCTGCAAGAACGGCGATCCGGTCGACATGGTCTCCGGCGAAATGATCATGGATGAAGTCGATGTGGAACTTCCAGGGCTCCTCCCGCTCACCCTGAGGCGTACACACCTCTCCACGTACCGTTCTGGTCGCTCGTTCGGCGAGTCGTGGGCATCAACCCTCGACGAACGTCTCGAGTTGGACGAGGAAGGCGCTGTGTTCGCGGTAGAGGACGGGATGATCCTCATCTATCCCATCCCCGAACCGGGCACATCAGTCATGCCATTGGAGGGCCCGCGCTGGCCACTTGACTGGGACGGCTCACCAGATGCCCCGATTCGGATCACGGATCCGACCACCGGCTACACACGACACTTCGCTCCGCTCGGTGTGCCCACCCCGACCGACGAGGCGTTCACCCTTCCTCTGTCGGCGCTGACCGACCGCGACGGGCGCCGCATTGACTTCGAACGGGATGAGAAAGGCGTCCCCATCTTGGTGCGCGACTCCGGAGGCCGCATCATACGGGTGGACACCGAGGAAGGCCGCGTGACCGGGCTGTGCCTGCACAATCCGGAAGGCAGCCCGGAAGGCGCAATGCTCGTTCGCTATGCGTACGACGCAGACGGAGATCTCGCCGAGGTCATCAACTCGAGCGGCCTGCCCTTTCGTTACACCTACGACAACCGGTCGCGTATGACCTCATGGACCGACCGGAACGGCTCCTGGTATCGCTTCCGTTACGACGATGAAGATCGCTGTATCCAGGGCGAAGGCGCGGACGGATTTCTGTCCTGCACCATCACCTACGACAGCGAGAATCGTGAGACGCGCTACATCGATTCGCTGGGCCACACCACCACGTACCGATACAACGAACACCGTCAAGTGGTTGCCCAGACCGACCCGCTCGGCCATACGACATACGCGACGTGGGATCCGTACAACCGACTGCTCTCACGGACCGACCCACTTGGCCACACATCCCGATTCACCTACGACGGTCGGGGCAACCTCTCCTCGGTCACGCGGCCCGACGGCTCTGTTACGACAGTCAGGTACGACGCGGACGATCGCCCATCGGAGATCACCCTTCCGACAGGCGCCACGCGCCGTTACGCCTACAACGAGCATGGCCGCACGACAGAGGCCATCGACCCATCCGGCGCCACGACCCGGTTCTCCTACGACTCCGCAGGTGGACTGCACCAAGTGACCAACGCATTGGGGGCGACCCACCACGTCGTGTGCGACCCCCTCGGGCTGCCTGTCGCCAGTACGGCACCGATGGGCAACACGACACGACTCCGTCGAGATGCCTTCGGGCGCATCGTCGAATCCACCGATGCCGACGGAAGCACTACCTGCACGGCGTGGACCGTCGAGGGAAAATTCGCCCATCGGGAGTTCTCGGACGGGACTTCCGAAAGCTGGCTCTATGACGGCGAGGGAAACACGCTCCGGTATGCTGGAGTAGACGGCCAAGTCGTGAGCCATTCCTTCACCCACTTCGACCTCCCCCGTACGCGCACCGAAGCGGACGGCTCGATCGTATATTTCACGTACGACACCGAACTTCGGCTGACGTCGGTGACCGGCGCAACGGGGGCGGTGTGGTCGTACACATACGACCCAGCGGGACGACTCGTGCGCGAAGTCGACTTCAACGGCAGGACAGTCGCCTACGCCTACGACGCGGCTGGCCGCCTAACCCAGCGCACCAACGGCGCAGGAGAGTGCACGACATTTATCCGTGACGCTCGTGGGCGAGTCGTGGAACGCCATTCCGGCGACTCGGTCACGACATTTTCCTACGACGCCGAAGGACGTCTTATCCGAGCGGTCACCCCAGAGACGTCGCTGGTAATCACTCGTGACATGGCGGGGCGGGTCGTCCTCGAGAATTGCAACGGTCGTACCGTTCACAGCACGTACGACGCCCTCGGGCGTCGTATCGAACGGCGCACACCCTCAGGGGCGACCAGCCACTGGGACTGGGATGAGAACAACCGTCCCACCCAAGTCCGCATCGCCGACAATTCTCTCGGCTTCAACTATGGCGTCTCAGGGCACGAGGTCGTGCGCCAGCTCGGGGAGCTGACGGTACTTCGGCAGGAATGGGATGCGGGGCATCGACTGACAAGCCAGGTGGTGACGGCACCACAAACGGACGAGGGGGAGTCGTCCGCACGGAGCGTGGTGGAGCGTTCCTACGCGTACGGACAGGACGGAAGACTCGCGTCCGTCGAGGACGGGGCGACCGGCAGGCGCCGTCTCGCACTCGACCGCGTCGGCAGAGTGGAATCTGTCACGGCTCACGCCTGGACCGAACGCTATGCCTACGATGCTTTCGGTAACGTGAGCAGCGCTGAGGCACCAACTGGTCCGCAAGGGGAGCGGATCTATGACGGTACGTTGGTACGCCGGGCCGGACACGTCACCTATGTTCATGATGCGCAGGGCCGGTTGGTGCGCCAAACGCGGAAACTCTTGTCCGGGGGCAGCCTGGACTGGTCCTACACATGGGACGCCGAAGACCGGCTCGTCGCCATCACTACACCGGACGGACGCAGCTGGGAGTACATGTACGACGGGCTCGGGCGTCGAGTCGGCAAACGTCTGCGATCCGATGACGGTCGGACACTCGAGGAGTCCGCGTTTGTCTGGGACGGCTCCCACCTAGCGGAAGAGTCAAGCTCAGCGGGCACGACGAGCTGGGATTGGGCCCCCGGAACCAACCGAGCGATACTGCAGTTGGATCAGAACGAAGTCGATCGACGCTTCTACGCCATCGTGACGGACGTGGTGGGCACTCCCACGGAACTCATCGACATGGAAGGTCGAATCGCCTGGCGAGCCCGTACGACCCTATGGGGATCTGCAGTCCCCACCGCGCGAGAGACAACTGCGGTTGTCCAGTGCCCTCTTCGCTTCCCCGGGCAGTACCACGACGCCGAAAGCGGCCTTCACTACAACTTCCGGCGCTACTACGACCCCGACAACGCCCGCTACATCAGCCCGGACCCCTTGGGTCTGGCTCCGGCTGCGAACCACCACTCCTACGTCTTCAACCCCCTGCACTGGACAGATCCCTGGGGGCTGATCAGCTGCGAAGGCAATCACGGCATCACGGAGAGGCGCGAGAACCACATCGAGGGCCAACACGGACCGGGCGCGCAGGATCGCGTACGGGAGAACGCGGACCCCACGGATCCGGCCCCTCAGATCCCGGGAGAGTTCCACGACGACTTTCTCTGGGACGGTGACGACTTCGCGCTCGGTCGGCGTCTCCAGGAAGGGATCGACGGCACCCCGGCACTACCAAATCCGAGAGCTAGGGCTGGGCAGGACTCTCACCTTCACCGGTTCGACCACGGCAGTCCCGTCGGTATCAATGGCAGTGGCAGGGAGACCAGCGTCGTCGAAGTGGTCATCCGCGACGGCAATATCCACACCGCCTATCCGATCTAGCGTTCTATTGAACAGGCGCCCCCTCGCCCACCCATACACGCCCACTCCTCCCGCCCGCCGACCCTCCCCCGCTGATGCGACCGGGCGCAGGGGCGTGGGCCGATGGGGTGCACTTCGGGACACCGTCGGGCGTCAGCAGTCGCCGCAGGCAGGGCCGCCGCGCAAGGTCGGAGGTGCAGGGTCCTCCTCGCGCAGCGCGGGGGCGGCTCCGCGTCCGCCCGCTGCGCCGCACCGGAGGTGCCTTCGTGTCAGCCGACACCCGCCTGCCCGTACGCGCCAGAGACGACCGGCGCGTACGGCTGCGGACCGGGTGGCGCGGGCAGGTGCGGAGCGCGCTGCGGCGGGCGGCACTGGCACTCCTCATCTACGCGGCGCTGCGTCTGTGCGGGCTCCTCGTCATGGCGCTGTGGTCCTGGCACGCCGGGAAGCAGCCGGGGAAGCTGCTCGGCCGCTCCTGGGACTCCGTCTGGTACGAGCGGCTCGCCGAGCACGGCTACGGCACCGTCCTGCACGGCACCGACCCGTCGTACATCTACAGCGACCTGGCGTTCTTCCCGCTCTATCCGGCACTGGTCCGCGGAGTGCGAACTGTCGTGCCGCTCGGCTTCGTCGAGGCCGGGCTGCTGGTGTCCTGGGCCGCGGCGGCCGTGGCGGCGTGGGGGATCTACGCGGTGGGCGAGCGGCTGGCGGGCCGCCGCGCCGGGGTCCTGCTCGTCGTCCTGTGGGGTGTGCTGCCGCACGCGATCGTGCAGTCGATGGCGTACACCGAGTCGCTGATGACCGCCTTCGCGGCCTGGGCGCTGTACGCGGCGCTGACCGGCCGGTGGCTGTGGGCGGGCACGTTCGCGGCGCTCGCCGGGCTCTCCCGCCCGAACGGTGTCGCGGTGGCGGCCGCGGTCTCGCTCGGCGCCGCATGGCAGATCTGCCAGCTGTGGCGTAACCGCGCCCCCGACAGCCTCTCGCTCTCCGCACGCCAGGACTGGCGGCTCTGGGCGGGAGCGGCGCTCGCCCCGCTGGGCTGGGCCGGCTACGTGCTGTGGGTGGGGTGGCGGAAGGGCAGCCCGCTGTTCGGCTACTTCGCGGTGCAGCGCGGCTGGGGCTCGAAGTTCGACTTCGGCCAGGACGGCTGGGAGACGGTACGCCGTACGGTCCTTGGCCCGATGCGTCTGCCGTACCCGATGGCGATCGCCGTGGTCGCGGTCGCCATCGTGCTGTTCGTGCTGCTCATGCTGGACCGGCCGCCGCTCGCCCTCGTCGTCTACAGCGGTGTCCTGCTCGTCATCACCCTCGGCGGCGCACGGTACTTCGGGTGCAAGCCGCGTTTCCTGCTGCCCGCCTTCCCGCTGCTGCTGCCGGTGGCGGTGGGCATGGCGAGAGCCCGGGCGCGCACCGTCGTGGTGACGATCGGTGCGCTGGCCGGGCTCTCGTGGTGCTACGGGACGTATCTGCTGGCGATCGCGGTGTCGGCGCCGTAGGTCCGGCTCACCGCGTACGGGCCCCGTTTCGCTCGAGGGGTCGGGCCTCCCGGGGACTCGGGTCCCGAAGCTCGGGCACCGAGGTCCTGGCATGCGGAGACCCGGGCTTGCGGACGTGCGGACCTCAGACGTGCGGGCTCCGGTCACGCGCCGCGCCTCGTTCCCCCTGCGCGGCCGCCGTTTCCGGGCACGACGCCCTGGCCCTCCGGGCGCCGGGTCCCTGACCGGCGCCGGGCGGAGGGGAGTTACTCCTCGCCGTCGCCGTTGTCGTCCGGCCCCGCGGAGTCGACGTCCTTCTCCAGGCCGAGCTGTTCGACGACCCAGCGGTCGAACTCGATCGAGGCCCGCACCCAGCTCACCGTGCTGGACACGAAGTGCTCCAGGCTGACGCCGGTGCCGATCAGCATCTGCGCCTCGCCGATCAGGCGGACGGTGCCGTCGTCGTTGGTGTGGCTGTAGACCTTCGGCCACAGCGTGCGGCGGTTCCAGTCGTCGATCGACTCCAGCAGCTGCGGCTTGGACTCGATGGCGTGCGGCCGGTCGTAGAACGTCCTGACCGAGAAGACCTGCTGCTCCTCCTCGCCACGGAACATGAAGTACGTGCGGAACTGCTCCCACGGCGCGGCGAGGTCACCCTCGTCGTCCACGACGTACTTCAGCTCCATCTGGTCGAGGAGCTGCTTGACCAGGTCCTGATCGGGGATGACGGGGCCCACCGGCCCCGACGGCTGCTGTTCGGGCTGGCCCCCGAAATTCGGAATCGAGGACGGGTCGATAGTCACCGTGGATATCCCTTCGTACGGTTCCTGCCATCCTCCCTCACACGGGCCCCGTCGTTGCAACCCCGGTCCGCTCCGCCCCCGGGCGTCGCACCACGGCGCCGAGCCGGGCGGAGCGGACGGTGGTCAGGCCGTCGCCTCCGGGCCGACGGTCAGGCGGTTGCCGTCGCGGTCGAGGCCGACACGCACCGTGTCCCCGTCCTGGATGTCGCCGGAGAGGATCGCGCGGGCGAGCTGGTCGCCGATCGCGGTCTGCACCAGCCGGCGCAGCGGCCGGGCGCCGTACGCCAGGTCAGGACCGGCGTCGGGGGCGTCGATCACCGGCTCGTGGCCGAGCCGCGACAGCCACTCCAGCGCCTCGTCGGTGAGGTCGAGGGTGAGGCGGCGGTCGGCGAGCCGGCGCTGCAGATGATCGATCTGGATCTGGGCGATCCGCTTGAGCTGGCCGGTGCCGAGCGGGTGGAAGACCACCACGTCGTCGAGGCGGTTGAGGAACTCGGGGCGGAAGGAGGCCCGTACGGTCTCCAGCACCTTGTCCCGCTTGACGTCCTCGCTGAGCGCCGGGTCCACGAGATAGGTGGAGCCGAGGTTGGAGGTGAGGATGAGGATGGTGTTGCGGAAGTCGACCGTACGGCCCTGGCCGTCGGTCAGCCGTCCGTCGTCCAGCACCTGGAGCAGGATGTCGAAGACCTCGTGGTGGGCCTTCTCCACCTCGTCGAGCAGCACCACGCTGTACGGGCGGCGGCGCACGGCCTCGGTGAGCTGGCCGCCCTCCTCGTAGCCGACGTACCCGGGCGGGGCGCCGACGAGCCGGGCCACGGAGTGCTTCTCGCTGTACTCGCTCATGTCGATGCGGACCATGGCCCGCTCGTCGTCGAAGAGGAAGTCGGCGAGCGCCTTGGCCAGTTCGGTCTTGCCGACACCGGTCGGGCCGAGGAAGAGGAACGATCCGGTGGGGCGGTCGGGGTCGGCGATGCCCGCGCGGGAGCGGCGTACGGCGTCGGAGACGGCGCGTACGGCCTCGGTCTGGCCGATCAGCCGCTTGCCCAGCTCCTCCTCCATGCGCAGCAGCTTCTCGGTCTCGCCCTCCAGCAGCCGGCCGGCGGGGATGCCGGTCCAGGAGCCGACCACGCTCGCGATGTCGTCCGGGGTGACCTCCTCGCCGACCATGCCCTCCAGGGCCTTCTGCTCGGCGGTGGCCTCCTCCAGCTCCTTGCGGGTCTGCGGGATGACCTCGGAGCGCAGACGGCCCGGGGTGACCCAGTCGCCGGTCTCGGGAGCCTTGCGCTCGGCCAGCTCCAGCTCGGTCTCCAGCTCGTCGAGGCGCTTCTTGAGGTCGCCGACGCGGTTGTGGATCTCCTTCTCGGCGTTCCACCGGGCCCGGAGGCCGCGCAGCTTCTCCTCCTTCTCCGCGCGGTCCTTGCGCAGCCGGTCGAGCCGCTCGCGCGCGTCCGGGGAGAGGTCCTTCTCGCGGTCCTGCTTCTTGAGGAGCTTGCGCTCCTTCTCCCCCGCCTGAGCGGCCAGCAGCGACTCCTCCTCCATCATCAACCGGTCGACGGCGCGCTGGAGTTCGTCGATCTCGACGGGCGAGGAGTCGATCTCCATCTGGAGGCGGGAGGCGGCCTCGTCGACGAGGTCGATGGCCTTGTCGGGGAGGAAGCGGGAGGTGATGTAGCGGTCGGAGAGGGTGGCGGCGGCGACCAGGGCGGAGTCGGCGATCTGCACGCCGTGGTGCGCCTCGTACCGGCCCTTGAGGCCGCGGAGGATCGCGATCGAGTCCTCGACGGACGGTTCGGCGACCAGCACCTGCTGGAAGCGGCGCTCCAGCGCCGGGTCCTTCTCGATGCGCTCGCGGTACTCGTCGAGCGTCGTCGCGCCGACCATGCGCAGCTCACCGCGCGCGAGCATCGGCTTGAGCATGTTGCCCGCGTCCATGGCGGAGTCGCCGCCGGCGCCCGCGCCGACGACCGTGTGCAGCTCGTCGATGAACGTGATGATCTGGCCGTCGCTCTCCTTGATCTCGGCCAGGACGGTCTTCAGCCGCTCCTCGAACTCGCCGCGGTACTTGGCGCCCGCGACCATCGCGCCGAGGTCGAGCGCCACCAGCCGCTTGTTCTTCAGCGACTCGGGTACGTCGCCCTTCACGATCCGCTGGGCCAGCCCCTCGACGACGGCGGTCTTGCCGACGCCCGGCTCGCCGATGAGGACGGGGTTGTTCTTCGTACGGCGGGAGAGCACCTGCACGACGCGGCGGATCTCGGTGTCACGGCCGATGACCGGGTCGAGCGTGCCCGTGCGGGCCAGGGCGGTGAAGTCGGTGCCGAACTTCTCCAGGGCCTTGTACGTGCCCTCCGGGTCGGGCGTGGTCACGCGTCGTCCTCCGCGGATCGTCTCGAAGGCGTCGAGCAGCTTCTCCGCGCTCGCGCCCTGCCGGTCGAGCAGCTCGCCGGCCTGGCCGCCCTTGGCGGCGATGCCGATGAGCAGGTGTTCGGTGGAGATGTAGTCGTCGCCCAGCTCCTTGGCGCGCTGCCCGGCGTCGGCGACGACGGCGAGCAGGGCCCGGTCGGGCTGGGGCGCCGCGACGGTGGAGCCCTGGGCGGTGGGGAGCGAGCCGAGCAGCCGCTCGGCGCCGGACCGTACGGCCGCCATGTCGGCCTCGACTGCGGCCAGCAGGTCCTGGAGGTTCTCGTTCTCCTCGCCCTCCAGCAGCGCGAGCAGCAGGTGCACGGGGGTGAAGTCCGGGTTCCCTGCGGACACGGCGCGGCGGCTCGCGGCGCTGATCGCTTCCTGGCTCCTGTTGGTCAGCTCGGCATCCACGGGTGTGCACTCCTCCTCGGTGCGCTCGGCGGCGTCGTCGTACGGGGCGGTGGGCGGGCTCCTGCACCGGTCCCACCGGCCTCAATCCTGCCAGATTCAACCTGCAGTAAGTTGAGTCTATTCCACTCAAGGTAGGGGAGTCGAGCCCGGAATCACGCGGCAGGAGGCCCACCGCGAACCGGCGGGAGCGCCCCGCGGGCCGTACGGCGGCAACGCCACGTACGGTCGGCCGCCGCACACGCAGGGCCAGCTCCAGCGCGGACCGGACACACGGGCGTACCCCGGCCCCGGAGCCGGTCCACGTCCTCGGACGGAATCACGGCCGGCCAGGACCGGGGCACGCGCCCCAGTGGCCCCTACCGCTGCTCGTCGATGACCTCCAGGTTCATGAACCTGGGCTCGCGGGTGCACAGGCTCCGGAACTGCTCCGCCACCCGCTGCGTCTCCGGCAGATCGTTGTTGACCATCGCCTGCTCGTACGAGGGGAACTCGACGATGTCGACGTAGTGGGTGGGGTTCTCGCGGTCCTTGGTGTGCATCTCGCGGGTCAGCGTCCGCTTGCCCTCCGTGGCGCGCAGCCACTCGTCGAAGACTCGCTCCACCTCCTCCTCGCGCGTCGTCTCGTAGTCGATGACCTGCACGAATGTCATGAGTCTCGGACCTCCTACGGCTTCGCGTACTCAGCGGCCATCCCACCGGCGAAGTCGTACACCACGCAGGGCTCGTCGCCGACCACCCAGGCGTCGTGCCCGGGCGGGCAGACGAACACGTCCCCGGCGCCGACCTCCGCCTCGCCGCCGCCCTCGTCCATCCGGAGGTGCAGACGACCGTGCACGACCAGCGCGCAGTGGTGGACCTGGCAGCTCTTCGTCCCGGCGATCGGCGCCACGGCCTCGGACCAACGCCAACCGGGTTCCATGGTGGCCACGGCGAAGTCCAGACCGGTGAGGTGGAGCGCTTCGACGTGGCCACTGGGGAAGTCGCGCCGCTCGTCCGGCTTCTCAATGGTCTTGACTTCCAGCATGGCGGTCATGGCAGTACCTCCCATATCGGGCCACCCCTCCATGGTGCTCCGCCCTCCGGGGGAGCCGCCAGGCGGAACCGGCCCGATCACGCAGGGCCCGGCACGGCCGCCCCGCCCCGAGGGGCGGTCAGCACCACCGGCCCGTACGCGGACACCGGCACCGACACACCGCGGACCCTCCCCCGCGGAGACGGGAGAGGGTCCGGGACAGGTCCGCTCGGCGACGCGGCGCGCTACTCCGCGCCCGGCCGCTTCGGCCGCCAGACCACCAACGCGCTGGTCTGGTGGACGTCCTGATACGGCACCAGATCACGGCGGTACGAGGCGTGGACGGCCGCCTCGCGCTGCTGCATCGTGGCCGCCGCACCCTCCAGGGCGTGCTGGAGTTCGGCGACACGCGACTGCAGCGCCGCGACCTGGTTCTCCAGTTCGATGATGCGCTTGATCCCGGCGAGGTTGATGCCCTCGTCCTGGGACAGCTGCTGCACCTGCCGGAGCAGCTCGATGTCCCGGGCCGAGTAGCGGCGGCCGCGCCCGGCCGTACGGTCCGGGGACACCAGGCCCAGCCGGTCGTACTGGCGCAGGGTCTGCGGGTGCAGACCCGAGAGCTGAGCCGCCACCGAGATGACGTAGACAGGGGATTCGTCGGTGAGCTCGTAGGGATTGCGGCTCCTGCCGCCCCTGCCTCCTGGCATGCCTCGGCCGTCCATCTCATGCTCCCTTCGCGGCCTGGAACAGCTCCGCCCGCGGATCGTGATCCGCGGTGGCCTCGGCGAACGACTCCAGCGCGTCCTTCGCCTTCTCCGTGAGGTCCTTGGGTACGGCCACCTCGACGGTGACCAGCAGGTCGCCGCGCGTGCCGTCCTTGCGCACCGCCCCCTTGCCGCGGGCGCGCATCGTCCGCCCGTTCGGTGTGCCGGGCGGCAGCCTGAGCGTCACCGGCGGCCCGCCGAGCGTGGGGACCTTGATCTCGCCACCGAGCGCCGCTTCCGTGTACGTCACGGGCACGGTGACGGTGAGGTTGTCTCCCTTGCGCCCGAAGACCGGGTGCGCGTGGACCTTCACGACCACGTACAGGTCGCCGTTCGGGCCGCCGCGCTCGCCCGGAGCGCCCTTGCCGCGCAGCCGGATCCGCTGCCCGTCGGAGACGCCCGCCGGGATGCGGACCTGCATGGTGCGGGAGCTGGTGGCGCGCCCGCTGCCCTTGCAGGTCTCGCACGGGTCCTGGGCGATCAGCCCGCGGCCCCGGCACTCCACGCACGGGTCGGTGAGCGAGAACCCGCCACCGCCGCCGCGCGAGACCTGGCCGGTGCCCACACAGGTCGGGCAGACCCGGGGTGTGCCGTTCTTGTCGCCGGTCCCGGAACATGCCTTGCAGGCGGCGGAGCTGGACATACGGAGCGGGACCGTGGCCCCGTCCACCGCCTCGGTGAAGCTGAGGGTCACCTCGGACTCGATGTCCTGGCCGCGCCGCGGCTGCGTCCGGGTGCCCGGACCGCCGCGGTTGAACAGCCCGCCGAAGACGTCACCGAGACCGCCGCCGAAGCCGCCCGCGCCGCCGGCGCCGCCCGCCCCGCCCTGGGTACCCCCGAAGAGGTCGCCCAGGTCGAAGTTGAAGCCGCCGGGGCCGCCCGCCCCGCCGGGACCGGAGCGGAAGCCGCCGTTCCCGAACAGGGCGCGCGCCTCGTCGTACTCCTTGCGGCGCTTGGCGTCGGCCAGGACGTCATTGGCCTCGGAGATCTCCTTGAAGCGCTCCTCGGCCTTGGCGTCGCCCTTGTTGGCGTCCGGGTGGAACTCGCGGGCGAGCTTCCGGTACGCCTTCTTGATCTCCGCCTCGGTCGCGTCCTTGGGGACGCCGAGGACCTTGTAGAGGTCCTTCTCCAGCAAGTCCCTGCTCAGGCTCATCCTCGACGTCCCTCCTCTCCTCCTGCTGCCGCTCCTGCCGCTCCGTCACCCCTCGTCGGGGCCACTGCTGTCCTCGTCCGCCGACTGCGTGTCGCCGTCCGCACCGCCCTTGCCCTGCGCGCCCGGCTGGGGTTCGGCGACGGCGACCCGCGCGGGGCGGATCGTTCGCTCGCCGATGCGATACCCCGGCTGAAGGATCGACACGCACGTGGTCTCGGTGACGTCCGGCGCGTAGCTGTGCATCAGCGCCTCGTGGATCAGCGGGTCGAAGGGCTCGCCCTCCTTGCCGAACTGCTGCAGTCCCATCTTGGCGGCGATGGTCTCCAGCGACTCGGCGACGGACTTGAACCCGCCGACCAGCTCACCGTGTTCCCGCGCACGGCCGATGTCGTCCAGGACCGGAAGGAGTTCGGTCAGGAGGTTCGCGGCGGCGATCTCCTTGACCGTGATCCGGTCCCGCTCGACCCGGCGGCGGTAGTTCTGGTACTCGGCCTGGAGGCGCTGGAGGTCGGTCGTGCGCTCGTTGAGCGCCGTACGGACCTGGTCCAGCTGGGCCTGCAGGCCGACGGTCTGCGGCTCATCCCCTGCCGGCCCGGCAGGGCCCGCCGATCCGGCGGGCCCCCCGGCCTTCTTTGCCTCGTCCGGGGCCTGAGAGCCCGGACCCTGCGCGGACGAGGGGGGACCCTCCTCCCCGAAGGGGGTCGAGGAGGGAGGGACGTCGGGCTGCTCGTCGAAGCCCGGGGTCTCCTCCGTCACGCGGCACCATCCTTCGGCTTCTCGTCGTCCACGATCTCGGCGTCCACGACGTCGTCGTCGGCCTTGGCACCTTCAGCGCCGGCGGCACCCGCATCGTCACCGGCCGCGGCAGCGCCCTCGGCGCCCGCGTACATCGCCTGGCCGAGCTTCTGGCTGACGGCGGCGACCTTCTCGGTCGCGGTACGGATCTCGGCGGTGTCGTCGCCCTTCAGCTTCTCCTGCAGGTCGCTGACGGCTTCCTCGACCTCGGTCTTCACATCGCCCGGGACCTTGTCCTCGTTGTCCTTGAGGAACTTCTCGGTCTGGTAGACGAGTTGCTCGGCCTGGTTGCGGGTCTCGGCGGCCTCGCGGCGCTTGTGGTCCTCCTCCGCGTACTGCTCGGCCTCGCGCATCATGCGGTCGATGTCGTCCTTCGGCAGCGCGGAGCCGCCGGTGACGGTCATCTTCTGCTCCTTGCCGGTGCCCAGGTCCTTGGCACCGACGTGCATGATGCCGTTGGCGTCGATGTCGAAGGCGACCTCGATCTGCGGGACACCGCGCGGGGCCGGCGGAAGGCCGGTCAGCTCGAACATTCCGAGCTTCTTGTTGTACGCCGCGATCTCGCGCTCGCCCTGGTAGACCTGGATCTGCACGGACGGCTGGTTGTCCTCGGCCGTCGTGAAGATCTCCGAACGCTTGGTCGGGATCGTGGTGTTGCGCTCGATGAGCTTGGTCATGATGCCGCCCTTGGTCTCGATACCGAGGGACAGCGGGGTGACGTCCAGCAGGAGGACGTCCTTGACCTCGCCCTTGAGGACACCGGCCTGGAGCGAGGCGCCGATGGCGACGACCTCGTCCGGGTTGACGCCCTTGTTGGCCTCCTTGCCGCCGGTCAGCTCCTTGACGAGCTCGGCGACGGCCGGCATACGGGTCGAGCCACCGACGAGGACCACGTGGTCGATCTCGGAGAGCTGGATGCCCGCGTCCTTGATGACGTTGTGGAACGGGGTCTTGCAGCGCTCGAGCAGGTCGGAGGTGAGCTGCTGGAACTGGGCGCGGGTGAGCTTCTCGTCCAGGTGCAGCGGGCCCTCGGCGGACGCCGTGATGTAGGGCAGGTTGATCGTGGTCTCGGTGGACGAGGACAGCTCGATCTTCGCCTTCTCCGCGGCCTCGCGGAGACGCTGGAGAGCCATCTTGTCCTTGGAGAGGTCGACGCCGTGGCCGTTGGCGAACTGCTTGACCAGGTAGTCGACGACGCGCTGGTCCCAGTCGTCACCACCGAGGTGGTTGTCACCGTTGGTCGCCTTGACCTCGACGACGCCGTCGCCGATCTCCAGCAGCGAGACGTCGAAGGTGCCGCCACCGAGGTCGAAGACCAGGATGGTCTGGTCCTCCTTCTCCAGGCCGTAGGCCAGGGCGGCGGCGGTCGGCTCGTTGACGATCCGCAGCACGTTCAGGCCCGCGATCTCGCCGGCCTCCTTGGTGGCCTGGCGCTCGGAGTCGTTGAAGTACGCCGGAACGGTGATGACCGCGTCCGCGACCTTCTCGCCCAGGTACGACTCCGCGTCCCGCTTCAGCTTCTGCAGAATGAAGGCAGAGATCTGCTGCGGGTTGAAGTCCTTGCCGTCGAGGTCGATCTTCCAGTCGGTGCCCATGTGGCGCTTGACCGACCGGATGGTCCTGTCGACGTTGGTGACCGCCTGACGCTTCGCGACCTCGCCGACCAGCACCTCGCCGTTCTTCGCGAAGGCCACGACGGACGGCGTGGTCCTGGCGCCCTCGGCGTTGGTGATGACGGTGGGCTCACCGCCTTCGAGAACACTGACGACGGAGTTCGTCGTACCCAGGTCGATGCCGACCGCACGTGCCATGGTTTCTGTCCTCCAGCTGACTTGAGTGGAACAGACTCAAGCGTGCATGATCCACATTTTCCTGTCAACAGAGCTGAGTCGACCCCACTCAACTCTCATGCCGGGTGTCCTGTCAGTGCGCGGTCAAGCAGGACGACCAGGGGGAGGAAAGGGTTGCCTGGGCGACACAGATCACCGGCCGGGCGGCTTCATGCGACCTGCGATCCTGGGTAATGTCATCAAGACTGGAAAAGTTACCGCTTAGTAAGTCTGGGAGCCCCGCGCTGCCGGCGAGGGTCGTCGTCCCCCTCCCAGACGCGTCCGCAGGCCCGAGGAGCCCCGCATGCAACTCGCCGCGATCATCGTGTCGCTGGTACTGACCGTGGTCGGCGTTGCGCTCATCGCCCGAGCCGTCGCGCAGATCTACCGGTTCGTGAAGCTCGGCCAGCCCGTGCCCGCGGGCAGCCGGACCGACGATCCCAAGACCCGTACGGTCACCCTGGTCAAGGAGTTCCTCGGCCACACCCGGATGAACCGCTGGGGGATCGTGGGCTTCGCCCACTGGTTCGTCGCGGTCGGCTTCCTGACGCTGCCCCCCACGCTCCTCCAGGCGTACGGCCAGCTCTTCGAGGCCGACTGGACGCTGCCGCTGCTCGGCGGCTTCCTGCCGTTCGAGCTGTACATCGAGTTCATCGGCCTGATGACGGTCGTCGGCATCGTCGTCCTGATGGTGATCCGGCTGCTCAGCCTGCCCTCCCGGGCCGGCCGCAAGTCGCGCTTCGCGGGCTCCAAGGCCTGGCAGGCGTACTTCGTCGAGTACGTCATCCTCACCATCGGCCTCGCCATCCTGACGCTCCGCGGCCTGGAAGGCGCGATCCACCACGTGGAGACCTACGAGGCGGCGTACTTCGTCTCGTATCCGCTGGTCCTCGCCTTCAAGGGGCTGAGCGTCGCCACGCTGCAGACGCTGATCTACTTCACCGCGATGATCAAGATCGGTGTCTCGCTGATCTGGATGATCACGGTGTCGCTCAACACCAACATGGGCGTCGCCTGGCACCGCTTCCTGGCCTTCCCCAACATCTGGTTCAAGCGCCGGTCCGACGGCGACGTGGCGCTCGGCGCGCTCCTGCCGATGGTCTCGGCGGGCAAGCCGATCGACTTCGAGGACCCGGGCGAGGACGACCAGTTCGGCGTCTCGCAGGTCGAGCACTTCTCCTGGAAGGGCATCCTCGACTTCTCCACCTGTACCGAGTGCGGCCGCTGCCAGTCGCAGTGCCCCGCCTGGAACACCGGCAAGCCGCTCTCGCCCAAGCTGCTGATGATGTCGCTGCGCGACCACGCGCACGCCAAGGCCCCGTACCTGCTCGCCGGTGGCGGCAAGGACATGGAGGGCGAGGAGAAGGCGACCGAGGAGCAGCTGAAGGACGTGCCGGCCGCGGCACTCGCCGAGGCCGAGCGGCCGCTGATCGGGACGCTGGAGGAGAACGGCGTCATCGACCCGGACGTCCTGTGGTCCTGCACCACCTGCGGCGCCTGCGTCGAGCAGTGCCCGGTCGACATCGAGCACATCGACCACATCGTCGACATGCGCCGCTACCAGGTCATGATCGAGAGCTCCTTCCCGAGCGAGGCCGGGACGATGCTCAAGAACCTGGAGAAGAAGGGCAACCCCTGGGGCCTGGCCAAGAAGCAGCGGCTGGAGTGGACCAAGGAGGTCGGCTTCGAGGTCCCGGTCGTCGGCAAGGACGTCGAGGACCTCGGCGAGGTCGAGTACCTGTACTGGGTCGGCTGCGCCGGTGCCCTCGAGGACCGCGCCAAGAAGACCACCAAGGCGTTCGCCGAGCTGCTGCACATCGCGGGTGTGAAGTTCGCGATCATGGGGGGCGAGGAGAACTGCACCGGTGACTCCGCTCGCCGCCTCGGCAACGAGTTCCTCTTCCAGCAGCTCGGCCAGCAGAACGTCGAGATGCTGAACATGGCCTTCGGCGAGGACGCGGACGAGGGCGTGGTCGTCGAGCAGTCCAAGAAGAAGATCGTCGCGACCTGCCCGCACTGCTTCAACACCATCGCGAACGAGTACCCGCAGCTCGGCGGGCACTACGAGGTCATCCACCACACGCAGCTGCTCCAGCACCTGATCGACGAGGGCAAGCTCGTCCCCGTCACGCCGGTCGAGGGCCTGATCACGTACCACGACCCGTGCTACCTGGGCCGCCACAACAAGGTCTACACACCGCCGCGCGAGATCATCGCCAAGGTGCCGGGCCTGCGGAACGAGGAGATGCACCGGCACAAGGAGCGCGGCTTCTGCTGCGGCGCCGGCGGTGCCCGCATGTGGATGGAGGAGCGGATCGGCAAGCGCATCAACACCGAGCGCGTCGACGAGGCCCTGTCCCTGAACCCGGACATCGTCTCCACCGCCTGCCCGTTCTGCCTCGTCATGCTGACCGACTCGGTCAACGGCAAGAAGAACGACGGCAAGGCGAAGGAGTCCCTCCAGGTCGTGGACGTCGCCCAGCTGCTGCTCGACTCGGTGAAGACGCCGGCCGAGCCGGAGGAGGACGGCGACCCGGCCGAGGAGCCGGAGCCCGAGCCGGTGAAGTGACCCTTGGGTGACGCCCTCCGGGGCGTCCGCCCTACGCCGCAGCCGCCGACGCCATCGCGCGCCGGCGGCTGCGGCGTTTCCGCGCGGCGGCGTTTCCGCGCGGCGGGTGTGGCCGGCCGGGGCTGCTCGGCCTACTGCAGCGGCGGGGGCAGCTGCTGCTCGGTCCAGATGACCTTGCCGTCCGTGGTGTACCGCGTCCCCCAGTGCTCCGCGAACTGCGCGACCAGGAACAGCCCGCGGCCGCCCTCGTCCGTCGTCGCCGCCCGCCGCAGGTGCGGGGAGGTGCTGCTGCCGTCGGAGACCTCGCAGATCAGCGTGCGGTCACGCACCAGCCGGAGCTTGATCGGGGGGCTCGCGTAGCGGATGGCGTTGGTGATCAGCTCGCTGAGGATCAGCTCGGTCGTGAACGCGACCTCGTCCAGCTTCCACTCGTCCAGCTTCTCCGCGACCGCGGCACGCACCCGCCCCACCGCCGACGGGTCGGACGGCACCTCCCACTCGGCGATCCGCGCCCCGTTCAGCACCCGCGTACGGGCCACCAGCAGCGCGATGTCGTCGCTCGGCCGCTCCGGCATCAGGACGTCCAGCACCGCCTCGCACGTCTCCTCCGGCGTGCGGTCCGGATGGGTCTCCAGGGCGCCGTGCAAGAGCTGGAGGCCCTCGTCGAAGTCCCGGTCGCGGTTCTCCACGAGCCCGTCCGTGTAGAGGACGAGCCGGCTGCCCTCGGGCAGCACCAGCTCCGCCGTCTCGAACGGCAGCCCGCCGAGCCCCAGCGGCGGGCCGCCGGGCAGTTCGGTGAACTCCACCCTGCCGTCGGGGTGGACGAGCGCCGGCTCCGGGTGCCCGGCGCGGGCCATGGTGCAGCGGCGCGAGCCCGGATCGTAGATCGCGTACAGACACGTGGCGCCGGTGATCGGCACGTTCCCGCCGTCGTGCGTCGCCTCGCCCTGGTCGATCCGGGCGACCAGTTCGTCGAGGTGCCAGAGCAGTTCGTCGGGGGGCAGGTCGAGGGCGGAGAAGTTGTGCACCGCGGTGCGCAGGCGCCCCATCGTCGCTGCGGCGTGCAGCCCGTGCCCGACGACGTCCCCGACCACCAGCGCCACCCGGGCCCCCGGCAGCGGGATGACGTCGAACCAGTCGCCGCCGACGCCGGCCTGCGCCGGCAGATAGCGGTACGCCACGTCCAGCGCGCTCTGCTCGGGCAGGATCCGGGGCAGCAGGCTGCGCTGCAGGGTGACGGCCATGGTGTGCTCGCGCGTGTAGCGGCGGGCGTTGTCGATGCACAGCGCGGCGCGGGCGACCAGCTCCTCGGCCAGCGACAGGTCCTCCTCGTCGAACGGCTCCGGCTTCACCGACCGCCAGAACGTCGCCATGCCCAGCACGTCGCCACGCGCCCGCAGCGGCACCGCCATCATCGAGTGGATCCCGAACTCGACGATCTTCCGGGCCCGGGTCGGGTCCTGTGCCTGCCAGCCGCTGAAGGCGGTCATGTCCTCCTCCACCGTCGCCTGCCCGGAGTGGAAGCCCTCGGCCTGCGGCGTTCCGGGGACGAAGGTGATCAGGCGTCCCAGCGGGTAGATCGGCGGGTCCTCGCGGATGCCGCTGAGCGCCGTACGCCGCATGGGAAGCGTCCCGGACGAGCCGCCCACCGACTCCTCGCCCCGCAGGACCGGCTCGGTCAGATCGACGGTGACGAAGTCGGCGAAGCGGGGGACGGCGAACTCGGCCAGCTCCTCGGCCGTCCGCACCACGTCCAGCGTCGTCCCGATCCGCACGCCCGCGTCGTAGAGCAGCTTGAGCCGCTTGCGCGCCACGTCGGCCCGGCCGGAGAGCGCCCGCAGCTCGGTGGTGTCGCGCAGCGTGGCGACGCTGCCCGGCGGGCCGCCGTCCCGGTCGGTCGGCTGGTGGTTGACGGCCAGCAGCCGGTCGCCCGCCAGATGCACCTCGTCCTCCGCGACGCGGCCCGAGGCGAGGAGCTGCACGGTACGCGGATCCAGGCCGAGGTCGTTGACGCTCCGCCCCTCGGCGTCGAACGGCAGGTCCAGCAGCCGCCGCGCCTCGTCGTTGGCCAGCACGAGACGGCCGTCGCCGTCCATGATCAGCACGCCCTCGCGGACGGCGTGCAGCACGGCGTCGTGGTGCTCGTACATGCGCGTCATCTCGGCCGGATCCAGACCCCGCGTCTGGCGGCGCAGCCGGCGTGTGATGAGCGCCGTACCGACGGTGGCCAGGGCGAGGGCGCCCGCGCCCGCGCCGAAGATCAGCGGCAGTTGACGGTGCGCGGCGCCACTGACGTTGCTGACCTTCAGACCGGCCGAGACGAGGGCGATGACCCTGCCGTTGTCCCCGCGTACGGGAACGACCGCCTGCACCTCCTCGCCGAGCGGGCCGTTCACCTTCTCGGTGAGGACGCGGCCGGCCAGCGACGGCTCGATGGTGCCGACGAAGCGCTTGCCGATGCGGTCGGGGATGGGGTGGGTGTACCGGATGCCTTCCCGGTCCATGACGACGATGAAGTCGACCCCGGAGGCACGGCGCGCGGCCTCGGTGATGGGCTGCAGTTCCTTGCTCGCATCCGGGCTCTCGAGGACCTGCTCGAGCCTCGGGGAACGGGCGAAGGACTCCGCGACGGCGACCGACCGGTTGCGGGCCTCGCGCTCGCTCTCGCTCTGGGACTGGAGCACCAGCGCCACGACGGACGCGATGACGAGCAGCAGCACGACGGCCACTTGCAGGACGAAGACCTGACCGGCGACGGTGCGCACGCCCATGGTCATGCGTCGGCGCCGGCCAGCCAGCGAGCGGACCGATGAGACCCAGGATCGGCCGACGGAACCGGCCATGTCCCTATTTCTAACATTGCGCCCTGCCACGGGGCGACCGGTGCGCAGCGACCTCTCGCGGCCCTGCCACGGGGACCGTGCTGTTTCGGCCACGGGGCGGAGGCCGTCAGCGGTCGCGGTGGCGGAGCTGTCCCGGGGGCCGCGGCGGTGCCGTTCCGGGGGGCGGAGGCGGTGCCGTTCCGGGGCCGGGGGCAGTGCCGTTCCGGGGCGGAGGCGGTGGTTCCGGGGGCCGGGGGCAGTGCCGTTCCGGGGGCCGCAGCGGTGCCGTTCGCGGGAGGCCGAAACCGGACAGCGGGGCTCCGGTACGACCCGCGAACACGAACGCCCGTTCCCCTCCCCTCCCGCACAACCCTTCCCTCCCACCCGCCGTCCAACTGGCACCGGAAAGGACGGGCTGTTTCCGGTCACTCCAGCACCAGCCCGGCATTCCTCACCCAAGGAGCCGATTCGTGCGCAAGAACCCTTCGACGGCCGTCGCCGCCGCCTCGCTGATCCTCCTGGCCGGCGCGGCCGTCACCGCGGCTCCCGCCGCCCACGCCGGGACCCCGGGCGGCACACAGGCCAACGACCGGAACGCCGACTTCAACGGCGACGGCCACGAGGACGTCCTCACCGGAGCCCCCGGCGCCACCGTGGGCGGCCACCGCGGCGCGGGCCTGGTCACCGTCCAGTACGGCTCGTCCCGCGGGATCACGACCGGCAGCCGCGCCGTCATCCACCAGGGGACCGCGGGCGTGGCGGGCGCCGCCGAGCCCGGCGACGCCTTCGGCCGGGCCGTGGCCTCGGGGGACCTGGACGCGGACGGTTACGACGACGCGATCGTCGGCATACCGGGCGAGGACCTCGGCACGGTGACGGACGCGGGCGGCCTCGTCATCCTCTGGGGCTCCCCGCAGGGCCTGAGCGGTGCGGCGTCGCAGTGGCTGGAGTCCTCCGTCCCCGGCGCAGGACAGAACTTCGGCGCGGGGCTGGCCGCCGCCCACTTCACCGGCGAGACCCCCGGCGACCTCTTGGCCGTCCTCGACCGCGACGACCTGGGGCTGTACTCCTTCGAAGCCGCAGCCGAACCCGCCGCCGACGCGCGTAAGGAGCGAAGAGCCGCGGCGGGGACCGGGAAGACGGCGGAGGCGGAGCGCGTGCGGGGCCTCGGCCGCTCGGCCCTGGCCGCCGAGGACGGACCCGAGATCCTCCCCAGGTCGCTCACCACCGGGGACTACGACAACAACGGCTACGCCGACCTCGTCGTCTCCGGTGTCAGCACGGGCGCGGAACCCGGCCACGGCTGGTCCGTCTTCTTCGCCGGACAGGAGGACGGCCTGGTGCACGGACGCGACCTGCGCGGCGGCCCCGTCGCCGCGTCCGGCGACATCAACGGCGACGGCTACGACGACCTGGTCACCGGCGAACCGAACAGCCCGGACGACGGCGGCGCGGCGACCACCGGCGGCACCGTCGGCATCTACTACGGCGGTGCCGAGGGCCCGGCGGGCACCGAAGGCCCCGGCAGCCCGCCGCAGTGGTGGACCCAGGACTCCGCGGGCGTCCCCGGCGTCGCCGAACGCGGTGACGGCTGGGGAACGGACCTGTCCCTCGGCGACACCGACGGCGACGGGTACGCGGACCTGGCCGTCGGCGCCGCGGGCGAGGACATCGGCACCTTCGCCGACGCGGGCGCGGTCTGGGTCCTGCGCGGCTCGCAGACCGGCCTGACGACGGCGAAGGTCAAGGACGCCAACCAGGACTCGGCGGGCGTCCCCGGCACGGCCGAGAAGGGGGACCGCTTCGGCGGCCAGGTGCGCCTGACCGACCCGGACGGCGACGGCCGATCCGGACTCCTCGCCGCGGCCCCCGGCGAGAACACCGGCGACGGCGTGGTGTGGGTCCTCCCCGCGACCACCGGCGGAGTGACGGCCACCGGTTCCTGGACGTACGGCGCCGATTCCCTGGGGGCCGCGGCGGCGGACGCGCAGTTCGGGGCGGCGATCGACGACTGACGGCCGGGCGGCAGGGCCGGGCCGTCCCACGTTCGGGAACGGGACGGGTACGGACGGCGAGAGGGGCCGGGGCACCGGACGGCGGTGCCTCGGCCCCTGCTGTCGGACAGGTGCGCGGGCGGGGCTCGTTGGCGCGCGGGCGCCTGAGCCGGATGCGGGGCTCGGAGCCGCGCGGGCGCCTGAGCCGGATGCGGCGCGCGTGATGATCCCCGTACTGCCGCAGACGCCCGCACGGACACCCTCCCTGGAGCGCCCGGCGGTCCGTACGCCGCGCACCGACGGCTCGATGGGCCCCCGTCCCGACCGTGCGTCCCGTCCGGGCGTCACCCTTCCTTGACGGCCGCCCTCGGTGCGGGGCCCGTGCGCGGAGCGCGGCTGGTGCCCGTACGGCGTCAACCCGCGACCCGTACGGCGCCACCTGTGGACGCCTGTGCCCAGGGCCCCGTTCCGGTACCGTGCGCCGGGGCCGGGCGACCGGAGCGGGCCCGCGGGCCGTCGGCATCGCCCGCCCCGTACACCCGGACCTGCGGAAAGCCCGTGCGCCGAGTCCGTTAGCACACGGCGGGCCGCCTTCGGTCGCACCGCTCCGGGCGCGGCCCGAAGGGCGCCCGCCCGGCCCGCATCCGTCGGACAGGCATTAGTCCGACGATGCCTTAGTCGCTTCTTGGCATCTGTCTGAAGAATCGTCTCTTCGGGTGGGGCCAACGCCGTGCCGATTTCCTGAATACGCCACGGTGCGTTGGATCCGGCATGGAGCCGCGGCAGTTGTGGAACCGGAACACCGTGCTGGCAGAGGCCTTCTGCCTCAGCGATGAACACGTGCGGTCGGCGCAGAGTGCGCTCGACGAGACACAAGCGCAGCGATCGCGTCTGCTGGCCGCGTTCGCCGTGACCATCGGCAGCGACAGCGCCGTATCGGACCTGCTCGGGCTGAGCGAGCGCGAGGTCAGGGTGGCGCGCCGTACGGTCGGCAAGGAGGACGCGCGCCGCATGGCCGAGGACGTCCTCGCCACCACGGCCGCCGCCGAGGCGGCGGAGAACCTGGCCTCGCAGGCGGCCCCGGACGGCGGGCACGGCGCCCCCCACTCCGCCGCCCACACCGGCCACGCGGCGCACGCCACCCATGCCGCACCGCAGGTGCAGCAGCAGACGGCGCCCGCGCCGCCGCCCCCGGCGCACACCCCGCAGCACCCCGCCCAGTCGCAGCACCAGGCCGCCTACCAGCAACAGCAGCAGTACGCGCCTCAGGCGACCTCGCACCTCGACGTCCAGGCGCCCGCGCCCACCTCGTACGAGTCCCCGATGACGTCGACCGCCGAGATCCCGGTCGTGCGCGAGACGGCGTGGACCTCCGCCATGGACCTGGTGCTCATCGACAGCTGGCAGTCGGGCATCGATCTGCGCGTGCTGGCGGACGAGTTCGGGCTCGACCTGGCCCGTCTGGTCACCCGCGTCCAGCAGTTGTCCGCCGAGGGCCGCCTGACGACGACGCAGCCGAGCGTCGGCACGGAGGACCGCTCGGGGCGGCACCGCCGGGACGCCAGCGGGTCGTCCGGCGGTTCCTACTCCAACGTTTCGTCCGGCGGCGGGTCCTACACCAACGGCTCCTACACCGGGTCCTACGGCAACGGCTCGTACACGAACGGCTCGTACACCAACGGCTCCTACTCAACCGGCTCGACCGGCGGCTCCTACACGAACGGCTCGTACACCAACGGCTCCTACTCAACCGGCTCGACGGGCGGCTACTCCACGGGCTCGTACGACTCGTACGGGAACGGCGTCACCACCTCCGGGTGGGAGGCCCCGTCGACCATCCCGGAGGACATGGTCGCCAACTACCTTCCGCCGCAGCACAACTGGCCGAACTACATGGCCGGTTCGTCGATGCGCTAGCCCCGCGCAGCCCCCGCTCCGCGGTCCCGAGGCCCGGCGAGACGCCCCCCGTCCGCCGGGCCTCTCCCATGATCCGTGGCCTAGGATCGGGACGAGACCGTTGCCGTAACGCAATCCGGCGCAGGCAGCATCGAATGATTGCCGTGCCGTCGACATGCGGGCACACCCCGCGCCGGAGGAAAAGTACGTGCGGATACGAACCCTGGCCACGGCCGTCGTGTGCGCCGGCGCGCTGCTCGCCGGAACGGGCTGCGACGGTGGCGGTACGGCGACGGGGGACGGCGCGGCGGGCACGGCCCGCCCGGACGCGGCCACCGCCTCACCCGCCGGCGCCGGGTCCGCATCCGCGAAGAAGCGCGCCGCGCTCGGTGACTTCGACGGCGACGGCTACCGCGACCTGGCCGTGAGCGGCTGGCGCAAACCGCGGACCGGCGCCGACTGGACGCGCTACCGCGCCGCCGTACCCGGTTCCGCGGACGGCGTACGGCCGGAGAAGTCCGCCCCGCTGCGGCCGCTGAGCCGCGACACCGCCGAGAAGGACCGGTCCGGCGAGGCCCCCTGGGCGGACGACGCCTCCGACCGCCTCCAGGGCGACCTGGACCGCGACGGCTACGCGGACCTCGTGGTGCCCCGGGGACCGAAGGGCGGCTCAGGGGAACGGACCTCCGCGGTCTCCATCCGGTGGGGCGGCCCGCGCGGACTGGACGAGAGCCAGGGCACCGCCGTCGAGGGCCCCGAGCCGGACGCCCTGGGCGACTTCGACGGGGACGGCTGGCTCGACCTCGTGTCCCCGTCGGGCACGGTCCTCCACGGCCCGTTCGCGCGGACCGGCACCCCCGCCCGTACCAGCGAGTTCGACGCGGACCAGGGCGGCTGGGGCACCCCGCGGGAGTCCGTCGCCGGCGACTTCGACGGCGACCGGCGCACCGACCTCGTGGTCCTCGGCTCCTTCGAGGAGGAGGACGCCGACCTGGAGGACCCCAACGCCCCGCGGCTCAACAGCGCGGAGTGGTTCCGGGGCACGCCCACGGGACTCGAGGAGGCGGGACCGGTGAAGAGCGTCAACGTCTCCTACACCGGCGGCGCTCTGGACCCGCTGCCCGGCACCACCGGGGACTTCGACGGCGACGGCCGCGACGACCTCGTCGTCCCCGACCTGGAGACCCGCAAGAGCCTCGGCCCGGGCAGCCTGACCGTCGTCTACGGCGGCGAGCGGGGGCTGGGCACCGGACGGCCCGAGACGTACGTCGACCAGGACACCCCGGGCGTGCCGGGCGGGAGCCAGGGTTCGGACGAGTTCGGCAACGGGGCCGCGACCGGTGACATCGACGGCGACGGCCACGACGACCTCGCCGCCCCTGTCATGGGCGAGGACCAGGGCAAGGGGCGGCTGATCGTGATGCGCGGCGGGCGGGACGGCCTGGACCCCGCCACCGCTCGCCGCTACGACATCGACACCCCGGGCATGCCCGGAGCCTCCAGCCGGTGGCCCAACCCGGAGGTGGTCGACGACTACTTCGGCTGGGACACCCAGATCGCCGACCTGGACCAGGACGGCAAGGCGGAACTGGTGACCGGCGCCCCCGGCTTCCGCAACCGCAAGGAGCCCGCGTACTGGGTGCTGCCCGGCACCTCGGACGGCCCGACGACGCACGGGCTGCGGCACTTCACGCTGCGGGGGAACGGGACGGTCGACGGGGACTGAGCGGGGCTGCCCGCCCCGGTCCACAGGGGGCGGGTGCAGCAGGTGACCGGCGGGTAGCCGGACCGGCAGGTGACCGACCGGTAGCAACCACCCTGACCGGCCCTGATGTCACCGGGGTTTCCCCGGGCCGTCCCCCTAGGGGATGTCACAGCTCGGCAGCAAACCCCCACCCGATCGCCCGCCCCGGACGTGGCAAACGGTACGAGCAGGTACGTTCGAATGGTGGCTGGATTCAGGATGGGACGCGGCCGGGACTCCGCGAGGCAGCAGGGGCAGCAGCAGCCGTACGGTGGACAGCCCTACGGCGGACCGGGCGGCGGCCGGTACGGCGGGCAGCCCGCACCGCCGCCACCGCCGCACGCGCAGCAGTGGCAGCAGCCGCAGGGCTACGGCGGCGGACCGGGCGGCCCCGGCAGACCGGGCGGCAGCGACGAGCCGGAGTACTTCGGTGCCCCGGACCCGTACGCGGGCCACGGCCACGGCGGCCACGACCCGTACGCCAACAACCCGGGGCACACGCAGGCGTTCGGCATAGGCGAGGCCCCGGATGCGTACGGCCACGGCGGCTACGGCCCCGACCAGGGCTACGACCCGTACGGTGACGGCGGCGTCGGTACGTACCGCGCCGGGCAGTCGGCGCACCCGCCCGCCGGGCCGCGGCTGCACTGGAAGCAGTTGCTGAGCGGCATCGTGCTGCGGCCGGGCCCGACCTTCATGCAGATGCGGGACTATCCGGTGTGGGGCCCCGCACTGATCGTCACCTTCATCTACGGCATGCTCGCGCTCTTCGGCTTCGGCGACGCCCGCGAGGACGCCCTGAACAGCACGCTCTCCAGCAGCATCCCGGCCGTCGCCGGCACCGGCATCGCCTTCATGATCAGCGCGTTGCTGATGGGCGCGGTGACGCACACCCTGGCCCGGCAGCTCGGCGGCGACGGCGCATGGCAGCCTACGGTCGGCCTCTCGATGCTGATCATGTCGATCACCGACGCACCGCGGCTGCTGGTCGCGATGTTCATGGGCGGCAACACCTCCTTCGTCCAGGTCGTCGGCTGGGCGACATGGGTGGCGGCGGCGGCCCTGTTCACCTCGATGGTGAGCAAGTCGCACGACCTGCCGTGGCCGAAGGCGCTGGGCGCCTCGGCGATCCAACTGGTCGCGCTCCTGGCCCTGTTGAAGCTGGGCACGCTGTAGCGCGGCCCGCCCGCCGGCGCGTGACAAGGCCCCTGCCGGACGGCGGGGGCCTTTCCTGTCGGCGCCTTCGGCGTCGGGACGCGCGGGGCTCGGCCGGTGCGGATGGCGGGAGCGGCGGCACGGTGCGATCATGGAATCAGCGCTGCCGACCGGTGGTTCCGGCGCGGAGTGAGGCCGGAGGATCGGCCGGGGGACGACACATACGAGGTGCGGCCCGTCGCGGTGCGAGCCCTTCGTACCGTCGGCCGCACGGGCCCGCGGGCCGCGAGGCCCGCGGAGGGGGATGCCATGGCCAAGCGCCTGATCGTCTGCTGTGACGGCACGTGGAACGTCGCCGACCAGCCCAGCAGGACGAACGTCACCAAGGTCGCCCTGTCCGTACGACCGCACGCCGACGGGGTCGAGCAGCGCGTGTACTACCGCAGCGGCGTCGGCACGCGCCGGTGGGAGCGGCTGCGGGGCGGCGCGTTCGGCATGGGCCTGTCCGGCAACGTCCTGGACGCCTACCGCTTCCTTGTCGACGCCTACGAGCCCGGCGACGAGCTGTACCTCTTCGGCTTCAGCCGCGGGGCGTTCACGGCCCGCAGCCTGGCGGGCCTGGTGCGCAACTGCGGCATTCTGCGACGGGAGAACGCCGACCGGATGCAGGAGGCGTGGACGCTGTACCGCAACCGGATCGAGAGGCCGCAGAGCACGGCCTCCACGCTGTTCCGGCGGGCGTTCGCGCACGAGACGGAGATCCACTTCATCGGGGTCTGGGACACGGTCGGTACCCTCGGCGTCCCGATCCGGGGGCCCCGGTGGCTGAGGCCGGTGGTGCGCCGGCTCAACCGCCGCTGGACGTTCCACGACACCGCGCTGAGCACGTGGGTGAAGGGCGCCTTCCACGCGCTGGCCATCGACGAGCAACGCGCACCGTTCGAGCCGACCCTGTGGCACCAGCAGGCGGGTGCCGCCGACGACGGCCAGGAACTGAAGCAGGTGTGGTTCGCGGGGGTGCACACCGACGTCGGCGGCGGTTACGAGGAAACGGCGCTGTCCGACATCACGTTGCTGTGGATGGTTCATCAAGCCCGCAGGTACGGGCTGGAGTTCGACCTCGAGGCCCTGAGCGGGGCCGCGCCGCACGCGCCGGCCCCGGACGGGGACACCGAGTTCCGGGTGCGGCCCGACAGCACGGGCCCGGTGCACGACTCCCGCACCGGCGCGTACCGCCTGACCCCGCCGCTGCACCGGCCCATCGGCCGGGCCGCGGACGCCGGCGGCCGTCGCGACGGGAACGAACTCCTCTCCGAGACCGCCAAGGAACGCCACGACAAGGACGCGTCCTACCGCCCGCCCGAACTCGACCGCTGCCTCGCGCTCGGGCAGGTGGACCTGGAAACGATCCCCGACCGCACGTGGAGCACCCCCGCCACCCGCGTCCCCCGGCCCGCGGACGCCTTGACTCGCAGGAAGCCGGAGAGCTGACGCCGGTGGGTCGATGCCCGCGATGCGAGCCGCGGGTCAGAGTGCTTCCCTGTTCTCCTTCGGCGCCTGTCCCGACCGGTGCACCGGAGGCAGCACACTCCACGGGAAGTTGATCCAGCTGTCCGTGCGCTTCCACACGTACTCGCACTTCACGAGCGAGTTCGGCTTCTCGTAGATCACGGCGCAGCGGACGTCGGCGACGTGGCCCGCGCAGTAGTCGTGGACGAGCTTGAGCGTCTTGCCGGTGTCGGCGACGTCATCGGCGACGAGGACCTTCTTGCGGCTGAGATCCACGACGTTGGGGACGGGCGGCAGCATGACGGGCATGTCGAGGGTCGTGCCGACGCCGGTGTAGAACTCGACGCTGAACACCGAAGGCGCAGTCACCAGGTGTGATACCTGATGACTGCGCCTCTACTCAGCACCAGCTCAGTACCTACCCACTGATCGAGAGCGAGCTAGAAGGGCTTGGTCAGGGTCTCTTGCAACGACTGCAGTTCGGTGAACCATCGTCAGGCGGAGTGTCGGCCCAGGGCCTGCTCTGGCTACTGGTAGATGCTGCCGATGTTGCGTGAGGTGTCGACAGCCTGGCACTGGGCACTGGCGCGGCTGCCGGAGAGGGTCAGGTTGAGATTGTTGGGGTTGCCGCAGTTGTTGCTCTGGCGGCCTTCCTGTGCGGTGTTCTGCTGGAAGAGGTCTACGGCGCTGGTGCCGCCATCGGCCTGGGCGCCGCCGCCGATCTCGGTGGTCTTCACGGTTGCGGAGCGGTCCAGGGTGCCGCACCGGGTCTCCACGCGGCTACCGGTCAGCGCGGTTTCGTTGGCGTTGGGGTCGGCGCAGTTGTTGTTCTGACGTCCGGATTGGGCGGTGTTCTGCTGATCGATGGTGGCTCCGATCTCGGCGCCGGTGCTCGAGCCGCCGTTGGCCTGGGCGCCGCCGCCCTTGGACACGGTGTGCTTGGCGAAGGAGAAGTCCTTGTTCCAGCATCGGCCGTCGGCCCGGCCGCCGGTCACTTCGAGATCGTTCAGGTCATTGGGGTTGGCGCAGTTGTTGTTCTGCCGCCCGGACTGAGCGGTGTTCTGCTGGTTGAGGGTGGCGTCGGTTCCTGAGCCGCCGTTGGCCTCGGCGTTGCCGCCCTTGGACACGGTGTGCTTGGTGAAGGAGAGGTCCTTGTTCCCGCATCGGCCGTCGGCCCGGCCGCCGGTGATTTCGATGTCGTCGACGTTGTTGGGGTTGGCGCAGTTGTTGTTCTGCCGCCCGGACTGAGCGGTGTTCTGCTGGTTCATGGTGCCGCCGAGGACGACGCCGGTACTCGAGCCGCCGTCGGCCTGTGCGCTGCCGCCCTTGGACACGGTGTGCCTGGAGACGGAAGCATCCTTGTTGGCGCAGCGGCCGTCGAGGCGCCCACCGCTGAGATCGAAAACGGTGGAGTTGGGGTTGGCGCAGTTGTTGTTCTGACGCCCGTCCTGCGCGATGGTCTGCACCTGCGCGATGTCGCCTGCGCCGCCATTGGCCTCAGCGCCGCCGTTCTTCTCCCAGGTGTGCTGGGAGTGAGAGGTGTCCTTGTTCCCGCACTGTCCTTCGAGACGACTGCCGGTGAAGAAAGCATCGTCGAAGAACAGATTGGGGCTGGAGCAGTTGTTGTTCTGCCTGCCTTCCTGCGCGACCTGTTGACCGCCTAGGTCAAGGGTGCCGGTGCCGCCGTTGGCCGCAGCACCGCCGCCCTTGATGTGGGTGTGCTTGTTGCGGGACAGGTCCTGGTCCGCGCAATGCCCATCTACCCGGCTTCCGCTGGGTTCGATGGGGAAGACGTTGGGGGTGAGGCAGTTGTTGTTCTGCCTGCCGCGCTGGGCGATGTTCTGCTGAGTGAGCCCGATGGCCCCGCCGCCGGCGGCGTCAGCCGCACCGTTCCGGACGTCGGCAGCCTTGTTGAACGAACCGTCCGTGGTGGCACACCGCCCGGTGAGCCGACTGCCCGTCAGGGTCATGGTGCTGCCGCCACCGTTGATGTCTGAGCAGTTGTTGTTCTGACGGCCGTCCTGGGCGACGTTCTGCTGGAACAGGTCCCCATCGGAGGACGAGCCGCCGCCTGCTGTTGCCTGCGGTCCGTCCGCGAACGCACTACCCGCGCCCAGGGACACCAGACCACTCACCGCAAGAACGACCATCGCTGCCGTCGCCGTTCGCTGAACCTTCACTCGCGCCTCCCGGAAGGGAATTCCGAACTGGTTTGATCCATTCGGACAACGACTCACCTTCTCCGCGGGAGTGACGATTTTGCTCGATCCCTCCGAATAGCCCACAGGAAGATCGCACTTCGGTGACGTCCCGGCTCAGCTCTGGACAGCCCCTTCCGCAAGCTGGCGGTCCACGTGTCCTAACTCTCCAGGCATCACGTCGCCTCAACGACGCACCCTCGAACAAATACACCACCGAAATGGACCTACCCAAGCCCTACTAGGCGGCCGTAACCCGCGTCAGCGCATCCGAGAGATTCTGCGCCACAGCCAGCGCCACGGCTCCCTTGATTCGCTCCTCGGCCCCAGGCAGGAGATGGACATAGACGTGCTCAGTCGTCTTGCTGCTGGCATGGCCCATCCACTTCGCCAGCTCGGGGAGCGGCACTCCCGCCCCGATAGCGACCGAAGCGAAATAGTGCCGCAGCGACTTGGGAGTCAGCTTGCGATCTTCCAATCCGGCCTTCTCGATGGCCTTGTTCCATCGAGTCTGGAATGTGGTCCGCGCGGGGAACCGGCTCGCATAAGTCTCCGACTCGTAGAACCAGCCTTCATCGCCCCACGTCCCGAACGTGCTGAGGTGATCACCCCATGCGCTCCTCGTGACATCCGGAACCGGTGTGAGGCGACCGTGCCGCGACCACTTGACCTCAGGACGAATGGCCGTCGTCCGGCCAGCCCCTTCGTTCTCCCCGAAGGTGGCCAACTGAGCATTCACTACGAAGAAGCCTGCTTCCTGATCCCACTTCGTCTCACACAGGGCCAGCGCCTCCCCGACACGGTGACCGCATCCCGCCATGCTCCAGATCGCGGAGCGGTAGTACGGCCGAATGCTCTCGAAGATGGCTTCGACTTCACCCGTGGTCGGCACCTCGGAAGGGTCGATGGGCCGGTAGGCGGGATCCTTTCGCTTGCGGGGGTCGGCCTTCTTGGCAGGGTTGCGCGCGATGATCTCCGCCTCCCATGCGTACTTGAACACGGAGGCGAGGACAACCTTGCGCGTGTGGATCCCGTAGGGCTTGTACCCCTTCTCCTTCTGCGCCGTCTCCCACTGCGTGATGTCGCTCGCCGTCACCGCACCGATCGGGCGAGGCCCGAAGAACTCTTCGAAGTGGTTCTTGTAGATGCTGCGGTATTGGACGCGCGACGACTCTGCCAACGCGTTCTCGTCGGCTCCAGCGCTTAACCACTCGTGCCACACGTCAGCGAATGTGCGTTGAGACTGCTTGGGGTCGATGTAGGCCCCGGTGTCCTTGTCGCGCTCAACTTTGCGCTCGAACTTCTCCGCGAGCTTCCTTCCGGCCGCGCCCTTCTCGAAGGACTTCTCCCGCTGCCGTCCTGAACGCCCGCCAGGTTCACGCCACCGCACCAACCACGGGTGCGGACACCGATCCCAGGCCGTGATCTGGCAGCCACAACGCTTGATGATTGAGCCCACAGCTCTTCCCCCTCCAGTAGTCATTGACTCAGCACGAAGATTCTACACGCGCCTACTGATCGATTGGCCTTCCAGCCAGTTCTCCAAGTCCCTTTCTCTGAACCGGAGATGCTTGCCGACGCGGTACCCCTTGAGCCCCCACACCCGCCAGTTGCTGTAGAGCGTGCTCAGTTTCACCGCCAGGAACTCAGCCGTCTCGGCAGGCGTGAGCAGCCGGTTGGAGCCTCCTCTCATGCCACATCAGCGCTACCTGTCACTCCGTCACGCGCGAACTCCCGATTACGAGCAAGGTCTTCGGCGATGCCTGCAGCGATGAGTGCTGCGCCGGGGGTGTGTCCGGAGCGGACGTAGCGCCAGCGCGCTTCTGTGATCGCGCCCAGGCCGTCAGAGGGCACGGAGCCTCCGCGTTCATGGGCCGCACGCTCCTCACGCAGCGCAGCGTACGTGGTCGAGTACCGGCGAGACTTCGTGAGGATGTGGCCTCGATAGCCGAGGGTGTGCGCCCAGTCGCGGAGCCGGAGCGGTTGCAGCTCGGTGAGGCCGCCGAGACGCCAGCAGGTGCGCATGAGGGTCCGTACGTGCGGGGAGACGGGCGCGTGGTCGATGTCATCGGGCGTAGTGACGCGGTGGTCGGTGCCGCCGGCGGATCCGGCAGCACTCGCGCCCTTGGTGACGTACTTGGCGACGTAAGCGGCCACCGCTTCATCGGCCAGCCCGTCAGGGCCGCCGAAGGCTCGGAGCGGCCGGACGTCGAACTGCTTGCCCCAGCTCAGTTCGTACTCGCCGAGTGCGGGACTGTAGGACGTGCAGAGGTGGACGGCTGTCGCCGCGGTGCCTACGACGTGGGCAAGCAGGTCGGCGCTGGCCCAGGCAGGGGGTTCGTCGTTCGGCCCACTCCCCCCGTCCAGGCGCACCACGGCGTGAAGGTGGACGGCCGCGCGTTGCTGATACTCGGCGACCTTGGCGTAGGAGATCCGCACGGCATCGCGGAGGCGGGTACGGGTGAATCCGGCTTGTGCGGCAAGGTGGTTGTACAAGTTGTCGGTGAAGGCCTTCCACAGGCGCCCTGCATGCGCGTGCCAGAGGACATGCCCGGTGTAGTCGTAGCAGTCGGGGCACAGTGGCTGGCCGATGAGCGGATCGGTGGCGTCGTGGAGGGCCGGGCAGGAGGCCTTGCGGCCGTGCTCGCAAGTGCCCGCATTGCGGCGGGGGCGGCAGCGTTCGCCGTCGGTGGCGCGGTGCACGGCGCCGAAGGACGGGGCCGTCAGGGTGATGAACAGCCTGGGTCGGTCGCGTACTTCGGCGGGCACACTCTTGCCACCGACGAGTCCGGCGCGGACAAGGTGGAAGGTGTCGCCCGCGTGGAGGCGTGAGCAGGCCGGGCAGACTGTCGCGCGGCGGTTGCGGCAGCGGACCAGGAGTCGTTCCCCGGGTTCGGCCGAGGTGTCGTACTGGTACAGCACGGCCCCAGTCGCCGCGTCGTAGACCGTGGTGGAACCGGTCAGGTGGATCGGGCGGGCGCATCCGCCGGTGGCGGTGATCTGCTGCAGCCAGCGCGCGAACTGCGGATCTTTGGCCCGGCGTATCAGGTCTTGGTCTGCTTCGGAGAGTTGGCGCAGGCGCGCCGCGCGGTCGAGCACGGCGCGCCTGTCCATCGACGTTGCCTCGGGGGTGATGGTGGAGACCTCCCAGGGTGGGCCGCCGAAGCGGCGCAGGTGAATGGGGCTGGGTGGCTTGCGTCCATGGCGATCACTCCTTGCGGGATGGTGGTGCGGTTGGTCAGCGGATGGTTCCGGTGCCCCGGCAGCAGCGGCAGCGTCGCTTGTGTCCGGTGCGGGTGGTGCGGTGGCGTTCGCCCTTGCAGATGGGGCAGCGCACACGACGCATGGGCATCAGGTACGAGACCCCCTTGCTAGGTGCGGGTGAAGCCGGACAGGACCCAGTTCACGATGCCGATGACGGCCCAGCCGATCGGGGTGAGTGCGGTGTAGAAGCCGAACAGGCCGACGAGGACGGCTTCCCACCAGCGCACGTCGCGTGAGCGGACGAGGAGGACGGTGATGACCCCGAGGACGAAGACCAGCGGCATAGCTGCGGATTGACTCACGGCCGTCCACCTCCCGTCGCCTCATCCAGCGCCCGTGCAACAACCGTCAGTTCGGGCGTCCACTCCCGATATTTCTCGGTGATCTCCTCGGCTTCTTCGGTCGGCGTCAGGTGTGACCGGGCCCGGCCCCAGCCGCCGTCAGCGGTCGTGCAGACCGCCACGCCCTTCTCCTCGGCGCTGATCGACTGAGCGACCACAACGGCGTCCTTGTTGAGGTCCCCCAGGGCCATCTCCGCCGTGCCGGGGTCGTTGACGCGGTGACAGATCCGTCCCGACAGCTGCGCTCGCAACGCGGTGACGCCGGGACCGAGGTCTGAGCCGACGCGCTGTCCCGCGATCACCAGATGCACCCCGAGCGCTGCACCAAGTTGCGCCAGACGCAGGAGGGCAGTGGAGCAGCGTTCCGCCTCTGCCTTGCCTTCCTTGGTGCCGTCGGAGAGATACAGCTCCGCCAGCTCGTCGACGAGAACCACGATGGGGACGGGCCGGGATTTCTCCGGCAGCTCCCAGATCGAGCGGACCCCGGCAAGCCGACAGCCGTACATGCGTACCTGTGTCTCAGCCACCAGCGCGACCAGCACCGCTACCGCCTCACGACGATTGGTTGTCAGCGCCGACAGGCGGGAGCCGAACAGCCCGAGTTCCATGCCGCCCTTGCAGTCGATCCCCACCAAAGCCACCGGTTGCGGCGCGAGTTGCGCCACCAGTCGGGCGAGGAGCGTGGACTTTCCCGACTGGGTCGCGCCAACGATGAGCCAGTGCGGAACCAGCCGCAGGTTCATCACCCACGCCCCGCCCGACTCCAGCACCCCTACCAGAGCTGAGAGCAACGCCACCGGGGCGCTGGCCAGGCCGGGCCGCTCCAGCGGGTCAGTCCCGCTGGCGCTCAGGTGGACCATTCCACGTTCAGGCGAGGTGACCCGCACCGCGTGCACCCGCCAGGCATGCGCCAGCGCATCGGCCGCCGCGATGAACGGCGCCGGCGTCTGCCCCGCATGCAGCCGCACCAGAAGCGACAACCCGTTACGGGTGGCATGGGGGAATGAGATCCGCGGCGCGATGGGCCGCAGTGATTCGCCCTTGACCGCCAGGCTGCCCAGGACGGCCCGCGTGGGCTTGGGCGACACCGACAGGTCGTTGAGCTGCGCGACCCTCTTCCACGTGCACAGCACCCGCGCCGCGGTTACCGGGTAGCCGGTCAAGTACCAGTGCCAGTGCGGCCACCGGTGCCGCAGCGCCGACCCTGCGACGACCAGCCATGCCAGAACAGCTAAGGCGAAGGCGAGCCCGATGGGGCCCATCAAGCACCACCCGCCTTACCGCCACCCGTTGCCGGTGCACCACTGGGAACGGGGGTGACGGCTGCGGCGCGGAAGCTGATGCCGTGCCGGTCGCCCATCGACCAGGCGAAGGCTTCCAGTCCCGTCACCTTCACGGTCATGCCCTCCTCGATGCCCTTCGGCTCGCCGGTCACCGCGATTTCGATGACGGAGACCCGACGTCCGTCCTGACGCACCGTCACGGCCACGGTGTAGATCGTGTTGCCGTCCCGGTCCTTCTTCACCTCCTGCTTCTCAAAGTCCGCGATCTTCGGTTCCGGCTTCACGACGCACATCAGCGCGCCCAGCCTGGATGTGTCCACGGGTATGGACTGCATGAGTTCTCGGCCTCCTTGGCCACATCGGACGACACAAGCTGTCGTCACTCGTCCTTACGAGTGACGACTATGCGTGTCTGGTGCAGCCGGAGTCAAGCACTTATGCTGACGAGTGACGTGAGGGAGACCGACAACACACGACAGGAGAGCCGAGCATGGGAGAGATCCAGCGGCCCGGAGCGCTCTATCAGCAGGTCGCCGCCGCGATCCGCGACGCCATCAGTGCCGGCGAGTTCCCGCCTGGCAGTCCGCTGCCCTCCGAGGCCCAGCTCATCGACCGCTACGCGGTCTCCCGTCCGACGGTCCGCAATGCCATTGCCGCCCTCCGGTCAGAAGGGCTCATCGAAGTCCGCCACGGCAAGGGCTCGTTCGTCCGCGCCAGCGCCGCGCCCGCCGTCACCATCGAACGGAACATCACTCGCAACGGCTCCGGCCGATTCAGCATCCACACCGGCACCGTCTGGGACCACGAACAGGAACCGGCCGTCTACCGGACCAAGACCACCGCGCTCACCGGGCCGCTCCTGCAACTAGGCGAAGGCGAAGCGCTCTTCGGATGCGATCGCCTGTTGGTCGACCCCGGCACCCAGACCCGACTACTTCACCGCACCTTGACCCCGTATGCCACGGCCGAGGGCACGCCACTTGCCGACGCCCCCGACACCGAACCCGCGGAGATCTACACCATGCTCACCAAAGCGGGACACAAGCTGTGGTGGAGAGAAACGGTCCGCGCCCGCATGCCGCTCCCCGACGAGCGCACCGCCCTCGAACTCCCAGACGCCACACCGATTGTCCACACCTTGCGCGTCACGCACGGCGCCGACGACGCCCCCCTGATCCTCGAAGAGCTACGCGCCAGCGGCGACCTCGCCCAACTTTCCTTCCGCATCAAAGCCGACTAGCCCCTGCCGATCAGTCAGTGCCGTCATCGTCCAGTGAGATGCGCGCCTTTTCAATGAACTCGTCTATCGCATCGTCCAATTTCATCCAGCGGTCACGTCCGTTCTCAAACCTCAGTGAGATGGACTGCCCGCCGATAAGTCCGTGACCGACAGTCATGGTTGACTCCGTGACGCCGTCGGAGCAATGACACACAGCGCTTGCCGCCTCGCTCATCATTCGAGGCCCAGCCAGCTTTACCCGTGTTGACACCTGCTCTAGCTCTATCCCAAGCCGGTGAGTTTCGTTCGATAGGGCTTCGTCGTCAGCGTTTCCAGATCCCCGAAGAGCGAGATCGAAGGTCTCTTGATCGGTCGGGACGGGGGCGAGAAAGAAGCGAGCGGCATGCCTCTCCTGAGCAGTTGCCGCGGCAATGAACTCCTCGTAGACCACTTGCCGTGAGTCACGGCGCTGTCGCCGATGCTCACCTCGCGCCGCGATCTTCGCTTGTTCCCGTGCGGACCATCCGGTAGCAAGTGCCGCCCCCGTCGTGGCTACTGCCCCCGCCAACGCGCCCAATACTGCTGCTACCCCTGCGTCCATGCTTGGAGAGTCTGGCAGGTCCCCCGGAACGTCGGGCCCAAACAACCACGACGTCACACCCGCGCTGTGCTCGGCATTGCGGGACGGTTCGGCGAACGCCATGAGGTATGTGTCGATCTCGCCGGGGGTCGTGGTGTTGACCCTGCCGACAGTGTCTCCACGGCCAACCTGGCCGTCGTCGAGCGCAGACCCGGGACTCCCCGAGCAACTTCCTTGCCAAGCCCCTCAGTTGCCAGTGCACGATGAGACAATCCGACCATGAGTGAAGAGGTACGCCCACGTGACGTCGAGCTGAGCGACGACGAAGTGATCGGTGCCGCATCTGTGCTTCTGGCTCAGCGTGGGCATGCGAAGGCTGCCGCCCTGATGCTGGACGTGACGAGTGCCCGGATCGAGAGACACTCCTCCTACGAAGAGACGATGAGCTACACGTATGAGAGGGAGTACGAGGAAGTCATCCTTGAGGTAGAGCCGTACCTAATGAACAACTCCGGCTATCTCCTAGAGGACATCAGGTCAGCCTTTACAACTGTCGGGGCCGGGTGCGGGCGGAACATCGACGACGTCTACATCCGAGAGGTTATCCCCAAGGTTGGGGCGAATTGGCGAGAGCAATTGGGTCGCGAGCTAAAGGGCGGTTACCAAACGAACCATGCCCGCAAAGTCCGGCTGGAGCCCCGGCATCCGATGGAGGACGGCCTCCACTTCACGAACGAGTGGGAACAGCGGGTCTACCAAGTGCTCAAGGAGCGCCAGGCCCGGCTTCCGCAGAACGAAACGATCGGCATCATGCCCCTCTGCGCGTTGCGAGTGCCTGACCACACCTTCGAGCCGGATTTCCTGATTACCTATCGCGGGCGAGTTGGCGTCATCGAGGTGGACGGGCCACAGCACAAGAGCCGTGTATCGGCCGACCGCAGCCGGGACCGGTTGTTCAAGCACGCCGGAGTCAGGGACGTGGACCGGCTGTGCGTCGAAGACAGCACGACGAAGGAAGAGGTCGAGAAGTTCGTGACTGACTTCCTGAAACACCTGGTCGACTGAACCGACTGAGTCAGTGGGGTGCTCACCATGCCGTCCCGACCTGGGATCTTGCCGCCGTCGGCCCCGTCTGGCGAGCCAACTCGTCGGCATCACTTACAACTGCCCAAGCCAATGCATGCGCTGCACCCCGACTCTGAGCCCGTCCGCTGGTCGGCGCAGCGCCAGTAGCACCTCCCGCGTCAGGGGACTGAGAGCAGCAGCGAGCGCAACGGCCCGCTCCACGGGCCAGCGTTCTAATGGCACGAGCCGAACCCGTCCTGTCGAAACCTGTCTTCACTTACTCAAGGGCGCGCCTGCGGCGCCCCGGGCGGCCGGGCCGCCCCGGCCGGGCGTGCGGCCTGGCGGCCGGTCCCGTCCGGGCACCCGCCGCCCACACGAAGCGGCGAGCCCGAGCAGCGAGCAGGTCAGCCAACTGCCCGTCTGAGGCAGAGCCGTTGTGGCTGGTGGTCGACGGCCTACGAGGCTTTAGACAGCCACCATGGGGCGAGCCTCTAAGATCGGGGGCCCAGATCAGGCACTTGCGGGCAGGTGAGGAGCCAGCCCGATCCGCGGGCCAGCGTAAGGGCCCCCGATCTCTCGGCCCCATGGCAGCTCCAGTCCAAAGCCTCTCCGGCCGGCGACTTGCCCACACCGCACCACCCGGCACCGCGCCCCGTACGCCCATCAGCACGCCTCCCGTAAGGCCGCGAAGTCCCGCACCAGGGCCGCCACATCCCGCACCGTCGACGCGGAAAGCCGCAAGTGGACCACGCCGGAGCCGTCCGGGGCAGCGTCCGCCCTTGCCTGCGCACCGGACGCCTCGATGCCCACTACGGATAGTGCGTCCGCCAATTCCACTGCCGCGTCCTTCGCCTCCCGCCAGCCCGCGAGGTAGTCCACCCCGCGCACCCACAGCACCGCATCCGGGTCCAACTCCTCACTCTCAAAACCATGCTTCCTTGGGTCCTCCACCGTTCAAGTCCCTTCCACACGTGGGTCATTGATCCGGGTATTGGCGTGCCTCATTGCGCCAGCGCACGCCGACTGCCCCGGTACCATCGGCACCGGGGTTCTCAGCGAGGACTCCTACCGGACCACCCCCCTTGCTGCCAGGCACAGGGGTGGTCCGGTCTCCTATGTGGTTGTTCGCGACCCTCACCCGAATCGGTCGCCATGGGTCGTGCTCATGCGGCGCGGCCCCTGGGGTCCACGGGGATCTTCCGAGTAGGCGGGAGCCGCCTCGTCAACGAGCTACTGCGCTGGATCCGTTGGCCATCCCGAGCATTCGCACCGGCAGACGGACGCGGCACAGTCGCCGAGTCGTCGTGCTCAGGGTTTGGGAGGGCGAAGGCTGCCGCTGCCGTCACTCACAGCAGCCCCCGCCCGGCTCCATAGCGGATGTGGAACAAGACCCGCCTCGCGATAGCGGCCGATGGCCTCATGCAGCCGGGCCGGGTCCACACCGAACCGCTCGGCGATCTCGTCATGCGGTACTCCCTTGGCTCGTAGCTCCGCATACCGGTCCACCTGGTCGACGCTCACGGCGACACCGCATGGACGTACGCACACCCCGTGCTCCGCGAAAATCGAGAGCACCTGTGAACGGGTGAAGCCGTACCGGCCTACTGACCAAACTGGCTCGCCTCTCATCGGGCGCTCACCAGATCGGCCCGGAAAAATGCCGTGGTGATCCCTCGGAATCGGGTGTGACCCGTGTGGCCTGCATGCCGTAGACACCAGACTTCCGGGCCGTCCGTTGCTTCAGTCGGACCCGACGATTCGCTACATGTGGTGCACTGAGCCTCGAAGATCGGCTTGCTTCCGGGCACATCCGCGGACAAGGACCAGTCCGCGAACCGCACCACCGACCGGGTCGCCATCACCACGCCTCCCGACCGGCCCGCCGACCGCCACGCCGCACGGCCACCGCATCGGCAGCCGGTACGCGCTCCGCCGGGCCGGACTTGAAGACCAGCACCACCGAAGGCCTGTACGCGTCGCGGCGGTCCGACCGGATGGCCTTGACCTCGCGCCACCGGCCGCGAACGCTCACCTCATCGCCGCGCCGTACGCGTATCGCAGGGACGCGATCCAATTCACGAGCCATCCCAATCACCAATCCCGCCAAGCTGCTTCCTGAGTGGATTTCGGGCGGCCTCCCGGCTTTGGGAGGGGATCCCTCGTAGCCGTGAGGCCGCCCACCGCTCGTACCTACTGCTCTCCGAGCGGTCCCCGGGACGCCACCCGCTCCCTTGTCGTGCAGGAAACGGGCTGCCTATGACGCCTCGGGAGCCCTATCGCACCGAGAGGTGCCCTCCCTCGTGTCGAGACCGAAGCGACAGAAGACGCTCTTCCCTCCGGGTTCGCGGGGCGCCCACCACACCGTGTCGGCCAAGCTCTGGACGATGGCCAAGCCCCGGCCGCTGTCAGGAAGCAGCGCCTCTGGCAGCCCCTCGGACAGCTCCGGGTCGTGGAACTCGCCAGCGGGCAGTGACGGCGGAGTGGAATCCTCGTCGCCGACCTCCACGAACAGCCACTTCGGCCATGCGCGGAAGGCAACGGCGATGCGCCGTGCCCCGCCGGGCCGAGCAAGCCAGATGTCCGGCACGGCATGGTGGATGGAGTTCCCAACGAGTTCGGACACGCACAGTGCGACGTCATCAGCAGACACCGGCAGAGCCCAGTCACGCAGGACGTCGATGGCCATCCTGCGTGCAGCACGGGCCGAGTCGGGAGCGTCCGAAAGAAGCGTGACCGCACGGAAGCGCTGGGCTGTCGAGAGGAGCGCAGCTTCCATGGGGGCAAGGTGCTCCGAGCGCATCGGCAGCTTCTGCAGCTCGTACGAGTTCATCGCCATCCCCTCTGTCCGACCAGCGGAGTGACCCTCCGCCGGCGTGGAGCTCCAGTGAACGGCGCTGCGCGTGCAAGCGGCAGCGTTCACAAGGGGGTTCACGTGCACACCGGGGGTTCATCGGCCACCAACAGGGGGTTCGCGCGTGAACCCCCAACCCGCCAATTGCTGTGACACGATGAGCACTTGCAGTCATCTCAGGGGTGGCGGGAGAGCATGAGCAGGGAGCCGAACCAGCGGCTGGCCGCTCTGATGGCCGAAGCTGGCGCATCCAACAAGGGACTGGCGAAGCGTGTCCGCGAGACTGGTCTTCGGCACGGCAGACGGGTGGGGACCACCCACGTCACGGTGCAGCGCTGGCTGAACGGCGGGGGTATCCAGCCGGAAACAGCCTCCTTGGTCGCCGAAGCCTTGAGCTCGAAGCTTCAGCGGAGAATTACCCCGACTGATCTAGGCTTCCCGACCGCGGCGTCAAGTCCTGTAGCGGTCGCACCGAGCTACGCCACTTCCCTGCCCGACACGTTGGACGTACTCGACAGGCTGGCCCAGCAAAGCCTTGACGACGAGCAGTCTTCCGGGGTCCTCCTGCCCGAGAGTGAAGTGAACTCGGCAGTGCTGTCGTGGCTCATCTCCCACCCGGACACGCTACGGGTGGACGTACCAGCACAGCGCCGCGTAGGCATGCGCGATGTAGCCGCGATCCGAACCGCTGGCCAGATGTTCATGCGCCTCGACTTCCTCTACGGCGGAGGCCACGGGCACAAGGCACTGCGGCACTACTTCCGCCAGGAGGTGTTGCCTCTGCTGAGCGCCAGTTACAGCGCCAAAGTGGGGAACGCCCTCTTCGGGGCTGCCACTGAGATCTCCCAGCTTCTCGGCTGGACCGCGTATGACACGGGCAACCACGCCCTGGCGAACCGCTACCTGCTCTCAACTCTTCGCCTGACCAAGGCCATCGATGACCGGATGATGGGTGCGCGGATTCTCAGCAACATGAGCCACCAGGCGAACTACCTGGGACAGATCTCCCGTGCCACGCAGCTAGCACGCGCAGCGACCGAGGGCGGGAAGGGACGGGCAACGCCACGCGCCATGGCCATGTATGCGGCCCACGAGGCGCGAGCCCTGTCTTCAGCGCAGGACCACACGAGCGCCGCCCGCGCCATGAACGAGGCGGAGAAGCATCTGGAGCGGGCAGATTCCGCTGAAGACCCGGATTGGCTCTCCTACGTGGACGAAGCCGAACTGGTCGGAGAGTTCTGCCATTGCTTCCGCGATTTGGGACGAGGTCCTGAGTCCCTTCGGTATGCCGAGCGAGCTGTAGCTCTCACCGACCCTCAATACGCGCGCACGCTGGGCTTCTGCAGGATGGTGCTGGCACAGAGCCAGCTCCTGAACGGCGAGTTGGAAGCGGCAGTCACGACGGCCGGCCTAGCTGTCGAAGGCGGCGACGCGCTCCAGTCGGCACGGTTCCAGCGCTACGTCTCTGACTTCCAACGGGACGTGTCCAGCCACGCAGGCGTGCCCGCCGTCCAGGCCTTCAACACGAAGGTGCGCGATGCCCTAGCCGATCTGGACGACGAGTAGCCCGATCAACCGGGATGCCAGTCGCGCGGCGCGTCGTCATCCCGCAGCGAGGCGATACGCCGGGCGTACTCCTGAGCGATCTCCGGACTCTCAGCGATGTTCTGCATGAGCCACGTCGTCATCTTGAACTCTTGGATCGCCCGCAGCGTCGAGAAACCGGGCCAGTCCCGAAGGTCGCGGCCATAAGCGTCGACGAAGTCCGCGTACTGCTTCGCCGTCTGCCACCCCAAGCTGTCGTGCTCCGTCGCTGTGACCATCAGATCCCACTCAGGGTGGTCGAAACAGAAGTTCTCGAAGTCGATCAGGATCACGCGGCCACGTCGATCAACCATGAGGTTCTGAACATGAGCATCCCCATGGACGGGCCCCCTCGCCGACTCGAAACGCAGGTCAGCCAATCGATCAGCGAGTTCCGTCCCACGCTTACGCAAGAACTCCCGATCATCCTCCGGTATCCCTGTCACGCTCTCGATCCGCAGGTCAGACCGATCGAAGACCGAGTAGGGGGGTAGATCCACCCCGTCAGGCACAACCAAGGCGTGAAGATCTCGCAGGACCTTGCCCAGCTCTCCGTAGGTCGCGTGCCGTGAGCCTTCCTCGATCAGGTGCCAGAAGGTCACCGGATAGCCATCGATGATCATGGGCTGTTGGACATCATCCAGCACGCGCGCCGCTGGCAAGCCCTCCTGCGCCAGCCAACGCGACACGGCGACCTCGCCCCGGACCGAGGGCAGATACTCCGCCGACCTGGCAATACGTACGATCACCCGGTGCGCCGCCAGGCGGAACAGCGCGTTCTCACCAAAGCGGATCAAGGTCGCGCCATCGCTGGAGAAACCAGCGGCTCGGCACGCCGCCGCCATCAACTCCTCAGCCCTTGCCGACGTGAACTCCTCTTCCGCTTCCGGACCTTCGCGAGACGGCATGCCGCTACCAACTCCCCTTGTACGCACGATCAACCGCGCGCCGACCAGGCAGTGAGCAGCGCGCAGCAACCACGACCGACGGTACCTACCGAACCGATCCCGGACGAGGCCAGGGAGTGACGGCAAGCCATCGGCAACGACCGGAAGATCGGTGCGTGATGACGCGAGCTGCCGTGCCGTGATCATCGCGGGGAGCGGGTCGGGCTGAGGAACACGCCTCTCTCAGCGTCATGATCAGCCCCACACGTGTCAGCACCGACTCAGCACAGCAACCGTGATCAGCGGAAAACAACACAAACGAACCGCAAGAACGAGCGCCGTCCGTCGATCCGTTTTGTCACGCTTTACGCATCGAGGACCTGACCGTCACGGCGAACGACCGGCGGCTCCACGGACCATGGAAAGTTGATCCACAGATCGGTCCGCTTCCACACGTACTCGCACTTGACCAGCGAAGATGGCTTCTCGTAGATCACTGCGGAGCGGACCTCCGCCGCATGCTCGGCGCAGAAGTCGTGGACCAGCCTGAGCGTCTTGCCCGTATCTGCCACGTCATCGGCCACGAGGATCCGCTTCGTGGAGAAGTCGACCGCATTGGGTAGAGGTGGGAGCATAACGGGCGCTTTCAGAGTTCTCCCGACCCCCTCATAGAACTCGACGTTCATGACGTGGAGGTTCTTCACGTCGAGCGCGTAGCCGAGCGCGCCCGCGACGAAGAGGCCGCCGCGGGCGATGGCGAGGACGATGTCGGCCTCGTAGCCGTCGTCCGCGATCGTCTGCGCCAGTTCGCGGGTGGCCTGCCCGAAGAGGGAGTAGGTCAGGTTCTCGCGTTCCTCGCTCACGGCTGTCCCCTCTCGGTGCCGCAGGCCGCGCGGAACCGCCCCGGCTCAGACCTGCGTGCGGTGGAAGTTCAGATACGAGCGCGAGGGCGTCGGCCCGCGCTGCCCCTGGTACCGGGAACCGTACTTGCTCGATCCGTACGGGTGCTCGGCGGGTGAGGTGAGGCGGAACATGCAGAGCTGGCCGATCTTCATGCCCGGCCAGAGCTTGATCGGCAGGGTGGCGACGTTCGAGAGCTCCAGCGTCACGTGGCCGGAGAAGCCCGGGTCGATGAAGCCGGCGGTCGAATGCGTCAGCAGCCCCAGGCGCCCCAGGGAACTCTTGCCTTCCAGACGGGAGGCGATGTCGTCCGGCAGCGTCACGACCTCGTAGGTCGAGGCCAGGACGAATTCGCCCGGGTGCAGGATGAACGCGTCGTCCCCCTCCGGCTCCACGAGACGCGTGAGGTCGGGCTGCTCGACGGCGGGGTCGATGTGGGGGTAGCGGTGGTTCTCGAACACCCGGAAGTAGCGGTCGAGCCGGACGTCGATGCTCGACGGCTGGACCATGGAGTCGTCGTACGGGTCGACCCGTACGCGCCCCTTGTGGATCTCGGTCCGGATGTCGTTGTCAGAGAGCAGCACGGACCGAGACTAACGGACCGGACCTGCGCATACGAACGGACGGAGCGAAGCGGCGAGCGACGCCGCGGCGGGGCCGGTCGGGCGTGACGGGCGCGGCACGGGCGCGGCACGGGCGTGGCACGGGCACGAGGGCTGCGGCCAGCGCTCAACTCAGCGGCGAGCGGCGGCAGTCGGGACGGCGTGCGGGCGGAAACCGTCGCGGCGCGCGGTGGACGGGCCGGTAGGGGCCCGCACCCGCGCGCCGCGAGGGGTGTGCTGCGATCAGCGCCGCGAGGGCGCTGCGGTCGGCCGGGAACGCCGTACGGCGCACCTGGCGCGGGGCCGACCGGCCGTATTGACAGCTAGCGCTTGTCCGCCTGGCCCGGCACCGGGACGGCATGCCGCAGCCGGGCGCATCGGGGACATCGCAGGAGCCGACCGGGTCCGAGACGGTCGGTACCGAGATTCTGCATCGGGAACGACGAGGTGCTGAACACGTGCCCTTCGGCACAGCGGACGACGGTGCGCTCCATTGAGACCCTTCCCCACGAGCGTGAACGACAAATGCCACATTAGGGGATGATCCGGGCGCCATCCCAAGCGGCACTCCGCGCTCCGAGGGTACGCCCAACTTCCCACCCGCCGTACCGGCTTCACCCCGGGAACGCCCGGACGCGCGACACCGCCGGAAGGGCCCGGGGGACGGGCCGCCGACTCGTCCGGCGGCCACTGTGCCCGGCGCCGCCGGGCGGGCGGCCGACGCGGGCTCGCCACAGCCCCTGATGACCTCTCGCGGCCCCGCACCCGCCCCGGACCACTCCCGGAACGGCGCCCGCGGGCGCGGGGGCGCGGCGCTCCACACCGTGTCCGGGTACGACATGCCCGCGCACGACTGCCGGCGGACGACCGCCGGCGGACGGCCTCCGAGCAGCGCACCTCCGAGCAGCGCAAAGACCCTCGGCGAGCACACCGGGGCCATCGATGAGGTACAGTTTGCGACGGTGAGACGCCTCAAGCGCCTTACTACGCGGGTGTAGTTTAATGGTAGAACATGAGCTTCCCAAGCTCAGAGCGCGGGTTCGATTCCCGTCACCCGCTCCACGCGAAAGCCCCAGGCCAGCAGCCCGGGGCTTCTTTGTTGTCCAGACCGCGTCAGGCGTCTCGTGCCCGTTGCGTGCCCGATGCCTGCTCATCGGGTGGACTCGCCACCTTCTCGCGCTCGGCCCGGACGCGGGCATCGATGCCGCCGGCCACCTCCTTCTGCCGCTCCAGGTTCGAGTGCTGGTAGATGAGCGCGGCCCGCTCGGACGACTGCCCGGCGCGCACCATCGTGTCCTTGAGCGTGGCACCGGACTGGGTCGAGAGCGTGTGCCCCGTGTGACGAAGATCGTAGAACCGGAAGTTCTCCGGTAGCCCGACCTTGTCGCGGGCCCTGCGCCACTTTCGCCCGAAGGTGGAACGGCGGAACGGCTTGCCCTTCTCCCTCCCCCACGAACAGCAGTCCGCTGGGCTCCTTCTCCGCTTACCAGGCCAGGTGCCGCCTGAGGTCCTTGGCCATGAAGGGCGGCAGGACGAGAAACCTCTTACCCCGCCTCGGACTTGGTATCGCCCGGTGCCCGGCGCCCGGTGGTCAGTTCCGGCTCTGCGATGCGTACCCAGATCCCGACGTTGTCCAGGTCGACGTCCCGGCGTCGCATGGCGGCCTGTTCCTCGGGCCGGGCCGGACCGTACGCGGCTATGTAAACCATGAGGCGCCAGCCCGGGCCGATGGCGTCGGCAAGGGCGACGGAGGCGGTCGGACGCTCCTCTGCGTTTTCCTTGCCCGCTCCCCTGATGCGGCAAGGGTTGCGGCGGATCAACTCGTCATCGGCAGCGGTCTGCATGATGGCCTTGAGTAGCCGGTACGCCTTGGCGATCGTGGTCTCGGCCTCTGTGGCATCGAGCCGTTCCGAGCTCCAGGACCGGACACGAGGCGGGGTGATCTCATCGAGGTCCAGGACGCCGAAGGTGGGCAGGACGTGCAGGCGAAGCAGACGCCGGTGGACGGGCCGACCGGGGTCTACAAGAACACAACGCGAGGCATCGTGGCCCTGGTGTTCCGCTGCAACCCGACGGGCGGCACGGAGCGTACGTCCAGCGAATCGACGGCAGTTGACTGGCTCACGCCCGAAGAGGTCTCCGAGTGGATGTCCGAGGTCTACTCGATCCGGCTCCTAGACGCCCTGGACGGGGCAGGCCCTCACGTGCGGAGTCATGACGGCAAGCGCCTGACGCCAGCGCGATAGAACTTTCTCTACTTCATCAAGGCCCGCGCACAGCGCGGGCGCGCGCCGCCTCGACGGCGCGGCCGGCCTCCTGTCTGCGCCCCGGCTGGCCGCGCCCGGCGGCGCGCACGGCGGCTGCGGGCATGAGGTGGAGATACACCCTCTGTGGCTGGGGCGGTCGGCTCCACGGCTTTAGCCACCTCCCCGGTCCGGGTCCCGCGTCGAGAAAGACCAGGGGGCCACTCGTTCAAATTCCGGGCAGGTCCAAAGACTGCCCGAGTTGCCAACTAGAGTACGGCCCCCTGATCATGCCCGACCCCAAACCGGGCAGGCCACCGACCAAACCCGCTCCGCCGACCTCATCCGTTCTCACTTATCGTCGAGATCCTCAAGCATTTGACGGAGTACCGAATCAATATTCAATGCGTTACGGCGTGCCGCCTCATACAGCTCCTGGATATCCGTCTCCATGGAGTCCCAGCCAGCTTGATCCTCAAAGGGGCGCGTCGTCTCGATTTGCTCAACTACTTGCCCTCTGTCCCCTCGAACTTGAAACACGTAGGGGTGCATATGATCACCGTCGACACTCCAAATTGCTGCAGTGCCGCGAGTTAGTGAAATGGAAAAGGTGTCAGGCTGGCTCTGCGCCGCCCATGGGTCCTCCCCGCCTTCATGGGCCCACTCGATGCGGCCGCCCCTTGTCTTGTTGATCATTTTCTTGATAAGTGAGTGAACTAGGCGACGTTCTTCCACTTCAGACTGCTCCCGACTGCATACCGTGGCTGGATGCCATGGCACCCAGCTCGCCAGTTACCTTTCCCATAGCCGTCCTGACGCTGCGCGTAGCAGACACAACGTCAGGATTGCCATTCGAGATGAGCTTTTCTTTGGCTGATGTAGCAGAAGAAATCGAGGCTTGGAGAGAAACCGCAACTTCGCGTTGGTTGGGGTCTGTTTCATCCAGCAGTCCGCGCATTTGACTGGCCTGCCAGCGCCATGTGGACAACCAGGAAATCGTTAACTCCACCGAGCCGTCTCGAACCGCCCTTTCCAACTGCTCTTCGGCTCTGTGCAGTTGAGGCAAGAGGACCAAGAGGGAAGATCTCCCAATTCGCTCCTTGGCCTCCCGTGCGGAACGCTGAGCCATCTCCGCCGCCTTTTTCGCCTTAGTCGTCTGCCAGATGGTGACTCCAAAACCGGAGACCGCCAGGGGTATTGACGACCAAGTTGCAGCCGCGTCCACGAAGGAATAGATGCCCACGTGCCCCCCGGCAACTCGTTATTGATGGACTGGCGTACAGGGAGGGCGAATTCTAGGGCCGAAAGTGCAATCCAGTCAACTGTCGAGCCTCGACCCAAGGGTCAACTGATGCATGCGCTGTGACCGGCCCTTGCCTTGCCACATGTACGCGCCCGAACAGTGACAGGAGGCGTGCCAGACGAACACCGCATCAGGCATCGTGGCTCTGGTGTTCCGCTGCAAGCCGACGGGCGGCACGCAGCGTACGTCCGGCGAATCGACCGCAGTTGGCGGGCGCACGCCCGAGGAGGTCGCCGAGTGAGTGGATGACCGAGGTCTGCTCGATCCGGCTCTGGACGCCTTCGACGGGGCAGGCCCTCACGTACGGAGCCGACCGCCCCAGCCGGCCCTTCCCGCGTTCGTGGGACATCGCTGACCCGATAGGCCCAAGACCCGCGTGGCTTCTGTCGATCCAGGCAAGAGTGCGGCACAGAAATCAGGTGCTCCTGTACGCGCACGGCACGCCGACATGACGAGCGGACACATGTCGAGGGCGAGTCGAACCATGCTTCATCGGGAATCAGAACAGGCGGTCGCACAGCGTGGGACTTTGGTTGCTCAACAACCTGGATACGACCGTCCTCTCAATCCTCATCGTTGGAGGCGTTGTTGTTCTGTCGCTCGCCGCTTGCCTGGTGGCGCGCCGCCTTTTCCCTGAGTTGATCAATGGCGTTACCAATGACGTGTCCCGCACGGTGCTTGAACTGTTCGGAGCCATCTACGGAATCGTCCTGGCTTTCGTCATCGTGACCCTGTGGACCGAACTCGAGCAAGTTCAGACAGTGGTGACTTCGGAAGCTACGGATCTCGCGGTGATTTCCCGCAACGCACATTCGTTTCCGGACGAGGTGCAGGGAAAATTGGACCGCGCGATCGGGGGCTACGTCCACGCTGTCGTAGAGGATGCATGGCCGCTGATGCGTGACGGAAGAAACAGCCTCGCCGCGACATCCGGCAAGCTCGAAGCCTTGTACGGCGTCTTCCAGGATTACGATCCCAAGAGCCCCTCCGAGCAGGCCTTCTACAACCAGTCGGTGGAGCGACTGAACGATGTCACCGCGCAGCGGAGAATCCGCATCCTGGCCGCAACGCAACAACTTCCCGTTCTCCTGCAGGTCCTCACCTACGGGGGAGCGCTGGTCGTCATGCTGGTCACCTTGCTCTACGGGGTGGAGAACCTCAAGGTGCAGCTGCTTTTCGTAGGGACGATCGCTTTGCTGGTGGGCCTCGCCCTCACCCTTGTCCTCGTCCTTGACTACCCCTTCGCCGGCGAAGTGAGTGTGAGTCCGCGTCCGTTCATGGAAGGTCAGCTGAGGAAATACTGGGGCACGTGACGTGGTGACGTCCTGCGAGGATCTGCCGGCTCATCGCTACTCCGTTCCGCAGCCGATGAGGACATGGGAGTCTGCCTTGACTTCCGGTTCCAGGCGCCGTCGCGGTTTCGCAGACGCCGTCGCGGTTTCGCAGACGCGGACGACGCAGGTGTCGTCGAGAGGCAAGCCGCCCACCCCGATGCGGACCCCGCGGGCGGTCTCCCACTGCATGCCGGTGCGGGTCCACACCGAGGATCCGCTGGGGTCCCCCGGCCCCTCCCTGCGGTGGCCGCAGCGGCTCTCGGCCATGCGTCGGGACCGGCGATCCCCCAGCGCTCCCAACGGGTGAATCCCGTCGCATGGTGCGTGGAGGCCGACCGGACAACGGGAAGGCCATCGGCGTACCGGACAAGCCACGCTCAGGGAGCGTCCCCATGCCGAAGTTCCTCATCCAGGCCAGCTACACACCCGAGGGCACGAAGGGTCTGCTCCGCGAGGGCGCGAGCGGCCGGCGTGCGGCCGTCGATCAGGTCGTCACCGGCCTTGGCGGGACGGTTGAGGCCGTGTACTTCGCCTTCGGGGAGGACGACATCGTGCTCATCGTCGACTTCCCCGACGCGGTCTCCATGGCCGCCGTCAGCCTCACGGTCAAGGCCAGCGGCGCTCTGCGCACCCGGGCCACCCCGCTCCTCACGGTGGACCAGATCGACGAGGCCACGCGTCGGCAGGTCTCCTTCCGCGCCCCCGGCGCGTGAACGCAGGACGTGCCGCACACGAGCGCGGCCCCAGCGGGCCGAGATGCACAACCAGCCGTGACACCCGCGATGCTCAGCAGGCCACTGAGGATGGTTGCTCAGTCCCCTGCACGCCGAACGAGCCGTAGCCGCAAAGCCGTTCCCCCAGCCGACGAGAGAAGCGGAACCGCGCCGCTCACGGTCAGCGGCCGGGGCGGTCGAACAGGGAGTTGGCCTCCGGGAACTCCAGGGCCCCCTCGCAGCCGTCGAAGGTTCCCGACGTGACCAGCTCGGCGGCGGCCCGGCGCACCGCGCCGTACGCGACCTGGGCCAGCGTCGTGCCGACACTGATCCGCCGCACACCCGCGGCGGCGAGGTCGGCGATGGCCGGGCCGCCGGGCACGGCCATCGCGTTCACCGGTACGGGCAGGTCCTTCGCCAGGCCCTCCAGGGCGGCCAGGTCGAGCAGGCCGGGGACGAACAGGCAGTCGGCACCGGCCTTGACGTAGGCGCGAGCCCGCCGCCGTACGGCGTCCAGCCGGTCGGCCGGGTCGCCCACCGCGAAGAGGAAGACGTCCGTACGGGCGTTGATCACGAGGTCGGGTACGCCCGAGGCAGTCGCGGCCTCACGGGCCGCCCGGATCCGTCCCGCCTGGGCCTCCGCGTCGAAGAGCGGACCGCCAGGCGCCTGCGAATCCTCCAGGTTGACGCCGACCGCCCCGGCGTCGAGTACGGCCCTGACGGTGGCCGCCACGTCCTCCGGCCCGGGGCCGTAACCGCCCTCGATGTCGGCCGTCACCGGGACGTCCACGGCACCGGCGATACGGCGGACGGCGTCGGCCGCCTCCCGGCGGGTGAGCTGCTGGCCGTCCGCGCGCCCCAGCGACCAGGCGACACCGCCGCTGGTGGTCGCGACGGCACGCGCCCCCGCACCGGCGATCAGGGCCGCGCCGGCGGCGTCCCACGCGTTGGGCAGCACCAGGGGGTGGTCGCCGTCGTGCAGGGAGCGGAGGAGGCGGGCCTTGTCGTTCGGCGTCCGCGGGTGAGCCATGGTCATTCCTCTTCCTTGGTTCTCGATGCTTCTCGAACGGGGGGGTGCCGGAGCGACGCGTACCGCCCGGGCGACGCCAGTCTTGACCGCGACGGGCCCGCGGTCCGGCGAGAATCCGACCTGGTGGTCAGGAGCGGGTGTCGAGAAGTCCGGTGCCGGTCCGACGTCCCCTGTGGAAGCACGCCCGGGCCGTCCGGGCGGATGACCCGCGACGCGAGGCCCACGGAGGCAGCCATGCAGACACTGACGGTCGACGTCTTTCTCTCGGTCGACGGATGGGCCGGAGGGGCGGTGTCACCCGGCTGTTTCGGCTACTTCGGCCCCGAGCTGGAGGCGTGGATCACGTCCGAACTGGCCCTGCCGCAAAGGGTGTTGCTGGGGCGCCGCACCTACGAGGCGCTCGCCGCGCCGCCCGAGGAGGCACGCGACGCCTCCTGGCTACGGATGTCCCAGCTCGACAAGGTCGTGTTCTCGACGACGCTGGAGACGACGCCTTCGTGGCCGAACACCCGTATCTGCCGAGGCGACCTCGTCGCCGAGGTCCGGCGGCTCAAGGATCACGGCGACCTGCCGCTCCGCACGATGGGGAGTCTGTCCGTGGCTCGGCACCTGTGCGGCGCGGGCCTCGTCGACCGGCTGCGGCTGATGACGTTCCCCCTGTTCGCCGGGGAGACCGGCCGCGAGCCGTTCTTCGCCGGAATGGCAGCGGCCGACCTGGAACTCGTCGGCCACCGGGCGCTGGACGGCCGGGTGCTGCTGCTCGAGTACCGGCCGACCGGCCGCGACATCCCACGGGCCTGAACGGCCCCTGCCGGAGCGGCAGTTGGCGGCAGCGACCCCCTGCGGGCGTACGGCGCTCGGCGCTTCGGCGCGCCGGTGCGTCAGTCGCCTCGCCAGATGTTGTCGAAGGCGGCCTGCTCGATGTCGCGCCGCTGCCGTACGGACTCCAGCTCCAGTACGGCGTCGTTCACCTCGGCGAGCACTTCCTCCACGTCGTCGTCGGTGCCGCCCGCCGCGTCCTCGGGTTCCGGCTCGCGGAGGCCGACGGCCGTCCCCAGGGCGGTGATGACGGGCTCGTGCGAGGCCCAGCGGTCCTCCGCCATGCGGCGGTCGGGCGAATCGGCCAGCGTCGTCCGGCTGTTCCCGAACGGCAGCCAGCGGCGGCGCTGCCGCGTGACCTGCCCTTCCGTCTCCAGCGCGGTCAGGTAGGCCGAGGACAGGTCGCGGCCTCTGCGCCACAGCCAGTCGCCGACCGACTCGTACGGGGTCTCTCGCACGAGCGACTCGTCGGCCGCGTCCAGCAGATGGTCCGGCAGGGGCATGCGGAGGCCGGGCACGATCCGGCCGCCGTCCAGCGTGACGCTCTCGGCCGCCAGGAGGTCGATCAACTCGGCCCCCGCGAGCGCGAGCGAGAGCCTGCCGCGCTCGACCTGGCGGTCGGCCTCCACGTCCATCGCGGTCATCATCAGGTCCCGGGGGGTGGTCATAGAGCGCTCCACGTCAGAGGCATCGGCACGCGAGCCGGAGGCGAACGGCACCTCGGCCGGGTAGGCCCGGCGAAGGGTCCACCTCGGCCGGGTGGGCCCGGCGAAGGGTCCACCTCAGCCGGTGGGACCCGGCGGAACCCGACCTGGCGGCCCGGTGGCTCCGGGGCACCGCCCGCCTCCTCCCGTACGTACGAGCCTAGGGAGCCGACGCCGGGGCTGCACCCGCTTCCGGACGGGCCGCGGCTCCCCGAGAGCGCCGTCCCGCCGCCCGGCACCCCCTCCCGGCCGGATCGTGAGCGCGAGGACGGAGGCGGACGGGGTCCCGGGGCGAAGACGGCCGAGGGCCGGACGGACCGGCCGTACCGAACCCCCTCCCGAGCCCCTATGAAACACATCACGCCCTTAGTTATCACTAGTGAAACCTCTGAGAAACCTCAGATCCATTCCCGAGTGACGTTCACCACTGCCAAAATCCCAGGGATGCCGTGACTATGACCCTCGAGCCTTTCTGCGCTCCCTCGGTCTCCAGCGGTGATCACCTTCCTCGCGTGGAAGGCCGCCGGCTCTCGGCCGGATACCGCACATCCCCTCACGAAGGTGAACAGCTCCATGAGTGACCGCACCATGACTGCGGCCGACAAGCCTGCCGCCGGGGCGCCGGCGGCGAGCACCCCCCACGTGGACGCCGGTGACGCCGGGTACCGCAAGGACCTCAAGTCCCGTCACATCAACATGATCGCGATCGGGGGTGCCATCGGTACGGGACTGTTCCTGGGTGCCGGTGGCCGTATGGCCGACGCCGGTCCCTCGCTCTTCATCGCGTACGCCCTCTGCGGCGTCTTCGCCTTCTTCGTCGTGCGTGCGCTCGGCGAGCTGGTGCTGCACCGGCCGTCCTCGGGCGCGTTCGTCAGTTACGCCCGTGAGTTCACCGGCGAGAAGGGCGCGTACGCCGCCGGGTGGCTGTACTTCCTCAACTGGTCCACCACCGCCGTCGCCGACATCACCGCGGCCGCCACGTACGCCCACTTCTGGAGCATGTTCAGCAACGTCCCGCAGTGGGTGCTGGCGCTCATCGCTCTCGGCGTGGTCCTCACGGCCAACCTGATCTCGGTGAAGTACTTCGGCGAGATGGAGTTCTGGTTCGCGATCATCAAGGTCGCGGCGCTGGTCGCCTTCATGCTGGTCGGCATCTACCTCATCGTCACGCAGCACGAGGTCGGCGGCCACACCCCGGGTCTGTCCACGATCTCCGAGAACGGCGGCATCTTCCCGAGCGGCGTCATGCCCATGCTCCTGCTGATCCAGGGCGTCGTCTTCGCCTACGCCTCCGTCGAGCTGTGCGGTGTCGCCGCCGGTGAGACCGAGAACCCCGAGAAGATCATGCCGAAGGCGATCAACTCGATCATGTGGCGCGTGGGTCTCTTCTACGTCGGTTCCGTCGTGCTGCTCGCGCTGCTGCTGCCGTACACCGCGTACACCGGCGATCAGAGCCCGTTCGTGACCGTCTTCGACAAGCTCGGCATCCCGGGCGCGGCCGGCGTGATGAACCTGGTCGTGCTCACGGCCGCGCTCTCCAGCCTGAACTCCGGGCTCTACTCCACCGGCCGCATCCTGCGCTCGATGTCGCTCTCCGGCTCCGCGCCGAAGTTCACCGGCGTCATGAACAAGCGCGGTGTGCCCTTCGGCGGCATCCTGCTGACCGCGGCGTTCGGTGTCGTCGGTGTGTTCCTCAACTTCGTCATGCCGGACGAAGCCTTCGAGCTGGTGCTGAACTTCGCCTCGATCGGCATCATCGGCACCTGGTCGATGATCATGATCTGCTCGCTGCTGTTCTGGAACCGCTCCAAGGACGGACGTGTCACCCGGCCCGACTACCGGCTGCCCTGGGCCCCGTACACCCAGATCGTCACACTGGTCTTCCTGGCCTCCGTCCTCGTCCTGATGTGGATGGACGGCGGCATCGGCCGGACGACCGTGAACAGCCTCCCGCTGATCGCGCTCGCGCTGGTCGGCGGCTGGTACCTGGTCCGGAAGCGGGTCAAGCAGATCGACGAGGAGCGCGCGGAGGCCTGACGGCCACTGCCTTGCGCTCTCCCGGCCACGGCGTCGCGCTCCACCGGGGAGGGCGCGGGCGTCGCGCTCCACCGGGGAGGGCGCGGCGCAGGCGCGAACGAGGCCCCCGCGGAACGGTCCGCGGGGGCCTCTCGCGCGTACGTCCCGGCTACGGGAAATGCGGACCCGGGCCGGAGTGGTTGTCGTAGGGGTGAGTGATGCCTCGCGTCCTGACGGCACCCCGCGCCACGACGGCGCCCCGCGTCATGACGGGACTCCGGCGGCCGAGCGGGCAGCGGCGGACGCCCCCGCGGCCGAGCGGGCGGCGGGCTCATCGGCGGCCGAGGGGGCGGCGGCGCGTGCCAGGCTGGCGGACGACCGTGACGCCACGCTCGCGCGGATCGAGGCCCTGAGCCGCGAGTTCGACGGCATCGTCGAGGCGAACGCCCTGGTGGCGGTCGACGACGAACACGACCCTGAGGGTTCGAGCACCGCCTTCGAGCGGGCCCATGTCGCGTCCCTGCTGGCACAGGCGCGCGACCACCTGACCGACCTCGACGAGGCGCTGGACCGGCTGGAACGGGGCGACTACGGACGGTGCGAACGCTGCGGCGAACCGATCCCCGCGGGCCGGCTGGAGGCCCGCCCGGCGGCGGTGACGTGCGTACGGTGCGCGGCGTGCGGCCCGCGCTGAACGCGAGCCGCGCGACGGGGGCGGAGCATTCCCCTGCTCCGGCTGCCGCCGGTGCACCCCACACCGGGCAGGCTCATCCGGCGGCGGCGAGCGCCCCTCCTTTCGTACGTCCTCCTGCCACCCGCCGATCGAGATGGGCGAGGACCTGTGTGTGAAAGCGGTCCACTGCGTGGTCGACGCTGCGGATGAATCCCGACTCGGCGTTGCCGCGCCCGTTGCCCATGCTGCGGAAGAGGGACAGACGGAATCCGGTGATCTGCGCACCGTCCTTGGGAAGGATGTCGGCCGGCTCGGGGCGGAGACGTTCCAGTGTTCCGCGCGGCCCCGCCCCCTGGCCCTCGATCAGTGTTTCGATGTGCAGGTCCGCGGGTGCCGCCGCCAATTGGCGGATGAGCTTCTTGCTCCAGGAGAGGGGATAGCCGTGGTCCGGTGCCGCGATGTCGACCGAGGTGCGCAGCTTCCCCGTGCGCAGGTCCGCGGAGAGAGCCAGGATCTCCGCGGTGCCCTCGATGCGCAGTTCGGCGTGGAGCCGCCCTTCGGAGCAGAGCAGGTCCGCCGACGCCTCCCGTCGTACGCCCGGCTCGGTGCCTCTCCTCGCTCGCTGAACCGGCAGGACTTTCTGCCCGAGTTCACCGCCGAGCCGTAGACAGACCTGGCGGACCAGCCGCTCCCAGCTTTCGACGACCGCCACGGCACGGGCGTCGCCCCGGCACAGGGTCTCGTCATCGATCCCGTTGCGCACGGGGACCCACGCCGCGCCCATGTTCTGGAATCCGTGGCAGCCGGAGTGGTCGTGCTGGAGATAGTGCAGCAGTTCCTGGAGCAACCATGCGTGAGCGGCATTGTTCACGCCCTCGTGCCGGATCAACATCTGTGCCTGGTGGGCGACTTCGGCCCAGGAAAGGTGCCAGAGCGCCACCTTGTGTTTGCGCCGGCCGTCCGTTTTCACCTCGACCAGGGGCCTGCCCTCCAGAGCGACGTCATTGGACAGCGTGATCACCGCCTCGTAGCCGCGCCGAGCGGCGATGTCGACGTACGCCTGGACCTGATCGGGCTTGAGGGGGTTGCCGTTCGTCTTCGTCTCGACCAGTGCGGTCCACAACTTGCCCGCCCGCTCCACGCGCACGACTCCGTCGGGCCGTCTGGGGGATTCGCCATGGGGCAAGGTGACTTCGGTGAACGTCTCCATGCGGCCGGCGGGGGCGCCGAATGCCGCCGTGACGCGACGTCCGAACTCGGGCACCTGTGCCATGACCGACAACAGGACGGATGTGGCGCGCATTTCCCGCTCGCGGTCGCTCTTGAGGGCCGCGACGGGGAAGAGTCTGGAGCCTCGCCAGGAGTCGTTCTCGGCGAGCGATTTCCTCGTCACCTTGGGCAGGGTGACCTTCTTCTTGGCGGTACGCGGCCGGGGAACCGACTTGCGTTCCCTCACCTCCGCCGGCGGCGCACTTCCGCCCTGCGCGGGCACCGGACCGGATTTCGGCCGTGGCTGCGGCTGCTCCGCCACATCCGTATCCGCAATGCGGAGTCCAGGGGGTTCGGCCTCCGGGACCGCTTCGACAGCGCTGTCCGTCTCCGCGTCATCCTCGATGTCGACGCCGAAGTCCGTGGCAAGCCCCGCCAGACCCGATGCGTAACCCTGCCCGACCGCCCGGAACTTCCAGTCCCCGGACCGCCGGTAGAGCTCGCCGAAGATGAACGCGCTCACGGCACCTGCGTCCTCGACGGAGAACCGGGCGAGGTCGTCGCCGGAACCATCGGTGAGCGTCACCGCGAGATGACCCAGATCGCCGAAACGTGCCCCGGCGTAACGGCTGGCGGCCACGACGACTCGCTCGATCTCCGGCGGGACCGCGTCCAGATCGAGGCTGATGCGGTCCTCGTCGCCATCGGCCGTGGGGGTCTTTCCGAGGAGCTGCACACTGCCGTCGTCCGCGACGGGATGGTTGTAGAAGTAGAAGTCGGCGTCGCTCCGGACCTTGCCGCTGCCGTCCAGGAGGAGCACGGAGACGTCCGCGTCCCCTTCGCCCGTGGCGCTGTTCCATCCCAGGCGCACCATGACGGAGCAGACGTTCTCGCTCAATTCCGCCAAGCCGATGTTGGCGCCTTTGATCATCTCGTGCACGCGGCCCCCCAAGTGCAGTGCCGCATCGGGACGCACCCCGGCGGCCCGCTCCCATGACACTGTGCGGTGCGTCACACATGCGCGGTGAACGAAACCATAGCGCCCGAAGCAGTTGAAGGGTGGACAAATGCGAGAAGCTGTCCGGCCATGAGATCCGCATTCCGCCGCGCACTGGGGGGCGTACGGGGCCGCAACGTCGCGCGCCCCCGACCGGTTCCGCCGGTCGGGGGCGCGTCGTGCGTGGTGCTCCGGGTTCCGCCTGGCTAGGCCGGGACCTTGGCCTTGGTTCCCGTGCGGCCTGCCGCCGAGTTGCCGGACGACTTCCGTGCGGCCGCCAGAGCCGGCAGCGGGAACGGGGCCGGGAGCAGGAGTTCCGCGTTGCGGTCGGCCACCTCGCCGCGGCGCGTCTCGTCGATCTGGATGTCGTTGACCGCCAGTTCGCGAGCCAGCGACGCCAGCGCCTTGGGGTTGCCGAGTTCCCCGTCGTTGGACAGCGGCGCGTCGATGTCCAGAACGGTGGTGAAGATCGAGATGGTCTCGTTGCCCGACGCGTCCTTGCCCGCCGCCATCTCGATCACACGGCTCTGGATCGGCCAGTCGATGTGGGCCGCCGCGGAGACCTCCCAGAATCCGCCCTGCTTGGCGTGGTTGGCGGGGCGGGCGTGCGGGGTGATCTCGTTGCGGTGGGTGTGGCCGTTCGCCATCAGGACGACGTTCGGGAAACGGAGCAGCAGCGCTTCGACCTCCTCGCCCGGGAGGTGGTCGTCCTCGGTGTTCGTCATCGTGCGCAGCGGGTGGTGGCAGAAGACGACGATCAGTTTGTCCTTGACGTCGCGCTGGTTCACGACGTTGCCGTCCTCGTCGAAGTACGCGCTGCTGCACTCCTTGAGGCGCTCCTCGAGCCAGGCGAACTGGTCCTCGTCGATCCCGCCGGCCGAGTTGTTCTGGATGTTGTCCAGTCCGCCGGGGTTCGTGGAATCCAGGGTGATGTACTGGATCGGGTCGTCGGCCCCGGACGGGATCGCGTAGTACGCCTTGTCGCTTCCCTCCGCGAAACCGTGGCCCGTCGGCAGTCCCCTGGTGTTGTGGTGTTCCGCGATGAATTCCGCGGGGCTGAGGAGACGGCGGTTGGCGTCGGCGGTGACGTCCTCGTCGTCGATCCCCTTGAAGACGGCCTTGATGACGTCGAAGAGGTCGATGTCGTCCATCTTGTCGGGAAGATCCGGGCCCTCGGACCATTTCTCCGCATTGACGGTGTGGTACTTGAGCGAGTGGAAGAACGGCAGATCGGTGTCGGTCGGGATGTTGCCCTGCACCATCACGTCATGGTTCCCGTACACCGCGTACCAGGGCATGCCAAGACCGCCCGCGTCGAACGGCGTACGGGCCGCGCCCAGGAGGCCCTGGATCTGCGGGAATCCGCGCTCGCCGTACTTGTTGCCGGCCTGCGGCGCCTCCTCGGGGCGCCAGTAGTGCTCGTCCTGGCCGAAGACCCCGTTCGAGACGCTCTCGTCCTTGTCGGGGGAGCCGGAGTTGGCCGCCACCGAGCCGCCGCCGTCGAGCAGGTCGATGTACCAACGCGTCTCGTTGAGCTGGGCGTTGTCGACGGCGTCGCCCGTCACCACCGTGAAGGCGAGCGGCATTCCGGTCTTCGGGCCCTTGCCGAGGTCCTTCAGGGAACGGCACATCGCGTCGACGAGGTGCAGCGACAGGAACTCGTGCGGACGGTACGCCGCGTCGAAGGGGTAGCCCGACTCCGGGTCGTCGTTGTACCGGTCGAGGAATTCGACGCGGGACGGCGACTGGTCGTCGATGATGTGCAGATCGCTGAGGTGCCCGAAGGCCACCAGGGGTTTCGGGTCCTCCGCGCGCGATGAGGTGATGTCGGTGCGCAGCGTGTGTCCTTCGCCGTTCGCCTCGACGAGTTTGCGGTAGCCACTGGCGTCCGGCGGACCGGGCACCACGGTTTTGGTCAGCGTCGTACCGGCGCCGAAGGCCGACTTCGAGGGTGCATTTCTCGATCCGGTGAGTGCCGCCCGGGCCACTTCCCCGGGCCCGATGGCCGCGGCGGCCACTCCGACCGCGGCAAAGGTCAGCATCCTCCGACGTGAAACGGACACGTGGTCACCATTCCTCACTCGATCCGATGGCCGCGGCTACGACGTCCGATCCCCCGCCGCCCGGCCTGGACTGCGCATTGGTCCCCCCGTTGTCACCTGTCGACCGGCTCGGCTCCCGCGCGCATCGCCTGAAGATCGCGCCGCGCGAGGCACTCCGCCGTTCCACCCCCTCCAACTCACCCCGTACCTGGACACACATGGACGGACGCAGACGGACAGTACGTCCCCGGCACCTCTCGGATCGCGTGGTGCGGCCGTGGCGCCGGGCACGGTCAACGCCCTTCCTGCGACCGGCCTGGATTGTCGAACGGAATCCGGGCCGCCGACATGAGTAATCGCTACTGCCTTGGCCCCGCTCTGGCGTTGTCGCAGGCCGGGGTGGAGGATGCGATTCCACGACGTGGCCTGGTGGCTGAACGCATGCCGCGGTCAGGCCGTACAGACAACGGCGGCCCCGGCCTCCCGAGCCCGGCCCGCCGCACCACCACCGGGCTTCGCACGGAAGGACCTTCGGGGTGTCCCCCTTCACAAGCTCCCATCAGCGATCGAAAACGGGCAAAGGAGCCACGGAGGAGGGTCGTTCGGCGAACGACCCTCAGGAAGGCGGTCCGGAGAACGGTCCTGAGGGCGGTCCCGGAGACGGTCCCGGAGACGGTCAGAGCGACGGTCCCGGAGACGGTCGTGGAAGCGGCCCTGACGGCGGTACGGAAGACGGCGGCTCCGACGGCTCAGGGGATCGGATATCGGACGGCCCCGGAGACGATCCCGCGGACGGGACATCCGGCGCTCCCGGAGACGGTCCCGCGGACGGGACACCCGACGGCCCCGGAGACGAACCCGCGGACGGGACATCCGGCGACGCCGGAGACAAGGCGCCGGACGGGACACCCGACGGTCCCGGAGACAAGGCTGCGGACGGCACCGCACCCGCCCCCCGCGGGTGGCGCGCCACCTACCCCGTCGCCGCCCGCGTCCTCTCCTGGGGAACTTCCGTCGTCGCCGCCGGGCTCGTGTTCGTGGCCCTCCTCCTGCCGAGTTCGCTCCCGGCCCTCACCCCGGAGGCGTTCGTCCACCTGCCGGTCGAGGCGATCTTCGGTGCCGCCGTGCTGCTCGCCCTGCCGCGGAAGGCGCGGTGGGCGGTCACCGTCCCGGCCGGGATCGGCCTCGGCCTGCTCGTCATCGTGAAGCTGCTCGACATGGGCTTCAACGAGACGCTCGGCCGCGGCTTCAACCTCGTACTCGACTGGCCTCTGCTCGACGACGGCCTGTCGTTCCTGAAGGACTCGATCGGCGAGGGCGGCGCGGACGGTGTCGTGGCCGGCGTCGTGGTGGGCGTCATCGTCCTGCTCGCCCTCATGACGCTGTCCGTTCTGCGGCTGGACCGGCTCATGGCCCGCAACCGCGCCGTGGCGACCCCCACCGTGCTCGCGCTCGGGACGGTGTGGGTCCTCTGCGCCACGCTCGGGCTGCAGGGGGCGGGCGGTACCTTCGCCACCCGCAGCACGGCCGGGCTCGTGCACGACCGCTACAAGGCGGTCAAGGCGACGATCAAGGACGAGAGGGAGTTCGCCAAGGAGGCACGCGTCGACGCGTTCGGCGACGTCCCCGCCGACCGGTTGCTGACCGGACTGCGCGGCAAGGACGTCATCTTCACCTTCATCGAGAGCTACGGGCGCAGCGCCATCGAGAACCCGGAGAGCGCCCAGGGTGTCGGCGAGGAGCTGGCGCGGGGGACCGAGCGGCTGCGCAAGGCCGGGTACTCCGCGCGCAGCGCCTGGCTCACCTCTGCGACGTACGGCGGCAGCAGCTGGCTCGGCCATTCCACCTTCCTGTCGGGGCTGTGGATCGACAACCAGCAGCGGTACCGCACCGTGACGGCCGGCGACCACATGACCTTGACCAGTGCCTTCAAGCGCACCGGCGCGTGGCGGACGGTCGGCATCATGCCGGGCGTCACCAAGGACTGGCCGGAGGGGAAGTTCTACGGCCTCGACCACGTCTACGACTCCCGCGAACTCGGCTACAAGGGGCCGAAGTTCAGCTGGTCGACGATGCCCGACCAGTACACGCTGAAGGCGTTCGAGCGCCTGGAGCACGGCAAGCCCGGCGACAAGCCGCTGATGTCGGAGATCATCCTCACCTCCAGCCACAACCCCTGGGCGCCCCTGCCCCGGACGCTGGGCTGGAACGCCATGGGCGACGGGTCCGTGTACGGCCCGATCGCGAAGGCGGGCAAGGACCCGGTGGAGGTGTGGGAGGACACCTCGTCCGTGCGGCGGGAGTACGGCCGCTCCATCCAGTACTCACTGCGCAGCCTGACCTCGTACGTGGAGAAGTACGGCAGCAAGGACACCGTGCTCGTCTTCCTCGGCGACCATCAGCCGGTCCCCAAGGTCAGCGGGGAGAACGCGAACCGGGACGTGCCCGTCGCGATCGTCGCCCACGACAAGAAGGTGCTGGACCGGATCTCTGCGTGGGGCTGGGCGGAAGGGCTCAACCCCGGCGCGGGCAAGGCTCCCGTCTGGAAGATGGACAGCTTCCGCGACCGCTTCCTGACGGCGTACGGGCCGCAGCCGGACGCGCGTCCGTCCCCCTCGGAGAAGGCCCCCTCCGGGAAGAACTGAGCTGCGCGGAACGGGCGCAGGCCCTCTCACCCCCGTGAAGAGGGCCTCCGCCCGAAGCGGCTCCATCGTTGCCGTCCACCCGGCCCTCATCAAGAGCGATGTTCTGTACGATCGGTAAGTGGCACTTACCGAACTGGGCGAGATCGAGGCCTTCCTGGTCCTCGCCGAGGAGCTGCACTTCGCCAGGGCCGCCGAGCGTCTCGGGCTGTCCCGGCCGCGGGTGAGTCAGCTCATCCAGTCGCTGGAGCGGCGCATAGGCGGCCGCCTCTTCGACCGTACGAGCCGCAGGGTGACGCTCACGCCCACCGGGCAGTTCCTGCTGGCGCGGGTGAAGCCGAGCTTCGAGGGGCTGCAGCGGTCCATCGAGGAGACCCGGGCGTTCGCGCGCGAACTGCGCATCGGCTTCCTCGGCCCCTTCGCGGGCGCGGTGAACGCGTCGGTGACCAGCTTCCGCCGTACGCACCCCGAGTGGTCGATCAGCATGAGCGAGACCCGCTGGAGCGACTACTTCGGCCCCCTGCGGCGGGCCGAGGTCGACATGCAGGTGACCATCTGGCCGGTGTGCGAGCCCGATCTGACAGTGGGGCCGGTGATCGCCGAGTACCCGCGCGTGCTGGCCGTCGCCACCGACAGCCCGCTGGCGACGCGGAGTTCGGTCGAGGCCGAGGAGCTGGCCGAGCACACGATGGTCGAGATGCCGTCGGCGGCGCCGAAGGAGATCCGCGAGGGTTTCCTGCCCCGGCTCACGCCGGCGGGGCAGCCGATCCGCCGGGGCAGGCTGGTCAAGACCCAGCACGAGATGCTGAGCCGGGTCGCGACGAGCAGCGAGGTCTGCGCCACCTCGACCGCGCTGACGCAGTACTACCGCCACCCCGACGTGGTGTTCGTGCCGCTGGAGGGACTGCCGCCGGCCCGTGCGGTGCTGAGCTGGCGCACGGTCAACGAGAACGCCAAGATCCGGGACTTCGCGGCGTCGCTGCCCTCGCTCACGTCGTGACGCGCTGCCCTCGCGTAGCTCCCGCGGCCTCAGCCCCGCCGATCCCCATGCATCCCCGTCAGTACCCGGCCGGGCGCACGATGCCCGTCTCGTAGGCGAACACCGCCGCCTGCGTACGGTCGCGCAGCCCCAGCTTCACCAGGATCCGGCTGACATGGGTCTTCACGGTCTGCTCGGCGACGATCAGGTGCTCCGCGATCTCCGCGTTCGACAGGCCCCGTGCGATCAGCCCGAGGACCTCGGTCTCACGCTCGGTCAGTGAGCCGACGCGGTCCTTCTCCAGCGGCCGCGGGGATCCGCTGATCCGTGAGAACTCCGCGATCAGCCGCCGGGTGACACCCGGCGCGAGGAGCGCGTCACCGGAGGCCACCACCCGTACGGCGTCGGCGAGTTGGTCGGCGGAGGCGTCCTTGAGGAGGAAGCCGGAGGCGCCCGCGCGCAGTGCCTCGTAGACGTACTCGTCGAGGTCGAAGGTGGTCAGCACCAGGACCCGGACCTCCGGGAGGCCGGCGGTGATACGGCGGGTCGCCTCGATGCCGCCGAGTTCGGGCATCCGTATGTCCATGAGCACGACGTCGGGGCGCAACCGCGTGACCTGGTCGACCGCGTCGAGCCCGTCGACGGCCTGCCCGACGACCTCGATGTCGGGGTGGGTGTTGAGCAGCACCGTGAACCCCTGCCGGACCATCATCTGGTCGTCGGCGATCACCACGCGGATCGTCATGTCCGGTTCTCCCCTCCGGCGGGCAGGAACGCGGTCACTTCGTAGCCTCCATCGGGTGTGGGACCGGTGGCGAGATCGCCCCCCAGCATGGTCGCCCGTTCCCGCATCCCCAGCAGCCCGTGCCCGGCGCCGGGTGACGGCGGGGCCGCGGCGCGCGGCGCGGTGTTGGCGATCCGGACGCGCAACCCGGCGCGGGCGTGGGCGATTTCTATCCGTACGGTCGAACCCGGCGCGTGCCGGATCGCGTTGCTGAGAGCCTCCTGCACGATCCGGTACGCCGACAGCTCCACGCCCGGGGTCAGGGGCGTGCGCTCCCCGCCGGTGTCGCATCGCACGGTCAGCCCCGCCGCCCTGGCGTTCTCGACGAGAGCGTCCAGGCGCTCCAGGGTGGGCAGCGGGGCGTGCGGCGCGGCGCCGTGCCCCTGGCTCTCGGACCGCAGGACGCCCAGGACACGGCGGAGTTCGGTGAGCGCGTCCACCGCGTTCTGCCGGATGCCGTCCAGGTTCTCCCTGAGCTCGTCCGACGGGTCGTTGGCCAGGTGCGGGGCCACCTGCGCCTGGATGGAGATGACCGACATGTGGTGGGCGACCACGTCGTGCAGCTCGCGCGCGATGCGGCTGCGCTCCTCCAGCACGGTGCGGCGGGCCCGTTCCTCCTCGGTGAGCACGGCCTGTTCGGCCAGGCTGGACCGCGCCTCGCGGCGGCCGCGCAGCGCGGCGCCCAGGACGACCGCGATGACGAGGAAGGCGGCGGCGGGGATCAGGGAGGAGTTGTTCCGGAAACCGTCCGTGTACCCGCCGAGGGCGAAGCCCAGCACGAGGCTCAGGCCCAGCGCCTCGACGGCGACCCGGACCGGGACGCGCAGGGCGAGCAGCAGCAGCACCACGGGGTCGACGAGGAGCCCGGTGTACGCCCACGGCCACTCGCTCCCGGGCCCGTACACGATCGCGGACCAGCCGACAACGGTGGTCGTGGCCATCGACAGCCACCAGGCGGGAACGGGGCGGGACATCGCGAACAGGACCGCGCAGCCCTTGGCGGCGGCGATCGGCAGCGCGACGTACGGTTCCATCCCGTCGACGCCGCCGAGGACCGGCTCCGGTTGCATGTACCTGAGCAGGAGCTCGTTGGCGGAGAAGACGAGGGTCAGGAGGGCGAGCCACGCCACCCCCACGTGCGGCAGCCGGCGCAGCCAGCGTGGCTTCGCCATCGGCGGCAGCGGGTCGCGGTCGACCGTCATCAGGTCGGTGCTCAGGGTGCGCAGGGCATCGAGCAGCCGGCTCGCCAGGCCCGTAGGGGCATTCACCCAGGTAACCCTAGACATGGGTCACTCCCGCTCTCCCGGCGGTCCGCTTCTTCGGGGCCGACCGGCGCACGACCCGGGACGCGCCCCTGCTCCGGCGGCGGCGGCCCTGCTCGTAGGGGTGGAACACCGCCCAGCACACGGCCAGCGCCACCCCGAAGACCGGAAGCCACGCCAACCGCGCCGCGGTCCAGCCGGGTTCGCCGGGAACGGTGTGAAGTCCGGGCAGCGGCCCCGCGAGCAGCCCGGTGGTGGTGACGGCCATCAGCGCCGTCTGGTGCCAGAGGAAGATCGTCATCGCGGAGAGGTTGACGAGGGCGACCGCGGCCCAGGCCGCGGGCCTGCGCATCAGCCGCCGCAGTGGTCCGAGCAGCAGCAGGGCCAGCCCGCACTGGGCGACGCCGAAGGTGACGGCGGCGAGGGTCGGCGGGTTGAGGTTGGAGACCGGCGCGCCGGGGACGCCCACCATGGAGGCCGGGTAGCCGCACCAGAGGACGAGCCCGGCGGTCGCCGCCGTACCGCAGACGACCAGCGTCAGGCAGGCGCGCCTGGACAGTTCCCCGCGAGACCGGGCCGCGCCCAGGGTGTACGGGACGAGCCAGCCGGCGGCCAGGTTGATCCAGCCGAGCTGGTCCGGTCCTCCGAAGCCGAAACGGACGAGATCCACGTGCAGGACGACGGCCAGTGGCCACAACGGGTTCAGCCGGGCGACGAGCGGCGTCGCGGCGGTGAGCGCGGCGAAGACCAGCAGGAACCACAGCGGCGACAGCACGAGCTTGACCAGCGTGCGGATCGTGTCCAGGCCCGTACCCAGCGCGAGCATCACGGCCACGGCCACCGCCCAGAGGGCGAGGAGCGCCGCAACGGGGCGCCACAGCCGGATGAGGCGGGCGGCCAGCCAGGCGCGGTAGCCGTCGCCGCGGGCCCGCGCGGCGGCGAGGCTCCTGACGCCGACGTGCCCGCCGACCAGGAAGAACACGGCCAGGGTCTGGAACACCCAGGAGACCGGGGTGAGTTGCGGCATGTCCTGCAGCGGGCTCGCGCCGCGCAGCGCGCCGCTGTCGGAGACGAGCGCGGTGACCAGCCAGTGGCCCAGGACGACGCCGAGGATCGCGGCGGCCCGGAGGGCGTCGACGCCCCGGTCGCGGTCCGCGGGCGTCGCGGCGTCGATACGGCGTACGAGGTCACGCATCGGTGTCTCCCGTCACGATGCGCCCGATGCTCTTCAGCGACCGGGTGCCGGGCTTGAGGTAGTCGCTGTGGCCGCCGTCCCCCGCCTCGAACCGCCGGGCGCCGAAGGCCGGAGCGACCGGGTCGGTGCCGAACCCGACGGTCGTTCCGAGCAGTCCGACGCTGACGTGCGGCACGCGGGCGATCCAGTCGCCGCCACCCCGGCCCGCCCAGACGCGGGCCGGGGTGCCGAGGTCGCGAGCGGTCGCGGCACCGGTGCCGGGGCTGCCGAAGAACACGACGTCGCCCACGTCGAGGCCCTCGCCCGCCGCGCGGGCACAGACGACGGAGCCGTACGAATGGCAGAGCGCGGAGACGTGGGCCCGCGGGTTGTACGCCTTCAACCGGCCGACCAGGCGCGTCAGTCCGGGGGCGGCGTCGTCGGCCCGCCCCGTGGTCAGCACCTCGGGGGCGACGGTGCCCGGGGTGTCGTAGCCGAGCCACGTCACGACGGCGGCGCGGCGCCCGAGACGGTCGTGGAGGGCGGCGGCTCCGGCCCGGAAGCGCTCGTAGGTGTCGAGGCCGGTGTCGGAGCCGGGGACGAGGACCGCGAGATGTTCGGCCTTCCGCAGGTCGCCGAGCACCTCGACGGCCCGCCCGGCGCCGCGTCCGTCGAAGGTGAGGAAGCGGCGATCGGGCCGGGCGAGGGTCCGCAGGTGGGCGGCGCGCCGGTGGTCCCCGCTCGCCTCGGCCATCCGCGCGGCCTCACGGGCGTTGGCGCGGTTGGCCGCGTACCGCGCCTCCGGACCGGCGGACGCGGAGAAGGCGACGGGCTCCGGGGCGGGAACCTCGGGCCGCACCGCCCCCGACACCGGCACGGCCACCGCGGCGGTGACCAGCGCGGCGAGCAGAGCTCGACGAAGACGGTTCATGGGCTCCCCTCCCGGTCGGCGCCGCACACTCGTGCGGCGTCCATGAGAAGGAAGCTATGAAGGGAAGGCCCTGGTCGGCGTCACGCTGGAGAGCGGGCCTGCCGCGTAGCTCTCAGGTATGACGGGTCTCGTGAGGGTCGTGCCGGAGGGCGTGCGCGGCCGCCAGGCGACGATGCATCGCCGTTGGCAACTGCGCGATCAGCTACCGAGAGGATGCGGTCGCCGCCCAACAGCTCAGTGATCGCGCGATCCATGCTTGTCCATGACGCCGCGTGCAGAGATGTTCCGCCCGGGCAATTCCCCGAACTGCACATGTTTTCATTCGGGTTGACGGAAACCCCATTGGTGCAGCCCTCCGACCCGCAGATAGCGTTGGTTCACTTGCGTTGCCTCCCACCGCACCAGGAGTCCAGAGTGAACCGCCCCGCCCGGCCCCTAGCAGCCGTGCTCACCGCATCCGCGGCCCTGCTTCTGACCGCCTGCGGCTCAGGAGGAGATGACGACTCGTCATCGGACAAGATCAAGGGAGCGGACGGCGGAGGCGGGAAGACGTCCGCGAGTCCCTCGGCCCCGGCCTCGTCGGACGGCATCAAGCGACCGGAGATCACGCTGTCCAGCGCGTTCCGAGCGGACTTCAAGAACTGGACGAACAGCGATCCGAAGCTTCAGGTGATCCTGAACGACGGTCGTGAGCAGCTGAGGGCAAAGTACGCCGCGGTCATCGATTCGGAGCCGAACTCCGAAGCATTGACCTTCTACAGCTCAGAGGCCACTCAGGTTTCGGCCCGCAAGTGGATCAATCAGTTCGTGGACGACGACGACAGCATCATCGGCAAGGTGACCGCCTTCAATCCGAAGGTCCTCATCAGCGACAACGGTTCCGGCATCCTCTTCTACTGCGTTGACGAGCGCCAGGCATCCACGAAGAATCGCAAGACTGGGAAGATCGTCAAGACACCGGACAAGCCCGAGTCAGTGCTGCAGTACCGCACCCGGCTGGACAAGACCTCGCAGGGCGTGTGGAAGACCACGTCCGTGAACGTGGCGGCGGGAGGATGCAGCCGATGAGCCATGCTGCCAAGGCAGGTGCACTCGGCGCCGTCTCGGTCTGCGCTGTGATCTTGTCCTCCACAGCGGCGTACGCCATCGGAGACGACAACGTGGAGCCGCCGTCCTCAGGCCGCCCTTCCGGCGACGCGTCCGGTGCCACGCTGACCGCCGCGGCAACCGCCACCGGCATCAAGGTCAGGCAGGTCAGCGGCGGCTCCTCGGGCAGCTCCCATGAGCCGCTGGCCCCGGTGGACCCCAACTGGGAACCTCCGGCGTGTTGGTACGAGCCGGTGGCCACGTCGCAACAACTCAAGGCAGCCGTCGACCGCCTCAAGAAGAATCCCAACACGAACCTGGTCCACGTCACCCCCACGCTCAGCTGGGGCGAGGAGCTGATGGTGGACCACTACGAGAAAGGCACGGCGAAGACCGGCAGCGGGGCGGGCTACGAGAACTACAACCTCGACAAGGACGGCAGGTTCTGGCGCGGGGTGATCAACAAGAACCGGGAGGACGACCCCGAGTCCGCCGTCTGTGAACGGACCTTGTTCTGGCAGAACTCCGGCAACCTCCCCGACGACGAGCACGCACCCACCCCTGACGTCCTGGCCGGCTACGCCTACGACAAGATCAATGTCCCCACCACCGAGGTCGAGGTGAATCCGGTCACCAAGTCCACGGTGAACCTGCCCACTTGGGTGTGGCTGGACAAGGGCACCTTCAAAGAGGTCAGGGTCCGCGCCGAGCTGGCGGACGCCGGCGTGTGGGCGGAAACGACCGCGAAGCCGGTCGCCCTGCACCTGGAACCCGGAACGGACGACGCCGAGACCCGCCCCGCCTCCGGCGACTGCAAGATCAACGACGACGGCTCGATCGGTACGCCGTACAGCAAGGGTGACTCCGACAAGACGCCTCCGTGCGGCATCACCTATCAACGCGCGAGCAGCGGCCGGCCGTACGAGTTGAAGGCGTCGATCACCTGGCAGATCTCCTGGGAGGGCTCCGGCGGCACCCGAGGCGACCTGCCGAACGGCACCTTCGAGACCACTCGCGACATGACCGTTCAGGAAATCCAGTCCATCAACCGGTAGCCGTAACGGGGGGGGAATCGGACACGCCGGGCGAGGTCGTACGTGGCCTGCGCGGCGCCGACATGGGCACTGGTGCGGCAAGACGACGGACGCGTTCCCAGCGAACTCCTCTCCGACGCCTTCCGGCCCCTGGGTGGAAAGGGGGTACGAGTCGTTCGGCGAGGCGCGCAGAGCGCTCAACGACTGGGCCCGATACCTCGGCCTCGCCGGGGAGGGTCCGGGAATGGTCCCCACGGCGGGGCCCGGGCCCTGCCGTCGTGATCCCCGGCGTGCGGCAGCCACACAGAGGTATCGGTCCATGGGGGCGGGCGTACGGCCGCCCACGGGTTCAGCCGCCCCGTGAGGGAGCACGCCTCCGCGACTCCCCCGTGGACGTGGTGGCGTGCTCCCCAACGGGGTGGCTGTGTCGCGCAAGAGGGACGTTAGACGCCGTCCGGGAGCGCGGCGAGGTTCCTTCCGCACAGTGCGGCCGCCCGGCGGTTTCACTTCGCACAGTGCCGGGCCGGGCGGGGCCGCGTCAGAGCTCTCCGAGCGCCGTCATCGCCAGCCACAGCTCGTACTTGGCGCTCGGCGCGTGCAGCAGCGAGCGGCCCAGCGTCTCCTCGACGCGGGTCAGCCGCTTGCGGGCGCCGGGCAGCGAAATGCCGAGCCCGGACGCCGTCGCGGGGAGCCTGGCGTCCGCGCGCAGCCACGCCCGTACGGTGTCGGTGGCGCCACCGAGCGGGGCGAGCTGCGCCTGGGCCCACGTCTGGGCGGCGGGGGCGCTCAGCAGCTCCGGCAGACCCTGCGGATGGCCCGAGCCCAGGGGGTGCTGGGCACGCAGGCGCAGCGCGAGCCAGGCCGCCGACTGGTCCGCGAGACTGCTGGTGAGGTCCAGACCCAGCAGCTCCTTGATCAGCCGCATACGGGCGCTGAGCGTGTTGCGGTGGATCTTCAGATGGCGGCCCGCGGCGGTGCCGAACGCCAGCCAGGAGCCGAGCGTCCCGAGCAGTTCCTCCGCGCCGGGGTCGGCGCGCCGTACGGGCTCGTACGCCAGGCAGGGGCCGAGCAACTCCGCGGCCCAGGCGGCTCCTTCGGGTCCCAGCAGCGGGGCGAGGCCGATGTGGCGGCTGAACCGCGCCCGGCCGTCGGGGGCCGTGCGCGCCACCGCCAGCGCGTGGAACGCCTGCTCGTAGCCGAGCGCGGTCTCGCGCAGCGCGACCTCGTCGCTCACCCCGATCCGGCACTCGGGCACCTGCTCGACGAGGGTCCGCTCCCACGGCCCGGCCCCGGCCGGGACCAGCGCGATCAGGTGGTTGAGGCGCACCGGGCACGGCACGATCCAGGCGCGGCCCTCGACGAACCGGGCCAGCCGCTCGGCGATCACCGACCGCCGCCGCTCCGGGCACTCCACGACGTAGACCCGCGTCGGGCTGGGGAGCTGGGGCCCCATCGCCCCCGCGATCCGGTGGGCGGCGGCCACGCTGCCGATCATCAGCAGATGCAGCACCGCCTCCCTGCTGTACGCCTCCGTCGACTCCATGCGACGCCAGGCCCGTTCGGCCTCCTCGAGCTGCCAGCAGAGTCCGAGGATGCGGGCGGCGTCGGCGAGCAGTGTGCCGTGGAGGTGGCTGTCGCCGCTGTCGAGCGTCAGATACGGCTCGTGGCCGGCGAGCGCCACGACGTGCACGGTCCGCGACCCGGCGCCGGGGACGACGGCCGAGGGGACCCCGCGGTGGTGCAACTCCGTGACGGCCGTGCCGACTTCGGACCGCGCCCGGGCGGGCGACGACGCGAGGACGGCCCCGTCGCCCGTCACCAGCGCGACGGCACCGCCGGTGCGCCGGGCCAGCCACCGCAGGACGGCCTGCACCGCGCCGGGCTCTCCCGCCAGCTGCATGAGCGCGAGGACGTCCTCGGCACGCGCGGCGGGGAGAGGAGAATCCCTGGTCACCGGAGGGGTCTCCGCCGTGCGCTTCTCATGAGGAAACCGTAGTCCTCCCTTCCGCATCAGCGGAATGCCGCGGGCCCGGCCCGGTCCCGCACGGTACGGCCGCCGGCGCGGTCCGGCGTTGCCGCCCGGCGTCACCGTACGGCGGTCACCCGGCGCGGCATCGCCGTACGACCGTCACCCGGCCCGGTGTCTCCGTACGGCGGCCACCCGGCGCGCAGCCGCGTCACCGCACGGCGGCTACCCGGTGACCCGCCGTACGACGCGCAGCAGATATCCCTTCCGGTCGAGCGGATCGTGGTCCCACCGCTCCCGCACCGGCACCGGTCCGCGCACCGGCCGGTGCCGCTCGAAGACGCACTCCACCTCGCCCTCCCCGCGCGTGAGCCCGGGCAGCCGCTGCTCCAGCTCGTGCACGGAGGCCGCGGGCACCTCGCCCTCCAGGACGTACGAGGTGCCGCGCACGACCGGTGCGTACGGCACGGCTCCGAGCCGCCCCAGCACGGGGAGCACCGCTCCGAGCGTGTCCGCGGGGAGCTCCAGCCGGAAGCGGTGCACCGGCTCGTGGACCGTGGTGCCCGCGCGGGTCAGCGCGCTCATCAGGACGAGCGGCGTCAGATGGCGGAAGTCACGGCCGGTGCTCGACATGCTCTTGTCGAACACGGCGTGGGAATGGCTCTGACGGGGGGCGTAGCCGGAATGCGTCATGGTGACACGGCAGTCGGTGACCTGCCAGCCGTGCAGCCCCTGGTGCAGGGTCTCGTGGACCGTTTCCTCGACCGCGCGGAAGAACGCGTGCGGCATCGCGCCGAGTTCGACTCCCAGCCGGAATTCCACGCCCGTACCGGCGGGCGCAGGTTCGACGCGCAGTCCCACCGTGGCGAGGAACGGATTGATCTCCTTGTCCTTGACCATGAATTCCACGGATTCGCCTGCGCCGTCCGGGCGTTCGAGGCAGATCGTCGTCGTTTCGCGGAAGGTGACGCCGATTCCGAATTCGTCCGCCAGCCACGCCTGAATGACCTCTTTCTGCACTTCGCCGTAGAGGGAGAGGGAGATTTCCTGCCGGATGTCGTTGCGGCGGAGGCCGATCAGCGGGTCCTGCTCGGCGAGTTGGGTGAGCGCCGTGTGCAACGCGCCGCGGTCGGACGGACGGCGGGGCACGACGACGGTTTCGAGCGTGGGCGGCGCGAAGTGCTGCTGCCGGGCGGACGGCGGGTGTTCGGTGCCGACGGTGTCGCCGATCCTGATGCCGGGCAGGCCCCAGAGCTTGCCGATGCGCCCGGCGGGTACGGGCGCGGAGCGCACGTCGGGGCCGTGCTCGAAGAGGCCGGTGGCGATGACTTTCCCTTCGCCGCCCGCGCGTTCACCGCCCGCCGGTTCACCGCCCGCTCGTTCACCGCCGGCCGCTCGGCCGCCTGCCGGTTCGCCGCCCGCCGGTTCACCGCCTGTCCGTTCGGGGTCGGCGGTCGGGGCGGCGTGGGGCGGCCCGAACGGCAGCCGGTCGCGGGCCCGTACCGTCCCCGAGAACATCCGTACGTACGCGATCTGCTCGCCGCCCGCGCCCCGTTCGACCTTGAAGACCGTGCCGGACACCGGCCCTTCGGCATCGCCCCCGGCGGCGGGCAGCAGCTCACGGACCCCGGCGGTCAGCGCGTCCACGCCCGCGCCGGTCATCGCCGAACCGAAGTAGACCGGGTGCACCTCGGCCCTCCGGGTCTGCGCCGCCAGCTCCGCGCGGAGCCGGTCGTACGAGATCCCGGCCGCGTCGTCGACGTACGCGGCGAGGAGCGTGTCGTCGTGACCGGCGAGCGCATCGAGCAGCGCGGACCCGAACTCCGCGTCGGCGGCCCCGTACGTGCGCGCCGTCGCCTCCCGGGTGCCGAGCCCGGAGGCCGCGTTCATCGGGACCATGGCCGGGGCCAGCTTCGCGGCCATCGTGCGGACCAGGGAGGCGGCCTGCGCGCCGCGGCGGTCGATCTTGTTGACGAAGACGAGCGTGGGAAGGCGCAGCCGTCGCAGGGTGCGCATCAGCACGCGGGTCTGCGGTTGGACCCCTTCCACGGCGGAGACGACGAGCACGGCGCCGTCGAGCACGCTCAGCACCCGCTCCACCTCGGCGATGAAATCCGGGTGGCCGGGGGTGTCGATCAAATTGACGACGACGTCGTCGACGGCGAAGGACACGACCGCGGATTTGATCGTGATCCCGCGCTGCCGTTCGAGCGACAGGGAATCGGTCCGGGTGGTTCCGTCATCGACGCGACCGATCTCGTCGATGACTCCGGCAGCATGCAGCAGCCGCTCGGTCAGGCTGGTCTTACCGGCGTCGACATGGGCCAGAATTCCGAGGTTGAGTGAGCGCACCAAGCGTCATGTCCTTCGAGGGAGGGGTGAATGCCTTCCGGGTGGACATGCGTGCGGTCACGGTGACCATCTCCTCGGTCGTGGTGCTGTCGTGGGGCAGTGCAGCAGACCCCCTGAGTGGACGACAACCGAATTTCGGGCGGCCGAAAGCGGCGGGGGCGGCTGATCGCCGTTCAGCGGAAGCCCGCCCCGCGGCACGAGGGGGGGCGTGGACCCTTGGTCCGGTCCGGTTCGCTTTCAGGTCCCGTTCGGCTCCCGGTCCCGTTCGGATTCAGGTCCCGTTCGGCTCTCGGCCCGTTCGACTTTCGGCCCGGACGCCTGGCCGATCGGCGCGGCCTGGCCTTTCTCTGCCTGATCATGGCCTGGTTCTGGATGAGCCGCACCGCCGTCGCGCTGATCGAGGCGTGGACGACGCGGGAGATGGGCCCGCAGGAGTACGACTGGAGAAGGAGCAGGTCACGACGGTGCCGGGCAGGGATGCGGAGAAGGAACCTGGCCGGGACGCGGAAAAAGAAAGGGCCCGGCCGGGGGCGGTCAGTTGCCCGGCGTACGGGCGGCCGCGTCGGCGGGCGTGCCCAGACGGTCCACCACACCCGTCGCGATGTCGGCCAGGCAGTTCAGCTGGTCGCGCGTGAGCGAGTCGATCAGGATCCGGCGCACCCGGGCGACGTGCAGCGGAGCCGCCATGCGGATCGCCTTCAGCCCCTCGGGCGTGATGATCGCGAAGGCGCCGCGCGCATCGGTGGGGCACTCCTCACGGCGCACCAGCCCGCGCGACTCCATGCGGCGGATCTGGTGCGACAGCCGGCTCTTCTCGAAGTGGGCCTCGGCCGCCAGGTCCTGCATGCGCAGCCGGTGGCCCTCCGCCTCGGACAGCGGTACGAGCACCCGGTAGTCGGACAGCGAGAGGTCGGCGTCTTGCTTCAGTCCCCGGTTGACCTCGGTCTCCAGGAGCTGGGTCATGGCCATGTATCCCCGCCATGCGCGGCTCTCCAGGTCGTCCAGCCATCGGGGATCGCTCATGCCCCGAGGATATCCACCGGCCCGCTCCCGGCGAGACCCGAGATACCGGCCGGGGCCGCGTGGTCCCCGGTTCCGGGGGCGCGCCGGCCGGCCGGGGACAGAGCCCGCCGGTCGGGGGCAGGGCCGGCCGGCCGCGGACGGCCTGGTCAGCCGCCGACCTCGCTGATCTCGTAGAGATGTCCGTCGGGGTCACGGAAGAAGGCCCGCACCTCGTAGCCCCGGTCCACCGGCGGTGTCAGGAACTCCGCTCCGCGCCCGCGCAGCGTCTCGTACGCGGCGCGGCAGTCGGGGACGCGGAAGATCAGCTCCGAGCTGACCCGGCCGGGGTCGGCGGGCGGCTCGAAGGCCACGCCGGGCTTGTCCTCGGTCGGTCCTCCCCCGGTCACCAGGAGCAGCCAGGTGCCGAGCAGGGTCAGGACGCAGGAGTCACCGCCGTACTCGCGGTAGAGGTCGGCGCCGAGCACGTTCTCGTACCACGCGCGTGATCGCTCCATGTCGGAGACGACAAGGAGCCGGGTGATCTCCATACCTTCGGTCGGGAACGTCACCGCAAGACCCTTCTCAGTCGTCGTGCCTGTTCGGTAACACTGTCGGCAACGAAGTGGTCCCAGGATAGGTGACGTGACAACCACATGGGACCGGAACACTGCGCAGGCCCCGCGCCCGCCGCCCGCACGCCCTGGAGAGAGCCGCCCGTGCCCCCCACCGACGCCCCCGCGATCCGCGTCCTGGTCGCCGACGACGAGCATCTGGTGCGCGCCGGCCTGCGCCTCGTCCTGTCCAACGCGGACGACATCGAGATCGTCGCCGAGGCGTCGGACGGCAGGGAGGCCGTCGAACTCGCCCGGCGCCACCGGGTGGACGTCGCGCTGCTCGACATCAGGATGCCGCGGCTGGACGGCCTCGCCGCCGCCGAACAGCTCGCCGCCACCGCCCCGCGTACGGCGGTCCTGATGCTCACCACGTTCAGCGAGGACGAGAACGTCTCCCGCGCCCTGCGCGCCGGTGCGGCCGGCTTCCTGCTCAAGGACACCCCGCCGACCGAGCTGATCCAGGGCGTCCGCGCGGCCGCCGAGGGCAACGCGATCGTCTCCCCGCAGATCACCCGGCGCCTCCTCGACCAGTACCTGGAGGGCGAGACCGCGCGGACCGAGGCGCGCGAGCGGACCGCCGAGCTGACCGACCGCGAGCGTGCGGTGCTCGCCATGGTCGGCACGGGGCTGTCCAACGGCGAGATCGCCCAGGAGCTGGTGGTGAGCGAGGGGACGGTCAAGGCGTACGTGAGCCGCATCCTCGCCAAGCTGGGCTGCGAGAACCGGGTGCAGGCCGCCCTCCTCGCGCGCGACGCCGGGATCCGTCCGGACGCGCACGCCGCACAGCCACCCGAAGGCGAGGGCATACGGGCGGACGGCCGTGGACGGCCCTGACGACCGGCCACGGGCCGCCATGGCGGAGGGCCGTGACGTCCGTGCCGGGCGGGCACCGGCGCCCCTGACGATCGGCCATCCCGCCCTGGACGATCGGCCCGAGCGGCATCGACGACCGGCGGATTCGCCCGCCCCGCCGCGCGGCTAGCGTTCGGCGGCATCCACCGGGAGGAGACACCCCATGCGACCGACAGAGACCGTGGACAAGAACCGGGCGACCGCCGCCCTCAGCCGCGTGAGGCACGGCCTCGCGGCCGTGCCCCGAAAGACCATGGCGGGCGAGATCGCACTCGTCGCCGCCGTCTGCATCCCCACCTTCCTCATGTATCCGTACTTCGGCGCCGGTTCGAGGCTCGAGGCCGGCCTGTGGACCCTGGCCGCCGCCGCCGTGATTCCGCTGCGCCGGTGGGCGCCATCGGTCGCCCTGCTCGCGACAGTGCCGCTCTTCGCACTCGAAACCGCGGGCATCGCCGCGCTGATCGTCGCGTTCGACGCCCCGCGCCGCATCAGCTCCGGCCGGAGCAGCGCCGGACCGGTCCCGCTGCCCGCGCTGATAGCGCTGCTGCCGGTGGTGACCGCGGTGACGACGCTGCTCCACCTGAAGTGGCCGTTCGACAGCGGGCTCGACTTCGTTCAGGTCGGTGCCGCCGCCGTGTTCACCGCGCTGTTCCTCGTCTCGTTCGCGCTGACCGGCGCGTTCGTGGGCCAGCGTCAGCGGCTGATGCAGGCGATGCGGGAGCGCACCGACTACCTGGAGCGGGCCAACCAACTCGCCGACTCCCAGGCTCGCCTGCAGGAACGCTCCCGGATCGCCGAGGAGATGCACGACATCCTCGGCCACCAGCTCTCCCTCATCTCGCTGTACGCGGGCGGCCTGGAGCTCGCGACCTCGACCAAGGCGCCGGAGCTGAGCCAGGAGGCCGAACTCATGCGCTCCACCGCCCGGAACGCCCTGGAGGAGCTCCGCGACATCCTCGGCGTGCTGAGGGCGGATCCAGGACCGTACGAGCTGGGGCGCGATGTCGGCACGCGGGCGGACATCGAGGAACTCGTGGCCGCGTCGCGGCGCGGCGGCATCGACGTCGAGCTGGACTGGCGCGGCGACGACCTCACGCACGCCGAACTGCGGATCCGCTGCGCCCTCCACCGGATCGTCCGCGAGGCCCTGACGAATGTGCACAAGCACGCGGCGGCCTCCCCGGTCGGCATCCGCGTCGACGTCGGGAAGGACACCGTCGGGGCGACGGTCCGCAACGGCCCCGAGCCGGACACCGGCCTCGCGCGGCGGCTGCCCGGGACCGGGAGCGGGCTGGTCGGCCTGGAGGAGAGAGTCGGGCTGCTGGGCGGCGGGTTCACCGCGGGGCCCGAGCCGGGCGGCGGCTTCTCGGTCGTCGCCGAACTCCCGGCACGTCTCAGGACGGCGGACGCCACCGCCGCGCCGGTGGACGCCACCCCCGCGTCGGCGGAGGCCCCGGCCCCCGGCTGACCCGTACCGGGCCCCCGTACGGTCTCCCGCCCCTCAGCTCCGAGTTGACGGGCGGGAGACCGCGTCCGCCCGATCGCCCTTACGGCCGGACGCCGAACGGCCCCAGGACGCCGTAGTCGATCCGCAGCGCCTCGAACATCGCGAACGCGTTGTCGTAGGTGAAGACGTCGGCCGCGCCGAGCCGTCCCGTCCACGCGGGCACCACGCGGTCGGTGGCGTGCTGGGTGACGGCGTCCATGTACGTCTTGAAGACCGCCCACGGGTTGTCCGGGTACTGCGCGAAGATCGGCGTCGGGTCGACCGCCTCGATGGCCTTCCGCGCACTGCCCTCCAGATCGCGCAGGTACTCCCGCTGGATCTCCACGTCGTGGCGGGTGCCCAGCCGCGTGAGGTGCCCGCCGACGTATGTGGTGAAGGGGAACTCCAGCGCCTGGTCGTGGGCGTCGATCCACGCGGGGATGTCGGTGGACATCGCGAGGTTCTTGAACGGGACCCAGCCGGGGAAGACGACGTCGACGAGCATCAGGACGCGCTGGCGGGGCGCGTAGACGTAGATGTTGTCGGGGCTGTGGTTGGGGCCCCGGTAGGACAGCTTCAGGGTCTGGTCGCCGACCTGGAGACGGTAGGAGTCGGCGAAGACCCGCGTCGGCAGCGGCCGGTTGGGATCCGGGACCTCGCGCAGCAGGTGGCGGGTCCGCTCGTGCGCGATGCGCACGGCGTTGCGCGGGTAGATCCCGGCGGCGCCGATGTGGTCGGCGTGGTGGTGGCTGTAGACGACGTGCGTGACGGGCTCGGAGGTCACCTCGGCTATCGCGCGCAGGATGTTGTGGCCGAGCGTCGGCGGCGCGTCGACGACCACGACGCCCTCGCCGGTGACGAGGAAGATCATCTGGTACGAGCCGTCGGTGATCCAGTACAGCCGGTCCCGGATCTCCTGGACCACATAGCCCTTCTCCGGGATCTGCGGCCCGTGGGCGGTCGGCGGGACGGGCGCGTACGTGGTCCCCGTCCGCTCGCTCGCCGCGGCCGTCGCGGGCCGGGCGAACTGGTCGAGCAGGACGCCCGCCGCGGGTACCGAGGCGGCGAGGGCCGAGTACTTGAGGATCGACCGCCGGTTCGGGGACCGGTCGGCGGGCTCGGGCGGCTGGTGGTTCGTCGGCATGGCTCTGTCTCCCTCGACGTGCGCACCGGTTGGGGGTCGTGTGCGCGGGCCGGCCGTGATCCGGAGGAGCAGGGAAGCCCGCCACGCCCGTCATATAGGTGACGCGTCAACTAAGTCGCGGCCAACCTAGACCCCCTCTATTGACGTGTCAATCAAGTGCGGACGTGTCCCCCGCAGGAGCGGCGCCACCGGCGGGGTCCGGGCCACGGGTGCCCGGTGGCGGCAGGATGGACGGCGGGGCCGCGACCACCGGGACCCCGCGACCGCTGACCGCGTGATCACCGTGACCGCCGTGACCGCCGTGACCGCCGTGACCGCCTGACCGCCGTGACCACCGTGACCGTCCACGCCAGGAGCCGCGCCAATGACCGTGTCGGTCGTCCTCTTCACCTCCGACCTGCGACTGCACGACCACCCGCCCCTGCGCGCCGCGCTGGACTCGGCCGACCGGGTCGTGCCGCTCTTCGTCCAGGACGACGGGGTCGCGGCCGCGGGCTTCGACGCCCCGAACCGCAGGGCCTTCCTCGCCGACTGCCTGGCGGACCTCGACGCGCAACTGCGCGACCGCGGCGGCCGGCTGGTCGTACGCTCCGGCGACGCCGTCGGCCAGGTGTGCAAGGTCGCCGCGGAGGCCGGGGCGCGCGACGTGCACATCGCGGCCGGCGTCAGCGGCTACGCGCAGCGGCGCGAGACGCGGCTGCGGGAGGCGCTGGAGCAGGACGGGCGGCGGCTGCACGTCCACGACGCGGTGATCACCGCCCTCCCGCCGGGCGCGGTGACCCCGGCGGGCTCGGACCATTTCGCCGTGTTCACCCCGTACTTCAGGCGCTGGTCGGCGGAGCGGCTGCGGGATCCGCTCGGGGCGCCGCGGGTGGTGCGGGTGCCGGACGGCATCGGCTCCGACGCGCTGCCCTCCCGCCGCGGCATCTCGGGGATCCCGGAGGCGCTGGCCACCGGCGGGGAGAGCGAGGGCCGCCGTCGGCTCACCGCCTGGAAGCGCTCGCAGCTGGCGCACTACGAGGAGCGCCACGACGACCTGGCCGCGGACGCGACATCGCGGCTCTCCCCCCATCTGCACTTCGGCACCTTGTCGCCCGCCGAAGTCGTCCAGCGGGCCCGCACGGACGGCGGGCCGGGCGCCGAGGCGTTCGTCCGCCAGATCTGCTGGCGCGACTTCCACCACCAGGTCCTGGCCGCGCGCCCCGCCGCTTCCCGCGCGGACTACCGCACGCGCCACGACCGCTGGCGCTCCGGGCGGCAGGCCGAGGAGGAGACGCAGGCGTGGAAGGACGGCCGCACGGGCTACCCCATGGTCGACGCGGCGATGCGCCAACTCCGCCACGAGGGCTGGATGCACAACCGCGGCCGCCTGCTGGTCGCGAGCTTCCTCACCAAGACGCTGTACGTGGACTGGCGCGTCGGAGCCCGCCACTTCCTCGATCTGCTGGTGGACGGGGACATCGCCAACAACCAGCTCAACTGGCAGTGGACGGCCGGGACGGGCACCGACACCCGGCCCCACCGGGTGCTCAACCCGGTCGTCCAGGGCAAGCGCTTCGACCCGGACGGCACCTACGTACGCCGCTGGGTGCCCGAACTGGAGGGGATCACGGGCAAGGCGGTGCACGAGCCCTGGAAGTTGTCGGGCTCGGAGCGGTCCCGTCTCGACTACCCCGAGCCGCTGATCGACCTCAACGACGGCCTCGCCCGCTTCAAGCGGGCCCGCGGCCGGGACTGAGCGGGAGGGACTGAGCGGGAGGGACTGAGCGGGAGGGACTGAGCGGGAGGGACTGAGCGGAAGAGCGCGCGCAAGGGCAGGACGGTCCCGAACAGCGGTCCCTGGAGGGCCAGGATTCGAGACAACCCCCTGAAATCTTGGCGTAAAAACAGGATAAATCGCCCACTTGGTAGACTGCCACGTGTTCCCTGTGAGAGACCGGGTAGGCGCCGAGCGTCCACTCGACATATGGAGGACGACGTGAGCAGCACGACATCCGCAGTTCCATCCGACCTGTCAACGGGGGAGTTGGCGCGAGCGAGTGGCGCTCAGGAGACCGTCCTGCCCCAGATCGAGGACCCGACGAGCGTCGAGCCCAAGGACGCGCGCTCCCTCACCAGGATCTTCCTCGACCGGCTCGCGGTCCTCGAAGAAGGCACGCACGAGCACCAGTACGCACGTAACACCCTGATCGAGCTGAACCTCTCCCTCGTGCGGTACGCGGCCCGGCGGTTCCGCAACCGGTCCGAGGACATGGAGGACATCGTCCAGGTCGGCACGATCGGTCTGATCAAGGCCATCGACCGGTTCGACCTGACGCGGGAAGTGGAGTTCACCACCTTCGCCGTCCCCTACATCGTCGGGGAGATCAAGCGCTTCTTCCGTGACACCAGCTGGTCGGTCCACGTGCCGCGGCGCCTGCAGGAGCTGCGCATCGACCTGGCGAAGGCCAACGAGAAGCTGTTCCAGCGCCTGAACCGTGCTCCCACGACGACGGAGCTGGCGGAGCACCTGGACCTGACGGAGGAGGAGGTCATCGACGGGCTGATGGCCAGCAACGGCTACACGGCCGCCTCGCTGGACGCACCGCTCGACGAGGACTCCGACCAGGCCGGTACCACCAGCGTCGCCGACCGCATGGGCGAGATCGACCCGGCGCTCGAGACCGTGGAGAACCTGCACGCTCTCAAGCCGCTGCTGGAGGAGCTGGGGGAGCGGGACCGCAGGATCCTGCGCATGCGCTTCGGTGCGAACATGACGCAGTCCGAGATCGGTGCCGAACTCGGCGTCTCCCAGATGCATGTCTCACGTCTGCTGGCGCGAGCGATGGACAAGCTGCGGCGCGGACTGCTCACGGAGCAGTGATCCCGCGCGCTCTCACGGCGTCCCGCGGCGGCCACGACGAACGATCGTCGTGGCCGCCGTTCGTCGTTCCGGACCGTCACCGTCGGGCGTTCGTCGCTCCCGGCCGTCGCTGTCGGGCGTTCGTCGTTCCCCGCCGTCGCCGTCGCCGTCGCCATCGCGCGTTCGTCGCTCCCGGCACCGCGTTCCGGCCGCTTCCAGCCGCGGCATGTACGCCCGTGGGCCGGGCCCCAAGGCCCGGCCCACCACGCGAGCGCCGCACCCGCGCCCGGTCCGGCCGCGCGCGCCCCGCCTACGCCTGGGGCTCCATCGCCGCGGGAAGTCCCAGCAGTTCGTCGTCCTCGGTCGCCGGCCGGTAGACGGTCAGGGCCCGGGCCGACTTCCCCAGCACCAGGCTGTCCACCGGCTCCCGCGAGACCTCGCCGTCGTACGCGAAGTGCGGCGCCGTGGACAGGCCGTCCAGCCGCAGCCGGCGCATCTGCGTCGCGACCAGGACGCGGGAGTTGTGCAGGGTTCCGGTGAGGACCGCCAGCAGCAGCCGTGTGCGGGCGAACGGCGTACTGCCGTCCACCGCGCGGATGTCGAGCAGCCCGTCGTCCAGCTGGGCGCGGTAGGTCGGCGCGAACCCGGCCGGGTGGTACAGCCCGTTGCCCGCGAACAGCAGCCACAGCCTGCGCGGCTTGCCGTTGACAGCCACGTCGATGGGGCGCGTGCCGGCGAGGACGCGCGTCAGCCCGATCGCCAGCGCCGGCCACTTGCCGACGCGGTTCTCCAGCTTCTCCCGCGCCCGTACGAGTTCGGGGTAGACCCCGATGCTGAAGGTGTTGAGGAACACCTGGTCCTCACCGCCGTCGGGCGAGGAGGCGCGGGCGAGGTCGACCGAGACCGCGTCCCCTTCCCCGACCGCGTGGGCGACCTCCTCCAGCGACTCGACGCCGAGGTCCGCGGCGAAGTGGTTGAACGTCCCTCCGGGGAAGGCCGCGAGGGGCACCCCGTGGCGTACGGCCGCCCCGGCCGCGGCGTTGAGCGTGCCGTCGCCGCCGCAGACGCCGAGCGCCCCGCCGCAGTCGGCCGCCCGGCCCGCCGCCTTGTCCAGGAGCGCGCCCAGATCGTCCTCCGGTCCCAGCTCCGTGATCTCGGCCTCGGGCAGCAGGGCGCGCAGCCGTTCGGCCGGTGAGGCGGAGTCGCCCGTACGCAGTGCGACCCCCGAGCCGGGGTTGACCACCACGAACAGTCCGGCCCCGCCGGGGAGGGCCGGGGCCGGAAGGCGCGGCGGTACGGCGCCCGCGGGCTTCTCCGGCTTCACCGGCCACCAATGGCCGGTGAGCGCCGCGGCGAACCCTCCGATGGCCAGCCCGGCGAGGACGTCGGCGAGACCGCTCGCGCCCGCGCGCAGCCGTGAGGCGGCGATGGCCGCACCCACCGGCGCGGCCCCGAGGCCGTAGCGCGGCGCCTCCAGGGCGGCACCCACGGCGAACGCGGCCGCCGACGCCGAGCGGCCGAACGGGATGTCGCCCGCGCCCGTGCGCCCGGTGGCCGGCCGCATGATGGTCCGGGTGATCGCCGTAGCGATGGCCAGGGACCCCACGCCGCGCAGCGCCGCCCTGCGGGCGGTACGTCCTCCTATGGCGCCGATCGCCGCGGCGGCGCCGACCCACATCAGGCCCTCGCCGGCGCCACCGCCGCGCGACGGCAGCGAACGGAGCGAACCCGCCGTCCGCAGCCGCAAGGGCGTTCTCCGCGCTGCATTCCGCCTCCCGGAACGGCGTCCGGGGACCTCTCGCCTACGTCTCATGCGGGTCCGTCTACCCCCGTTCCGACGGCGGCAGGCTTGTGGTGGACGGCACGGGGCAAGCGCAGCGCCAGGCGACCGGCTCAGCGGTCGCACGAACTTGTGGGGTGACATCCTGATGCCGCGTACCGGCATTCTCGGCACGATGACATGGAAGGGTCCCGGCACGGCCGGCAGGAGCAGAAGCCGCTCCGGGGCGGGCGGGACCAAGCCCCGGAGCAAGCCCGGGAACTCCGCCAGGAAGGCGATCTCCGGAGCCGCCAGGAAGGCGAAGGGCTCCGCCACCAGGACCCGCCGGTCCGGTACGGCGAAGAAGACCGCCGGTACGGCGCGGAAGCGCCCGGCGGCGGCGCAGCGGTCCTGGAGCGCATCGCTGTGGCGGGCGCTGGCCATGGTCGTCGCCCTCATCGCCATGGTGGCCTTCGCCGTGGTCCTCGCCCGTCTGACACTCGCGCCCTCGTCAGCCTCCGAGCCGCTGGTGCACAGCAACCTGCGCCCCGGTGACTCGATCCGCGCCTACCTGGACCAGCCGGCGCTGCGCGACGCGATCAAGCAGATCGGGGGCAACATCCTGCTCGGCGTGCCGTTCGGGCTGCTGCTGCCGGTGCTGGTCCCCAAGGCGCGCGGCCTCGTACGCGTCGGGCTCGTCACCATCGTGGCGATGCTGATGGTCGAGCTCGTGCAGGGCGCGATCGTCGAGGGCCGGGCCTTCGACATCGACGACGTCATCCTCAACCTCTCGGGTGCCCTGCTGGGTTACCTGATCGCCGGGCGCCGCGTCGGCCGCGCCATCCACCCGCGGCGCCACCACTGGTGGCAGCGCAGCCGCCAGGCCTAGGGCCGGCATGAGCATCCGTACGCTCCCCCGCCACCGTCGTCCCTCGTCTCCCCGGGCCCCGGGTCTGCGTAGCCCTGGGGCGCGCGGGGCAGGCGAGTCGACAGGAGGTATCCATCTCATGGAAATTGTCCTGGATTCCCGGAAGGGAGACATCTCGCGGGCACGAGAGGTCACGGCCGCCTACGTGGCCCGGTCCTGTCCCTGGGCGGACGCCGACGACGTGGTGCTCGTCGTCTCGGAACTCGTCACCAATGCCGTCCGGCACACCACCGGCTGGTGGCGCCTCCAGATCCGCCAGTTGCGCGGGCGGGGCCGGCAGCTCGTCGTCGACGTGGACGACGCGAGCGGTGAGCGGCCGACCGTCCGCACGCCGGACGTCACCGGTGGCGGCGGCCACGGATGGCACATCGTCAGCCGTCTCGCCACGGGCGTGGAGGTCGTGCCACGGCCGTACGGGAAGACGGTACGGGTGACGTGGGGTTCGCGTTCCCGTGCGGACTCCCGTCGTCCGTCGCACCGCGCGCCCGTCACCCCCCGGCCCGGTCTGCTCGGGCCCGGCCGGAGCTGCGCCTGAACACCCGCTCTGCGGCGCGCATCCCGGGACGGCCCGATCGCCGTCCGTCCCAGCGGGATGTGCCGGCCGGCGCCCGCACCCTCGCGTGCCGCCTGGTACGGAGTCCGCTTCCGCGACCGGGGCGGATGCCGGGGCCCGCGCCCGTGACACCGGGCACCTGACGGCCGACGCCCCTGGGACCGGCGCCCCTGGCAGGGAGCCGCCTGGTACGGGGCCCTCCTGACACCACGTCTCGTGACACCCGCTCGCACGGTGCTACCCTGCGAATGAAGCACGCAGTGCGCCGCGGGTCCGGCGCCCGTGCCGAAGGGTTCCACCGGATTCTCCCGCCGCCCGTTTCCTCGGCCGGCGCGTGGTGGTGGCACTCTCTCGCGTCTCTTCGCGATGTCACCTCCTTCTCACGGCAGTTGGCTTCTCACCGCAGTCGGCCTCACGGCAGTCGGCGTCGCGCCGTCGGCCCGCGTCCGGCCCGCGCCGTGCCGTACGCGGCAGGCGTGTGACGCACCGAGGGCACGGGCTCCCCTTCCCGGGTGCCCGTTCCGCGGCGCCCCGGCATGCCCTGCGGCCCCTCCCCCCACCGCCTTCGCCCCGGCTCACCTCGAGCGAGGACACGCGGTGACGAAGGGCCCTGCGGGGGAGCCGTGCGCGCATCTCTCATCACCCCATCCACAGAAGGACCTTCCATGAGTACGACCACAGAACGCCCCACCCGGCGGAGCGCGACGCGCGACCACCGTCCGCCTCCGCGCGGCAGTGGCATCGCCGCTGCCGACGAGGTGCTCGTCCCGGTGCGGGGGATCTTCGACCTCGCGGGACACCACGGCTTCCTCCGTACCGACGGCTACCTGGCGAACCCCGGTGACCTGTACGTTCCGGCGGCACAGGTCCGCGGACTCGGCCTGCGCGCGGGCGACTTCGTCGAAGGCGCGGCCCCCGAGGCGGACGGCCCGGCCGGACGGGGCGGCAAGCGCCGTCCGCTGGCCCGCGTCGACCGCGTCAACGGCGGCGAGCCCCGTGACCTCGCCTCCCGCCCCCGCTTCGCCGACCTCACGCCCCTCCACCCGGAGCACCGCCTGCGGCTCGAGACCGCACCGGGCGAGCTGGCGACCCGGGTGATCGACCTGATCGCACCCGTCGGCAAGGGCCAGCGCGGGCTCATCGTGGCCCCGCCCAAGACGGGGAAGACGATGCTTCTGCAGAGCCTGGCCCGCGCGGTCGCCCGTAACCATCCCGAGTGCCACCTGATGATGGTGCTGCTCGACGAACGCCCGGAGGAGGTCACGGACATGCGGCGCTCCGTGCGCGCCGAGATCGTCTCCTCCACCTTCGACCGGCCGGCCGGTGACCACACCGCGCTCGCCGACCTGGCCGTCGAACGGGCCAAGCGGCTGGTCGAACTCGGGCACGACGTCGTCGTCCTGCTCGATTCGCTCACCCGGCTCTGCCGCGCCCACAACACCAGCGCACCCGGCAACGGCCGGATCCTGACCGGTGGTGTGGACGCGTCCGCACTGCTCGGGCCCAAGCGGCTGTTCGGCGCCGCGCGGAACATCGAGAACGGCGGCTCACTGACGATCCTGGCCACGGCCCTGGTCGAGACGGGGTCCCGCGCGGACGACTACTACTTCGAGGAGCTGAAGAGCACCGGCAACATGGAGCTGCGCCTCGACCGGTCGCTCGCCGACAAGCGGATCTTCCCCGCCGTGGCCGTCGACCCCTCCGGCACCCGCCGCGAGGAGATCCTCATCGGGCCGGACGAACTGGCCGTCGTCCGCAGGCTGCGCCGGGCCCTGCACGAGCGCGACGCCCACCAGGGCATCGAGTTGCTGCTGGAGCGGATGAAGCGGACCGGCAGCAACGCCGAGTTCCTGCGGGACATCGACCTGACCGTGCCGCGCACCCGCAAGGCCGGGCCCGGCGACGAACGCCCTTCGGCCGCGTAGGCCGTGTCTTACGGAGACAGGACCTAGTGCCGCTCACCGTGGTCGGCGAGCAGCCGTTCCACCCGGTCGAACCGCTCGTGCAGCGCGCGCAGTTCGGAGTCCATCGCGTCCTCGCCCTCCCGCGTGTACCGGCGCACGTCCGTGCCCAGGCGGTGGGCGTCCTGCTCGGCCTTGCCGACGAACCAGGTCGCGATGGCCGCCGTGACCATCCCGAAGGTCGTGATCCCGGCCAGCATCAGCACCGCCGCGATGACCCGGCCCCAGGCGGTCACCGGGTACAGGTCGCCGTAGCCCACTGTCGTCGCCGTCTCGATCGACCACCAGACGGCTTTGGGGAAGGACGTGATGTTGGCGTCGGGCGCGCTCTCCTCGGCGGGGACGACGAGCGCGGAGCCGGCGAGCAGGATGACGACCGTGGCCAGGGACACCCACAGCGCCGCCCGCACATGGAACTTCCGCCACCAGCGCTTGCCCGTCAGCCGGCCCATGAGGATCAGGAGAAACGACTGCTGCACGGGCATCCCCACGTCCGACGGGCTCGGTTCCGACATGACGCTACTGCGGGGCGGGGTGCGGAACGGCCTGACACACACGCCCGTTACGGGCTGCTTGTCCCCCGTCGCCGCTGCCGCGCCCGGTACATGGGCGCGTCGATGCCGCTCCCGGTGGGCAGGCCGGTGCCGCCCGTCGTACGACCGTGGCTTCCCGCCGCGCGATCCGGAACGGGCGCGGGACGGCGCGGCGGGAAGCCACCGAGAGGGTGCCGTCACCGCTGCGCCCCCGCGGCACGCTCCCCTCCTGCCGCACCGCGGGGCCGCCGGCAGGGGTGCGCGTCCTGCGACGGAGCGCACGTTCCCGATCATTTCCGGCACCTTCTCGCGTCGGAGGAGAAGATGCGGAGAATCCGGATCCGGTTGTGCCGGTCGCCCACATCGCCCCTCGACGTGGGGTGCGTACGCGGAGGACGCGCCGGGGATGGGGCCCGCTCCTCGTAGGCTGGAGCCGTGACGCGATTGATCGTGGCTGCCGGGGGAGGGGGCGACGCCGTCGCCGCCGCGATGCTCGACGCGGCACTCCACGGGAACCGGGACGACCGGGCGGTGATCCTCACCTACGCCTGGGACCGGCTCCTGGTCGATCCGGTCGCCGGCCCCCGCCGGCCCGCGGACTTCACCGGACTGCACCGGCTCGCCCCCGGGGTTATCTCCGTCCCCGCCACGGCCGCTCCCGTGCCTCCCGCGGGCTCCACCCTCCCCCGGCTCGCCGCCGAACTCCCGCACACCTTCGTGCTCATCGACCCCTCGGACGGCGTCGAGGGCGTGACGGCGGGGCTGCACGCCCTCGTCACGCATCTGGCTCCGGACTCCGTCGACCTGCTCGACGTGGGCGGCGACATCCTCGCCCGCGGTGACGAACCCACGCTGCTCAGCCCGCTGGCGGACGCCCTGACCCTCGCGGCCTGCAGCCGGATCGACGCGCCCGTCCGCCTCCTCGTCGCGGGGCCCGGCCTGGACGGTGAGATCCCCGCCGACGCCCTCCGCCCCCGCCTCGGCGCACGGGTGCTGACCTTCGGCCCCGGGCCGACCGGAGCCGTCGACCGGGTGCTGGAGTGGCATCCGTCCGAGGCCGCGGCGATGCTCGCCGCGGCGGCCCGCGGGGAGCGCGGCGTGTGCGAGGTACGAGGAGCGGGGCTGCCGGTGCCGCTCACCGACGAGAGCCCCGCCGTCCACGAAGCCGATCTCGGCGAGGCTCTGCGCAGGAACCGGCTCGCCGGCGCCCTGCTGACCTCGACGAGCCTGGAGGAGGCCGAGGCGCGCAGCCGGGAGATCTGCGGCTCCTCCGAGATCGACGAGGAGCGGGAGCGGTCGGCGGCGGCACGGCGCCTGGCCCGTACGGCACCGGAGCTGGACCGCGATGCCGTGCTGGAAGGGCTCGACCGGTTCGAGAGCGAGGCGCGGGCGCGGGGTGCCACCCACACCTCGTTCCGCCGGATCACCGAGGTGCTGGGCGTGCCCGGCCCGGCGCGCCTCGCGCTGCGGGACCTGCTGCTCGACGCCCGCCCCGAGCAGTACGCGGCGCCGCTGTGACGGCTGCGACGCCAGGCCTGACCGCCGGGCCGCGCCCTTCCCCGGAAGGCACGGCGCCCCGCGTCCACAACCCTTGACACCCGGCGCCCCGGCTGGATTACTGGGCCGCACCACCCGAACGGTCGGTCGGGAGCAAGGTGGTGGAACCGCATGACGATCTCTTCTCCACGGTCGGGAGCCGGGGCCGGGCGACTCGGGGCGGCGCCGGAGGCCGGTGAGCTGGACGCCGCGGAGCGCCTGAGCCCGGAGGAGCTGCGCGCCCTGCAACTCACCAGACTGCAGGCCACGTTGCGGCATGCCTACGACCATGTGGAGCTGTACCGGCGGAAGTTCGACACGGCCGGGGTCCGGCCCGAGGACTGCCGTACGCTCGCGGACCTCGCCCGCTTCCCCTTCACCACCAAGGCGGACCTGCGGGACACCTACCCCTTCGGCATGTTCGCCGTGCCCGAGAGCGAGATCCGGCGCATCCATGCCTCGAGCGGCACCACCGGCCGCCCCACCGTGGTCGGGTACACCGAGGGCGACCTGTCCGTGTGGGCCGATGTGGTGGCCCGGTCGATCCGCGCGGCCGGCGGCCGCCCCGGCCACAAGGTCCACATCTCGTACGGCTACGGCCTGTTCACCGGCGGGCTGGGGGCGCACTACGGCGCCGAGCGCCTCGGCTGCACGGTCGTCCCCGCGTCGGGCGGCATGACCGCACGCCAGGTGCAGATCATCCAGGACTTCAGGCCCGAGATCATCATGGTCACGCCCTCCTACATGCTCACGCTCCTCGACGAGTTCGAGCGCCAGGGCATCGACCCGCGCTCCACGTCCCTGCGCGTCGGCATCTTCGGCGCGGAGCCGTGGACGGAGGAGATGCGGCACGAGATCGAGGAGCGGCTGGATCTGCACGCCGTGGACATCTACGGCCTGTCCGAGGTCATCGGGCCCGGCGTCGCGCAGGAGTGCGTGGAGACCAAGGACGGACTGCACGTGTGGGAGGACCACTTCTTCCCCGAGGTCGTCGACCCGGTGACGGACGAGGTGATGCCCGAGGGCGAGATGGGCGAACTGCTCTTCACCTCCCTCACCAAGGAGGCCATGCCGGTCGTCCGCTACCGCACGCGCGACCTCACGCGGCTGCTGCCCGGCACCGCCCGGCCCGCGTTCCGGCGCATCGAGAAGATCACCGGGCGTTGCGACGACATGATCATCCTGCGCGGGGTGAACCTCTTCCCCAGCCAGATCGAGGAGATCATCCTCCGTACGCCCGGTGTCGCCCCGCACTTCCAGCTCCATCTGACGCGCCAGGGGCGGATGGACCACATGACCGTACGCGCCGAGGCGCGGCCCGATGCCACGCCCGAGCAGCGGGCCTCGGCGACAGCGGCGATCGTGCAGGGGGTCAAGGACGGGGTCGGGGTGAGCGTCGAGGTCACGATCGTCGAACCGGAGTCCCTGGAGCGGTCCGTGGGCAAGATCCGCCGCATCGTCGACGCGCGCGGAGACTGACGCGGGCTCAACCCCGGGGCGGCGGCCCTGCGTGCGAAGACGTCCGATGCCACCGGGCCTGGGCAACGACGCGCCCGGCACCGGGAAGGCGGGTCAATGCGCGGAGTCACCGCTCAACCCGCGCCGCCTGCTCCGCTTCGCCCGCCGCGCCCGGGGTAGGTGAGCCTGCTTGAGGACAACAGAGGACAACGTGGGAGTAGCTCAGCGAACGATGCTGATCTCATCTGCCCAGTCGGCTGTGGTGGAGCATGAGCAGTGCCGCGGCTGCGTTGGCAGTCCTGACCTTCCCGCTTGCCACCAGGTCAGGGACCTCCTTCAGGGGCACCCATGCACGACGTTCGGATTCGAAGTCGTCCTCGGGGTGGCCGACGTATTCGGCACCCTCGGCCCAATAGATGTGATGCCTGGCATCGGACAGGCCATTTGAAGGCTCGACGGTCAGTAGGTGCTCAAGTGGACCGGTGGGGCGCCATCCGGTCTCTTCGAGCATTTCGCGGGCTGCCGCCTCTTTGAGATCTTCCCCGTCCTCGACCACCCCTGCCGCGATCTCCCAGCCCCAGGAGTCGGGGATGAATCGGTGCCGCCACAGCAGCAGCACTTCGTTGTTCTCGTTGACGGCTGTGGCGAGGGCTACCGGGCGCTGCCTGATCAGATAGTGATCGAGGTGGCGGCCGTCGGGAAGCTCCACATCGGCAAGGTTCACCCTGAGCCACGGGTTCTCGTAGACGGTGTGTTCGCCGAGGTTCTTCCATACAGACACGTGGGTGCAGCCTTCCGTCTGGAGGTCTTCGAGTATCCCAACACGGCGCGGACTACAGCGGGACGCGGAGGGCCTCGCCGATGAGTTCTGCCGCGCCTCGTGTCGCTGTGCTGCCGTGTGAGGCCAGGGCGCGTTGGGTGGAGATGAGTCGATCCCTGAGCCGCTGGGATTCCATGCCGTGCGCTTGCTCGGCCATCTGGATGGCTGTGGCGGCGGCGTGGTCTGCCTCCCCACCGCGTAGCTGGGCATTGGTGAGTGTGGCGAGCCGGTGGACTCGGCCTCGGGAGTGCGTCTGAGTACGTACCGCTTCGAGGGCGTACTCCTGCGCAGGGGTCAAGTCGCCAAGGCTCATGAGGGTTTCGGCGAGTTGTGCTTCGACCAGCCCAGGCTGTACGTAGCCGGTCTCGGCTGGTTCGTCGTCCCTGCGGATCTGGCCGGCGGTGGTTTCGGCGAGCAGCATGCACCGGTGAGCACTCGCCTGGTCGCCCATCCGGGCAAACGCCTTGGCCTGCATCGCGTAGAGGTCAGTGGCAAGGGCGTGGGAGATGTGTGGTCCTGCGGTACGGAGCCCAGCTTCGGCGAACGCCACTGCCTGTCGGTACGCCTTGAGGAACACCGACTGATTGACCAGGAGAGCGACGACGTAGCCGCCGAACGCGCGGTCGCCGCTGGCCTTCGCGAGACGTAGTGCTTGGTGGAAGTACCGCTGTGCGAGACCGTGTGCGTTGCTGTCGTAGCTGCAAATTCCGGCGATGGCGACGAGACCCCCAACGGCGCGATGCAGTTCCCGCCCGGTGGCATCGGAGTATGCCCCACGAAGAAGCTGTGAGGTCTCCTGGTTGAGGAAGCCGACGATTCGGGATCGGGTCGCTACTCCGCCAACCCTGCGGTACATCTGCTCGTAGTGAGTCCGGGCTGACCGGAGCACATCAACGTCTCCCACTCCGACGCGCGGTGTGCCCACCCTGGAAACGTCAACGTCGTCCGGTGGGTTCTCCCATTCCCACACGGGTGCTACGGCAGGGAGACCTGTGATGGCGGAGGCTTCCATGACGTCGGGCCGCTGCTGCTGGTCTCCGCGCCAAAGTGCCGTGGATCGCTCGATGAAGCTGCTCAAGGCGCTGCCAGACGTCTCCGACATGTGCGGCTTGCCCATACCGATGTCTTCGAGCGTGATAGGACGCTGCAACCGTTCGCTGAGGACGTCGCAGATCAGGTCGGGGGCGATGCCGCGTGGCCGCTGGCCTCGTAGCCATCGGATGACTGAGGCGTGGTCGTAGCGCGTCTCCTTACCTCGGCACTTCCCGGCTGCGTTTACACGCGCGGCTAAGCCGACGCGGGACATCCCCGTCTCATCGAGAAGGGCGTCCAGCAGGGTATTTGGCTCCATGTAGCCCCCGAATCGCTGACGGGAGCAAGCGTAGCCATAGAGCATTCACACAATGTGTGAAGCGGTCACTACTCCTCGGAGTCGACACACACTCCCGCGCGTCCGGTCGAGGCGGGATCTTGGACTCGGAACACAACGCGCGGTCCGCCACAGACCGTGAGTATCCGACCAGCGACTTCCGAGGTTCTGATGACGATGACTCAGCCCCACGACGAGAAGGTGCACATGCCCTCGGTGCAATTGGCGATTGATAGCGCCATGGACCGGGCGGCCCGGTTGACAGGGCCAGGTGCGGAACCCGTGCCGCAGGATGCGGAGTTGATCACCCTGCTGATCGGGCACCTCGGCCTTCTGCTGGGCCCCGCGGAGCGGTGGACTCGGACGGCAAAGGCAAGTGACAAGGCGCGGGAGATCGCAGCGGTTTCCGTTGAGCACGCCCGCTCCGTCCTGGCCGACACCGAAACCGGCAGCCTGGCCGCGAAGCTGACGCTGCTGGCCGGCTGCGCACGCATTCTGCTCCGGTACCAAGGGAGTGCGTGATGAGCGTCATCGACTACGCCAGCCCACAGGGCCGCACGTGCATGGACTCTACGAGCAGCCCGCAATCGTGATCACAGGAGTAGCAGCATGAGGGCCTTGGTGGACTTCGCAGGTCGTTTCGCGGGGCCGCTCCTTCTCGTGACCGTGTCTTGTTCGTGCGGCTACGTAGTTGGTGCGCTGACTGCGCTTCCGAACCGCTGAGACCCGCTCCCCGCCTGATCAACCGACGCTTCCCCTGCCTAACCGGCCCTGGCGGGGAGTGGTTCCACGGCCCGAGTCCGCCCTGGAGCGCATCGTGAGCGTCGCCCCAGAGACGTCTCCCCCTGTCGGCTGTCTCGTGACGGTGTGGCGGCCGATCGGTTCGACGCCGAACACAAAGGAGGGGTCCGATGGAGACCCGAGAACGTGCACGGTTGGACGCATACTTTTCGCGTATCGCACGGGAGTTCACTCCTCTTGCGGTGCCGTCTTCGCTGCTGGTGACGCATCTGTTACCCGAGCGTCCTGCGTTTGTGCGGGCGGTCGGAACGGTCTCGAATCTGCGAGGCGTGCTCCCCAAGCCGAAGTCGATCAACACCGCCGCGAAGCGCGAGACAGAGCGAGATTTCGCCGTGGACGAGCTGTCCCGCGAGCGGTTCGCCGACCATGACACCGCCTTGACCTACCTGGAGACCAAGGCGGCCAGCGAGCCGGTTGTGCTGCTGGACGTGGGTGGCTACTTCGCGTCCTCGCTGGACGCGCTGTGCGAGCGCTTCAGCGGCAGTGTGCTCGGAGTGATCGAGGACACGGAGAACGGCCACAAGCGGTACGCCGAGCGGGACAAGCTGCCGTGCCCCGTGGTCTCCGTCGCACGTTCGCCGCTCAAAGAGCCGGAAGACTTCCTCGTCGGTCAGTCCGTCGTCTTCTCGACGGAAGCGCTGTTGCGCGGGCGGGGCGACATTTTGCACGGCCGTCCTGCGCTGGTGCTCGGCTTCGGCAAGCTCGGCAGCTCGATTGCGCGTCTGCTCCATGCCAAGGGTGTGCACGTCACGGTGTACGACATCGACCCCGTTCGACGCGCACAGGCCCTGTCACAAGGCTTCAGCGTTGCCCGCGACCGGGGAGGCCGCGTTGAAGTCCGCGGGGCTTGTGCTGTGCGCCACGGGTGCGCTCTCGCTACGTGGCGAGGACTTCCCCGAACTGAAAAATGGAGCTTTCGTCGCCACCGTGACCAGCTCTGAAGACGAGTTGGAGTTGTCCGGGCTGCCGGTTGGCTACACCAAGACCAGCGCGGCGGACCACATCACCCGCTACGCGACGACGGGCCACTACTTCTACCTGCTCAACGGGGGTGAGGCGGTCAACTTCCTGCACGGCGCGAGCGTCGGCCCGTTCATCTTCCTGGTACAGGCCGAAATCATCGCGGGCGTGCGTGCTCTGGCGCATGGTGACCTCGACGCCACCATGCACGAGGTATCCGCGGCCGACCGAAGCAAGATCGCCGCAACGTGGCTCCACTACTACAACGAACGGTGACCGAACCATGCCGATCACACCCGAACACATCCGCGAGACCGTGACCGAGTACGTCGACGCGCACCCCGCGGAGAAGGCCGAACTGGCCGTCGTGCTGGAACGGCTGGATCGGGGCGAAGACCTCACCAGCCGTAAGACGTTCCCGTTGCACATCACTGCCGGGGCCGTGCTGATCAACGACAGCGGCGATGTCCTGTTCATCCGACACAACGCGCTCGGGAAATACCTCACGCCTGGCGGGCATCTGGAAGCCGATGACGTGAACCTGATGGGGGCCGCGCTCCGCGAACTCACAGAAGAAACCGGCATCCGGGCGGATATCGCGCCCCTGGCGTCCAGCCCGGTGCACATCGACATGCACGACATCCCCGCGAACCATGCCAAGGGCGAGCCTGCCCACCAGCACGCGGACGTGCGGTATCTGTTCCGCACGACCGGCCCCGTGGACGTGACGTTGCAGGAAGAGGAGGTAAGCGGGGCAGAGTGGCGGAGCGCGAACACCGTCACGGACGAGACACTGCGGAAGAGGGTCCTCGCCGCAATCCGGTAGCCCAGCAATGCTGACGCCTCCTGACGGGAGGCTCCCCACAGCTCGTCGAGCGGATCGTCGGCGGCGGTGAAGGCCAGAAGGGCGTGTTCCGGCTCGGACATGGATCGGAACCAGGGCAGCCGGGCGGCGACGTTGTCGCCCAGCAGCGGGGACGGCGGCCCTCGGCCGGGATACGTTGGACAAAGTGCCCGGTCGACGGGGCCGGACAGGACTATCCGTCCGGCCCCGCGGCCGTCTGGGTCAGCTGAAGTCGGTCTCGCGGTCGTCCGGAGGCGTCACGGTCGTACGCCGCCGTGCCGGCCGTACGACGCGGCTTCAGTCGTCCGTCGCCGCGTCCGAATCCGCCTTCCCTACCGCCGATTCGGCGTCGTCGACGAGCTTCTGCATCCGCGACAGGTCCGCGGCATCGCCGTCGTCACCGGCCGGAGCGGTGGCACTGCTCGCGGGCGAGGACGGGGCGTCCTCCGCCCCGGACCCGGACCGCTCGCCCCCGCCGCAGCCCGCGAGGAGCACCGCGGCGGTCAGGGCGGGCAGGGCAAGAGCGGCCCTGCGGAGCGGGCGGTTCGTCGAGCGGGACATCAACTGGCGCCCCCTTCGGTTTCGTTGGTCTCGGTCCCGTTGGCCTCGTTCCCCTGCGCCTCGCCCTTGTTCCCGCTCTTCCCGTTGTTGTTCGCGGCGCACCACTTCCGGACCTCCTTCAGGTCCTTCTGGCGCTGTTCGAGGGTCGTGACGAGGGAACGGCGGAAGGTCAGCTTGTGGTTGAGGAAGGTCTCGATCTCGCTGTGCCCGGCCTTCTCGGCGTTGGCGACCCGCTTCTCCAGCCGGGCGATCGAACCGCGCCTGGTCTCGCCCGCGCGCAGCCGGTCCAGGGCCCGGTCGATGCGCTTGTCGATCTTCGGGGCGCGCTTGCACAGCCGCTTGGCACCGTCGCCCTTGGGCGCGGACCGGTGCGCCCGCTTGCCGTGGTCACCGCCGCCGGAGCCGCCGCCGGAGCCCGCCTCGGCGATCCCGGCCCCGGCGATCAGCACCCCGGTCGCGGTGACAGCGGTGACGGCGACCGCAAGGGCCTTCTTCCTCCGGCCGCTCCGCGGCGTGCCGCCGCCCGGGTTCCCGTCGTACGGGTCCCCGTCGTGCGGCGTGTGCGAAGTGCCGGGCCTGTCCGGGGTGTTCGGCGTCGTGGGCATGGTGGTCCCTCCGGTCCGGTGGGTTCGGTCGTCCAACGCACCGAACGCTAGGAACCGTCTTTGTGGAAACCTTGTGGCCGAGCGGCAGGCATCTCGGCCGGCCGAGCGGCAGGCTGCTCAGCGGGCCGCCCGGGCTGCAGCAGGGCCGCCGTACCGATCATCCAGTCCCGCCGCAGCGGCAACGTCGCCTCGACCGCCGACGGTCCGTCGCGCAGCGGCAGGCGCACCTCGATACGGGTGCCCGGTCCCGACGGCGGGTCCAGCACGCGTATCAACCCCCGGTGCAGGGCGATCTGCTGGGCGACCAGGGTCAGCCCGAGCCCGGAGCCGGGGCTGTCGGGACGCCGCCGGAACCGCTCGAAGACCGCACCGCGCGTCTGCGGCGGGATGCCGGGGCCGTGGTCGTCCACGGTCAGGACCGCGATCCGCCCGCCGGGCGTCGCGGCGCGCGGTGTTGAGGCGTCCGCCTGCTCGATCTCCGTACGCAGGACGGCCTCGACCTCGGCCGGGCGGCCGTCCCGGCGGCCGTGCACCAGGGCGTTGGTGAGGAGGTTGTCCACGACGCTGCGCAGCCCGGGCTCCCAGCCGTGCACCACCACTCCGGGCACCGCGTCCACGCCGATCCGCGCCCCCGGGTGGCGGCGGCGAAGGTCACCGGCCGACGCGTCGAGGACCTCCGCCAGGTCGAGCGGGCCGAACGCCTCGGCCTCGACCAGATCACCGCGGCCCAGTTCGCGCAGCATCACCAACAGGCCGAGCAGCCGGGCGTGTTCGCGCCGGAGGTCGGCCAGCACCTCGTCCCGCTCCGCCGCCTCCAGACCCGGGTGGTCGGCGAGGATCTCCAGATTGGTCTGCATGCTCATCAGCGGGGTGCGCAGTTCGTGCGACGCCGCCGCCGAGAACGAGCGGGCGGTGGCCAGCGCCTCCTCCGTACGGGCCGCCTGCTCGTCGTACCGGGCCAGGACGGTCCGCAGCGTCTCCGCCAGGTCGTCCACCTCGCCCACCCCCGAGGGGGCGTGCACCGGCCGGGTCGCGGACGAGCGGGGGTCCAGGCCGCTGGTGCGCCGCTGGAGCAGCCGCAGCGGCCGCGCGGCACGAGAGGCGACGGCCCAGGCCAGGAGCCCCGACAGAGGGGCGGCGAGCAGGGCCACGGTGACCACGCGCCGGCGGACGAGCCCGAGTTGAGCCTCGCTCGCGGTGTCGGGGGAGAACAGCCACAGCGTGCCCGCGATGCTCTTCCGCGCGCCCGTCACCTCGACCGACATGACCCGCCAGCTCGCGTCGCCCGCCCGCAGCGTGACGGGCGCGGGGGCGGCCGCGGGGAGGGCAACGGACGGATCGGGCTGCGGCCCGCCGGACGCTTCGCCCTCGGGTCCGACGAGCCGGATGCCGACGTCGAGCGCGGAGGTGTAGAGGCGGCGCTCACGGGACTGCAGCGCCGCGGGCGGCCGGTCGTTGGCCGTGGCCCGGAGCAGCCGCCGGGCGTCCTGGCCGACGGCCGCCGCCCGCTCGCGCAGATGGGCGTCCTGCTGACCGTGCAGGTCCTCCGCGACGAGCCGGAGCAGCAGCCAGCCGGCCCCCAGCACCAGCAGGGGTACGGCGACGCCCACGGCGAGGGCGATCCGCGTGGAGAGCTTCACCGCTCCTCCCCCGGACCGACGCCGTCCCCGGGCTGCCCCGCCGGCCCGCCCGGAACTCCGGCGTCCCCGCGCCCGACCGGATCCCCGTCGTCGCGCAGGACGAAGCCGACGCCCCGCACCGTGTGGATGATGCGGGGCCGTCCCCCGCCCTCGAGCTTGCGCCGCAGATAGCTGACGAAGGTGTCGACGGCGTCGGTGCGCACCTCGAAGTCGTAGCCCCAGACGCGGTCGAGGAGCTGGTCGCGGGTGAGCACGATGCCCGCGTTGCGCGCCAGCACCTCCAGCAGCTCGAACTCGCGCCGGGTGAGCGTCAGTTCCGCCCCGTCCAGCCGCGCCCGCCGGGCCGCCGGGTCCAGCGCCAGGCCGCCGACCCGTACCTCGTCGGTGGTACGGGGCGGACGGCGGCGCAGCAGGGCCTGCAGCCGCAGCACCAGTTCCTGGAGTGCGAACGGTTTGACCAGGTAGTCGTCGCCGCCCGCCTGGAGACCCGCGATCCGGTCCCCGGTCTCGTCCAGCGCGGAGAGCATCAGCACCGGCACGTCGTTCCCGTCCTCGCGCAGCGCACGGCACACCTCGATCCCGCTGAGGCCCGGCATCGAGATGTCGAGCACGATCACATCGGGGGACCGCTCGCGTACGCTGCCGAGCGCCGTACGGCCGCCGTCGGCCAGGGCCACGGAGAAGCCGCGCAGCCGCAGCCCGCGCTCCAGTGACCGGCGGATCGCCGCGTCGTCGTCGACCACCAGGACGCGCCCCTGGACCTCGCTCCCGGCCATACGGGCCTCCCTCGCCGTGCCTTCCGGGCGCACCATGGTGCACCAGAGGGCTGTGCCCGCGGCAGGGAGGAGCCGGGTACGGGTCGCGGCGGCCGGTCGGCTCAGCGCGCGTCCGCCCCGTCGGCTCAGCGCGCGTCCGCCCGGTCAGCTCTTCTCGAGTTCGGCCGCTCCGAACGAGACGTCGAAGCGGTCGCACCAGATGGACACCGAGGTGTACGCGTCGAGGTCGGTGCCGGGCGGGATGCGGTAGTTCTGGTCGCCCTTGTTGCCCTTGAGATCCCCCAGATCCTCATGGGCGCCGTCGTCGAAGACGTGCCATCCGTCGGAGCCCTTCTTCACCGGGGCGTCGGAGAGCCAGACGTGCAGGGCGGGACCGTCGCTGGTGTCGAGGTTCTCCAGCCGCAGGAACCGCTCCCCGTCGGCGCCCTCCAGGATCTTCACGGTGCCGCTGGTCGGGTGCTCATGGCTGATCAGCTCGCCGGTGGCCAGGGTCTTCACACGCTGCGGGCCGGGCGACTCCTCGCCCGGCCGGGGCGCGACCTGCGTCGGCAGATCCTCCTGAACGGTCTCGTTCGTCCAGATCTTCCAGGGCTGGAACCAGTACAGCCCGAACCCCACCGCGGCCGCCCCGACGATCAGGACTCCGATGACCACGGGGTTACGCAGCAGGCGCAGCAGGCGATGCATGAGGCCTCTCCAGTCTCTCCGGGCGCCGGGGCCCTTTCGTCCTCGTCACCCGTCACGACGTACGCCGCGCACGGAGGGTGCCGGGGAACCGATGACGAACTTCTTACGGTCGTCCATGACTGTGACACCGTGTGAGGCCCTGCACTCGTACGACACAGGAGCCGGTGGAGACGGTCTGGCCGCAGCTGTGGATGCGGGCGCGGGAGGCCGTGCGGTCACCCGCGCCCGTCCCCCGTACCCGCGCCCGTCCCCCGTACCCGCGCCCGTCCCCCGTACGCGCGCCCAGGCCTTCCCGTACGGGTAGGGCGCCCCCGATCACGCCCGTCCGCGGAGCACCAGGGCCCAGGCCAGCGCGCCCAGGGCCCCGGTGTTGAGCACGGCCCGGACGACATTCCAGCGGACCCAGCTCGTCTCGAAGCGCGCGCGGACCGCCGCCGCGTCGGTCGTGCGCCCGGCGTCCCCGGCCGCCTCCAGCTCGTTGTTGAGCGGCACGTTGACGGCGAAGGTGATGACGAGCACCGCCCCGTACAGCACGAGCGCGGCGACGGTCCACGGCAAGGGCTCCCGCCCGTCCCCTGGGATGTGGAGGGCCACGGCGAGCGCGGTCAGCACCAGGGCGCCGCCGAAGGCGAGGGCGAACCAGCCGTTGAGGATCGCGGCGTTGATCCTCTGCATCGCATCGACGAAGACCCCGTCGCCCGTCCTGCCGAGGCCGGGCATCACGGAGACGGCGAAGGCGTAGAAGAGCCCGGCCATCAGGCCCGTGGAGACCGTGGCCGCGATCAGCGCGGCGTTCCGGGCAAGCTCCAGCATCGCTACCTCCAAGCGCCGTCCGGGCGGCTCGTCGTGGCCTGGCCGGGCCGATGCCGAACGGCCCCTGCCGTTCGGTGAAGCTGTCGGCCGCGTGGACGGCGCCGGTCAGCCGCTGTCGTCGCCCTCCGCCTGCACCCGCGGCAGGATCCGGTCCAGCCAGTGCGGCATCCACCACGCGCTCTTCCCCAGCAGCGTCATGACGGCGGGTACGAGCAGCAGGCGGACGATCGTCGCGTCGACGAGCACGCTGACCGCCAGGCCAAGACCGAGCATCTTCACCACGATGTTGGTGCTGATGATGAACGCCGCGAAGACGCTGACCATGATCAGCGCAGCGCACGTGATGACGCGCGCGGTGATCTCCAGGGCGTGGGCGACGCTGCCGCGGCTGTCCCCGGTCCGCTCCCACGCCTCGTGGACCCGGGAGAGGAGGAACACCTCGTAGTCCATGCTCAGGCCGAAGATGATCGCGAACATCATCATGGGCACATAACTCTCGATCGGCACCGTGCCGTTGACGCCCAGCTCCGGCCCGCCCCAGCCCCACTGGAAGACCGCCACCACGACGCCGTACGAGGCGCCGATCGACAGCAGGTTGAGCACGGCGGCCTTGAGGGCGACCAGGAGTCCGCGGAAGACGATCAGGATGATGATGAAGGCCAGGCCGACGACGACGGCGATGATGAGCGGCAGCCGCTCCGCGATGATGTTGCGGAAGTCGACCTGCGCGGCGGTGGTGCCGGTGACGTAGCCCGTGGCGTCGGTGCCCGAGACCGCCTTCGGCAGCACGTCGTCGGCGAGGTGGTTGATGAGGTCGGTCGTCGCGGCGTCCTGCGGGCGCTGGGCGGGGATCACGGTGCTGAGCAGCACGTCGCCGTCGCCGGGTGTCTGGAGCGGGGAGAAGCTCGCGCTGCCGGGGACGCCGGTGAGGTTCTTCTGGACGCTGTCGGCGAGGGCGGCGCGGTCCGCGTTCGGGACCCCGGACTGGTCGACGACTACGGTCACCGGGCCGTTGGTGCCGACACCGAAGCCGTCCGTGATCAGGTCGTAGGCGCGCCGGTCGGTGTAGCTGGTCGGGTCGGCCCCGTCGTCGATGTGCCCGAGCTGGATGGAGAACAGCGGGACGGTGAGGACGGCCAGCACGAGGAGTCCGCCGCCCAGGAACCACCAGGGGCGGCGCTCGACGCGCTGCGCGTAGCGGTGCCAGGTGCCCTGGGCCTCGTCGACCGCCGGTGCCGCGCTGCCGCCCTCCGCGGCCGGGGCACCGGACTCGGCGACGGGCTTGCGTACCCGGAGGCGGTCGATGTGACCGCCGATCAGCCCGAGGAGCGCCGGTACGAGCGTGAGTGCCCCGATGACGGCGGTGACCACCGTGATCGCGGCGGCCACGCCCAGCTTGCTGATGAAGCTGACACCGGAGACGGCCAACCCCGCGAGCGCGACGATCACCGTGCAGCCGGAGACGACGATGGCGTGACCGCTCGTGGCCACCGCCCGGCCGGCGCTCACCACCGGATCGGCGCCGTCCATGACCTGCTGGCGGTGGCGGGTCAGCAGGAACAGCGCGTAGTCGATGCCGACGCCGATCCCGATCATCGTGGCGAGCGTCGGCGAGACGGACGCGAAGGTCCACGCCGCGGCGACCAGACCGAGGCAGCTGACGCCGACGACGACGCTGAGCAGGGCGGTGAGCAGCGGCACCCCGGCGGCGATGACGCTGCCGAACCCGATGAGCAGCACCACGATCGCGACCCCGAACCCGATGGCCTCGCTCAGCAGGTCATTGGCTTTGGGCCGGGCGAGTTCGCCGAGGCTGCCCCCGTACTCGACGTCGACATCCGCCTTCCGCAGCGGCTCGACCGCGTCGTCGACCTGGTCGAGGTACGAGGTCCCCAGAGCCTGCGGGTTGGTGTCCCAGCGCACGGTGATGTACCCGATCCTGCCGTCCTTGGAGAGCGGCGAGGAGGGCTTGGGGCCGTCGGCGGAGGGGCTGGGCTGGGGCGGCGGGGGCTGGGTGGAGGACGGCAGCGGGTTCTGCACGGCGATGACGTGCGGGAGCTTGGAGAGGTTGCCGACCACCTCGTCGACCTGGCTGCGGTCGTCGGTGAGCGGCTTCGCGGAGTCGTGCAGGACGATCGTGGAACTCTGCCCGCCCAGTTGGGGCGCGTGCTCGTCCAGGACGTCGACGCCCTTCTGGGACTGGGTCCCGGGCAGGGTGAAGTTGTCGGCGTACGTGCCGCCCCAGGTGCTGTTCGCCGCGTGCACGCCGCCCAGCGCGACGAGCCACAGGACGATGACGACGTAGTGGTGGCGTGCGCACCACTCGCCGAGCGGCCTGAGCAGCCCTCGGCGGGGCTTGTCCGGCGCCGCGGTGGCGCTGCTGTCTCTGCGCGACGGCATGGCTGCTCCCCGGGCTCGATCATCCGTTGTGTGACGATAAGTCAGTTATGAACCCCGGGTGCGGCGCGACACAGGGCCCACCCCGTTCGCCGGGGACCCGAGGATCGCCGGGCGGGCCGGGGCTCAGCAGGGCCTCAGCACGCGGAGGCGGGACACCTCGTACGCCATGGCGTCGGTGGAGGGGTCCGGCGCGGGGTGGTGCTCGCCCGCGCAGACGGAGAGATTCACGATCAGGTACGCGCTCCAGCCGCGCCCCACGCCCGTACCGTCCGCAAACACCCGCGCGCCGCCCACCCACCAGACGACCGAGTCGGCTCCGAAGGCGACCCGCAGCGCGACCCGGGCGCCGGGCCGGATCGACGGATCGACGTGGTAGTGGCCGCCGCCGCGCACGTGGTTCGACAGCTCCAGCACGTCGGGGTTGTCGGGGTGGTACTCGAAGACGTCGACCTCGTTCCCGCCGTCCCTCCAGGTCCAGATGGCGGGCCACGCGCCCTGCTCGACCGGCAGCCGCACATCCGCCTCGAGCACGTCGCCGGTCCGGACGGTGAACTCCTCGGCGCTGCCCTCCGTCGTCAGCAGGCCGGTGCTCCAGGTCCCCTCGGGGCGGCGCGTGGCGCGGAAGACGCCGTCGCGCGCGTAGGAGGGGTCGGGGACGAGGTGGTCGAGCTTGTTGTCCCCGGCGTTGGTCGGGCCGCCGTCCGGATAGGCCCAGGAACGGCCGGCGACCCACTGTTCCTTCGAGGCGAAGTCGGCGGTGAGAACGGTCCGGAGGCCGTGCGACCGGCCGTGATCGCGGTGCATGGCGCGACCCTAGGCGGGCGGCGGGAGGTCCGGCGCGCGCCGCGCGGCCCCGCGGCGGGGTGCGGCCGACGAACAGGAGCAATACCCCTGGGTGGTATGTTCACCCGAACCGGCGAAGGAGGCGGACCGGTGCGGGTACGCGCTGCGGCGAGGCGATCAGGTGTCCTGGGACACCTGCTGCTGGTCGTCGTGCTCGCCTTCTCCGTCTTCACCATGCACACCCTCGGCCATCCGGACGAGCGGTCCGGCGGGAACGAGGACACCCCGTCCTCGCACAGCGCCGCGTCCGTCACCGGACACCGGTCGACGGACGCGCACGGGAGCGGCCGGCCGTACGGCCACCGCGTCCACGACGGCTCGGCGCACGGGCCGTCCGCCCGGGACTCCGGGCCCGTGGCGCACCACGCCGGGCCGGCGACGCTCATGAAGACGCCGGAGGAACCGGGAATCCCGGAGGCGAACGGCCCCCTCGGTCACGGCATGGACCCGTCCATGGTGTGCGTGGCCGTCCTCGGGTCTCTACTGATCGCGGGCCTCGCCCGCGTGCTGCTCGCCCGCCGGCGCCCCTGGCGTACGGGGATGCCGGCCGCCGCCGCGGGCATCGCGCCCACGCCCCGCGCGCCGCCCCCGCGCGCACCCCGCCTCGCGGAACTGTCCGTTCTGCGGCTGTAGGCCGTCCGGCTCCGCGGACGCCCGTACGCGGCATGAGGCGCGTCAGCACTGCCCGTACGCCGTGCTCAGGCACCGGCCGGCCTTGCGCGCCGGCCGCCCGCACCCGGCTCCGGCCTGCCCGGCCGCGCCGTCGCATCTGCCTGCCGTACCCGCGTCCGCGTCCCCGACGCGCTCTTCATCCGCAGACCGGACGACACCACGAGGTGCACCACCATGTACGGATTCCTTCGCACACCCCGCCGCGCCCTGCGCCGCCGTCTCGCCCTCGCGGGCGCTGCCGCCGCGACGCTCCTGCTCGCCGCCTGCGGCGGCGCCGGGGACGACGCGTCGCACGGCGCCCGCCGCGGCGACGGCCCGTCCGCCACCACCACGGCCGGCGCCTTCAACGACGCCGACGTCGCCTTCGCGCGGCAGATGATCCCCCACCACCAGCAGGCGCTGGACATGGCGCGGCTGGCCGAACGACGGGCCTCCGCACCGGAGATCGGGAAGCTCGCGGGGCAGATCGAGGACGCCCAGGGCCCCGAGATCGCGACGCTGCGGTCGTGGCTGAAGGCGTGGGGCAAGCCCGCGTCACCCGCCGCCGGGGGCAGCGAACACGGAGACAGCGGCCACGGGAACAACGGCCGCGGAGACAGCGCGGAGTCGGAGCACGGAGCCATGCGGCACGGGGACGGCTCCGGGGCCTCCGGCATGATGTCCGCGGACGAGATGGCCCGGCTGGAGAAGGCCGAAGGCCGCGCCTTCGACCGAGAGTTCGCGCGCCTGATGATCCGTCACCACGAAGGCGCGGTCGCGATGGCCCGGGACGAGCAGCGCAGCGGCCGCCACGCGAAGGCCAAGTCCCTGGCCGCCGCGGTCGTCACGGGCCAGTCGGCCGAGGTCGTCCGGCTGAAGCGCTTCCTCGACGGGAGCTGACCGGCCGTCCGGCGCTGGTGGCTCGCGTCGCCGTCGCCGGACCGCCGCCCGAGCACACCTCGTCCCCCGTGAGCTTCCGCAGCCCACGGGGGACGGGCTCCGCCGCAGCGGGGCCGGGTTACTTCCGGTTGTAGAGGCGCATGGTGATCGTGCCGAAGACCGCGACGCAGACCACGCCCCACCCCAGCGACCAGGCGACGTCGGCCGCCGGCCAGTCACCCGCCATCAACCCCCTTACGGCGGACGAGAGATGGGTGATCGGGCTGTTGTTCACGAACGCCTGCAGCCAGCCCGGCATGGTCCTGGGCTCGACGAAGATGTTGCTGAGGAACGTCAGCGGGAAGATCACCATCATGCTGACGCCCATCACGGACTTCTCCGTGCGCAGCATCAGCCCGAACATCGTCCAGATCCACGAGAACGCGAACGAGAAGACCACGAGCAGCGCCACCCCGGCCAGCACGCCGACGACGCCGCCGTCCGGCCGGAAACCGAGGATCAGGCCGACGGTCAGCATGACCGCGGAGGCGATGGTGTAGCGGAGCATGTCGCCCAGCAGGTAGCCGACCATCGCCGAGGGGCGCCAGATCGGCAGGGTGCGGAAGCGGTCGAACACGCCTTTCTCGATATCGGTGTTGACCGAGACACCCGTGTACATCGTGATCATCACGACGCTCATGACCAGGATGCCCGGCAGCAGGAACTGCAGGTATTCCGTCGTCGATCCGGCGAGCGCGCCTCCGAAGAGGTACGTGTACATCAGCACCATCATGATCGGGAAGGCGGTGACGTCGAAGAGCTGCTCGGGGACGTGCTTGATCTTCAGCATCGCCCGCCAGCCGAAGGTGACGGACGTCGACCAGGCGCTCGGCCGCGGCGGCCGCTCCGTCGCCACCAGGACGGCCGCCAGGCTCTCGGCGGTGACGGGGGCGAGGTCCTCGGTCCGGGGGTCCGTCGTCGTCGCGGTGCTCATGCTGCTGCCCCTTCCTTGGCGGCGGCCGCCGGGCCGGCGGAGGAGCCGGCGTCCGTCCCGGGCGAGGCCGGGCGGTCGGTGAGGGCGAGGAAGACCTCGTCCAGACTGGGCTGTCCCAGCGAGAAGTTGTCGACGGTGATGCCGGCCCGGGCCAGTTCGGAGAGGGCGCGCGCGGCCTGTTCCGCCGCTCCCAGCCCTCCCGCGCCCTCCGCTGCCGGAGCGGTCACGGCACCGCTCGCGCCGTTCGCAGCCGCGCCGTTCCCACCGGCGCCCACCGCAGCTGCCGCGCCTGCCGTGCCCATCGCGCCGACCCGGGCCGTCAGCGCGACCGGATCGGACTCGAGCTGCACCTGCGCGCCGAGGTGCTCCGCGAGCACCCGCTCGGCATCGGGCCGCTGCGCCGCGTCCCGCAGGCGGACGTGCACCGAGCCCGCGCCGACCGACGCCTTCAGCTCGCCCTTGGTGCCCTCGGCGATGACCTTGCCGTGGTCGATGACGGCGATCCGTGAGGCCAACTGGTCGGCCTCGTCCAGGTACTGGGTGGTCAGCAGGACGGTGGTGCCCTGCGCGACCACGGCCCGTACGACGTCCCAGACCTGGTTGCGGCTGCGCGGGTCGAGCCCCGTCGTCGGCTCGTCCAGGAAGAGGAGGTCGGGGGTGTTGAGGATGGAGGCGGCGATGTCGATCCGCCGCCGCATGCCGCCCGAGTAGTTCTTGACCTGGCGGCCGGCGGCCTCCGTCAGCCCGAAGGCGTCCAGGAGGTGCGCGGCGCGCTCGCGGGCAGCGGGTTTGCGGTGCCCCAGCAGACGGGCCAGCAGGACGAGGTTCTCCGTGCCGGTCAGGTCCTCGTCGACCGAGGCGTACTGCCCGGTCAGGCTCACCCGGCCGCGGACGGCGTCGGCTTCGCGCCGTACGCAGTGGCCGAACACACGGGCCTCGCCCGCGTCCGGTCTCAGCAGGGTGGCCAGCACCTTGACGGCGGTCGTCTTGCCCGCGCCGTTGGGGCCCAGCACCCCGTACACGGTGCCGGCGGGCACCGCGAGGTCGATTCCGTCGACGGCGCGTGTCTCGCCGAAGGTCTTCACCAGTCCCGCGGTCTCGATCGCGAGCCCGGACGTGCGCTTGCTCATGGTCGTTCCGTCCTTCCACTCCTCCGTTGAACACAGAAGACCGGAGCCGGACCCAAAAGTCATCGGTCGGGGCGGGACGACTCTCTGCGTTTCTCGCGCTGCCTGCGCGCGGAGCCCAGGAGGTAGGGCACGTCGGTGACCATGACGCCCGGCATGAACAGCAGCCGGGCCTTCAGCCGCAGGGCGCTCTGGTTGTGCAGGAACTGCTCCCACCAGTGCCCCAGCACGTACTCCGGGATGAAGACGGTGACCACGTCGCGCGGGCTCTCCCTGCGGATCCCGCGCACGTACGCGAGGACGGGGCGGGAGATCTCGCGGTACGGGGAGTCCAGGACGACCAGCGGTACGCCCATGTCGTGCGCCTCCCACTCCTGGCGCAACTCCTCGGCCTCCTCCCGGTCGACGCCGACGGTGACGGCCTGCACACTCTGGGCGTGGATGGACAGGGCGTAGCCCACCGCCCGCAGCGTCGGGGCGTGGATGCGGGAGACGAGGACGATCGCGTGGTTGCGGGCGGGCGATTCGGGCCCCGCGTCCGGCGGCACGCTCAACTCCTCGGCCACGTTGTCGTAGTGCCGCCGCACGCCCTTCATCGCGAGGAAGAGCAGCGGCATCGCGATGACCACCAGATAGGCGCCGTGGGTGAACTTGGTGATCACGACGATCACCAGCACGATGCCCGTGAAGGTGGCCCCGACCGCGTTGATGGTCTGGGAGCGGCGGATACGGCGGCGGGCGGCCCGGTCGGTGGTGGTGGCCAGCTCCTTCTGCCAGTGCCGGACCATGCCGGTCTGGGAGAGCGTGAACGAGACGAAGACGCCGACGATGTAGAGCTGGATGATCGCGGTGACGCTGGCGTCGAAGGCGACGATCAGGCCGACGGCGGCGAGGGCCAGCAGGATGATGCCGTTGGAGAACACCAGGCGGTCGCCGCGGTGGTGCAACTGCCGCGGCAGATAGCGGTCCTGGGCGAGGATCGAGGCCAGCATCGGGAAGCCGTTGAAGGCCGTGTTGGCGGCGAGGATCAGGATGGCGGCGGTGGCCGCCTGCACGTAGTAGAAGAACACCTCGGCGCCGCCGAAGGAGGCGCGGGCGATCTGCGCGAGCGCGGTGGGCTGGTCGGCCCCGGGCGGCAGACCGAACTGCGTGGGATCAGTGGCGACGTGCACGTCGTAGGTGAGGGCCAGGGCGGTGATCCCGGCGAACATGGTCACCGACAGCAGGCCCATGATCGCGAGCGTGGTGGCGGCGTTACGGCTCTTGGGCCTGGCGAACGCGGGCACCCCGTTGCTGATCGCCTCCACCCCCGTCAGCGCCGTGCAGCCGGAGGCGAAGGCGCGCATCGCGAGCAGCAGCACCCCGAGCCCCGCGAACGTGCCGGTGGCGTGGACGGGCAGATCGGCGGACTCGGCGCGGACGGTCTCGCCCGTGGCCAGGCGCACCGCGGCGAACGCGAACATCAGGCCGATGCCGGCCACGAACCCGTAGGTGGGGAAGGCGAACGCGCGGCCCGACTCGCGGATGCCGCGCAGATTCACCAGGGTCAGCAGCGCCACGAAAGCGATGGACAGGCTCACCGCGTGGTGGGACACCTCGGGCACGGCCGAGGTGATCGCGGCGACCCCGGCCACCACGGAGACGGAGACGGTGAGGACGTAGTCCACGAGCAGCGCGCTGGCGGCGGTCAGCGCGGCGCCCTGCCCGAGGTTCTCCGAGCTGACGATGTACGCGCCGCCGCCGTTCGGATAGGCGTGGCACGTCTGCCGGTAGGAGGCGACCACGACGACCAGCAGGGCCACGATGGCGACGGCGACGTACCAGGCGAAGTGGAGCAGGGAGAGCCCGCCGAGCGCGAGGATCAGCAGGATCTCCTCCGTCGCGTACGCCACGGAGGAGAGCGGGTCGCTGCAGAAGATGGGCAGCGCCAGCCGCTTGGGCAGCAGGGTCTCGCCCATCCGCGTCGTGGGCAGCGGCCGGCCCAGAAGGACCCTTTTGCGAAGGGCGTTCACAGCCAGGAGATTACGGACGGGGTGGGCCGTCCCGGGCCCGCCCTGTGGGCCGAATGGCCGAGGCGGAAGGGGAGCTGACGGGGGGGTTCGCAGACCGGGGTCGGCTACGGCCTCGAGGGGCGGCGGTCAACCGGCTTGCCGGGCAGGCCATTTGAGGCCGCAACCGCGTGGGTGAACGGCAGCGGGTCACGGAGGCGCTGATAGGTTCATGTCGCTACATGTGAGGACCCCGTCCGGGCCGGGCGCGGTCCCGTACGCCGCGAACCGGGAGTTCCCATGGCCGAGTCGGCCCCGACCGCCGCACTCACGGCGCCGTACCTCGCTCCCGCGGGGGTCCGCCCGGTGAGGCGCCGCGTCACCGCCGCAGCGCTGCTGGCCTCCGCTCTCGCCCTGACGGCCTGCACGGCGCAGGCCGAGCCCGGCCCCGCCCGGCCGACCACGACGAGCACGGCCGCCCCCACGGGCGCCCAGTCGCTCGCCGAGCGCTACCGCGCCTCCGGCGGAGACGCGCAGGTGTACGCCATCGGGAAGGAGCGGGGGCCGGAGGGTGCGCCCCAGATCGTCGTCCGGACCCATGAAGCGGACTCCGGCGGGGAGGCGTTCCAGGAGCTGAAGACCTCGGTCGTCGCCTTCCTCTCCGACCGGAAGGGCTTCGCCCTGGACCGCGGCTATCTGCTGGACGTGTTCGGGCCTGACGGCTCGCTGCTGCACCGCTTCGACGCCCGTCCGTGACCGCGGGCGCGACGGTTCCCGCGACCGGTCAGAGCCAGTCGCGCCGTTTGAACACCTGGTACAGGCCCACACAGACCGCGGCCATCAGCAGCAGGGCGAAGGGATAGCCGAACACCCAGCTCAGCTCCGGCATGTGCTCGAAGTTCATGCCGTAGATCGTCCCGACGAGGGTCGGCGCGAAGAGGATGGCCGCCCAGGCGGAGATCTTCTTGATCTCCTCGTTCTGCGCGTGGCCCGCCTCGGCCAGCAGCTTCATCTCGGCGTTCTGCTGCTGGGTCACCAGCGTGCCGTTGACGACGAGGATGTCCGCGAGCATCTGGCGGAAGCCGTCCACCCGCTCCACGACGGTCGTCGCGTGGTCGGCCACGTCGCGCAGATAGCGCTGCAACTCCTCGTCCGTCCGGTACTTGGAGAATCCGGCCGAGAGCCCCTGGAGCATCTGGAGCAGGGGGCGGGTGGCGCGCTGGAACTCCACGACCTCGCGCGACAGCTCGTAGATGCGCCGGGACACCCGGGGGTCGCCGCCGAAGACCTCGGTCTCGATCTCGTCGATGTCGTTCTGCAGACCGGCGACCACAGGCGCGTAGCCGTCCACGACGGCGTCGAGGATCGCGTAGAGGACCGCCTCGGTGCCCAGGCGCAGCAGATCGGGGTCGGCCTCCATGCGGCGGCGCACGGCGGACAGGTCGGGGGCCTCGCTGTGGCGCACGGTCAGGACGAAGTCGGGGTTGACGAACACGTGCAGTTCGCCGAAGTCGACGTCCTCGGTCTCGTCCCGGTAGCGGGCGGCGCGCAGCACGACGAACAGGGTGTCGCCGTAGCGCTCGAGCTTGGGCCGCTGGTGGGCGACGATCGCGTCCTCCACGGCCAGCTCGTGCAGTCCGAAGACCTCGGCCGCGGCGAGGAGCTGTTCCTCCGCCGGCCGGTACATCCCGATCCAGGCCATGGCGTCGGGCGCGTCGGGCAGCTTCTTGTACGCCTCGGCGAGCGAGGAGGGGGTGCTCACCCGGTGCCCGTCGCGGTAGACCGCCGCGTCGACGACGCTGGACTCGGCGGGCGGGACCTCGTCCTCGCGGTGCCGCGGCTCCAGCTCGTGCTCCGGCGCGGGCTCGGGACGGCGGCCGTTACGGGACTGTGTGGCGCGCTTGTACGGGCGGAGCGCGCGGGAACGCCAGTCGGACATGGACATGGCATGCCCCCTTCCGGGCGGGTCGAAGGCCGACCGGCGGGGTGGCGGGCCGGTCAGCGCGGGCAGGGACTGGGAGGCCGGCTACTCATGGCGCCTCACCTCCTGCTGTCCCTGATGCCTGACCGGGTCGCTGCCAGGGTAGCCCCCCGGCCCGTCGGCGCGCCTCCGTACACGGCACGCGCGGCAAATCCCGGCGGCACCGAGCGCCCGCGCGGTATGTCCGCACTGGGGCTGTATGTCCGCACCAGGGCCGTGCGTGCCTGCCAGGGTCGTGCGTACCTGCCAGGGTCGTGCGTACCCGCCGGGGCCCTGCGTCCCCCGCCAGGGCCCTGCGTCCCCGCCGGGGCCCTGCGTCCCTACAGGTCGAAGATCTCGCCCTCCGGCGGGGGCGGCCCGGCCATGGGGTACGCGGGGACCTTCTCGTCCTCCAGCGTCGCCCGGATGTCCCGGCGCAACTCCTCGCTGTCCGCGTGCTGGTGGACCGAGACCGCGTGCTCGGCGGCGGCGCGGACCACCTCTTCCTCTTCTCCGGAGATGGTGAGCGTGCAGTTCATGACGCTGGGAAACCGACGGCAATCGGCTACTTTCCTGGCCATCACGACCTCCTCCTGACCTCCTGGAGACGGCTTCTCCCCTCAGGCTAAACCCGCACGAAGGACCGCAGAGATCCGCATATGACACGGATCCCCTCGGCGCCTCCCTCGCCCTCCCGGCGTCAGGCGGCCGCGCCCGGACCGACGGACCTCAGGAGCAGCAGCGCGATGTCGTCCGTGCGGTGCCGGGCCGCGTGGGCGCGGGCGATGATCACGTCCGCGAGGTCCTCCAGCGGCAGGCTCACGTCGTGCGACAACTCGTCGGCCAGACCCGACAGGGCCTCGTCCATGTCGACACCGGGCGTCTCGATCAGGCCGTCGGTGTAGAGGGCGATGGTGGTGCCGACCGGCATCGGGGCTTCGGCCTCGGGAAAATCACCGCCCTTCTCGATGCCCAGCAGCAGCCCGCCGGGCGCGTCCAGCGGCCGGACACCGCCCCCCGGCGTGCACACCAGTGGGCGAGGATGACCGGCCCGCGCCAGGGAGGCCCGCTGGTGCCCCAGGTCCAGACGCAGGCACGCACAGCTCGCGAAGAGGCCGGAGTCGAGGTCGGAGAGCAGACGGTTGGTCGCCGCCAGGATCCGGCCCGGGTCCGCGTCCGCCGTGGCGTACGCGTGGACGGCCGTACGGATCTGGCCCATCAGCGCGGCGGCGGTGACGTTGTGGCCCTGCACGTCGCCGATGACGGCGGCGACGCTGTCCGTCCCCAGGCGGATCAGGTCGTAGAAGTCACCGCCGATGTCCATGCCCTCCGTGCCGGGCAGATAGCGCGCGGCCGTCGCCAGGCCCGGCACGCTGGGCAGGGCGTGCGGCAGCAGCCCGGCCTGCAGACCGTGGGCGACCGCCACCTTCTTGTCGTAGAGCATGGCGCGCTCCAGCGCCTGGGCGATCAGGCCGCCCAGGGAGGTCAGCACGGCGCGCTCGGTGGTGGAGAAGTGGTGCGGCCGGAGGTAGCCGAGGACGCAGGTTCCGATGGTCCGGCCGGAGGCGATCATCGGCAGGAACACCCAGGAGGCCATGCCGTCGTGCTGACCGGCGCGGTGCGGGAAGGCCCGGTCGAGCTGTTCCCTGGACTCGTAGAAACCCGGCTGGCCCGCGGCCAGGGCGCGGGCGCCTGCGGTGAAGGAGAAGCGGGGGCTGTAGCGGTAGCGGGCGATGACCTCGGGCGGATAGCCGCGGTGGCCGACCAGACGCAGCCTTCCCCGCTGCACGGTGAGCATGGCGACGGCCTGGGCGCCGTACGCGGGCACGATCTCGTCGGCCACCAGGGCGACCACGTCGTCGACACTGATCGCCTCGGTCAGGGCGGTGGCCAGGTGGAGGATGTGGTACAGCGCGCCGGTCCTGGTGAGCTGCGGCAGTTCGGCGGTCACCTCGGCCCGCTTGCTGCCCGCCGCGGGCACCTCGGCCGGGGTGATGCGGATGCTGATCCCCGAGGAGTCCGGGTAGAGGTCGAAGGCCAGCCACTGGTCCGGCGGCCGCACGCCGGTGTCCGAGGTGGGACGCCCGCTGATCACCGCGGCCCGGTAGCGGTCGTAGAGGGGGTCGTGCAGCCAGGGCAGCGCCTCCCAGAGGCGGCGGCCGACCAGGTTGTCGGTCGGTGCGCCCAGCAACCGCGCGGCGGTGGGCGTCACCGAGGTGACCCGGCCGTGGATGTCCAGCGCGCAGACGCCCTCGGGGAGGCGGGCGGCCATCAGCTCGGTGGCCGAGGGTGTGCCGGGGGCGGGGCTGGGAGCGTTATGGATCAGGACCTCGCCGCCGGAGCCGGGTGTGCGGAGGCGCCCGGCCGTGACCGCCCGTTCCATGGCGAATCCCACCTCGGACGCGAGTCGGCCCAGGCCGTCGCGGAGCGCTCCGGGCATGTGGTCCGGCTGCTCGCCGGGCCACAGGACGAACATCGCCCCCAGCACTCCGGTCGCCCCGTCCGTGGCACCGGGACGGGGGAGGGGGAAGGCGGCGAGGGCGAACTCGTACGGCACGGCGAGGGCGATGCGGGGATAGCTCCGCATCATCACTTCCTCGCTGCAGACCCAGATCATCTCGCTGCCGCGCACGGCGTCCGCCACGGGAATGGGGGCGGCGAGTCCGACCCGCTCCCACGGGCCGATGAACTCGTGCGGCAGGCCGGCGACGACGACGAGTTCCAGCACGCTCTCTGCGCGGTTCAGGAGGTACAGCGCGGCGGCGTGGGCACCCAGCGCGGAGAGCTCCCGGTGCAGACCCTCGGCCAGGCTCTCCAGGACGTGGTCTTCCAGGTCGTCGCCGCCCGCTGCGCCCGGAACGTGTCCCCGGCCGGCGGGGGCGAACTCCCCGCCGCTCATATGGGGACAATACGCCCCTGGTCGTTCGGAGGCACCCCCACGCCCGGTCCACCCGGCCCCGGTCGGCTCGCGCGGCGGAGACCTCGGCCCGGGCGGCCGGGCGCCGCTCACGGTCCGGCCCAGCCACCACCGCGCGGCGACCAGCGGGACGAGACCGAACCGAGTTGGAGACGAGCCCCAGCGCGCCACGCCCCGACGAGGTCAGGTTGCGCCTCCCCTACGGGCAGCGCGCCCGCGGTGAGACCGCCGGCGGCGAGCGCCTCGGAACCCGCGAGCCCCATCGCCCGGCACCGTCCAGGGCCCACGCGCGCTTCCCGTGCCGACATTCCGTAGAGACTCGCAGGAGGGGGTGGCCGGGAAGCGACCGCGCCGTCACGGAGAGGTGGCAGCGGGATGGCGACCCGGCGCGGGCCCCCTGCGCCGGCCCGGCACATCGCGCGGCGAGTCTCAACGTCCTTTCCCGGCACGGCCGTTGGAGCCGGGATTCACCGGGGCCGCACATCTCTCCCTGTCCGTCGGCGAGGAGAAGGCGCGGGCCGCCGCAGGACATGCCGGGCCTCCCGCACCCGCGTAGCGTGGCGAACGTGGACACCGAAGCACTCGCCGGTCTGCGTGACAGCTTCGCGGGCAGCGTCCTCACGCCCGGCGATCCCTCGTTCGATGACGCCCGCACGATCTTCAACGCCATGATCGAGTTCCGTCCTTCGGTGATCGCCCAGTGCGAGAACCCCGTCGACATCGCCCGGGCGATCCGCTTCGGACGCGATCAGGACCTGGAGATCTCGGTCCGCGGCGGCGGGCACAGCGTCTCGGGCATGGCCCTCACCGACGGCGGGATCATGATCGATCTGCGCCGGATGCACGCGGCCGTCGTCGATCCCGACGCCCGTACCGTACGAATCGCGGGCGGCGCCACGATGAGCCATCTCGACCGGGCGACCGAGCCGTACGGCCTCGTGACGACCGGCGGGCGGGTGTCGACCACCGGGGTCGGCGGCTTCACGCTGGGCGGCGGATCGGGCTGGCTGGACCGCAAGTTCGGGCTCGCGGCCGACAATCTGCTCTCCGTCACCCTGGTGACCGCGGAAGGCAGCACGGTGCACGCGAGCAACGACGAGAACACCGAGCTGTTCTGGGCACTCCACGGCGGCGGCGGCAACTTCGGGGTGGCCACCTCGTTCACGTTCCGCCTGTACCCGCTGGCCACGGTCACGGCGATGCTGCTGCTGTGGCCGCCGGAGGCCGGGCCCGAAGTGGCGCGCGCCTACCGGGACTTCCTCGAGACCGCCCCGGACGAGGTCGGCGGCGGGCTCATCTACCTCACCGGGCCGGACGAGGAGTGGGTCCCAGGGCCTCTGGTGAACCGGCTCACGTGTGCCGTCCTCGTGGTCCACGCCGGCCCGGAGGCGGAGGCACGCGCGGTGGCCCGCCCGCTGCTGGACCTCGGCCACCACGCCGCGATGATCGAGGAGATGCCGTACGCCGAGTTGCAGTGCATGCTCGACGACCCGCCGGGCTACCGCAACTACTGGACCGCGGAGCATCTCGGCAGCCTCCCGGACGAGGCGATCGACCTCTTCTGCGCACGGGCGCACGACATGATCGTCCCGTCGCCGTCACAGCACGTGCTGTTCCCGCAGGGCGGCGCAACGGCCCGCGGGAACCAGGACTTTCCCCTCCCCTGGCGGGGCGCGGCGTGGGTTGCGCACCCCTTCGGCCTCTGGGAGGACCCGGCGGACGACGCGCGGGGCAAGCAGTGGGCGCGCGACATCAGGACCGACCTCAAGCCCTGGTCCACCGGCGCGGTCTTCCTCAACTTCATCGGGGACGAGGGGCGGGAGCGGGTCGTCGCCGGACTCGGCGCGGACCACGTCGAGCGCCTGGAGACGGTGAAGACCCAGTACGACCCGGACAACGTCTTCCACCGCAACCACAACATCAAGCCGCGTGGGGTTTGACGAAGATCGGTCAGGAGGCGGCCGTGGCTCCGCCGCCCGCGCCGGACGGCGGTCCGCCGTGGCCGGACCGGTGCACCGGCTGGTCGCCTCCCTGGACGGCGAAGACCGTGCCGGAGTCCCGGGCGGTGTTGGCCTGCTCCAGATGCACATGGACGGTCTCCCGGCGGTCGTCCGGCAGCGCGCCTCGTACCTCCCCGAGGACCTCCCCGACCAGGCGCGCGAGTGGCTCGCGGCAGGCCGGTTCCCGGCGAAGCAGGTCCTCCAGTTCCACTGCCCAGGAACCGAGCAGTGCCCGCCGTACGTCGTCGGGCGCGGTGGCCCCCTCGACCAGCGCGGCGTGGCTGTCGAGTCGCGTCGCGACCTCACGGCGCCGCCGGCCTGCCCGGGGGAACAGACCGGCGATCCCGTTGCGCGTGGTCTGCCACAGCTCCGTGGTCATCGCCGTGACGAGGGCAGCCGCTCCCGCTCCCGCCAGCGCGGCCAGTTCGTCCTCCACGGCCTTCCCCTCTCTCACCGGGGCGTGCGTCCGGTGTTGTCGATGTACTGGGCCCCGTTCTGCGTGGCGTAGACGACGCCGTGCCCTGACGCCTTGTTGACCATCGAAGAGTGACCCGCCGGACCGGCCCCCCGTCGCGGCTCGACGACGTCGTTCCGCGCCGCTCCGTCCGGGGCCGTCCCACCGACGGGGTGAGCGGGTGTTCCGGGCAGATGGAGCCATGCGTCCGTCGTGTACTCCTTCACCTCGACCGGGACCCGCCGGAAGGTGTCCGGGTCGATGCCCGGATAGCCGTGCCGCACCGCTTCGTCGTAGAAGTGCTGCGAGACGAGGAGCGACGCCGCCACCGCGTCGGGCGCCTCGGCCAGAGCGTCCCGGGCCGGGCGGGCATCGAGCAGCCGGGCGAGCACTTCCAGCGGCCCGCCGACGACGACACCGGACTGTCCGAGCCACACGTCGCCGGCGTGCAACGCCACCCTGACGCGGATCCGCGTCGGCCGAGCGGCCGTTCGGTTGTGCGCCTGCAGCCGGACCACCAGCTCGTGGATCAGCGGATGGATCAGCCGGGTCTTCGGCACGGACGCCGGGACGATGATCCGCAGGCCGTCCCCGAGGTCGTGGAACCGGCATGCCTGCCAGTCGATTCCGCTCTCCTCCAGCGCCTCCCGGAACGCGGCCAGGAGCACTTCGCGGATGCGGAGCAGCGCCACGTCGCCCCGGCCTCCCGAGCGCTCGATGTCGACCGCCACCATGGCCCGGTACTCCAGCACTGCATCCATGCCCTTCCCTCCCCACGGGTGGCGGGCCCGACACTCGGGCGGCCGGACCCGACACTCGGGCGGCCGGACGACTCGGCTCCGGCACGCCTCGTCCCGTGGCTCCCACTGTGCACCAGCCGCGCGCCGGACATCCCGTACCAGTACGGAATCCGCCGAACTCGTCCGTCGCCGTGCGCTGTTGGGAGCCTCACCAGGGGGCACACTGCAGGGGTGATGCATCGTCAGGAGCGGGACGGGCGGGCCGGGGCACAGGGCGTGGCCCACAGCGCCACCGGCCGGGGCAGGGCCGGTCGGTTGCCGCGCGAGGCGTGGACGTGGCCCTCGGCGAGCCTGCTCGGGGGGCTCCCGCCGGCGGCTCGTGACCGGCTGCTCACGCTGGGAGCCCTCACGCGCTACCCGACCGGCCGGGTCCTGATGCGTGAAACGGAGGAGAGCACGTTCGTGCTGATCCTCCTCGACGGTGCGGTCAAGGCGACCGGACGCACTCATGACAACCGGGAGGCGCTCCTTGCCGTTCGGATGGGTGGCGACCTGGTCGGTGAGTTCGCCGCGGTCGACGGGCGGCCCCGTTCCGCGACGGTGACGACGTGCGGACCGGTCACGGCCCGCGTCGTCACCCGGGGCGACTTCCTCGACAGCATGCGGCACGACGAGCTGATCGCCCAGGCGGTCAACGCCTCGATCATCGCGAAACTGCGGGTCGCGACAACCCACCGCGTCGACTTCACCGGCTGTGACGCCCCGACCCGGCTGGCACGGGTGCTCTACCAGATCGCCATGGCCTACGGGGAGAGCACCGGCGCGGGGGCCGTCATCCGCTGGCCGATCACCCAGCCCGAACTGGCCACCCTGGCCGGCACGGCGGAGCCCACCGTGCACAAGGCGCTGCGGAAGCTGCGGGAAGCAGGTGTGGTGTCCACCGGCTACCGCACCTTCCGGGTCGAGAATCTCGCGGAGTTGCGCCAACTCGCCTTCGGCCGACGGTAGTACGAGGAGCGGGAGAAACCGTCGTAGGACGGTTTCCGTACGCGAGCGGACCGCTAGCGTGGCAACCGCCGGCCGCCTCCCGGACCGTGAGAGGGCTTGACGTCTCGCGGCGGAGAACACGGCGCACGGCAGCCGACGATTCGACGAACCAGGGGGAGCCATGCCCGACGCGGACGACAGCGCCTCGGAGCCCGACGGCCCGCGCACGGCGTACCGGATCGACATCGGCGGCAGCGCGACCGGCCCCGTGATCGCGGGTGACCACAACGTGGTCGTCGACGCGCAGCACGGCTCACAGGTGACCGTGCTGGTCGGTCCCGAACGGCCCCGCCCACGGCGCCGGGAGCGGGCCGCGCTGCTGCCGCGGCGCCTGTCGGAACCGGTGGGCCGGGAGGACACGATGCAGGAACTGGCCGCGGCTGTCCGCGCCGGCGGGCCGGTGCAGCTGTGGGGGCCGCCCGGTGTCGGCAAGACGACGCTGCTGCGGCACGCGGCGCGGCTGCTGCCGCCCGGGCCGGACGGCGTGGTGTTCGTGAGCGGAGCCCGTCGCGGCGTCGAGGATCTCGCCCAGGACGTGTTCGAAGCCTGCTACGAGGCACCGGGATACGCGCCGACCCGGGCGGAGCTGCGGCGGTTGATGACCGGTGTGCGGGTGACGGTGTACGTGGACGACACGGACCTGACGTCCGATCAGTTGCTGGAGCTGATGGACGCGGCCCCGGAGGCGACGTTCGTCTTCGCCGGAGCCGAGCGGTCGCTGTGGAACGGCGGCACGGCGCTGGAGGTGCCCGGTCTGTCGCGGACCGCCGGACTGGAGCTGCTGGCACGGGAGTTGGGTGGCCCGCTTCCCGAGGCGGAACACCGGACCGCCGCCGACCTGTGGCAGGTCGCGGGCGGCCTTCCGCTGCCGCTCCTGCGGGCGGCCGCGGTGGCGCGTTCCCACCCGGCGGGCGAGGGCGGACTCCCGCGTGTGGGCGAAGTCGCCGCCCTTCTCCCGATGGTGCTCGACCATCTGGTGGAGGATGCGTCGGTGATGGGGGTGCTGCACCTGCTGGCGACCCTCGAAGGGGCCGAGGTGGCGGCCACGCACGTCGGGGCGCTGACGGAGGTGGCGGAGCCCGAGGCGGTGTGCGACCGCCTGGTGCGCCTGGGGTTGGCCCGGATCGGGGACCACGGCTACGGCTCCGTCGCCGACACCCTGCCGGTGCTGCGCCGGCGTTTCCCCGCTCCGTTCCCGGCCGAGCGGCTGTGCGACCACTTCACCCGGTGGGGATCGCTCCGGGAGACCACGCCGTCGGAGCTGGCGGCTCACGGCCGCGTGCTGGAGAAGGTGGCCGAGCTGGCCGAGTCCGCCGGGCGCCCGGACTTGGCGGTACGGCTCGCACGGGCCACGTCGCCGGGGTTGGCCCGTTCCCTGCGGTTCGGCGTGTGGGGGCGGCTGCTCGGCCGCGGCTGGGTCGCGTCCCGCGCCGCCGGGGACCGGCGGGCCGAGGCGTACTTCCTCCACGAGGAGGCCGTCCGGGCCCTGTTGACCGGAAGGCGGGTCGTCCACGCGGCGCTGCTGGCCCAGTCGGCGTGGCTCGGGTACGAGCTGGGCGAAGGCGGGCGGAACGGCTCCGGCGGGGAAGCGGGGGGCGACGCGGGCGCCGACGCGGGGGGCGATGCGGGGGCCGACGCGGGGGGCGCGCAGCCCGACTTCGACGTCGACGACTACATGGCGGACAACGGCTTCGAGACCCCCGATCCCGGTTCCGCGGCCGATCCCGGTTCCGCTGCCCTGACACCGGAGGTCCCCGGCGGCGAAGACTCCTGGGGCAGCGCTCCGGGTGACGGCGGCAGCGGCACGCCCACCGGCGACGGCGGCGGCAGCGCACCGTCCCTCACAGGCGATGGCGGGGCGTCCGGCGGCGCGTTACCTCCGCCGGGCGGCGGGGCCGATGCCGTCTCCGCGCAGTCGCACAGCACCGCCGGCGGTTCCTGGGGCGGCGGGACGTCCGCCTCGTCCGGCGGCGCGGCCGGCGCGGGTTCGGTCGCGGGCATGAGCACCGTGGTCGCGTCCGTCGTCTCCCTGATCGCCGCTTGCGCGCTCGTCGCCGGTCTGGGATACGTCATCAGTTCGGTCACGTCCGAGGACGGATCATCGGCTTCGGTCGATGCGCGGCACGACGCGATACCGACCCCGTCGTTCTCCCTCCCGGCCGAGCCGACGGACACCTCGACCGGTGACCCCTTTGCGAAGCCGGCGGGGTGTGATCAGGAGACCGACGCGCGTCAGACCTACTCCCGGACCATGTCGAAGGCGCCGGTCACGAACCCCGCCCATGATCAAGCCTGGGCCGCGGCCACGAAGCAACTCGCCGACGACCTGGCGGAAGCGGCCGAAGCAGCGACCGACCCGGCGGTCAAGTCAGCGATCCAGGAGGAATCCGACGACCATGCCGCTCTTTCCACCGCGATCGCCGGCCAGGACCGAGCGGCCGTGAGCCAGTACGTGGAGGAAACCGCCGACGATTCGGACGCGGTGTTCGACCTCTGTTACGCGTAGTCCGGCCCGATGGACGAGCCGGGAAGCAGTGAGGAGCCATCATCGTGTCACCGTCACCGTCACCGTCACCCGCCTCGGGCGACGAGTTCACCATCCGTATCGGGGGCGACGTGTCCGGCCCCCTCGTCGTCGGTCACAACAACTGCGTCGAAGTGCAGCACCCCGCCCCCACACCCCGATCCGTGCCCGAATCCGAGCCCGTGACGTCGACGCAGACCAACACGGCGAAGGACCGCGGCACCGTCTACGCCGTCACGGGCGGCGACATGCACATCCATCACGACGGGTCGGCCTGACGCGGAAGGACGCGGAAGGCCGTCACTCCCGCGGTGGCGTGACGCCGCCGTCGCCTCCCCCGCCACCGCCGCCCGTGTTCGGGCCGCCGCCCGTCGACGTACCACCGGAGGAGCCGGATCCGGACGTGGCGGGTGCGGGGACCCCGGCCGCTCCGCCCTGCAGCCGCTCCAGGTCCGACTCCCGCACCTGGATGACGACGAGGGCGATCACGGCCGCCAGGGCGCTCAGCGCGGCGGCGACGACGAACGCGGTGGTGACCCCGGCGGTCAGCACCTGGTCGGCCCAGGGTGGTGGCAACTGCCCGGTGCGCAGGAAGAATTCACGCTGCCCTGGGTTCGCCTCGCGCAGGAACTGCGGTACGACGTCGGTCGCCTCGTTGCGGCTGGCCGTACCGAAGGCCGTGACCAGGATCGACAGACCGAGCGAACCGCCCACCTGCTGCGTGGCGTTGAGCACGCCGGTCGCGGCGCCCGACTCCTGCGGCGCGACTCCGGAGACCGCCATCAGCATCAGCGAGACGAACTCCATGCCCATCCCGAAGCCGAACAGCAGCATGGGCCCGAGGATGCTGCCGAGGTAGGTGCTGTGGATGTCGGTGAGGGTCAGCCACGCCAGCCCGCCCGCGGCGAAGAGCCCGCCGGTCACCATGAACGGTTTGGGCCCGTATCTCGGCAGGAGCCGGGACGCGAGCCCCGCCCCGAGCGCGATGACCGCGCTCACCGGCAGGAAGGCGAGTCCGGCCCGCAACGGGCTGAAGTCCAGCACGTTCTGCACGAACAGCGTCAGGAAGAAGAACATCCCGAAGATCGCCGCGGCAAGGCTGAGCATCATCCCGTACGTGCCCGCGCGGTTTCGGTCGCGGAACATCTTCAGCGGCGTGATCGGCTGGCGCGAACTGCGTTCGATGAGCAGGAACGTGGTCAGCAGCACGATCGCCGCCCCGAACGCGGCGAGCGTCAGACTGTCCCGCCAGCCGTCCTCGGACGCGCGGATGAACCCGTAGACGAGACACACCATGCCGACCGTGGACGTGATCGCGCCGAGCAGATCGAAGTTCCCGGGGTGGCGCTCCGACTCGCGGATGTAGCGGGGCGCGGCCAGCGCGATCAGTACACCGATCGGCACGTTGACGAAGAAGATCCAGCGCCAGTCGAGCCACTCGACGAGGATGCCGCCCATCAGCAGCCCGATCGCGCCACCGCCCGCCGACACGGCGGCGAAGACCCCGAACGCCCGGTTGCGCTCGGGTCCTTCACGGAACGTGGTGGTGATCAGCGCGAGCGCTGTCGGGGAGGCGATGGCGCCGCCGACGCCTTGGAGCGCGCGGGCGGCGAGGAGTTGCGGTGCGTTCTGGGCGAGGCCGCCGAGCAGGGACGCCAGCACGAACAGCAGCACGCCGATGATGAACATCCGTCTGCGGCCGAGGATGTCGCCGGATCGTCCGCCGAGCAGGAGCAGGCCGCCGAAGGTGAGGGTGTAGGCGTTGATCACCCACGACAGGCTCTCGGTCGAGAAGTCGAGCGAGGTCTGTATGTGCGGGAGCGCGATGTTCACGATGGTGATGTCGAGGACCACCATGAGCTGGCACGAGGCGATGACGAGTAGGGCTATCCAGCTGCCCGGGTTCCTCTCGCTGGATCGAGCAGTGGGTGCGGGGATCGACTGAGGACTCGTCATGGTCGGCCTGCGCTCACCCAGGGCCTTCACCCCGTGCGGCGTACGTGAACGCTCAAGTTCACATTCCGACCCTAAGACCGTCGGTGGGACGTCACCAGTCGATCTACGAACCGTCCGCGAACCGGGCGGCGGGGTACGCGGATTCCCTCCTTCACGGCCCGGTTCGCGGACGTCGTCACGCTCCCTCGCGCGCCCGCCCCGTCACGCTCCCTCGCGCGCCCGCCCCGTCACCCCATCCGCCTCACCGCGTCGCGGACGGTGACAGGTGCGCACGGTAGGGATGCAGACCGCCCAGCCGCGGAAGGTCCACCGCGCGCCAGCCCCTGGCGTACGGCGGTGCGGCCTTGTCGCCGAAGACCAGCACGGCCACCGGGCGCGTACGTGCCGCGGCGGCGAGACCGGCCTGCGTGATGGACCCGTCGTGGCCGCCCGCCTGCCGTGAGGAGCACCCCGCGCGATATGCGATCCGCACCGCCTCCGGCCCCGTGACGACACAGGGCGGCCGTACCCCTTCCCTGTGCAGCTGGGCGGCGATCCGCCCGACCGCCTCCCGCATCGCCCTGCTGCGCTCGACGGCCCCGTGCAGCACCGCGTACTGGAGGGAGAGGTGCCCGACGAGCGCGAGGGCGACGGCCGCGGCGGCGAGCGTCATGAGCACCCGGTTCCGCAACCCCGTGACCAGCCAGACCACGCAGACCGCGACCGGCAGGGACAGCAGTGCGTAGGCGGGGAGGAGGAAGCGGGGCGCGGCGTAGTCGACCATCAGCAGATACGGGACCGCGAGGGAGGCCGCGGTCAGCGTCGGCACCAGCAGTGTGGCCAGGCGCCGGGCGCGGGCCGCGGCCACCAGCCCTCCCGCGGTGAGCAGCGGCAGCAGGAACCACCAGGCCACGGCGGCCGGATGTTTCGCCTCCCCGTCGCACGGGCGGCACAGCGTCCGCCCCTCCAGCGCCAGCGCATGGTGGCCGAACGCGAGGTGCCAGCCCATGCCGCCCTGGATCTCGCTGGCCCGGTCCAGCCGTGCGGCGAGACCCCCGTAGCGGACGTACGCCTCGACGACCCACTCCGCGCATCCGGCGACCCCGCCCAGCACGAGCGCCACCAGCAGGGCGGGCCTGCGCCAGTCCCGTACGAACACGGCGGCCGCGGCCAGCGGCAGCGCGAGCCAGAACGCGTCCGAGAACCGCATGAGCGCGGCGAACGCGACACCGGCGGCGAGGCCGAGCAGCGCGCGGCGGTCGGTGCGGTCGGCGGCCGCCCGCAGGAAGCAGCCGGTGGCGAGCAGCGCGGCGTAGGCGACCCACAGGTTCGGCATGACCTGCGGACCGTAGAAGAGCGTCACCCACAGCCCGGCGAACAGCGCGCCCGCGAACGCCAGCACGGGGGCGGGAACGAGCCGCCGCCACACCCACAGGGAGAGGAAGAGCCCGGCGCCGGAGAGCACGGCGAGGTAGACCCGCAGGACGGCCGTGGAATCGGTCAGGACCGTGACCGGGGCGACGAGGAAGGAGATGCCGCGGGCGCGCGGCGCGCTGAAGAAGGCGGTCGGGGCGTGCGGGCTGACCTGGCTGACGTACACGGTCTCGTCCCAGCCGAGCCCTTCGCCGGGCACCACCAGGATCAGCTGCAGAACGGTGAAGAGGACGGCGACCCCCGCGAGCCAGGGCAGCGGGCCGGCGAGCGGGCCGGTACGCCCCCGGATCGTACGGGTGCGCTGCTGCCGCGCTGTGGGGGCGACTCGTGCTGGCTGCATGCCGCCACGCTCGGGTGCCCCGGTCCGCGCCACCACGCGAGAGGGGGCAGTCGGCCGAACGATCTCCCCGAACGGGCGGCCCGGCACTGCGCCATGACGCTTCTGACGCCCCGTCGGGTGACCGCGGGCCCTGACGCTCCTGCGCGGGCCGCGCGTCGACCGGTTCGCGTACGGGAGCGCGCGGGTCGCGTACATGTTCGCCGCACGTGCCGGTGAGCACGGGAAGCCCGTCCCCCATGAGACGGGCTTCCCGTGGTTCGTGGCCGGCGGGGCGGCGGTCAGACGCCGATGTCGCAGCCGTCCTTGCGCCAGACGCTGACGACCGCCGGGCGGACGAGCTTGCCCGGCCCGTCGGGCCAGGTGGAGGCGGGCTTCTCGACGCTCGCACCGTCGACCTCGCCCGGGTGCTGCACGGAGACCAGCACACGCCGGTCCTGGACGATCGGCCCGCAGGTCTCGGCCCCCTTGGGAACGGTGAGGAACTGCTTGACCTCACCGCGGCGCGGCCCGGCCGTCGCGACGCCGAACAGACCGTCGTGCGAGCCCAGGGCGTTCCCGTCGGTGGAGATCCACAGGTTGCCGTACGGGTCGAAGGTGACGTTGTCCGGGCAGGAGATCGGGCTGACCTCGCCCTTGGGGAACCCGGCGAAGTACGTGCCCGGGTCCTCCGGGTCACCGGCGACCAGGAACAGCCGCCAGGCGAAGCGGTCCGCGGACGGGTCGTCGTAGAACTCGGCCAGTTCGAGGATCTGGCCGTGCTTGTTGAGGTTGCGCGGGTTGGCCTCGTCGGCGCCCGCCTTGCCGCTCTTGCCGCGGTCGGTGTTGTTGGTGAGGGCGATGTAGACGCGGCCGGTGCGGGGGCTGGGCTCGACGTCCTCGGGGCGGTCCATCTTCGTGGCGCCCGCCTTGTCCGCGGCGAGCCGGGTGAAGACGTAGACCTCCTCGGCGGTCATGCCCTCGACGTGCGAGGTGTCCCCGGTCGCCAGCGGGATCCACTCGCCGCTGCCGTCGAACTCGCCGTCGGCCGGGAGCGTGCCGGTGCCGTCGATCTGGCCGGCGGGGCTGTCCCCGGTGAGCTTGGCGACGTAGAGGGTGCCCTCGTCGAGCAGGGTGAGGTTGTGCTCGCGGGCCGCCCGGCTCGTGCCCTTCTTCATCCGCTTCGATGAGACGAACTTGTAGAAGTAGTCGAAGCGCTCGTCGTCACCCATGTAGACGACGGGCCGGCCGTCGGCGGTCAGGCGGGGCTGCGCGGCCTCGTGCTTGAAGCGGCCGAGCGCGGTGTGCTTGCGGGGCGTCGACTCGGGGTCGTACGGGTCGAGTTCGACGACCCAGCCGAAGCGGTGCGACTCGTTGGGCTCCTTCGCGGCGTCGAAGCGGCGGTCGAACCGCTCCCACTTGCGCTCCGTCGGGCCGGGGATCAGGCCGTACCGCTTGTCGGTGGCGGAGCTGCCGTTCGCGAAGTACTGGTTGAAGTTCTCCTCGCCGTGGAGCGTGGTGCCCCACGGGGTGGTGCCGCCGGCGCAGTTGTTGAGCGTGCCCAGGACCTTGGTGCCGCTCGGGTCGGCCGAGGTCTTCAGCAGGTCGCTGCCCGCGGCCGGGCCGGTGAGCCGGAACTCGCTCGTCGCGGTGAGACGGCGGTTGAGGCGGTGCCGGGTGACGGCCGTGAGCTTGCCGCTCTTCCGCTCCTCCTGGACGGCCACGACGGACAGACCGTGCGCGGCCCAGCCGATCTCGACCTGCTCGCGCGTGGGGTTCTCCGGGTCGTAGCCCTTGAACATGAGGATTTCGTCGGTGTACTCGTGGTTGGCCACCAGCACCTGACGGCCCGGCTCGCCGCGCAGCGGCAGCAGGCTGAGGAAGTCGTTGTTGTAGCCGAACTGCCCGGCCTGGGCCTTCGCGGTCTGGTGCTCCGGGTCGAAGGCGGGCGCTCCGCGCAGGATCGGTTCTCCCCAGCGGATGACCACGTTCTGGGCATAGCCGTCGGGGACGGTCACGGCGTCCGTGGTGTTGGGCTCGATGGCGCCGAAGCGCAGACCGCGGGCGGCCCTGCCCCCGGTGCCCCGGCCCTGAGCGGCCGCGGAGGCGGCACCCGGCACGGCCGCCTGCGCCCGCGGAGCGCTCTCGACGACGGCGGCACCGGTCGCGGCGGCGACGGTCACGACCGCGCTCGCCCGCAGCACGCTGCGGCGGGACAGCGCACCGGCTATGACGTCACCGGCGTACGCGTTGTCGCTGGTGTTCGGGACCTCGTGGAAGCACGCGTCACCGCAGCGGTAGCGGCAGGTCATCGCGGAACGTCCGCCCGGGTGCGAGCTGATCAACGGCAGCAGTCTGCGCACGTCTTCCCCTCCGTTTGGCTTTCCACCGTGCGCAGCCCGTGCCGACACGATGTCGGAACATGTCCGCGGTGACGCTATGGGCGACATTGCGCCGGGTGGAGGACTCCAGGTGAACGGCGCATGAATCCCAGACCGACTGCGTAAGTTTCAACTTCCGTACGGCCCTTGAGCCGCGGGCCTCCCGCGTCTTACTCCGGGTGGCGGCAGGTGCCCACCACCTCCCTGACGTCCCCGAGATGAGGGACTAGCATCCGGGCCCATGGCCGATGACTTGGTGGTCGATCTGCGCGGCCGCGACCTGGTGGACCTCGACGCCTTCTGGGACGCGGTCGCCGAGCCGTGCGGCTTGCCGGGATGGTTCGGCCGGAACCTCGACGCGTGGTGGGACACGGTGGAGTCCCGCGGCGTGTCACCGCTGATCGACGCGCACGGCGATCTCGTCGTACGGGCCGAGGCGGCGGGCGTGTTCGCACCGGGCAACAAGGACGGCGAGAGACTGGCGCGGGTCTTCACGGAGGCCACCCGCGCCCGGCTGGAACTGTCTCAGTAGCCTTACGTGTCCGCGCCGGTCAGGAACGATTCCCCCACCTCGGACATTCATCGCACCGATACGTGAAGGACCTCTCCCATGGGCATTCGGAGTCTGCTGCGGAATGTATTCGGCCGGTCGCGGGCGGATCGCGACGAACCGACCGTGCCCGAGGCGCGCGTCGCCGAGCCGGAGGCTCGGTCCGACGGCACGGAGACGGCCGCGTCAGGCCCGGCGGACGACACCTCCGCCGCGCCGGTCCCCGCCCAGCCGGCCGGGAAGGGCAGCGACAAGGCGGCCGGGAAGCAGGAGCCGTCGAAGGCGAAGAAGGCCGCGAAGGATCCGGAGGGCGGGGCGGACTCGCTGCTCGCGGCGTTCGACGCGGCGGCGGCCAAGCCGGTGCAGAAGCAGGAGCCGGAGCGGGCGAAGGACAGCGCGGCGGACGACCGTCCGGCTCCGTCCTGGGCCTCCGAGCCGGAGACGGAGACCGGCACGGCCGCGGGCGACGGCAAGGGCAGTGCCGAGGCCGGCGACGCGGCGCGCGACGGCGGCACCGGAGAGGCGAGCGTCGCCGTGCCCGCACAGTCGGCACCTGAGGGCCAGGCCGAGCCAGGGGCGCCGGAGGGCGCACGGCCGGAGGCGGCCGTTCCCGCGCAGGCCAAGGCGGCCGACGAGAAGCCGTCCACCACGGTCCCGGCGCAGGCGTCGGCGAACGCGCGGGACGCGGACCAGCGCTCCGAGGCAGGGACGGACGCGGCCAAGGCGGACGCGTCGAAGGCGGACGCGGCACCCCAGGTCGGCATCCCGCAGCAGCCGGAGCGCGACGGGGCGGCGGAGACGAAGTCCCCGGCCGCGGACGACGATGCCGCGAAGCCCGCCAAGAAGACGGCCAGGACCACCAAGACAGCCAAGACGGCCAAGACGGCCAAGACCGCGAAGACGGCCAAGACCGCGAAGAAGACGGCGAAGACGGCGACGGCGGCCACGTCCACCGCGGCGAAGAAGACCGCCCCCGCGAAGAAGACCGCCGCCAAGAAGACGGCGGCTCCCGCGAAGAAGGCCGCGGCGACCGAGCCCGCCTCGGCTGCCGAGCCCGCCAAGGCCGCCACTGCGGCGACGCCGGCGGCCGACCCGAAGAAGGCCGTCACGCCCGCCGCCGTCGAGAAGGCGGCCCCCGGGCTCGCCGGTCTCCACCGGACGGCCGCCGCCGCCCTGGAGGCGCAGCAGCTCACCGGCACCCTCGCGACCGTCTACCTCGTCCTCGACCGCTCCGGCTCCATGCGCCGCTACTTCAAGGACGGCACGGTCCAGCACCTCGCCGAGCAGGCGGTCGCCCTGTCCGCGAACCTCGGCACCGGCACCGTCCCCGTCGTCTTCTTCTCCACCGACGTCGACGGCACCGCCGACGTCTCCCTCGACGCGTACGAGGGCCGGATCGAGGCACTGCACGCGGACCTCGGCCACATGGGGCGTACGAACTACCACACGGCGATCGAGGCCGTCCTCGCGCACCGCGAGCAGTCCGGCGCGACCGGCCCCGCGTTCGTCGTCTTCCAGACGGACGGCGCCCCGACCTCCAAGGCTGCGGCGGAGAAGGCACTCTGCGACGCGGCGAAGCTGCCCGTCTTCTGGCAGTTCGTCGGATTCGGCGACCCGGAGGCGAAGGCGTTCGACTTCCTCAGGAAGCTCGACGACCTCACCGTCCCCGAGCGCCGCCCGGTCGCCAACGCCGCCTACACGGCGGCCGGTGAGGAGCCCCGCGAACTCGCCGACGACGCTTTCTTCACGCAGTTGCTCGCCGCCTTCCCGCAGTGGCTGAAGCAGGCGCGCGAGGCGGGCATCGTGAGCTGATCCGCACCCGGGACCCGCGCCGCCGCACGCGGCGCAAAGGGGCCGTCCGCGCGGAAAAGGACGCGCGGGCGGCCCTCTGCTGTCCAGTACGATATTGACAGCCTGTAGATCAAAAACTCACTCCGCGTAACGACTTGGGAGCAGCCGGCAATGGCTCGACACCTCATCACCAGCGCCCTTCCGTACATCAACGGGATCAAGCACCTGGGCAACATGGTGGGGTCCATGCTCCCGGCCGACGTCTACGCCCGCTACCTCCGGCAGCGCGGTCACGACGTCCTCTACATCTGCGCCACCGACGAGCACGGCACCCCCGCCGAGCTGGCGGCCAAGGAAGCCGGGCTCCCCGTCGACGAGTTCTGCGCGCAGCAGCACGACCTGCAGAAGGCGATCTACGACGGTTTCGCGCTGGACTTCGACTACTTCGGCCGCAGCTCGTCCGCGGAGAACGTGGAGATCACCCAGCGCATCGCCCGCAGCCTCAAGGAGCACGGCTTCATCGAGGAGCGCTCGATCCGCCAGGTCTTCTCCGTCACGGACGACCGCTTCCTCCCCGACCGCTACATCGTGGGCACCTGCCCGCACTGCGGCTACGACAAGGCGCGCGGCGACCAGTGCGAGAACTGCACCCGCGTCCTGGACCCGACCGATCTGATCGACGCCCGCTCCGCGGTCAGCGGCAGCAGCGACCTCGAAGTCCGCGAGACCAAGCACCTCTTCCTCCTGCAGTCCAAGCTGCAGCCCGAGGTCGAGGCGTGGCTGGAGGGCAACGGCAGCAAGGACTGGCCGACGCTCGCCTCCTCCATCGCCCACAAGTGGCTGACGGAGGGCCTCAACGACCGGGCGATCACCCGCGACCTGGACTGGGGCGTGCCGGTCCCGGCCGACACCTGGCCCGAGCTCGCCGCCGAGGGCAAGGTCTTCTACGTGTGGTTCGACGCGCCCATCGAGTACATCGGCGCGACGAAGGAGTGGGCGGACGCCGATCCGGCCGTCCGCGACTGGGAGTCGTGGTGGTACGACGCGAAGGACGTCCGCTACACGGAGTTCATGGCGAAGGACAACGTCCCGTTCCACACGGTGATGTTCCCGGCGATGCTGCTCGGCACCCGTGACCCGTGGAAGAAGGTCGACTACGTCAAGGCCTTCAACTGGCTGAACTACTACGGCGGAAAGTTCTCCACGTCCCAGAAGCGCGGCATCTTCACGGACGCGGCGCTCGAGCTGCTGCCCGCCGACTACTGGCGCTACTTCCTCATGGCCAACGCCCCGGAGTCGGACGACACCTCGTTCTCCTGGGAGCTGTTCTCGTCCGTGGTCAACAAGGACCTCGCGGACACCCTGGGCAACTTCGTCAACCGCGTCCTGTCCTTCTCCCGCAAGCGCTTCGGCGACCACGTCCCGGAGGGCACGGCGGCCGGGGAGGCGGAGGCGCGCCTGGGCGAGGAGATCGCGCGGCTGCTCGGCGATTACGAGACGCACATGGACGGGCTCCAGTTCCGCAAGGCGGCGGCCTCGCTGCGCGCCCTGTGGAGCGCGGGCAACGCGTACCTGGAGGAGAAGGCCCCCTGGCTGGAGATCAAGACCGACCAGGACGCGGCCGCGCTCACGCTGCGGACGGCGATGAACCTGATCCACCTCTACGCGGTGGTGTCCGAGCCGTTCATCCCGTCCTCCGCGAAGGCCATGCGGTCGGCGTTCGCGCTGGCCGACGACACCAAGCCGTGGGTGACGGCGGCGGAGGCGAAGGCGCTGGCCTCCGTCCCGGCCGGGACGGCGTTCACCGTTCCGCCGGTGCTCTTCGCGAAGATCACCGAGGACGACCTGGAGACCTACCGGGACCGCTTCGGCGGCGAGGAGACACCGGAGGACTGACCGGGACCCGTAACCGGATCCCGTAACCGGATCCCTCACGGACGACACCGCGCCCGGGCCGCCACGGCGGCCCGGGCGTCGGCGTTCCCGGCCCGCCTCAGAAGCGGCGGAGCAACATCCGTCAGAAGCGGCCCGCGGCGACGAATACGCACAGCACCAGGATCACCAGATTCGCCGCGACGTTCTTCGCCTCCGCCGAGCCGCGACCGGCCGCGCGGTCCGCCCGCAGCAGGGAGCCATGACTGATCAGGGCGCCTGCCATGACGACCGACAGACCCACCGCGGCGACCGGGGTCAGCACCGGGGCGATGCCCGTCGCCCACGGCAGGATCAGGCCCGCGACGGCGAGGAGTTCGCACACCGCGGTCGTACGGATCACGGCGAGCGGGAACGGCGCGACGCCGGTCTGGCCCGAGGCGATCAGACGCTCCTTCGGCCAGCGGGACTTGAGCGTCCCGGAGACCAGGAAGACGGCGGCGAGCAGGGCTTGCGCGGTCCACAACGCGGCGTTCATGGGCTTCTTCTTCCGGGGAGAGGCAGGGGCTTCCCGGAAGAGACGGGACGGCCGCCCCGGATGTGACACGGGCGGCCGCCCCCGCGGGGACGACCGCCCGTGAACGAGCTGTCCGCGCTACTTCGTCGGCTTGTACGGGGTCGGCTTGGCCGGGGCCTTGGAGATGCTGAGGTGCAGCTCCTTGAGCCGGGCGTCGTCGACCTCGCTCGGCGCCCCCATCAGCAGGTCCTGGGCGTTGCCGTTCAGCGGGAAGGCGATCGTCTCGCGGATGTTGGGCTCGTCCGCCAGCAGCATCACGATGCGGTCCACGCCCGGGGCGATGCCGCCGTGCGGCGGGGCGCCGAAGTGGAACGCGCGCAGCATGCCGCCGAACTCCCGCTCCACGTCCTCCTTCGGGTATCCGGCGATGCGGAAGGCCTCGTACATGACCTCCGGCTCGTGGTTCCGGATCGCGCCGGAGGACAGCTCGACGCCGTTGCAGACGATGTCGTACTGCCAGGCCAGGATGTCGAGCGGGTCCTTGGTCTTGAGCGCGTCGAGGCCGCCCTGCGGCATGGAGAACGGGTTGTGGGAGAACTCGATCTGCCCGGTGTCCTCGTTCCGCTCGAACATGGGGAAGTCGACGATCCAGCAGAAGCGGAAGACGTCGTCCTCGAACGTCCCGGCCCGGCGCGCGGCCTCGACCCGGACCGCGCCCATGATCTTGGAGACCTCGTCGAAGTCGCCGGCGCCGAAGAAGACCGCGGTGCCCGGCTTGCCGTCGACCTCGGCGACCAGCTTCTCGACATCGCCCTCGGTGAGGAACTTGGCGATCGGCCCGGTGAGCTTGCCGTCCTCGCCGATCCGGACCCAGGCCAGGCCCTGCGCGCCCTGCTGGACCGCGAACTCGCCCATCTGGTCGAAGAACTTACGCGGCTGGCCGCCGGTGTCCGGCACGGCCAGGGCCCGTACGTGCTTGCCCGCGAAGGCCTTGAAGCCGCTGTCGGCGAAGATGTGCGAGACGTCGGTGAGTTCGAGCGGGGACCGCAGATCGGGCTTGTCCGAGCCGTACTTGAGCATCGCCTCACGGAACGGGATCCGCGTGAACGGCGACGTGACGTGGCGGCCGTTGCCGAACTCCTCGAACAGCTCGGTCATGACCTTCTCGATGACCTGGAAGACGTCCTCCTGCTCGACGAAGCTCATCTCGACGTCGAGCTGGTAGAACTCGCCGGGCGAGCGGTCGGCGCGCGCGTCCTCGTCGCGGAAGCAGGGCGCGATCTGGAAGTAGCGGTCGAAGCCCGAGATCATCAGCAGCTGCTTGAACTGCTGCGGGGCCTGCGGCAGCGCGTAGAACTTGCCCGCGTGCAGCCGGGAGGGGACCAGGAAGTCGCGCGCGCCCTCGGGGGAGGTCGCGGACAGGATCGGGGTCGCCATCTCGTTGAAGCCCTGCGCGGTCATCTTCTGCCGGATCGCGGAGATGACGGCGGAGCGCAGCATGATGTTGCGGTGCATGCGCTCGCGGCGCAGGTCGAGGAAGCGGTACTCCAGGCGCCGTTCCTCGTTGACTCCGTCCTCGGGGTAGACGGTGAAGGGCAGCGGGTCGGCCGTGCCGAGCACCTCGACGTCGCCCACCTCGACCTCGATCTCCCCGGTGGGGAGTTCGGGGTTGACGTTCTCGGCGCCACGGGCGAGGACGGTGCCGTCGACCCGGAGCACGGTCTCCTTGGGGAGGTGGCTCAGCTTCTCGTTGACGGGGCTGTCCGGGCGGACCACGAGCTGGACGAGGCCGTGGTGGTCGCGGAGGTCGATGAAGAGGATGCCGCCCAGGTTCCGGCGATTGTGCAGCCAGCCACTCAGCCGGACGTCGGCGCCGACGTCAGTGGCACGGAGCTCGCCGCAGGTGTGGGACCGGTACCGATGCATCGTTCATCCAAGTCGTCTGGTCGGGGTCGGTTGCCCTGGAGAAGCACACAGCAGGGACTCGTGCAAGGGTACCGGGACCGCCGGGGCGCCCCGGCTGACGTCCGGCCGGTCGTCAAAGCCGAGGAATCCACCATAATGTGGTGCAATGCGCACCGAGGACGTCCTGTCCGCCATCGCAACCGGCCTCTGGCGCTGGAACAGCGCGTCGGGGGAGGTCTCCCTGGATGCCGAGGCCGCCCGGCTGCTCGGTCTGCCCGCGGTGCCCGTACGCCTCTCCCAGTCCGCCGTCCGCTCGCGCTTCCACCCCGTGGACTGGGTGGAGATCCAGGGCGTGATCAACCTGTCACTCGCCGAGGGGACCCTCGCCGAGGCCCGGCTGCGGATCATGACGGACGACGGCAAGGTGCAGCGGATCGTCCGCAGCCGCTCCCGCCAGTACCTGCGTGGCGAGGGATACGAGCTGGTCGGGACCCTCCAGGAGGTCCCCGAGCCGCAGCCCGGCACCGCCTCCGCGGCCGTCCACAGCAGGGTCACCGGCGACTGGCGGCGCTCCCGCGAGGCCTTCCTGCTCGACGCCGGACGCGCCCTGGCCGAAGCCCGGTCCACGGCCGAGGTGCTGCGCGTGGCCGCCACCCTCTCCATGCCCGGCTTCACCCCCGACGGGCTGGCCGTCTTCGGCGTCGAGGGAGACCGGCTGAAAATCATCGGTTACCACGGCTACCAGCAGGGCGACGAGGGCCCGTTCCTGCACATGTCGGTGGACACCGAGTACCCGGCGGCCGAGGTCGTACGGAACGGCCGCGCGATCTATCTGCCCAGCCCGGAGGAGTACGCCAAGCGTTTCCCCTCCACCTGGCCGCTCGCCCGCCGCTTCCACCGCAAGTCCTGGGCCTTCATCCCGCTCGTCGTCGGCGGGCGCACCATGGGCGCCTGGATGGCGGCCTTCAGCTACCCGGTGGCGTTCACGCCCGACGAGCGGTCGGTCCTCACCACGGTCGCCCGGATGCTCGCCCAGGCCCTCTCCCGGGCCGGCGTCCAGGAGACCGAGCGCGAACTGGCCACCGGCCTTCAGCGCAGCATGATGCCGACGGTCCAGCCGGACATCCCCGGGATGAGCGTGGCCGCCCGCTACGTGCCGACGGGCGGCGGCCTCCAGGTCGGCGGCGACTGGTACGACATGATCCCGCTGCCGTCCGGCCGCATAGCCCTCGTCATCGGGGACGTCCAGGGGCACGACGTGCGGGCCGCCGGTCTGATGGGCCAGCTCCGGATCGCCCTGCGCGCGTACGCGGCCGAGGGCCACCACCCCGACGCCGTGCTGTCCCGCGCCTCCCGCTTCCTGGCCGGGCTGGCCGAGCAGTGGCCGGACGGCGACGACGGGGGCATCACCGAGGGGCGGTTCGCCACCTGCCTCTACATCGAGGTCGACCCGGAGAGCGGCACGCTGGACATCGCGCGGGCCGGGCACCCCGACATCGCCACGCGGATGAGCGACGGGACCATGCTCGTCCGCCCGACCGCGGGCGGACTGCCGCTGGGCATCGACCCGGACAGCGACTATCCGACGACCCGGCTGACCCTGGAGCCCGGCGAGCTGATGATGGTCTGCACCGACGGGCTGATCGAGACCGGCGGCCACGACATCGAGACGGGCTGGCAGCGGCTGCGCGACGCCATCGAGAGCCACGAGGGCACCATGGAGTCGCTGGCCGACGCGCTCGTCCAGGCCGTCCACGGCCCGTCCTCGCACCACAGCACGGGACCGCTCGCCGACCGCCGCGAGGACGACATCGCGGTGCTCCTGCTCCGCCGCGACCCCATCGAGGTCGGCTGCGACCCGGTGGAGGGGACGGCGCCGCGCCCCATCCGCCGTACGGTCCTCAGCGTGCCGCAGACCGAGCCCGAGCAGGTCGCGATCGTGCGCCGGCAGCTGCGGGAGCTGATGCACGACTGGGGCGACAACGAGCAGGTGGACGCGGCGGTCCTCATGATCTCGGAGATGGCGAGCAACGTACTCCTCCACACCGACGGCGACGCACTGATCATCGCCGAGATCGTGGGCCGCCGCGGCGCGCGGCGGCTCCGCGTCGACGTCGCGGACCCCAGCGACGAACTGCCGCACCTCCGGCGCCCCGGCGAGATGGCCTCGTCCGGCCGCGGCCTGGTGCTGATGGAGATGCTGGCCGAGTCCTGGGGCGTCGATCCCCGGGGCGAGGGGAAGTGCACCTGGTTCGAGCTCTACGAGCCGGGCTCCGCCGAGGAGGAGTTCGAGGGCGAGCCCGCGGCGTAGCGGGCGCGCAGCTCGGAGATCACCCCGAACGCGGCCGCGGACAGCGGCACCGCCAGCAGCATGCCGAGGATCCCGGCGAGGCCGGCGCCCGCGGTGATCGCGATCATCACCATCGCCGGGTGCATCTGGACGGTACGGCTCTGGATCACCGGCTGCAGCACATGTCCTTCGAGCGCCTGCACCGCGAGCACCACGCCCAGCACCCACAGGGCGATGACCAGCCCGCGGTCGGCCAGCGCCACGAGGATGGCGACCGAGCCGGAGATGAACGCGCCCAGGTACGGGATGTACGCGCCGACGAACACCAGCGCCCCCAGCCCCAGCGCGCCCGGCACCCGCAGGATCAGCAGCCCGACGGTGATGCAGACGGCGTCGATGAGCGCGATGAACGTCGTCCCGCGCATGAACCCCTCGACCGCCCGGAACGCCCGCCGCGCCACGGCGACGATCTCCGTCCCCGCACCCCGCGGCGCGGCCGACTTCAGCAGCTCGGCGGCCCGGTGCCCGTCGCGCAGGAAGAAGAACGTCAGGAACAGCGCGAGGACGGCGTCGGCGACCACGTGCCCCACGAAGCTGACTCCGCTGAGCAGCCCGGAGGCGGCCGTGCTGCCGTACTTACCGGCCAGCCCTTTGGCGTTGGAGGCGAAGTCGTCGAGCGAGTCCCCGGCGATGTCGACGTGCTGGGAGAGGTCCTTCGCGGCGTTCTTCAGCGAGTTGATGATGTGGTCGCCGCTCTCGACCAGGGCGCTCGCGACGATGTAGCCGGCACCGCCGACGACGCAGACCAGCACGGCGCAGGTGAGGAGGGCGGCGAGCGACGCCTTCAGCCCGAGCCGGATCAGACGCCGGTGCAGCGGCTGGAGCAGCGCGGTGCCGAGCATCGCGAGGAGTACGGGGGTGACGGCGGCCTTGAGTTCGACACAGAGCCAGATGAAGGTGGCGGCGACACCGGAGACGAGCAGGACGACCGCACACCAGGCCGCCGTGCGGCGGGCGGCGCGGGGGAGCAGGGCGGCGATGCGGTCCTCGCCTGCGGGAGTGCGGTCCTCGCTCACGGCCTCAGCGCACCACGCCCCCACGCCCGCGTCGCGCGGAGTGCCCCCGCCCGCGCGCATTTTCCCCCCGCGGAGGTGCCGGGAGCCGCGGGCGGGTCCCCGGCAGCGGACCGGGGGAGGTGAGTGCGGGTCGGCGCCCGCGGCGAGGTCGCGGTCGCACGCGGCGAGAGACGCGAGACGCGGGTCCCGCATGGCGGTCGAGTGCGGTCAGCGCCCGCGGCGAAGCGCGCAGCACACGCGGCGGTCGGGGCAGAACGCGTCGCCGTGGACGAGCGGCCCCGTGCCCGCCCTGGGGTCCCGCGCCCGCCCGGGGGGTGCGCGGCGCGGCGCGAGGCGCGGGTCCCGCAGCGCACCTCGCTCATGCGCGGCGGGTGGGGTGCGCGGCCTCCGCACGGCGAGAGACGCGGATCATGCAGCGGGCGGCGGGTCGGGTGCCCGTGTCCGGGCCGGGGCGCGGGAGTTGCGCGGGAGTTACCAGGTCCAGCTCGGAGGCGAGCGGCTACATGGCCATGGGGTGCGTGGGCGCGCGGCGCGGGGCGCCCTCCCGCGCGGGGTTCCCGGTCCGCCGGCGACCGGCAGCTCCCCACGCGGTGCGGGGCTGCCGACGGATCGCGCCGACCTGGCGATCGGAGCCCGCGGGCCGGCGGTCTCAAGTCGCTCGGTGCACGTCCCGCCCAGCTGATGGGTGCGCAGCCGGCCCGGGGGGCGCGATGCGCAGCCCGCGCACGCCAGGGAGTGCCGCACTGCGGGTGACCGGAGGCGCGCGGCCGGGCCGGGGCGCGGGAGTTGCCGGGCCCTGGCCCGAAGGGTCCGGCGGGCAGTCGCGGAGCTGTCGGCGTGCCGCTCGTCGGCGGGGCACCGTGCGCGGCCGGGGGCGCGGGACTGCATGGCGACCGGCGGGCGCGCCCGTCCGGGCCAGAGACCGGTGGGGCGTCCCCGCCGGGATGCTCCCCCGCGGGGCTCCCCGGTGGGCGCTATGCGCCCGCCGGGATCGTTCCGAGGCGGCCCGCCTGGAAGTCCTCGAACGCCTGGGCCAGCTCGGCGTGCGTGTTCATCACGAACGGCCCGTACTGCATCATCGGCTCCCGGATCGGCAGCCCGCCCAGCAGCACCACCTCGAAGTTCGGGCTCCGCGACTCCTGCGTCGCGTCCGCGCGGATCGTCAGCGACTCCCCGTGCCCGAAGACGACGGCCTGCCCCATGCGGAAGGGCCGTCCCTCGGCGCCCGCGGTGCCGCGTCCGGACAGGCCGTAGGCGAGTGCGTTGAACTCCGGCCGCCACGGCAGCGTCAGTTCGGCTCCGGGGCTGACCGTGGCGTGGATCATCGTGATCGGTGTGTGCGTGATGCCGGGCCCGCGGTGGCCGTCGATGTCACCGGCGATCAGCCGCAGCAGCGTCCCGCCGTCCGCGGAGGCGAGCAGCTTGACCTGGCCGCCCGCGATGTCCTGATAGCGCGGCGCGATCATCTTGTCCTTGCGCGGCAGGTTGACCCAGAGCTGGAGCCCGTGGAAGAGCCCGCCGCTCGTCACGAGCGACTCCGGCGGGGCCTCGATGTGCAGCAGCCCGCTGCCGGCCGTCATCCACTGGGTGTCGCCGCCGTTGATGACGCCGCCACCGCCGTGCGAGTCCTGGTGCACGAACGTGCCGTCGATGAGGTAGGTGACGGTCTCGAAGCCCCGGTGCGGGTGCCACGGGGTGCCCTTCGGCTCGCCCGGCGCGTACTCCACCTCGCCCATCTGATCCATCATGATGAACGGGTCGAGGTGCCGGTAGTCGATCCCGGCGAGGGCCCGGCGCACCGGGAAGCCCTCGCCCTCGAAGCCGCTCGGCGCTGTCGAGACGGCGAGCACACCGCGCGGCTCGGACTCGGCCGCGGCCGATACGCGCGGCAGGTCGATCGGGTTCTCGGCAGTCACAGCGGGCATGGCCGTCCTCCTGAGGTGTCACCGTTCAATTTAGTTGAACAGTGAACATCCTGCAATCGGCCGCCATTCCCGGGAGGCTCCCCCGGCGCCCACAACCGCCCCCACGCACGACGAACCCCCACCGCCGCGGCGATGGGGGCACACCCGCAACCACGCGATCGTGGCGGCGGTCCGGCTCAGCCGTACATACGGCGCATCGCGAAGTCGACCATCTGCTCCACGGCCTTCGCGTCGAAGACCATGCGGTGGTCGCCCTCCATGTCGAGCACGAAGCCGTATCCCGTCGGCAGCAGGTCCAGCACCTCCGCACCCGTGATCACGAAGTACTTCGACTCCTTGCCCGCATAGCGCCGCAGCTCCTTGAGCGAGCTGAACATCGGGATCACCGGCTGCTGGGTGTTGTGCAGCGCCAGGAAGCCCGGCCCCTCGCCCCGCGGGCAGTAGATCTTGGAGGTCGAGAAGATCTGCTGGAAGTCCTCGGCCGACATGGAGCCCGTGGTGAAGGCGCGCACGGCGTCGGCGAGCGACGGCGGCGACGGCTCGGGATAGAGCGGCTGTTCGCCGTAGCCGCCGGGCGCCTGCTGCTGAGGGCCGGGCGGCGGCGCGGCGTAGCTCTGCCCCGCGCTCGCGGTCTGGTCGTAGCCGTACATGCCCGTAAGCGTACTGAGTCACATTGAGCGGGCGGGGGCTTGCTTCTTATTACTGGCCGGTAGCATCATGGGGAGCACCAACTGATACGCAAGTGTGTGACGAGGACCAAGCCTCCCGATCCCTAACGGAGCCGTCGCCATGGGGCACTACAAGTCGAATCTCCGCGACATCGAGTTCAACCTCTTCGAGGTGCTCGGCCGCGACGCCGTCTACGGCAGCGGCCCGTTCGAGGAGATGGACGTCGAGACCGCCAAGAGCGTCCTTTCCGAGATAGGCCGGCTCGCCGAGAACGAGCTGTCCGCCTCCTACGCCGACGCGGACCGGAACCCGCCGGTCTTCGACCCCGAGACCAACACCGCGCCCGTACCGGACACGTTCAAGAAGAGCTACCAGGCGTACATGGACGCCGAGTGGTGGCGTCTGGGCATCCCGGAGGAGCTGGGCGGCACGCAGACCCCGCGCTCGCTGCTGTGGGGCTTCGCGGAGACGATCCTCGGCTCGAACCCCGCCGTGTGGATGTACGCGTCCGGCCCGGCCTTCGCCGGCGTCCTCTTCGAGGAGGGCACCGACCAGCAGAAGCACATCGCCAAGGTCGCCGTCGAGAAGCAGTGGGGCTCGACCATGGTGCTGACCGAGCCGGACGCCGGCTCGGACGTGGGCGCCGGCCGTACCAAGGCGGTCCAGCAGGAGGACGGCTCCTGGCACATCGAGGGTGTGAAGCGCTTCATCACCTCGGGCGAGCACGACATGTCCGAGAACATCATCCACTACGTCCTGGCCCGCCCCGAGGGCGCAGGCCCGGGCACCAAGGGCCTCTCGCTCTTCCTCGTCCCGAAGTACGAGTTCGACTTCGAGACCGGTGAGCTGGGCGAGCGCAACGGCGTCTACGCCACCAACGTCGAGCACAAGATGGGCCTCAAGGCCTCGAACACCTGCGAGCTGACCTTCGGCGACCGCCACCCGGCCAAGGGCTGGCTCATCGGCGAGAAGCACGACGGCATCCGCCAGATGTTCATGATCATCGAGTTCGCGCGGATGATGGTCGGCACGAAGGCCATCGCCACCCTCTCGACCGGCTACCTCAACGCCCTGGAGTACGCCAAGGAGCGTGTGCAGGGCCCGGACCTGGCCGCCTTCACCGACAAGACCGCGCCGCGCGTCTCCATCACGCACCACCCCGACGTGCGCCGCTCGCTGATGACACAGAAGGCGTACGCGGAGGGCATGCGCGCCCTGGTCCTCTACACGGCCACCGTGCAGGACCAGATCATGGTCAAGGAGGCCGCGGGCGAGGACACCTCCGCCGAGAACGCGCTCAACGACCTGCTCCTGCCGATCGTGAAGGGCTACGGCTCGGAGAAGTCCTACGAGCAGCTGGCCCAGTCGCTGCAGATCTTCGGCGGCTCCGGCTACCTGCAGGAGTACCCGATCGAGCAGTACATCCGGGACGCCAAGATCGACACCCTCTACGAGGGCACCACCGCCATCCAGGGCCAGGACTACTTCTTCCGGAAGATCGTCCGTAATCAGGGCCAGGCGCTGACCTCCCTCTCCGAGGAGATCAAGAAGTTCCTGGCCGACACCCCCGGCGGCGACGCCCTGGCCGATGCCCGCGAGGACCTGGCCGCGGCGGCGGTCGACCTGGAGGCGATCGTCGGTGCGATGCTGACCGACCTCGCTGCCACGGAGAAGGACGTCAAGTCCATCTACAAGGTGGGGCTCAACACCACCCGCCTGCTGATGGCCTCCGGCGACGTGGTGGTCGGATACCTGCTCCTGCGCGGCGCCGCGGTCGCGAACGACAAGCTCGCCACGGCCTCGCCGAAGGACAAGTCCTTCTACGAGGGCAAGATCGCGGCGGCGCAGTTCTTCGCCCGCAACGTGCTGACGGGCCTCTCCGTCCAGCGCCGTCTGGCGGAGACCACCGACCAGTCCCTGATGGAGCTGGACGAGGCCGCGTTCTGATCCGCACCTCCCGCTGATCCCCGGCGGTCGCGGCCGCCTCACCCGGCCGCGGTCGCCGCGGACCGCGCACCTCACAGGGCCCCTGCCCACCGTCCGGAGACGTCCGGAGACGGTGGGCAGGGGCCCTGATGCGTTTCCGCGCAGGAGCCTCGGTGGGTTCCGCGTGAGGGGCCCGGCGCGTTCCGCTTCTATCCTGGTCGCAGAGGCAGTCCCGCTCGCCCGGCGCGAGAAGGGAGCCCGCATGACCGACCGCACCGCCGGCACCCGGCGGGTGAAGGACCGGATCAGGGACGCCGTCGCCAGCGAGGCCTGGGCCGAGGCGTACGACCTGCTGACCGGACTCGACCCGGCTCGCCTCGACCCCGACGACCTGACCGCGCTCGCCGACGCGGCCTGGTGGACCAGCCGTGTCGAGGAGTCCGTGGCCGCCCGCCTCAAGGCGTACTCCGGCTTTGCCGCGGCGGGCGACGACCGGCGGGCCGGCCTCAGCGCCTGGCTGCTGTTCTACGAGTACCGGCTGGCGGGCCGCGACGCCGCGGCCGCCGGGTGGCTGCGGCGGGCCCGGCAGCACCTGGAAGCCGAGCCGGAGTGCGCGGAGCAGTGCTACCTCGTCTGGATCGAGGCGGAGGACGCCGCGCGCCGCGGAGCGTACGAGGAGGCCATGGCCGGAGCCGTACGGATGGCCGGGATCGCGCGGCGCTGCGGCAGCGAGGACCTTCTCGCCATGAGCCGGCAGGCGCAGGCCGGGGTGCTGCTGGCCCAGGGGCGCGTCGCCGACGGGCTCGCGCAGCTCGACGACGCGATGTGCTCGGTGATGGCGGGCGAGCTCAGCTCGTTCTTCACCGGCTGGATCTACTGCCTCGGCCTGCAGCACTGCATGGCGGCCGCCGATCTCGAACGGGCCGTGGAGTGGACCGAGGCGGCGATGGAGTGGTGCGCGGCGATGCCGCGGGAGAACGCGTTCCGGGGACTGTGCCGGGTACACCGGGCCGAGGTGCTCGAACTCCGCGGCGCCTGGCCCGAAGCCGCCACCGAGGCCGCCCTGACCTGTGACGACCTCCTCCCCCAGCAGCCGCCCGTCGCCGCGCAGGCCCTCTATCTGGCCGGGGAGATCGAGCGGCGCCGCGGGAACACGGTCGCGGCCGAGGCGGCGTACGACCGGGCGCACGAGCTGGGCCGCGACCCGCAGCCCGGCCTCGCCCTGCTGCGGCTGGCCCAGGGCCGGGCCGAGTCCGCCGCGACCGCGCTGCGGCTCGCCCTGGCGGACGAGCACGACGACCGTATGCACCGCAGCCGTCTGCTCTCCGCCGAGACCGAACTCTCCCTCGCCCTCGGCCGGCTCGACCAGGCCCGGGCAGCGGCCGGCGAACTGGACGCCCTCGCCCGCGACTGGCAGGAGCGGCGCTCGTCGCGGTCCACGGTCCTGCATGCGGCGGCCGCGGGCGCGAGCGGCGCCGTGGCCTACGCCGGGCACGACCTGGAGCAAGCGCTGCCGCTGCTGCACCGCGCCGTGGACCTGTGGACGCGGCTGGGTGTGCCGTACGAGGCCGCACAGGTCCGTATGACGCTCGGCGCCGCGGACCGCGAGGCGGGGAACGCCGAGGGCGCACGGCTCGAACTGCGCGCCGCCGGTGCGGCGTTCGAGCGCCTCGGCGCGGGGCCCGACGCCCGCCGCGCCGCCGCGCTGCTCGGCGACGACCGGCCTCCGCTCCCCGGCCGGCTCACGGAGCGGGAGGCCGAGGTGCTGCGCCTGGTCGCGGCGGGGCACACGAACCGGTCCATCGCCGCGGAGTTGGTGATCAGCGAGCACACGGTGGCCCGCCACCTCAACAACATCTTCGGGAAACTGGACGTGTCCTCACGTGCCGCCGCCACCGCGTACGCCTGCACGCACGGCCTGGCGTGACGCCCTCGCGGAAGGACGGGCGACCGGGCGCGCGCCCGCAGCCGGTTCCCCCAGGGCTGCGGGCGCGCGTCTGCGCGTCGACGCGGGTGGTGCGTTCCGTCGCGGGACCGTCGGTCGGCCGGTCAGCGCAGGGCGGATCCGAAGTGGGCGCTCTCGTGCGGCGCGGAGATGTCCTGCGGGCCGAAGGCGTACGACGAGGTGGCGGTCAGACCGGTCTTCGTGCCGCGCAGCGACCAGACCGCGCCGTTCTGGCCGTTCTCGGCGGGGGCCCCAGCGGCGAGGTCGGGGTGACCGTTGCCGTCGACGTCGAGCAGAGCGGCGCTCCGGCCGAACCGGTCCTTCCACTCGGCGATTCCGGGGACACCGGAGGTGTTCTGGTGGAAGACATGGGCCCCCTTCCCCGTCACACCGGAGGCGCTGCCGCGGACGAGCGCGACCGAACCGGCGTCGGCGGTGTCGCCGACGTCCTCGCCCGGGATGCCGAGCGCGATGTCGGCGTAGCCGTCACCCGTGACGTCACCGACGGCGAGCGCGCAACCGATCCCGTCGCCGCGCTCCTCGGTGCCGGGGAAGCCGGGCAGGTCCTGGTCGATCTCCTGGAACTCATCGCCCAGCCCGGTGGCCGAACCCCACCTCACATGCACCTTCTCGTACCCGTCCGAGGCGCCCCTCACCAGGTCGTCGAACCCGTCACCGTTCACGTCACCCAGACCGGCGCCGATGTCGCAACTCGAGGTGGACATGTCCGCCTCACCGAAGGTGAAGCCCGAACTGCCGCCGTAGAGCACGCGATTGCCCCACTCGCCGTCCATCTTGTAGACGGGCTGGACGATGTCGTCCTTGCCGTCGCCGTTGACATCGCCGACCGGGCCGGATGCGACGGGACCGGTGATGGAGTCGGGTCCGTCCTCGCAGCCGCTGCCGGTGGCGCAGGAGGCGTCGTGCTCCTCGTAGCCCCACCACTCGGACTTGTCGAGGATGTTGAGCACCTTCGCCGGCTTCCCGTCACGGGAGATGGGGCCCTTCCACAGGGCGGCGGGGGCGCCCACGCGGTCGTCGCCGCCTTCCGGCTGCACGGAGAACAGGGCCAGGTCCGTGGTGCCGTCGCCGTCGAAGTCACCGGCCTGCGGCGCCGCACCGTACTGGTCGATGGCCGTGCCGCCCGTCAGACCCGAGGGGGAGCCCCACAGCACGACGGAGCCCGACTTGTTGCCGGCCGCGACGACGAGGTCGCCGAAGCCGTCCTTGTCGAGATCGCCCCGGGTGACGACGGACCCGAACCGCTCGTCGGCGGTGGCGGAGCCGGGGACGCCGCCGGTGGCGCGGCTGACGATCTTCTTGTGGTCAGCGGAGAGCCCGTCGGCGGAGCCGTACATGACGGTCGCGTAGCCCGCCTCGGCCTTGTCCGAGACCGTGGCGTCCGGGGCGGCGACGACCAGGTCCGCGAAACCGTCGCCGTTGAAGTCGTCCCGGGCCTCCGCCGACCCGTCGGCAGCCTGGGCCCTTTCGCCGGTGAGGGTCCACACACCGGCTCCGCCGGCGAGCAGAGCCGCCGTGGCCAGGGACACGGTCAACCGCGCTGAACGAGTTCTGTGTCGTGCTCGGGACATACAGACAGGCCCTTCGAATCGGTCCGGTACGGCGCTGAGTGCGCCGCGTTCACCGAATGCGACTCGACAAAGGCATCAGACGTTGTACGTCAGACCTGTGAAAGGCAGAGCGGACTTGGTGAGCCTTGTGAGGGATCGGTGACCATGGACCGCCGACGCCACGTCTCCCCGCATGGGCCGTTCTGACCATGCCCCCCGCCGCAATGGCCCGTAACGGCGATGAGGACACCCGCCCCGCGCGCCTAGAACGGGAACCGTCAGCGTTCCTCCGACGCCCCGGAAGCCGGTGCCCGCCATGACCACCCTCACCACCCCGCTGGACGACGCACCGCTGGGGCGCCTGCGCGGCGCCGTCCGCGGCGACATCGTCGAGCGCGGCGACCCCGACTACGACGAAGCCCGCCGGGTCTACAACGCCATGCACGACAAGTACCCCGCGCTCGTCGTCCGGGCCGCCGACGCCTCGGACGCGATGGCCACCGTGGACTTCGCCCGGGAGCAGGACCTGCTCCTCGCCGTGCGCGGCGGCAACCACAGCTTCTCGGGGCAGGGGAGCTGTGACGGCGGCATCGTCCTCGACCTCGGCCGCATGCGCGGCATCCGGGTCGACCCCGAGGCCCGTACGGCCGTCGTCCAGGGCGGCTGCACCTGGGCCGACGTCAACCACGCCACCCACGCCTACGGGCTCGCCACCACGGGAGGAGTCGTGTCCAGCACCGGCGTCGGCGGACTCACCACAGGCGGGGGCATGGGCCATCTCGCCCGCCGCCACGGGCTGGCCTGCGACAACGTGCTCGCGGCGGATCTGGTCACCGCGGACGGGCGGGCGGTGACCTGCGACGAGGAGCGTCACCCGGACCTGTTCTGGGCCATCCGCGGAGGCGGCGGCAACGTCGGCGTGGTCACCGCCTTCGAGTACCGGCTGCACCCCGTGGACGACGTCCTCGGCGGGCCGGTCTTCTACCCGCTCGACGCGGATGTGCTGCGCGGCTACCGGGAGTTGATCGCCGGAAGCAGTGAGGACTTCAGCGCCCTACTCGTCATCACCCTCGGACCGCCCGTGCCGTTCCTGCCGGAACGCTGGCACGGCCGGCCGCTGTGCGGGCTGGTCGTGTGCTGGACGGGGCGGCCCGAGGAGGACCGGCGGATCCGGGCCCGTCTCGACGAGGTCGGCCCGGTGCTCGGCAGCGCCGTCGCCCGCGTGCCGTACCCGGTGACCAACACCCTCTTCGACGAGATGCTGCCCGCGGGCCTCCACCATTACGGGAAGGGGCACTTCAGCCCGGATCTCAGCGATCAGGCCATCGACGTGCACGTGTCCTACGGCGCCATGACGCCCAGTCTGCAGAGCGCGACCGTCTTCTTCCCGATCGACGGCGCCTGCCACCGCGTCGGGCAGAAGGAGACCGCGTTCGCCTACCGGGACGCCGCCTTCTCCGTCGCCGTCTCACCCGCGCTGACGACCCGGGCCGCGTGCGAGGCCGCCGTCGGCTGGGTGCGCGACTACTCCGCAGCGCTCGCCCCGCACTGCCTGCAGGGCGGCTATGTGAACTTCATGGACCACGACGACGCCGGCCGTGTCCGGGCCAACTACCGGCAGAACTACGCCCGCTTGGCCGCGATCAAACGCCGTCACGACCCCGGAAACCTGTTCCGCCTGAACCACAACGTCGCGCCTGACGCCATGTCATGACCTCATGCCACGGCGTCACGTCATGACGTCGCGCCGCCCCGCGACGCCATGACGGCCGGCGGCTACGGCGTGACGGCGAACTTCTTCAGGATCGCCTGCGCCAGTTCCTGGTCCCCTTCGATCTTCACCAGCTCCGACACGGCCTCCGGCTTCACCCGGCCGCAGGCCATCAGGACATACGTCTCCCAGTCCAGCGTCAGCGTCACCGCCGGGCCCAGCGACGGGCTGCCGTTGATCGACACGTTGCCCTCCGCGTCCAGCCGGACCGTGCGCATGAACTCCAGCGGCCCGTGCACATCGAAGACCACGGCCGTGTTCGGCGGCGCGCCCGCGCCCTCGGCCACCACCCCGGGCAGCGCGTCCAGGAGGTAGTCGCGGGCGACGACCGCGCCCGGCGAGTCCAGGTCGCCGGGCTTGCCCAGCGCACGGCGGAGATCCTGCTCATGGACCCAGACGTCGAACGCCCGCCAGCGCAGGGCCTCTTCGAGGGTCTGCTCGGCCCCCAGCGGCCCGCGGACCTTCGTCCCCGGGTCCCGCGTCTCGTTGCGGAGCTGCCGGGAGCGGCGGATGATCGTGTACTCCAGTTCGGAGGTCATCTCCGGCGCGGTGTGGCACCGCCGTACGTCGACAGGGACCTCGGTGTACCGGGTCAGCTCGCTCGTCACGTGGTACAGGTCGCGGGGCAGGGTGTGGATCGGGCGCGGATCGCCGAGCATTTCGCAGTCCACCCCGATCACATGGGAGACCACGTCGCGCACGGACCAGCCGGGGCAGGCGGTGGCGCGGTTCCACTCGCCCTCCACGAGTGGCGAGACCAGCTCGGATATGGCTTCGATGGAGTGAGTCCAGGCGTCGATGTAGGGCTGAAGAGAAGGTTGGACGGTCACGGGACCCCTCGGGCGGTTGGGCGCGGGCTGGGTACTCGAGCCACTGCTCTGCAGTTAAGTTACGCTGCGCACGGGCACCCCGGCAGTGCTTTCGCCACTGATCGTAGGCCCCGTTGACCGACGGAATCGAACACCGGATGCCGAGGGTGGTGGTAGTGTGCGCGCCTCGTTGCTCCAAGTCGACGTGAACTCCCAGGAGCCGGTCGCCGAACGCCGTGAGCGAGTGGCCGCCCTGGTCCGCGATCAGGCCGGTTCCGATCTCGTGGTGCTCCCCGAGCTGTGGGCGGTCGGCGCCTTCGCGTACGAGACCTTCGACGCCGAGGCCGAGGCCGCCGCCGGCGGACCGACCGCCGAGGCGATGGCCTCCGCCGCGGCGGAGGCGGGTGTCTGGCTCCACGCCGGTTCGATCGTGGAACGGGACCCGGACGGCACCCTCTACAACACCTCGCTCGTCTTCGGCCCCGACGGCGCCCTGCACGGCACCTACCGCAAGATCCACCGCTTCGGCTTCGACGAGGGCGAGGCCGTGATGATGGGCGGCGGGCAGGACCTCGTCACCGTCCAACTCCCGGACGCCGTCATGGGTCTGGCGATCTGCTACGACCTCCGCTTCCCCGAGATGTTCCGGCGGCTCACCGACGACGGCGCCACGCTGCTGATCCTCCCCGCGGGCTGGCCCGCCCGCCGCCGCGGCCACTGGAGCCTGCTGGGGCGGGCCCGCGCCGTCGAGAACCAGGCGTACGTCCTGGCCTGCTGTTCCGCGGGCACCACCGGCGGCGTCGAGCAGGCGGGCCACAGCCAGGTCGTCGACCCGTGGGGCGAGGTGCTGGCCGAGGCGGGCGAGGGCGAGCAGGTGCTCACCGTCGAGCTGGACCCGGGGAAGGTCGCGGCGACGCGCAAGGAGTTCCCGGTGCTGCGCGACCGCGTGCTGGGCCTGGACCTGCCGAAGCGCGACTGACGCCGGCCCGCCTCCGTGCGCGTCCCGTGCGAGCGCCGCACCGCGTTCCCGTACGACCGGCCGGGCGGCTCGTCGGCCTCGGGTCAGCCCGGCTGCGACTCGGGTACCGGCACGGGCACGGCCACGCTCCCCGGCGCCGCCTTCGCCGGGCGCCGCCCGGCCATCCGGCAGCCGACGCACTCCGGGTGCCCGTCCCGGGCCGAGAGGTCGCGCACGCGCCAGTCCCACTGGTCCCGGGGCCGCGGCCCGGTCGGCTTGCCCCAGCCGGCCAGGTGCAGGGACCAGGTCACCAGCGCGGCCACGCCCGTGAGCCCCAGTCCGGCGAGGATCACCGGCAGCGACGCGGCGCAAACACCGGCCCCCGAGACGGTCAGCCCGGCGAGGGCGATGCCCGTGCCGGTCCAGCCCGCGACCGTGTGTCCGAGATCGACATCGCCGTGGGCGCTCATGGCCTCTCCTCCTGTCCGACGGACCCTCGCGCGCTCGGCCGGAGGCCGCGCGCCGCAGTAAGCTCGGAGAACGGATTTCATCTCACGAGCTAAGTAACTTAGATGCTAAGGAGAATCGGCGTGGAGGGCAAGACCCGCCCTGCGGCCACGGCCGCCGAGGCCCTGCAGCGCATGGACCGGTACGTGGCCCTCGGCATCGTCGGGCAGCATCACGTGGCCCAGAAGCTGGGGCTGAGCGTCACGGACCTGACCTGCCTCGGCTTCATCCTGGAAGCCGGCGACGAGCCGCTGACCGCGGGCGATCTCGCTCAGCGCGCCAACGTCACCACCGGCGCCATCACCGGCGTGCTCAACCGCCTCGAACGGGCCGGATACGCCACCCGCCGCCCCGACCCCTCGGACCGCCGCCGCGTCCGGGTGGTCGCCGACGCGACGGCGCTCGCCCCCGTGGTCGCGCTGTACGCACCGTTCTACCAGCGCCTCGACGCGCTGTTCGCCGACTACACGCCCGACGAGATCGCCGTGCTGACCGACTGGTTCACCCGGGCCGCCGGTGAGGCACGCGACCATCTGGCGAAGCTGCGGGAGATGACCACGGACTGACCGCCCCGGCCCGCGAACCTCGCCCGTCGCGGGTCGGTCGCCCGGCGAGCGCGGTCAGTCGTCGAGACCGCGCTCCCGCTCCGCGAGCCGGATCACGCACACCGCCACGGCGATGATCAGCGCCGGGTCCGCCTCCTCCCGCAGGACGTCCACGGCGTAGGTGTCCCGCACCCGCAGCCACTTGCGGGAGATGTGGGCCACGAGGTCACCCTCGTACTCGATGGTGAACTCCCGGTCCAGGATCCGGCCGCTCACGTCCAGCACGGTGCCGTCCACCAGCTCGACCCGGTAGTGGTTCCGGATCAGGGAGAGGCGCTTCCTTCTGATGACCGCCAGGCGGCCGTCGCCGCGCTCGATCTGCATCGCGTCGCGGAGGCTGACCATCTTCTTCTTGATCGTGACGAGCACCCGCCCGTCCGTGTCCTTCAGCTCGAAGGTCTCCCGCAGCCGCAGGGCCTTCCCGTCGACGAGGAAGACCTTCCGGCCCTGTTCGTCCTCGATCCAGTAGTCCTCGCCGATCCCGAAGATCCGGTCGCGCACCAGGTATTTCATGACAGACCTCTTCCCGCTGCGCGGGGCGCTGCCCACCGGAACAACCCGTACGCCCGCTGTGGTTGGCTGGAACCATGTCTTCCCGCGCACGCGTCCGCGCCCCCGAGCTGATCGGCAAAGGCGGCTGGATCAACACCGGTGGCACCGATCTGACCCTCGCCGACCTGCGAGGACGGATTGTCGTCATTGATTTCTGGACGTTCTGCTGTGTGAACTGCCTGCACGTCCTGGACGAGCTGCGGGAGCTGGAGGAGAAGCACCGCGACACCGTCGTGATCATCGGCGTCCACTCGCCGAAGTTCGTGCACGAGGCCGAGCATCAGGCCGTCGTCGACGCCGTCGAGCGCTACGCGGTGCACCACCCCGTCCTGGACGACCCCGAGCTGGCCACCTGGAAGCAGTACGCGGTACGGGCCTGGCCCACGCTCGTCGTCATCGACCCCGAGGGCTACATCGTCGCCCAGCACGCGGGCGAGGGCCACGCCCACGCCATCACGCGGCTCGTCGAGGAGCTGGAGGCCGTCCACGCCGCCAAGGGCACGCTCCGGCGCGGCGGGGTCCTGGGGGCACCCCCAGCGGTAGCCGGGGGGATCGCGCCCGAGCCGGAGCCCACCGAACTGCGCTTCCCCGGCAAGGCGCTGCTGCTGCCCGACGGCGGTTTCCTCGTCTCCGACACCACGCGCCACCGGCTCGTGGAGCTGGCGGCCGACGGCGAGACCGTGGTCCGGCGGATCGGCACCGGGGAGCGCGGGCTCGCGGACGGCGGGCCGGAGCGGGCGCGGTTCAGCGAGCCGCAGGGCCTGGCGCCGCTGCCCGACGGCGCGATCGCGGTGGCCGACACCGTGAACCACGCGCTGCGCCGCTACGACCCGGCCACAGGCGAGGTCACGACGATCGCGGGGACCGGGCTCCAGTGGTGGCAGGGGTCGCCCACATCGGGGCCGGCGCGCGAGGTGAGTCTGTCCTCGCCGTGGGACGTGGCGTGGTTCGCGGACCGGCTGTGGATCGCGATGGCGGGGGTGCACCAGCTCTGGACGTACGACCCGGTGACGGGGACGGTCGAGGCGGTGGCCGGGACGACCAACGAGGGGCTGGTCGACGGCCCGGCGGCCGAGGCGTGGTTCGCGCAGCCGTCGGGGCTCGCCGCTGCGGACGACGGGCTCTGGGTCGCGGACTCCGAGACGTCCGCCGTCCGCCGGGTCGAGCACGACGGCTCGGGCGGTTTCGTGGTCCGCACGGCCGTGGGGACGGGGCTCTTCGACTTCGGGCTCCGGGACGGTCCGGCCGGGCAGGCGCTGCTCCAGCATCCGCTGGGGGTGACGGCGCTGCCCGACGGCTCGGTGGCCGTCAGTGACACGTACAACCACTCGCTGCGCCGCTACGATCCGGCAACCGGTGAGGTCAGCACGCTGGCGACCGATCTGCGGGAGCCGTCCGGTGCGGTGCTGGTGGACGGTGACATCGTCGTGGTCGAGTCGGCGCGCCACCGGCTGACGCGGCTGCGCCTGCCGGAGGAGGCCGTACGGGTCGAGGCCGTGGCCCATCGCACGCAGCGTGCCGCGACCGATGTGGCCCCGGGGAAGCTCCGTCTGGACGTGGTGTTCCAGGCGCCGTCCGGACAGAAGCTCGACGAGCGGTACGGTCCGTCGACCCGGCTGATCGTGAGCGCCTCACCGCCCGAACTCCTGGCGGAGGGCGCCGGGACGGGCACGGACCTGGCGCGGGACCTGGTCCTCGCGGACGGGGTCGCGGAGGGCGTTCTGCACGTCTCCGCGATGGCCGCGTCCTGTGACGACGATCCGGCGAACGAGTTCCCGGCCTGCCATGTGCACCAGCAGGACTGGGGTGTTCCGGTCCGGGTGAGCGGATCGGGCGTGGAGCGGCTGCCGCTGGTGCTGGCGGGTCTGGAGGGCTGAGCCCGCCGTGGCCGTGGGTGGCTGACGTACGCGCACGGCCTGTCACCGGGCTCGTCGGCCCGTCGTCCTGCTCGACTCGTACCGCTCGATTCGAACCGCTCGACTCGTACCGCTCGACTCGTACCGCTCGACTCGTACCGCTCGGCGTGCCGCCTCACATCAGGCGGTTGCGCTCGTCCACCTCGACGACCGGTGCGCCGGGCCCGGGCGGCTGGACCCTGCGGCGCTTGAGGATGCTCACGTACGCGGCGAGGCCGATGAAGCCGACGACCATCATGATCAGTCCGGCCAGATCGACGTTGACTCCGGCCATCTCCCAGTCCGTTGCGAAGGTGATGATGGCGCCCACCGCGATCAGGGCAATGCACCCGCCGATACCCATACTGTCCGCCTCCCGCTATGACTTGACTGTTCCGGGCTGGACCCTCTTCGGGTACCCGGGCCCGGAACGGCCATGCTTCGGCCGGGAGTTGCGGCGGCCGCGAGTTGCGGGGTGAACGGCACCGGCCGGCCCCCGGAGGGGCCGGCGCGTCGTATCAGTGCGACCTGTCAGCAGGACCGGATCAGTAGGAGATCGCGTCCTTCATGTCGGACAGCCAGTAGGTGACCCGCGCGTTGTCGTCGACGTGCGTGCTGCCGCCGGGGGCCTCCACGATCATGGGCGACTCGTCGGTCGGGGTGCCCTCGGTGTCCATGAGACCGACGGTGAAGTTCTTCGTCTCGCGGCCCTCACCGCCCGAACCGTCGGCGGAGGAGAGGAGCACGCCGGCGTACGCGGACTGGCCCGGCTCGAGGGTGGCGACGGCCTGCGGCTTGCTCTCCTCGACGGGCGGCAGGGCGGCCTGCGCGCCCTCCTCGCCGACGGTCGGGTAGTGGTAGAGGTTGCAGGCGGAGTCCGAGTTGTTGGTGGCGACCAGGACCATGTGGTTGATCGGGCTCTTGACCGCCTCCGCCTCCACCGCGAGCGTCTCGGCCGTGCACGCCTGCACCTCGCCGGTGGTCTTGGTGCTCGTACCCGCGCCTTCCTTGCCCTTGCCCTCCGATGCGCCCGCCTTGCCGTCCTTGCCCTGGGTGTTCTGCCCCGCGCTCTGCTCGGTCGAGCTCTTCTTCGCCTCGCCGGAGGAGCGGACGCCGCCGGCGTCGTTGTTGCAGGCCGTCAGCGACAGGGCAGCCGCGGCGGTCAGGCAGGCGGCGGCGATGCGGATGGAGCGCTTGGTGCGGAGGGTGTTCGGCATGTCGGATCTCCCGTTTCGAAGGTGTCGTTCGGTGACGGGGGAAACTCTGCCGAGACCCGTTGCCGTGTCACTAACCTCCGCCTAACGCTCCGTTGTCGCCCCTCAGGAACCCTTCTCACCTGCGTCTTTGTCGCGGGCGAAGAGCTGGACCAGGGTGCTGATGACGTAGCGGTCGGTCGCTGCCTCGTCCACGAGGTGCATTTCGGCGAGCCGGTCGAGGCCGTCCCTCGCGTGGTCGGGGTCGGATCCGGCGAGGGCGGCCACGGCGAGGGCGTCCACCTCCCGGCCCGATCCCATGGCGAGCCGGCTGAGCAGCCGGGCGTCGTCCGCGGAGAGACGGGCCACCGATGTCGCCAGCGCGGCCGCTATCCCGGTGTCCTCGGCGGAGAGCAGCGACAGCCGCCGCCGTTCGTCGCTCAGCGCCGCGGCCAGCCGGGCGAGCCGCCAGCGCGGGCGGGCCGTGAGCTGCGCCGCGGCGGCCCGGAGGGCGAGCGGGAGCCCTTCGCAGAGGTGGACCAACGCACGGGCGGCGTCGGGGTCTTCGGCGACCCGCTCGTGGCCGAGCATGGTGCCGAGCAGGGCCATGCCCTCGTCGGTGCCGAGGACCTGTACGGGTACGGGCCGGGCGACGTCGGTGACCACCAGTCCGTCCAGCCTGCTGCGGCTGGTGACGATCGTCGCGCAGCCCGGGCCCCCGGGCAGCAACGGCCGTACCTGGGCGGAGCTCCGGGCGTTGTCGAGGACGACGAGGACGCGGCGGCGGGCGACGAGGGAGCGGTAGAGCGCGGACGCGGCGTCGGCCGAGGGCGGGATGTGGTCGGGCGGGGTTCCGAGGCCGAGCAGGAACTCGCGGAGCACGGCGGCGGGTGTGGCCTCGGCTCCTTCGCCGAACCCCCCGAGATCGGCGAAGAGTTGTCCGTCGGGGAACGCGGCCGCGTGCAGGTGGGCCCACTGCACCGCGCAGGCGGTCTTGCCCACGCCGGCGGGTCCGGCGACGACGGCGATGGGGCTCTCCCCGCCGCCGTTGTCGGTGAGCCACCAGGTCAGTTCGGCGAGTTGGGCCTCCCTGCCGAGGAAGCGGGCGGGAGGGCGGGGCAGATGGCGCGGGGCGGTCGGGTGCGCGGGGTCGCCGCCGGTGCGCTCGGTGCCGCCCTGCGGGGAGCCGCCCGCGGGGGCCTGGCTGCTCTGGTGGGGGACGGCGGGCTGCCGCCCCTGGTCCGGCATCAGCTGGGTGCGCGGGTCCCGGGGCGCGGAGGGCTGCGGGCCTGCTGCGGGCTGCTGCCGCGGCGGCTCCGTCGCCACGGCCTCGGCGCGCAGGATCTCCTCGTAGGCGCGCGTGAGCCGTTCCCCGGGGTCCACGCCCAGCTCCTCGCCGAGCAACTGCCGTGTCCGGTGGAACCAGTTGATGGCGTCCGACTGGCGGCCCGCCCGGTACAGGGCTCCCATCAGGGCGGCGACGAGTCCTTCGCGGAGCGGGTTGGCGGCCGCTTCCGCGTAGAGGACGGCCGCCGCCTGGCCGTGTTCGCCGAGTGCGCCGTGCGCGGTGGCGAGGGCCTCGACGGCGGCCAGCCGCCGTTCCTCCAGCGCGTGGGCCGCGGCGGCGAACTGCGCGCCGGAGACCGTGCCCGACAGCGCCGGTCCGCGCCACAGGCCGAGCGCCTCGCGCAGCAGGGACACGGCGTCCTGCGCTGCGGACTCCGGCCGGGCGAGCGCGCTCAGTTCGCTGAACCGGTGGGCGTCGATCAGTTCCTCGGGCAGCCGCAGCAGGTAGGACGAGCCGCGGGTGGCCAGTTCGACCCCGTACGCGTCCGCTCCCCCTTCGGCCAGCGTCTGGCGCAGCCGCGAGACGTGCCCCTGGACGACGGTACGGGCGTGGGCGGGCGGTTCGTCCTCCCACAGCGAGGTGATGAACTGCTCGATGGAGACGGTGATGTTGGGCTGGAGCAGCAGCAGAGCGAGCACGCTCCGCCGTTTCGCCGGCCCCAGCGGAAGTTCACCGGCTCCGGTCGCGACCGTGACCGGGCCGAGCAGCGAGAATTCCAATTCAGTTCTCCAGGAAGGCGGACAACGCGTTCGCCAGCAGGTACGGGTCTTCCGCACCGCACAGTTCACGAGCCGAGTGCATCGAGAGGATCGCGACACCGATGTCGACCGTGGCGATGCCGTGGCGGGCGGCGGTGATCGGTCCGATCGTGGTGCCGCACGGCATGGCGTTGTTGGAGACGAAGGGCTGCCAGGGCACACCGGCCCGTTCGCAGGCGGCGGTGAAGACGGCACGGCCGCTGCCGTCCGTCGCGTAGCGCTGGTTGACGTTGACCTTGAGGATGGGGCCGCCGTTGGGAACGGGGTGGTGCCCCGGCTCGTGCCGCTCGGCGTAGTTGGGGTGCACGGCGTGGCCGGTGTCGGAGGAGAGGCAGACCGTCCCGGCGAAGGCGCGGGCCTTCTCCTCGTAGCCGCCGCCGCGGGCGAAGACGGAGCGCTCCAGGACGTTGCCGAGGAGGGGGCCGTCGGCTCCGGTGTCGGACTGGCTGCCGTTCTCCTCGTGGTCGAAGGCGGCGAGGACGGGGATGTGGTGCGGCGGGGTGCCTGAGGTGGCGGCGGCGGCGAGCGCGGCCGTACCGGCGTGCACGGACAGCAGGTTGTCCATCCGCGGCCCGGCGAGGAGTTCGCGGTCGCGGCCGAGGTAGGCGGAAGGCTCCACGCTGTGGACCATGAGGTCCCATCCGGCGATGTCCGCGGCGGGGACGCCGGCCTCTTCGGCGACGAAGCGGACGAGGTCGCCCTCCTCCACCTTGCCCAGGCCCCAGATCGGGGTCATGTGCCGCTGCTTGTCGAGCTTGAGGCCGTCGGCGTTGACCGAGCGGTCGAGGTGCACGGCGAGCTGCGGAACGCGCAGCAGCGGGCGGTCCACGGACACCAGCGCGTGCTCCCCGCTGCGCAGCGTGACACGGCCGGAGAGTCCGAGGTCCCGGTCCAGCCAGGTGTTGAGCAGGGTGCCGCCGTAGATCTCGACGGCGATCTGCCGCCAGCCGTGCGCGCCCGTGTCCGGGATCGGCTTGACGCGCAGGTTGGGGGAGTCGGTGTGCGCGCCGACGATCCGGTAGGGCGTCTCGGGGCCCGCTCCTTCCGGCACGTACCAGGCGATGATCGCGCCCCCGCGCAGCACGTACTTCCCGCCGGCCGCGGCGTCCCACGCGGCGGTCTCCTCGACCTTCCTGAAGCCCGCCTTCTCCAGCCGTTCCGCGGCGTTGGCCACGGCGTGGTAGGGCGAGGGGCTCCTGTCGAGGAAGCCGGTGAGGTCGTCGGTGTGTCCGCGGTCGAAGCGGGGCTGGGGGCTCATGCCGACAGCATAGATACGGGGCGCCCCGGGGTCTCATGGGCGCGAGCTCCGGCGTGCACGCCCGAGCGCGGCACCGGGCCGCGCGCCGCAGCGCTCCGCAACCGCGCCGCTCCGCACCGTCGCGCGTGGTCCGTACCGGCCGGGCGGCGTAGCATCCGCCGCATGCGACCGGCCAAGTACAGCGACGACGACCTGGAACAGCACTCCCTGGGCCGGCGGGTGTCCGACGACGGCCAGCGGTCGGGCTTCGAGCACGACGTGGACCGGATCCTGTACTCGACGCAGTGGCGGGCGCTGGCCGGCAAGAGCCAGGTGGTGGCGAGCGGCGAGCTGGGCGCGTACCACACGCGGCTGACCCACTCGATGAAGGTGGCCCAGCTCGGGCGGCGGATGGCCGAGCGGCTGGAGCGGCAGTACGGCGGCCCCAACCCGGCGCTCGTCGAGGCGGCCTGCATGGCGCACGACATCGGCCACCCGCCGTTCGGGCACGCGGGCGAGACCGCGCTGCGGCGGACGATGGACGAACTGCGGTGCGCCGACGGGGTGCTGGACAGCTTCGAGGGCAACGCGCAGACGCTGCGCGTCCTGACCTTCCTCGCCGCGCACAAGTACCCCGGCCACCGCGGGCTGCACCTCACCCGGGCCTGCCTGGACGCCTCGACGAAGTACCCGTGGGAGCGGGCTCCGCTGGACCAGGACCCGGCGCGGCATGTGAAGTGGGGTGTCTACGTGGCGGACCGAGAGGCGTTCGCCTGGGTGCGCGCGGGCCGCACCGGCACCGATGTGCCGGTCGAGGAACAGGTGATGGACTGGGCGGACGACGTCACCTACGCCTGCCACGACGTGGAGGACTTCTACCGCACCGGTCTGATCCCGCTCGCCTCGCTGTTCCCGCCGCCTGGGACGGCGGGCGGTGAGACGGAGCGCGAGACCGAGCGCTTCCTGGACTACGTCCAGCAGAAACGGGCGCGGGAGGGCGTGGAGTTCGACCGCGGGGCGGCGCGCGAGCTGATGGCGGACATCGGCAAGCGGCTGGCGGTCCCGGCGCCGTACAGCGGCAGTCACGAGGACGCGGTGGCGGTCAACCGGCGTACGGCGGACCTGATCGCGTACTTCACGCGCGGCATCGAGCTGGAGGTCGGCGGCGCCGCGGCGATCCGGTACGGCGCCCGCCTGGTCATCCCGCCGGAGCGCCGCGCGGCCTGCGACCTGCTCAAGGAGCTGGTGTGGGCGTACGTCATCGACCGTCCGGCGCTGGCCACGCAGCAGCACGGCAAGCGGCGGATCGTCGGCGAACTCCTGCGCTGGAGCCATGAGTCGCCGGAGCTGCTGCCGCCCGACCGGGCCGACGAGCTGCAGCTGCACGGGGATCCGCTGCGGGCGGCCGCCGACCATGTCGCGTCGCTCACCGAGGACCACGCCATCGCGCTCCACCAGAGGCTGTCCGGGGCCGGGCTGGGGTCGGTGAACGACAACGTGTGGCCGTGAACGGCCCCTTCGGCGCGATTCGGCGGGGGCGTACACGGCCCTGAGCGCGGTCTACGCGGGGACGTGCACGGTCTCCACGCGGCTGGCCACCACGCGTTCGCGTTCGCGCCGCTGCGCACGCCCGCGCAGCCGCAGGATCTGGGAGATGCCGAACGCCTCCAGGACGAAGACGGAGGCGAACGCGATCCCGTACCGGTCGCCGGTCAGGTCGAGCAGCACGCCGATCGCCAGGAGCGTGACCATGGAGGCGGTGAATCCGCCCATGTTGACGATCCCCGAGGCGGTGCCCAGGCGCTCGGGCGGATTGGCCGGACGGGCGAAGTCGAAGCCGATCATCGAGGCAGGTCCGCAGCCACCCAGCACCAGGCAGAGCGTGATCAGCAGCCAGGCCGGCGTGTGCCCGCCCGGCCAGAACAGGGCCGCGCCCCAGGTGAGCGCGGTCGCCGCGACCGTACCGAGCGCCAGCGGCATACGGGCCCGGTGGTGGCGGGCGATGACCTGGCCGTAGACGAGGCCGATGACCATGTTGGACAGCACGACCAGGGTGAGCAGTTCACCGGCCTCGGCGCGGGAGAGCCCCTGCGCCTCGACCAGGAACGGCATCCCCCACAGCAGCAGGAACACCATCGCCGGGAACTGGGTGGTGAAGTGCACCCACATCCCCAGCCGCGTCCCCGGCTCCCGCCAGGCCGCCGCGATCTGCCGGCGTACGAACCCCTTGGCGTGGTGGCGGGGCGGCGGCTCCGGCGCGTAGCCCTCGGGGTGGTCCTTGAGGAAGAGCAGGACGAGCGTGAGGACCACCGCGCCGCCGACAGCGCTGCCCGCGAACGTCGGTGTCCAGCCGATGTCGTGGAGCAGGCGCGCGAGCACGATCGTGGAGATCAGATTGCCCGCCATGCCGATCAGCGCCGCGATCTGCCCGATCAACGGCCCCCGGCGGGCGGGGAACCAGCGCGAGCCGAGCCGCAGCACGCTGATGAACGTCATCGCGTCGCCGCAGCCGAGGAGGGCCCGCGAGGCGAGGGCGGTGGCGTACGTGTGGGAGAGCGCGAAGCCGAGCTGGCCGACCGTGAACAGGACGATGCCGAGCGTCAGGACTTTCCGGGTGCCCAGCCGGTCGACGAGCAGGCCGACGGGGATCTGCATGCCCGCGTAGACGAGCAGTTGGAGGATGGAGAAGGTCGACAGGGCCGAGGCGTTGATGCCGAAGCGGTCGGCCGCGTCGAGTCCGGCGACGCCGAGGCTCGTGCGGTACGTGATCGCGACGAAGTAGACGGCGACACCGAGGCTCCAGACGGCGACGGCCCGGCGCCCGCCGGGGGGATCACCGGGCAGGCGTATGGCTGAGGTCACCGGCCCGCACCCCACGCCTCGCCGCTCCGCCACTCGCCGCCCCACCGCTCGTCACCCCGGACGAGGACGCGGACCCAGCTCACGTGCTGGTGCACGGCCTCGGCCGCCGCGTCGGCGTCACCGCTGCGCAGGGCGCGGAGGATCTCGGCGTGCTCGGCGATGTTCTTGGCGATCCGGTCGGGGTGCGCGTGCATGACGGCGACGCCCATCCGGAGCTGGCGGTCGCGGAGTTGGTCGTAGAGGCGGTCGAGGATCTGATTGCCCGCGCTGCGCACGATCTCCGCGTGGAAGCAGCGGTCCGCCACGGCCACCGCGGACAGATCGCCCGTCTCCGCGCACCGCTTCTGCTCCTCCAGCAGCTCCTCCAGCCGCGCGATCAGGCGCGGGCTCGCGGGGGCCACCTTGCGCGCGGCGTGCTCCTCGACGAGAAGGCGGGTCTCGACGACGTCGCCGATCTCCTGGGCGGAGACGGGCAGGACGAGCGCGCCCTTCTTGGGGTAGAGCTTGATCAGCCCTTCGGCCTCCAGCCGCAGCAGCGCCTCGCGCACGGGCGTACGGGACACCCCGACGGCCTCGGCGAGCCCGCCCTCGGTGAGCAGCGTCCCGCCTTCGTAACGGCGGTCCAGTACGCCCTGTTTGACGTGGACGTAGACGCGGTCGGCGGCGGGGGGCTGCTTGGCGGGGGCGGACGCGGAAGCCATGCGCACATCTTAGATACAACACGTATGCGTCAGCATCGGTCGTCCGCGATCCGGACGGGGGCGGAGACGGGGGCGGAGACGGGGGCGGGGAAAGCTCCGACGACTACCCCTGCGGCAGCACTTCCAGATGCTTCTCCCCGGCCGTGCGGGGACCGATCGTGTGCCGGTAATGGCCATCGAACGAGAGGATCACCGGGCTTCTGAGCTTCCACGCCAGAACTGCGTTGACGGCGTCCGTGAGCCCGATCGCTTGTCCCTGGTACCGGCGGAGGAGATCTGCCGCCTCTCGGATCGCCCCGTGGTCGACGTGCGCGATGTGCACCTGCCCCAGCGAAGCGAGGGCCGCAATGCGCTCCGCTGCCTGCACAGCGGTGGTTTCCCCAGCCTTCGCCGTCAAGAGGTAGTCGAGTTCCGCGAGGACCAAGGGAGACACGACGAGAATGCGGGCTGTTGTGAGAACACCCACGCCCTCCTTATGCAGATTGTCACGGCGGTTGAAGGCGGCGAGGAGGACGGAGGTATCGGCGACAGCAAACGGGAGCGGTTCGGTCACTGCCCGAACCCGCCACGCAGGTACTCATCGGCTCGCGCTGACAGGTCCGCCGGCCCGTCGAAGAGCTCCCAGTCCTCAGCGCTCGCCGGACCCGCAGGAATCACGACTCTTCCTGCCACCCACTCCTGCACCATTTCTTCCGGGGTGCGCCCATCAATGGCTGCGAGGTCACGCAGCATGTCAGCAATGGCACCGGAGACGGTGACCTGCGCTGTGATGGACTCTTCCGGGACGTGAGGCGGCAGGGCCGCCTCGTCTGCGGGACTCATCGCGGATGCTCCCTGTTCGCGGGTCTCCCTCGTAACGGTAGCGGGCTCTGCCGGTACGCGCCCAGAACTCGCCCCGCTACGCGGCGTCGAAGCACCCCCGCACCAGGGCCGCACGGAACGCGACCCACTCGGCGGGGGCGAAGCGGAGTATCGGACCCTCCGGGTCCTTGGAGTCCCGCACGGCCACCGTGCCGGGGACGTTGGTCGCGACTTCGACGCAGTCCAAGCCATCTGCGCTGCGGCGCGATTTCACGAAGACGAACTGCGGCATGCTTCAGATCTCCTTGTGGATTCGCTCAACCAGATCGCGTGAGTCCCGCTCCGACAGCGCCAGCCTCACGGTCCGATCGAAGATCTTGTCGTGCGCGAGCGCGCCGGACTCGCTCTCCAGGCAGATCATTCCGGACGGGTTGTCCGCGTAGACCACATCCAGGGCCGTGGGTTCGGCGAATGTGACGATGTTGAACGGCCCGATCATGCCGGGAAAGCCGCCGGCGCTGAACGGAACCACCTGAAACGAGACGTTCGGGTAGTGGGACACACGCAGCAAGTGCTCCAGTTGCCTGCGCATCACGTCAACGCCCCCAACACGCTGCCGCAGCACGGATTCCCACACCACTGCCCACACGTTCAGCGGCGTCTCTCCATGGAGTCGCCTCTGCCGGTTCTGCTTCACCTCCACACACTGTTGAATCTCGTCCGGGTCATCAATCATGGCTTGATCACGAGCGAGGGCGGCTGTGTATTCCGGCGTGTGCAACAGGCCCGGCACCAGCGCTACCTGCCACGTCCGGATGCGCACCGCCGCGTCCTCCATCGCAAGGTACTCGGCGATGGCTACATCGGGGTAGCGCTTCCACCACCCGCTCGCCTTGCGGCGCTCCCGGTCCAGCTTGGCCACCTCAAGGAGAGCGTCGACGGCCTTCTGATCGCTCAGGCCGTACAGGGCGCACAACGCGCGGACGTCGGGATCCCGGAACGGCACCCATCCCCGCTCCATCTTGGCGATCTTCGCGGCGGTAGCGCTGAGAGCATCAGCCGCTTGAGGCTGTGTCAGCCCCGCCGCGGTTCGCAAACGCAGGAGTTCGCCGCCCAACCTCCTGGCCAGCACGGTCGATACGCGGTTTCCCAGAGCCGCCCGATCCCTTGCCACGACACCTCACTCTCCAAACCGGCATCAGTTTGCAGCGGTTCACGAGGCCACACAACCAAGACCTGGAGACATATTTCTCCGAGACGGCTTGCACGGCGCTCCCGTGCGTCACTACCTTCGGTACGCAACCGCTCGCACAGCGAAGCCAGTTGGCGGAAGGGCGCCGCCTCGCCATGCCCAGGCGACGACGGCAACGCCACCGCCGCACTCGGAAATCCCCAGCTCAACCGGAGGCGTGAGCCCATGGCCGTCCCGCAATCCGAGACCGTTCTCCGTGAGGACGCGCTCAACTACACCGCGAGCCCGCGCAGCGTCTCCCTCGCTCGCCGACGAGCGGCACGGCTGGTCACCGAGTGGGGCCTCGCCGGCCTCGCCGACCGAACGGCGCTGGTCGTCAGCGAGTTGTCGACCAATGCCCTACTGCACGGCACGCTGCCCGGCCGTCTCTTTCGCGTACGGCTGGCCCTGATCGCCTCCGCCGTACGCGTCGAAGTCAGCGATACGCGTGGAGAACGCCTCCCCCGCGTACGGACGGCCGCCGAGGACGAGGCTTCCGGCCGCGGGCTGCTGCTCGTCGGCAACCTCGCGAACCGCTGGGGCATCATGCCCCGCAACCCCGGCAAGACCGTCTGGGCCGAGCTGGACATCGTCGAGGGAACACCGCTGTGGCAGTCACGGTGAGGGCGGAGAATCCGCTGAGTCGACAGACGCACGGCACGTTCACGACCGGTTCCGAACTCCGTGACATGCGACGGAGAGGGCCCGGACGCCGAGCGTCCGGGCCCTCTCCGAGTCGCTGCCGACCGGCCGTGCTACGTCCAGGTCATCAGCCGCTTCGGGTGCTCCAGGACGCCCGCGATGTCCGCGAGGACCTTCGAGCCCAGCTCGCCGTCGACCAGGCGGTGGTCGAAGGAGAGCGCCAGCGTGGTGACCTGGCGGGGCTTGACCTTGCCCTTGTGGACCCAGGGCTGGAGCTTGACCGCGCCGAAGGCCAGGATCGCCGACTCCCCGGGGTTGAGGATCGGGGTGCCGGTGTCGACGCCGAAGACGCCGACGTTGGTGATCGTGACCGTGCCGCCCTGCATCGCCGCGGGCGACGTCTTGCCCTCGCGCGCGGTGGACACCAGCTCGCCCAGAGAGGAGGCGAGTTCGGGCAGGGTCTTGGCGTGCGCGTCCTTCACGTTGGGGACGATGAGGCCGCGCGGGGTGGCCGCGGCGATGCCCAGGTTCACGTAGTGCTTCTGCACGATCTCCTGGTTCGCCTCGTCCCAGGCCGCGTTGACCTCCGGGTTGCGGCGGATCGCCACGAGGAACGCCTTGGCGACCATGAGCAGCGGGTTGACCCGCAGCCCGGCCATGTCCGGGTCCTGCTTCAGCTCCTGGACGAGCTTCATCGTGCGGGTCACGTCCACGGTGACGAACTCCGTGACGTGGGGCGCGGTGAAGGCGCTGGCGACCATCGCCTGCGCGGTCGCCTTGCGGACGCCCTTGACCGGCACACGGGTCTCGCGCTCCCCGGCAGCGACGGCGGGCGCCGGGGCCTCGGCCGGTGCGGCCTGCGCCGCGGGGGCCTGCGCGGCCGGTGCGACGTCCCGCACGGCCATGGCCGAGGCCGCCGCCGCGTGCACGTCGTCCCGGGTCACGATCCCGTCGGGACCGGTCGGCGTGACCGTCGCGAGGTCGACGCCGAGGTCCTTGGCGAGCTTGCGGACCGGCGGCTTGGCGAGCGGACGTCCGCCCGGCGCCGCGGACGCGGACGGCCCGGCGGGCCGCGCGCCCTGCTGGGGCGCGGTGACGGCACCGGCGTGGCCGTTCATCTCGGCCTGCAGGGCGGCGGCCGCCCCGTTCTGGCCGGGGACGGACGCGGCCTGGCCCGGCTGCTGCTTGCGCGGCCGGCGCTTGGTCGACGAGGCGGAGACCCCGTAGCCGACGAGGACCGGCTGACGGCCCTGCGGCTCGTCACCGCCCTCCGAACGCGCGGGGGTGGGCGCCGGGCCCGTCTCGGCCGCCTCGCGGGTGGCCTCCTCGGTCTTCGGCGGCTCGAACGCGGCGTCACCGGCCGCCGGGGCGGCCGAACCGCCGCCGGGCGCGGTGTCCACGGAGATGATCACCGTGCCGACGTCGACGGTCGTCCCCTCGGGGAAGCGCAGGTCGTGCACGGTCCCGTCGAACGGGATCGGCAGCTCGACGGCGGCCTTGGCGGTCTCGACCTCGCAGACCACCTGCCCGTCGGTCACGGTGTCGCCCGGCTGGACGTACCACTTGAGGATTTCGGCTTCCGTCAGTCCTTCGCCGACGTCCGGCATTCGGAACTCTCGGATGGGCGTGCCCCCGGAAGAATTCCGGGGGAGCGTCGTCTCGGTCATGGTCACGATCTCCTCGGCCCCTCAGTACGCCAGCGCGCGGTCGACGGAGTCCAGCACCCGGTCGAGCCCCGGCAGGTATTCGTCCTCGAGCCTGGCCGGCGGGTACGGCGCGTGCATGCCGCCGACCCGCAGGACGGGTGCCTCCAGATGGTAGAAGCACCGCTCGGTGATCCGGGCCGCGATCTCCGAACCCGTCCCCAGGAACACCGGCGCCTCGTGGACGACGACGAGCCTGCGGGTCTTCTCCACCGACCGCTGGACGGTGTCGAAGTCGACCGGGGACATCGAGCGCAGGTCGACGACCTCCAGCGACTTGCCCTCCTCGGCCGCCGCGGCGGCGGCCTCCAGGCACACCTTCACCATCGGGCCGTACGCGGCCAGGGTCAGGTCCGTGCCCTCGCGCACGACGCGGGCGGCGTGCAGCGGGCCGGGGATGGCGGTGGTGTCGACCTCGGCCTTGTCCCAGTAGCGGCGCTTGGGCTCGAAGTAGATGACGGGGTCGTCGGACTCGATGGCCTGCTGCATCATCCAGTAGGCGTCGGCCGAGTTGGACGGGGAGACCACCTTGAGCCCGGGAACGTGCGCGAACAGCGCCTCGGGCGACTCGCTGTGGTGCTCGACGGCGCCGATGCCACCGCCGTAGGGGATGCGGATGACGACCGGCATCTTGACCTTGCCCAGTGCGCGGGCGTGCATCTTGGCGAGCTGCGTGACGATCTGGTCGTACGCGGGGAAGACGAAGCCGTCGAACTGGATCTCGGCGACGGGGCGGTAGCCGCGCAGCGCGAGGCCGATCGCCGTGCCGATGATGCCGGACTCGGCGAGCGGGGTGTCGATGACCCGCTCCTCGCCGAAGTCCTTCTGCAGACCGTCGGTGACGCGGAAGACGCCACCGAGCTTGCCGACGTCCTCACCCATGACGAGGACCTTGGGGTCGGCCTCCATGGCCGTGCGGAGCGAGGCGTTGATCGCCTTCGCCATCGCCATCTTCTCGGCAGCCATGTCAGTTCCCCTCCGCGTCCGCGAACGAAGCCTGGTACGCGGCGAACTGCGCGCGCTCCTCATCGACGAGCGCGTGCCCATCGGCGTAGACGTGCTCGAACATCGCCATCGAGTCCGGGTCGGGCATGGCGCGCACGGCCTCGCGCACCCGCTTGGCGAGTGCGTCGCTCTCCTTCTCCAGCTCCGTGAAGAAGGCGTCGTCGGCGGCGCCCTGCTTCTCCAGGTGGGTCCGCAGCCGCAGGATCGGGTCCTTGGCCTCCCAGGCGGCCCGCTCCTCGTCGAGGCGGTAGCGCGTGGGGTCGTCGGAGGTGGTGTGGGCGCCCATGCGGTAGGTGAACGCCTCGATGAGCATGGGGCCCTGGCCGCTGCGCGCCCGCTCCAGCGCGGCGCGGGTGACGGCGAGGCAGGCCAGCACGTCGTTGCCGTCGACGCGGACGCCGGGGAAGCCGAAGCCCTGGGCGCGCTGGTAGAGGGGGACGCGGGTCTGCTTCTCGGTGGGCTCGGAGATCGCCCACTGGTTGTTCTGGCAGAAGAAGACGACGGGAGCGTTGTAGACCGCGGAGAAGGTGAAGGCCTCGGCGACGTCGCCCTGGCTGGACGCGCCGTCGCCGAAGTAGGCGATCACGGCGGAGTCGGCGCCGTCCTTGGCCACGCCCATCGCGTAACCGGTCGCATGAAGCGTCTGCGAGCCGATGACGATCGTGTAGAGGTGGAAGTTGTTGCTGTTGGGGTCCCAGCCGCCGTGGTTGACGCCGCGGAACATGCCGAGCAGGTTCGTCGGGTCGACCCCGCGGCACCAGGCGACGCCGTGCTCGCGGTAGGTCGGGAAGACGTAGTCGTCGTCGCGCAGCGCGCGGCCGGAGCCGATCTGCGCCGCCTCCTGACCGAGCAGGGAGGCCCACAGGCCCAGCTCGCCCTGACGCTGGAGCGCCGTGGCCTCCGCGTCGAATCGGCGGGTCAGCACCATGTCCCGGTACAGAGCGCGCAGCTCCTCCTCGGACAGGTCGATCGAGTAGTCGGGGTGCTCGACCCGCTCGCCCTCCGGCGTCAGCAGCTGTACGAGCTCGGGGCGGGCGTCGGCCGGCGGCTTCTTGGCGCCGGTGCGCTTGCCGCTGCTGCGACGCGGTTTCCGCGCGGCAGTGCTCTCCACGGTCACGGTTGTGCTCCTCCGTCTGTCCGGCCCCCGGGATCCGCCGGCGGCCAGTTAGGGCTCACCCGCTTCGAACGGCGCACGGGGTATGTGCGGCGCGGCCGAACCGGGCGTGACAGGTGCCCCGGACGTGGCCTGCAGAAGGCACGTTACCCAGTGCGCCACACCTCCGCCTAACCCCTCTGACCTGCGTTTTTTCTTGGATATCCAAGTAAATTGAGAGGAGTGCGGGAACTGCACTGGTCACAGCCCTGCGGGCTGCCGGGACAACCGCACGGTATCCCGGAGAACTGGGGCACGGGAAGAGCCAATATGTGACACTGACCCCGTGGCCGAAGGCGGAGAAACCAGGGTATTCCTGGTCGACGACCACGAGGTGGTACGACGCGGCGTGCGGGAACTGCTGTCCGTCGAAGAGGACCTCGCGGTGGTGGGAGAGGCCGGTTCCGCGGCCGAGACCCTGGCCCGTATCCCGGCTGCGCGGCCGGATGTGGCGGTGCTGGACGTACGCCTTCCGGACGGCAGCGGCGTCGAGGTGTGCCGCGAGATCCGCTCCCGGGACCCCTCCGTCGCCTGCCTGATGCTCACCTCGTACGCCGACGACGAAGCCCTCTTCGACGCGATCGTCGCCGGGGCCTCGGGCTATGTGCTGAAAGCGATCGGCGGCCGGGAGCTGCTCGCGGCCGTACGGGACGTGGCGGCCGGCAGGTCCCTGCTCGACCCGGTGGCCACCACCCGCGTCCTGGAGCGGTTGCGCGAAGGGCGCGGCGCCGTGACGGACGACGGACCGACCCGGCTCACCGGACAGGAGCGGAAGGTCCTCGAGCTGATCGCCGAGGGGCTGACCAACCGCGCCATCGGCGAACGCCTCCACCTCGCGGAGAAGACGATCAAGAACTACGTCTCCAGCCTCCTCTCGAAGCTCGGCATGGAGCGCCGTTCGCAGGCCGCCGCGTACGCCGCCCGGCTGCAGGCGGAAAAACACTGAACCGGACCAGCCGTCCGCCCGCTCCCCCGCATCCCCACAGGGCCGCCGCACGCCCGGCCCTCACCTGCGGAGGTATCTCTGCGCGCTCGTGCGGGCACGTTGTGTGACGAAGTCATCTAACATCTGGCGAGTGCCGCGCACATATGACACTCCCGTCGCGCTCAGCGCCCTGCTCCGCCGGTACGAGGGCACCGGAGAGCCCCTGTCCTGCGAGCGGGTCGCCCAGGGCCTGCTCAATCGCGGCTACCAGCTGGCCACCACCCGTGGCCGGTACTTCCTCAAGCACCACCTCGACGGCGACAGCGAGGCCATCGCCCACCAGCACGGCGCCATCACGCGGCTCGGCGCGCTCGGGCTCCCGGTCGTGCCGCCCCTGGCCGACGCCGACGGCCGTACGGTCACGGTCATCGGCGACGCCTGTTACACCCTCCACCCCTGGATCGACGGCAGGCACCGCGACGGCGCCGAGCTGACCTGCGCCCAGTCGCGGCGTCTGGGCGCGCTGCTGGGGCTGGTGCACACCTGCCTGGAGCGGGTGATGCAGCAGTCGCCCGTCCCGGAGTCCGAGGCGCGGGTGGAGAGCGCCGACCCGTCGGACACCTACGAAGTCATCGAGGAACTGCTCCGCCTGGCGCGCGCCAACCATCCGCGCGACAGCTTCGACGAACTCGCCGAGCACCGGCTCGTCGAGCGCCGCTCCCTGCTGGAACGCCACGCCCACGAGCGTCCCGAGGCCGGTGCGGAGCCCGCGACCGGCTGGGTGCACGGCGACTTCCACCCGCTGAACCTGCTCTACCGCGGCGCCGAACCCGCCGCGATCCTCGACTGGGACCGGCTGGGCGTCCAGCCGCGCGCGGAGGAGGCGGTGCGCGCCGCGGCGATCTTCTTCGTACGGCCGGGGGGCACGCTGGAGCTGAGCAAGGTGCGTCCGTACGCCCGCGCTTACCGGGCGGCGACCGGCGCGAGCCCCGCCGAGCTGGCGGCGGCCGTCCACCGGGTCTGGTGGGAGCGGCTCAACGACTTCTGGATGCTGCGCTGGCGCTACCAGTTGCTGGACCGCCGGGCCGATCCGCAGTTCCCGGCGGCGGCGGCGCTGTCGGTGTGGTGGACGCGCGAGTACGAGGCGGTGCGCGACGCCTTCGCGGGCTAGGCCGTGTCCACCGGTCAGGGCTTCACCGGGCGGCTGCCCTCACGGGGCCAGGCGCCTTCACCGGGCGGCTGCCCTTCACGGGGCCAGGTGCCTTCATCGGGCGGCTGCCTTCACGGGGCCAGGTGCTTCACCGGGGGCGGCTGCGCCGTCCCCGGTCAGTTGCCGCCCACCGGGTCCGGCAGGCTCGGGTCGGGCGACGGCTCGCCGTTGTCCCCGTCGTCCGTGCCGCCCGGGTCAGGGGACTCCTCGCTCGGGTCGCCGCCGCTCCCGCTCGACGTGCCGTCCGAGGGCTCGTCGGTCGGCTCGTCGGGGGCCGACTGCGAAGGGGTCTGCGACGGCGTCTGGCTCGGCTGCTGCGAAGGCTCGGTGGACGGGGTGTACGAGTCCTGGCCGCCGATGTCGTCGGCCGGATCCGGCTCCGTCTCCTCCTCCTGGGACTTCGACGGCTTGTTCTCCGTCTTCTCCGGGGCCGTGGTCGCAGGGTCGTCCGACGTGTTCCCGTCGGACTGCGTGCCCGCGCGGTCCAGCGCGTAGGCGGCTCCGAGGATGATCGCGATGACGGCGAGCGCGGCGAAGAGCCACATCTTGCCGCGGCCGCCCTTGCGCTTCCCGCCGCCCGGGCCGCCGTGGCCGTCGAAGCCGCCGTCGTCGGGGCGGGCGCCGGGCAGCATCGGGCCGGCGGCGCCCATCGGCGTCGTGCCGGTCCTGAAGGACGGGGGAGTGTCGCCGTGGTGCGGATGCGGCAGCACGGTCGTGCCCGCCGTACCCATGGCCGGGGTGCTGGCGCCGGTGTGCACGACGGGCCCGGTGTCCCAGACGCCGGTGTGGCCACCGCGCTCCTGCAGCATCTGCAGCGCGTACTGCACGAGGCCGCGCATCTCCTCGGCGCTCTGGAACCGGTCGTCCGGGTCCTTGGCGAGTGACCGCATGACCAGCCCGTCGAGCTCCGGCGGCACGCCGTCGGCGGCCTCGGACGGCGGCACCGGGTCGTCCTGGACGTGCTGGTAGACGACCGAGAGCGGAGTCTCGCCGGTGAACGGCGGCCGCTGGGCCAGGAGTTCGTAGAGCAGGCAGCCCGTGGCGTACAGGTCCGAGCGGTGGTCGACGGCCTTGCCGAGGGCCTGCTCGGGGGAGAGGTATTGCGGGGTGCCCATGACCATGCCGGTCTGCGTCATCGTCGACTGCGCGCCGTGCAGCGCACGGGCGATGCCGAAGTCCATGACCTTGACGGCCCCGGTGTGGGTGATGATGACGTTCGCCGGCTTGATGTCCCGGTGCACGATGCCGTGGTGGTGGCTGTAGGACAGCGCCTCCAGCACGCCGGAGACGATGATCAGCGCCTGGTCGGGCGGCGGAGCCTCGGCGTTGAGCAGCAGATCGCGGATCGTCCGGCCCTCGACGAGCTCCATGACGATGTAGGGCACGGTGTGCGGGCCCACGACGTCCTCACCGGAGTCGTAGACCGCCACCACCGCATGGTGGTTGAGGCCGGCGACGGACTGGGCCTCGCGCGTGAAGCGGGCCTTCGAGACCGGGTCCTCGGCGAGATCGGCGCGGAGCAGTTTCACTGCAACCGTTCTGCCCAGACGCACATCTTCCGCAGCGAAGACCTCCGCCATACCGCCACGGCCGAGGCGATGCGTGAGACGGTAGCGACCGTCGCCGACGAGCCCGCCGGCACCCCACGCCTCCGGGACTTCGGGGGCACCCCCACCGGTGGCGTCGGGTTCGGACGGGCCCTGGGCGCGCTGCGTCTGTGCCATCAGTCCTCGCCGTCGTTTCAGTCCGCGACTGTCCGTGCGGTACTACGTCTTCCTTAAAGCACGCTACAGGGTCCAGGCGGGGGTCCGGATCGTGATGGACCGGCCATCCAACCTCCGAGGGGTCCCCCGACGCAAATCACATCCTGGCTCGTAACCATTGAGAGACGCTTCTTGCGCATCCGGTCACGGAACGGGCATGCGGCTTGACGTGTACCGGCCCTGGGGCAGACTTGGCCGGGAATCACGGTCACGGGTCGACAGCACCGGGCCGCAGTGCAAGGCCGTGGGTGCCACGGGGGGAGCAGAACAAATGAGCCAGGACGGCGCACAGGGCCGTTACGAGGGCCGTTCCGTCGGTGGCGGCCGCTACCAGCTGCGCGATCTGCTGGGCGCCGGTGGCATGGCATCGGTCCACCTGTCCTACGACTCCGTTCTGGACCGGCAGGTGGCCATCAAGACACTCCACACCGAGCTGGGCCGTGAGCAGTCCTTCCGCGAGCGGTTCCGCCGCGAGGCCCAGTCCGTGGCCAAGCTCTCGCACACCAACATCGTGTCCGTCTTCGACTCCGGCGAGGACGAGATCGAGGGCGCCCTGGTGCCCTACATCGTCATGGAGTACGTCGAGGGCCAGCCGCTGCGCTCGGCCCTGGACGCGGACGTCGCCCAGTACGGCGCCATGCCCGCCGAGAAGGCCCTGAAGATCACCGCGGACGTCCTGGCCGCGCTCGAGGTCAGCCACGAGATGGGCCTGGTCCACCGGGACATCAAGCCGGGCAACGTGATGATGACCAAGCGCAACGTCGTCAAGGTCATGGACTTCGGCATCGCGCGCGCCATGCAGTCCGGTGTCACCTCCATGACCCAGACCGGCATGGTCGTGGGCACCCCCCAGTACCTCTCGCCCGAGCAGGCCCTCGGCCGCGGCGTCGACGCCCGGTCCGACCTCTACTCCGTGGGCATCATGCTCTTCGAGCTGCTCACCGGCCGCCTGCCCTTCGACGCGGACTCCCCCCTGGCCATCGCGTACGCGCATGTGCAGGAGGAGCCGCCGGTCCCGTCGTCGGTCAACCGCGCGATCCCGCCGGCGGTCGACGCTCTCGTGGCGCGGGCCCTGAAGAAGAACCCCAACGAGCGCTTCCCGACGGCCGAGGCGATGCGCGACGAGTGCGCCCGCGTGGCCGGGAGCGGACAGACCGGGGCGACGCCCAACGTCGTCGCCGGCGGGGCCGCGGCCAACAGCGGAGCGGCGGTCGGCGCCGCCGTCTTCCCGCCCGTGGACCAGGGGACGCCTCCCCCGCCGAACGTCCACACGCCGTACACCGCGCCGCAGCAGCAGGGTCAGCCGATGGGCGGCTTCGGGCCGTCCACGCCTCCCCCGCCGCACGCGATGCAGCAGCAGGGCTACCAGACGCCGGGCCCGCACACCCCGGCCCCGTCGCCGTACAACAGCGGCCTGCAGACCCCGCCGCCGTACACGATCACTCCCCCGCCGTCCCAGGGGGCGTCCTCGGGCGGCAGGAGCAACATGCCGGTGGTCGTGGGCGCGGTCGTCGCGGCGCTGCTGGCGGCCGGCGGGCTGATCACCCTGCTCGTCCTGAACAACAACGACGACGGCGGCGGCTCCGTGGCGAACGACAAGGAGACGACCCGGACGACGACCGAGGGGTCGGACGGCGGCGACTCGGGCGACTCCGAACCCGACTCCGAGGACGAGGACACGGGCGGTGACTTCAACCCGGGCGACAAGACCAAGGTCATCGACCGCGAGGAGTGCACCGAGCCGAACGAGTACTGGGACGACGACAGCAAGATCTCGGCCCCGCAGTTCCAGTACTACGACGTCACGTCGGTGAAGGAGTGCCTGAACGCGGCGGGTTGGAAGTACAGCGTGGTGTACGAGAACGAGAACACCTGGGGGAAGGACATCGTGATCCGGCAGACCCCGCTCACGGGTGATCCGTTCGACCCCGACGACAAGACCGACAAGTTCGTGCTGACGGTCTCGACGGGCAAGTCCGCCTGAGCCCTCCCCGACGGGAGAGACCGGCAGGACCGGCAGGAAGCGCAGGACCGACAGGAAGGGGCCCGGCACGCCGCGTGCGTGCCGGGCCCCTTTCCGCGTACGGGGTCCTGTACGGGGTTCTGGAGGTGGAGACGGCCCGCGGCGGTCGTCGCTACAGGTACGGGCCCGAGCGCGCGCCGCCCATCTGCGGCCCCTCGTCCTCGCCCTCCGGTCCCATCACACCCGGGGGCAGCGCCCGGCGCATCTGCTCGAGCTGCGCACGCGCCGCCATCTGCTGTGCGAAGAGCGCCGTCTGGATGCCGTGGAACAACCCCTCGAGCCAGCCGACGAGCTGGGCCTGCGCGATCCGCAGTTCGGCCTCGGTCGGTACGACGTCGTCGGTGAAGGGCAGGGACAGCCGCTCGAGCTCTTCCACCAGCTCCGGCGCGAGGCCGTCCTCCAGCTCCTTCACGGAACTGTGGTGGATCTCCTTCAGGCGCGCCCTGCTCGCCTCGTCCAGAGGCGCCGCCCGGACCTCCTCGAGCAACTGCTTGATCATGCTGCCGATGCGCATGACCTTCGCGGGCTGTTCGACCATGTCCGTCAAGGGAACCTCGCGGGACTCCTCGCCGCCCTCTCCGCCCCCGGAGCCGGCGCTGCCGAGAGGCATCCCGTCCGCCCCGACGACCAGGACGTGCGGGCTCTCCTGTGACCGTTCATTCCTCGGCATCTCCATGCCGCCCATTCTCTCTCACCGTCGCCTCTCGACGGTTCTGCCCCCGGAAACGGCTGATCCACCGCTCCGGCTCGCACGGAACGCGACGCGCGACGCCTGGTGCCGTAAGCGGTGAGGGCGCTGCCGGGGAGCGCGAGGCCCGCTCTCAGCGCTGCCGCAGCCTGATGCCGATGTACGCGAGGCCGAGGCCCATCAGCGCCAGCCCCGTACCGATCGGCAGCACCCGCAGCAGGCGCCCGGTGGGCTGCGACGCCTGATCGCCGCGCTCGTCACCGACGGCGGTGCCGCTCCCCGCTGTCTCGTCGGAGGACGGGTCGACGGGCGGCACCCCGACGTCGGTCCAGTCGGGCTCCGGCTCGGGCGGGTCCGGATCGTACGGCAGCGGGGGGCGCCAGGCGCCCTGCACCTCGCTGTCGTCGGCGGCGGGCGGGGTCTCGGTGGGCCCCGCGGAGGCGTCGGGCGGGCGTGGAACGCCGGACGGGGGGCGGGGAGCCTCGCGGGTGGGCGCATCGGTCGGGGCGCCCGGGTGGTCGCCCCTGCCGGGCGGGGGCGGAGCGCCTGGATCACGGGGTACGTGGGGCTCTCCGTCGCCGGGCCGGGAGGGCCGGGACGGGTCGCCGTGGCCGGAGGGGTCGGGCGCCTCGGGGACGCGTCCGGGCTTCTCCCGCCCCTCGGCCGCGCGCCGCCCGGCGTACGGACCGCTGCGGTCGTCGTCCGCCCTGGTCGGACGGGGTGGGGAGTGGTGGGGCAGGCCGGTGAGGAGCAGCGGTGCGCCCGAGGGGCCCGTCGAGTGAATCCGGGGGAGCTGGGGCGCGACGGAGCCGGTACCGCGGCCCGCGAGGAGCGGGGACTGATCGCGGGCGAACACGGTGGGGGCCGGCAGGAACGCGGCCCCCACCAGGAGCCCTATGGCGAGTCGCGAGCGCAGCGCTGAGGCCACGGCAGTGACCCCCTCCCGTGCCGAGCGGTCAGGGTGACCCTTCCGATGCAGTGTTCAGAGTCACATGTCGGATGAAATCCGGCATCTCGGACGGGAGTCGGGGTCGAATCCGGTTTTCCGCGGGGCGGAAGCCCGTGGGACCGGGGCCCGTGGGACAGGAGCGCGTGGAAAGGGAATGCGTAGGACAGGGGGGACGGGGTGCGGGGGACGGGAGCCCGGCGGGCCGAGCGGTGCCGGACGGCGACCGTCGGACCGTGCGTCCCTTGGACCGTGCGTCCCTCAGACCGTGAGGAGGATCTTCCCGACGTGGACGCTGCTCTCCAGCACCCGGTGCGCCTCGCCCGCGTCCCGCATCGGGATCGTCCGGTCCACCACCGGCTTCACCCGCCCGGTGGCGAACAGCGGCCAGACGTGCTCGCGCACGGCCGCCACGATCGCCGCCTTCTCCGACAGCGGACGGCCCCGCAGCGAGGTGGCGGTCACCGCGCCGCGCTTCATCAGCAGGGCGCCCAGGTCGAGTTCGCCCTTGCGGCCGCCCTGCATGCCGATGACGGCGATCCGCCCGTTCACGGCCAGCGCCTTCACGTTCGACCCGAGGTACTTGGCGCCGATGATGTCGAGTACCACGTCCGCCCCCGCCCCGTCCGTCGCCTTACGGATCTCCTGGACGAAGTCCTGCTCGCGGTAGTCGATGAGGATGTCCGCACCCAGCTCGCGGCAGCGCTCCAGCTTCTCCGGACCGCCCGCCGTCACCGCGACCTTCGCGCCCACGGCCTTCGCGAGCTGGATCGCCATCGTCCCGATGCCGCTCGCGCCGCCGTGCACCAGCAGCGTCTCGCCCGGCCGGAGATGGGCGATCATGAAGACGTTGGACCACACCGTGCACGCCACCTCCGGCAGCGCCGCGGCCGACGTCACGTCCACACCCTCCGGCACCGGCAGCACCTGGCCCGCGGGGACGACGACCTTCTCCGCGTAACCGCCGCCCGAGAGCAGCGCGCACACCTCGTCGCCGACGGACCAGCCGGAGACGTTCGGCCCGAGGGCCGCGATCCGGCCGGAGCACTCGAGACCGGGGTAGGCGGAGGTGCCGGGCGGCGGGTCGTAGAAACCCTGGCGCTGCAGCACGTCGGCGCGGTTGACGGCACTCGCCGCGACCTCGACGAGGACCTCGCCCTCGCCGGGTACGGGATCCGGGACCTCCGCCCACACCAGGGCCTCGGGTCCTCCGGGTTCGGGAATGGTGATCGCGTGCATAGGCATGGCCGCGAGGCTACTCCGCCCCGGGTGCACGGCCACCCGGACGCCCGGTCGCCCGGTCGCACGGTCCGCGGGCTGTCGGGCGGGCGGGCGGGCGGGCGGGCGGCGCTCTGCATGCGGCGCGCGGAGCGCGGAGCTATTCCGCCTTCGGTTCCGTGCCGTTGGCCGGGGGCCTGGCGCGGATGACGGCGATGAGACGGTCGGTCGCCTGGAGCGGACTCGCCTTCGGGTCGTCATAGCCGAGGAGCCGGTGCCCCCGCAGGACGGAGACGACCAGGTCGTCCACCTCCCGTACGGAGCGGCCGACTTCGGACTTCACCACGGGGCGTTCGACGACGTCGAGGCCGCTGCCCTGGTGGATCAGGTCCTCCAGGACCGTGACCGAGCTGGGGCTGACGACGGACAGGCCCAGGAGGCGGCCGGCGGCGCTGGAGCTGGTGATCACGGCATCGGCGCCGGACTGGCGCAGCAGCGGTGCGTTCTCCTCCTCGCGGACCGCGGCGACGATGTTCGCGCCGCGGTTGAGCTGACGGGCGGTCAGCGTCACCAGCACCGCGGTGTCGTCGCGCTGCGTGGCGATGATGATCTTGCCCGCGCGCTGGGCCTCCGCGCGCTTGAGGACCTCGCTGCGCGTGCCGTCCCCGACGACGCCCACGAACCCCTCCGAGCTGGCCGCGTCGATGACCTTCTGACTCGGGTCCACGACGACGACCTTGTCCTTCGACAGCCCCTTGGCCGTCAGGGTCAGCACGGCGGAACGGCCCTTGGTGCCGAAGCCGACGACAACGGTGTGATCGCGCAAGGAGGACCTCCAGCGGTTCAGTCGCCACTGCTCACGGGTGCGCTCGGTGAGCACTTCGAGCGTGGTTCCGACCAGGATGATCAGGAAGAGGACGCGCAGGGGCGTGATGAGCAGGACGTTGACGAGCCGCGCGCCGTCGCCGTACGGGACGATGTCGCCGTAACCGGTGGTGGAGAGCGTGACCGTCGCGTAGTAGACGCAGTCGAGGAAGCTGACGCTGTCGTCGGCGTTGTCGTGGTACTCGTCGCGCTCCGCATACACGATGAACACCGTGGTCAGCAGGACGGCGAGGGCCATCAGGAGGCGGCGGGCGACCTGTTGGAGCGGGCCGGTGACCGAACGGCGCGGAAGCTGGACGCGACCGCTCGCCTCCGGGGACCGGGCGGCGGCGTCCTGGATGGGCAGCTTCATCGTGCCGGGCCTCCGTCGCGGGGTCCAGGGGCGGGTCGGGTTCCGGATGCCGGTCGGGGTGCGGGTCCATGACCGGATGCGGGCCCGGATACCGGTCCGGGCGGGGATGCCGGTCCGGGCGGGGACGCGGGTCCGGGCGGGGCCACACCGTTGCTCATGCCGTTGCTGACGCCGTCGCCCACCGCGGGGTTGAGCGGGCCGGCGGACGACGGGAGTTCGGCGGACCAGGGGAGTTCGAGGAACTCGACCGCGTCCTCCGGTTCCGCGCCACCGGGCGGGATGACGGCGAGGCCGTCGGCGCCTGCGATGCCGCGGAGCATGGCGGGCCCGGCGAAGTGCAGCGGCACGGCGCGCCCGGCCCGGAGGGCGACGGGCACGAGCCGGGTGTCGTGCGGGTGTCCGTGCACGGCTTGGGTGACGCAGACGGTGATGGTGCCGGTTCCCGTGAACGGCGAGGACGACGTGCCGGTCTCTCCTGCCGTCCCGGTCAGATCGGGTGCGGTGCCGGAAGTGGTGCCGGACGGGGGCGTTCCGCCGCCCGCGAGCGTCCGCAGCAGCGGTTCGGCGAGTGTGAACAGCCCCGAGACGGCGGCGAGCGGGTTTCCCGGGAGCCCGACGAGGTGCTTCCCGGGCGCGAGCCGCGCGAGCAGCATGGGATGTCCCGGCCGCACGGCGACCCCGTCGACGAGCAGGTCGGCCCCGGCGCGCGCCAGAACCGGATGCACATGGTCGACGGGTCCGGCCGCCGTACCGCCGGTGGTGACGACGAGATCGGCGGTGGACTCGGTGACGGCCCGGTACAGGACGTCGGCCTCGTCCCGCAGGCGGCGCGTCCCGGTCACCTCGGCGCCGAGCGCGGTCAGCCACGGGCCCAGCATCGGGCCGAGCGCGTCACGGATCCGGCCGTCGCGGGGCAGCCCCTGGTCGAGCAACTCGTCGCCCAGGACGAGGACTTCCACGCGGGGGCGCGGGAACGTACGGACCTCGTCGTAGCCCGCGGCGGCCGCCAGTCCGAGGACGGCGGGGGTGATGACCGTCCCGGCGGGCATCAGCCGGTCCCCGCTGCGGCACTCCTGTCCGCGGGGCCGGATGTCCTGTCCCAGCGCGACAGGGCCGCGGCCTGGGAGTACGTGCAGCGAGGCGCCGTACGGGCGTCGGTGCGCGTGCCCGGACGGCACCGGGGCGTCCTCGCCCTCGGCACCGGAGCCGCTGCCGCCGGACGGGCGCTGCTGAGTCCGTACGTCGCCGTGCTCGCTGCGCAGAACGGCCGTCGTACCGGCGGGGACCCGGGCGCCGGTCGCGATACGGACCGCGTGACCGTCGGGAAGCGGAGCGGGTTCGTCGTGCCCGGCGAGAATGCCGAGCCCTCCGTCACCGGGGTGTTCGGCGTGACCGCTCCCGGCGTCGTGTCCGGTCCCGGCGTCGTGTCGGGCCCCGGCGTCGTGTCCGGTCCCGGCGTCGTGTCCGGCGATCTGCCAGGGCCCCGGCCCCGCGACGGCCCATCCGTCCATGGCCGAGGTGTCGAACGGCGGCAGATCGGTCAGGGCCGCCAGCGGCTCGGCCAGTACGTGTCCGAGCGCCTCCCCCAGCCGCCGTACGAGCGCGGGCAGCGGACCGCCCGCGGCCCGTGCGGCGATGTTCCGCGCCTCGTGCCAGGACGTGGCCCGGTGGGCGTGGCCGGAGCCCTCGCCGGAATCCCTGCCGGAATCCCTGCCGGAATCCTCGCCGGGCCGACCGGTGGGGCCGTGCCCCGGCGCGGAGAGCCGCTGCTCCACCGCCACGTGGTCGTAGACGTCGGGCGCCGGACCGGGCTCCGAAGTGCCGCTCCGGTCGGGCCCGTTGGCTCCCCCGGACGCGCCGGACCCGCCCGTGCGGCCGGCCGCCACGTGCGGTGACGACCCGGCGCGGGGCGCGCCGGACGAGCCCGCCGGGCCGGAGTGGCCGCCTGCGTTTCCGCCGGAGGCAGGGCCGGTCGCACGGAGGGGCGGGCGAACGCGGGAACCGCGCTCGGCGGATCCCGCGCGGCGTCGTTCGTTGGCGATGGCCAGCGCGTCGTCGACCTCGAGCGCGTCGTCGGTGCTCCGTGCGCCGTTCGCGCGGTGGAGGTCGTCGGTTCCCGGTCCGTCTTCGGCGTCGTGAGCGCCGGGCCGGGGCACGTCCTCCGCCCCGCCGACCCCTTCCGCCCCGAGGCCGGATCCCTGGCCGGGCGCGGGCGCGAAGCCATGACCGGGCGCGAAGCCGTGACCGGGCGCGGGGGCGTGACCGGGCGCGGGGGCGTGACCGGGCGCGGGGGCGGACGCGTGGCCCGGGGCCGACTCGGCGGTTTCGTCCCGGCGCAGGGCGTGGCCGGGCCCCTCCGGTCGGCCTTCGCGGGCCGGTCGTTCCCCGTCCGCGAACAGGTCGCGGTCTCCGCCCGGTTCCGTCATCCCGCCGTCTTCTCCGGACCGCCGGTCGTCCCGTCGCCGGACCGCCCGGGCTCCCCGGACTCCTCCGACTCCTCGGCCCAGCGCGCGGCCAGCGCCGCGGCCTTGCGGGCGGCGGTGGCCACCTCGTCGGGGCTTCCGCCCGCCCTCGCCCCCGCGTACCCCACCAGGAAGGTGGTGAGCGGCGCCGCGGGCCTGGCCACGCCGTGCGCGGCATCGCGGGCGAGATCCAGGAGGGCGCCTGTGTCGACGTCCAGCTCGATCCCGAGTTCGGCCTTGACTGCGGCAATCCATTCGTCCAGCACGTTTCCATGCTCCCTGATACGGGCCCTGGCCGCGGCGACGTCTTCCCAGGTGTCGCAGTCGAACGAGGCGGCGGCGTCGTGGCCGGGCAGGCGGTGAAGGGTGAGTTCGGCGGTGAGCAGCCGGAGGGGGAGATGGGCGAGGCTGCCGTGTTCGGCGGCCAGCAGGGCGAGTTCGCGGCGCAGCGGCTCGGTGCGGTACGCGGCGACCAGCGGCTGGTCGCGCCCGTCCGCGTCGACGAGGACGGCCCCTTCGGCCGGGCCCGGTCCCCCATGGCTCGTGCCGGCGCCGCTCCCGCCGGGCACTCCCGTACGGTCCGGGCCGCCCGTACCGCCTGAGCCTCCCCGGCCCGGGGCGCGACCCGGCGCGTGACCATGCGCGTCGTCCCCGGCCCGCACCGGGCGGTCGAGCGCCGCGAGGAGCGTCCGGACCGTGGTGGGTGGGAGAAAGGGGAGGTCGGCGGAGAGCGCGAGTACGACCGGTGCCGTCGCCTGCCGCACCCCCGCGTCGAGCGCGGCCAGCGGCCCGGCGCCCGGCGGCTCCTCACGGGCCCAGCGCACGGGTCGCGCCGTCGGCCGCCGGGAGCCGACCACGACCGTGAGGGAGGCGTCCGCGCATGCGTCCAGCACCCGGTCCAGGAGCGGGCGACCACCGACCGTCAGGCCGGGTTTGTCGGCGCCGCCCAGCCGTTTGGCGGCGCCTCCCGCCAGCACCACGGCGTCGTACGCATGCGCAGTCATGCCCCGAGTATGGCCGGGACGCTGCGCGCCACGCCCCAGGGGTGGCGCGGATTCCCCCGGAAGACGCCGGTGGTCCCGGGCGCCCCCCGGGTCATCCCGGGTGAACTCGGGTCACACCGTGCGCAGCAGCACCGCCGGCTGCTCGACGCAGTCCGCCACGTAGCGCAGGAAGCCTCCGGCCGTGCCGCCGTCGCACACCCGGTGGTCGAAGGTGAACGAGAGCTGGACGACCTTCCGTACCGCCAACTCCCCTTGATGCACCCACGGCTTGGGCACGATCCGGCCGACGCCGAGCATCGCCGCCTCGGGGTGGTTGATGATCGGTGTGGAGCCGTCGACGCCGAAGACGCCGTAGTTGTTGAGCGTGAAGGTGCCGCCCGTCAGATCGGCGGGCGTGAGCGTGCCCGCCCGCGCGGCCTCGGTCAGCCGGGCGAACTCCTCCGTCAGCTCGACCGCGTTGCGGGCGTGGGCGTCGCGCACGACCGGTACGACCAGGCCGCGCTCGGTCTGCGCCGCGAACCCCAGGTGCACGGCGGGCAGCCGTACGATCTCGCGCGTCTCGGTGTCGACCGTGGCGTTCAGCTCGGGATGGCGTTCGAGCGCGGCCGTGCAGATACGGGCCAGCAACGCGAGCACCGACACCTTGGGCCCGCCCGAGGCGTTCATCGCCGCCCGGGCCGCCATGAGTTCGGTGGCGTCGGCGTCGACCCAACACGTCGCGTCGGGGATTTCGCGCCTGCTCCTCGTGAGCTTGTCAGCGACGGCTCCCCGCACCCCGCGCAGCGGGATGCGCTCCACGCCCTCGGCTCCCGCGAGCATGCGCGCCCGTGGTGCCGCTTCCGGAACGCCCGTCGAGGGGGCGGAGACGGACGGGGCGGACCCGGCGGCGGTCGTTCCCTCGGGGGCGTACGGGGCAGCCGCCCCGTCGGCGGCCGCGGCGATCGCGCGCGCCGCCTCCTCCACGTCGGCCCGCAGGATCAGGCCCTCGGGCCCGGATCCTCTCAGAGCCCGCAGGTCGATGCCGTGTTCGCGCGCGATCCGGCGGACCAGCGGCGAGATGACGGCCACGGGTCCGTCCGCGGTCTCCTGCGCGCCTGCCGCTTCCGGCATCGTCCGGATCTCGTCGAGGTCCACGGCAGGGGCGGTCACGGCAGCGGGCGCCTGCTGCGGCGGCGTAGGGCCGCCCGCGGGGGCTCCCGCCACGGACCCGGCCGGGGACACGGGCCGGGAGAGGCCGCCCGTCGGACGGACGCGGCGGCGGCGGGCCGCGGGCGCGCCCGTGCCGTAGCCGACGAGTACGTTCCCCGACGTCTCATCGGCCGAGGTGCTGTTCGCCGCGGGAGCCGCGGGCTCGGTGTCCTGCACGGCCCCCGCGGAGTCTGCTCCCACCGCCACCGTCAACAGCGGTGCGCCGACGGGCAGTTCCGTTCCCTCTTCGCCGAAGCGCGCGGTCACCACGCCCCCGTAGGGACACGGCACCTCCACCGACGCCTTGGCCGTCTCGACCTCCACGACCGGCTGGTCGACCGCCACCACGTCGCCCACCTGCACCAGCCAGCGGACGATCTCGGCCTCGGTCAGCCCCTCTCCGAGGTCCGGCAGCGTGAACTCCCGCACGACAGCCATCAGCGCGCGCCTCCCGCCTCGGTGAAGTCGGCCTCCCACTGGAGGCGGGCCACCGCGTCGAGAATGCGGTCCACACCGGGCAGATGGTGCTTCTCCAGCATCGGCGGCGGGTAGGGGATGTCGAACCCGGCGACGCGCAGCACGGGAGCCTCCAAGTGGTGGAAGCACCGCTCCGTCACGCGTGCGGCGATCTCCCCTCCGGGACCGCCGAAGCCGGTGGACTCGTGCACCACGACCGCCCGGCCGGTCCTGCGGACGGACTCGCAGACCGTCTCGTCGTCGAACGGCACCAGGCTTCGCAGGTCCAGGACTTCGAGGTCCCAGCCCTCAGCCTGCGCCGCCTCCGCGGCCTCCAGGCACACGGGCACCGAGGGACCGTACGTGATGAGGGTGGCGCTGCGGCCGGTGCGGCGGACCACGGCCTTCCCGATGGGCGCCACCTCCTCCGGCGCCTCGGGCGACCAGTCGGCCTTGGACCAGTAGAGCCGCTTGGGCTCCAGGAAGATCACCGGGTCGTCGGACGCGATCGATGCGCGCAGCAGCCCGTAGGCGTCGGCGACGGTCGCCGGGGCCACGACATGGAGGCCGGGCGTCGCCATGTAGTACGCCTCGGAGGAGTCGCTGTGGTGCTCGACGCCGCCGATGCCGCCGCCGTAGGGCACGCGGACGGTGATGGGCAGCGGCATGGCGCCCCTGGTGCGGTTGCGCATCCGCGAGACATGGCTGATGAGCTGCTCGAACGCGGGATAGGCGAAGGCGTCGAACTGCATCTCGACGACGGGACGCAGCCCGTACATCGCCATGCCGACGGCGCTCCCGAGGATGCCGGCCTCGGCCAGCGGGGTGTCCGTGCAGCGGTCGTCGCCGAACTCCTTGGCGAGACCGTCGGTGATGCGGAAGACGCCGCCCAGGGTGCCGACGTCCTCACCGAGGACGTGCACGGACGGGTCCTCGGCCATGGAGTCGCGCAGAGCGCGGCCGAGGGCCTGCGCCATGGTCGCGGGTTTGCGCACGGCGGCGTCCCGCCCCGCCTTCTCTGGTGCGGTGGTCACTGCCCGGCCTTCCCTTCACCCTGGTCCTGCTCGTCGTGCGCCGCGTCCAGTTCCGCACGGAGCTGCTCCGCCTGCTCGCGGAGCTGGGCCGTCCGCTCGGCGTAGACGTGCGCGAACAGGTCCATCGGGTCCAGCACCGGGTCCTCGTTCATCCGCTCCCGCAGGTCGGCGGCCATCTTCTCGGCGGAGTCGCGCGCGGCCTCGGCCGCGGCGTCGTCCAGCAGCCCGCGGTCGCGCAACTCCCGCTCCAGAAGGGTGATCGGGTCGTGCGCGCGCCACTCCTCGACCTCGGAGTCGGTGCGGTAGCGCGTGGCGTCGTCGGCGTTGGTGTGGGCCTCGATGCGGTAGGTGACGGCCTCGACGAGGGTCGGGCCTCCGCCGCTGCGCGCCCGGCGCACCGCCTCTCCGAGGACCCGGTGGACCGCCACCGCGTCGTTGCCGTCGACCAGGCGGCCCGGCATGCCGTAGCCGACGGCCTTGTGGGCGATGGAGGGGGCCGCGGTCTGCTTGGCGAGCGGCACGGAGATCGCGAAGCCGTTGTTCTGGACGAGGAAGACGACGGGGGCCTGCCACACGGCGGCGAAGTTCAGCGCCTCGTGGAAGTCGCCCTCGCTGGTGCCGCCGTCGCCGACCATGGCGAGCGCCACGACGTCGTCGCCCTTGAGGCGGGCGGCGTGGGCGAGGCCGACGGCGTGCGGGAGCTGGGTGGCCAGCGGCGTGGACAGCGGGGCGACCCGGTGCTCACGGGGGTCGTAGCCGGTGTGCCAGTCGCCGCGCAGCAGCGTGAGCGCCTGCACCGGGTCCAGGCCGCGCGCCACGGCCGCGAGCGTGTCCCGGTAGCTGGGGAAGAGCCAGTCCTGGTCCTCGAGGACGAGCGCCGCTGCGACCTCGCACGCCTCCTGGCCGGTGCTGGACGGATAGACCGCCAACCGGCCCTGGCGGGTGAGCGCGGTCGCCTGCGTGTTGTACCTGCGGCCGCGCACCAGCTCGGCGTGGAGCCGCCGGAGCAGTGCGGGGTCGGCGTCCTTCGAGGCCGGGGTCCCCAGCATGCGGAACGGCTCCGCGTCCGGCAGCAGCGGGGCGGGGTCGACCCGGGGCCGCCAGGAGGGCGGCGGGGCGGGGTGGTACGACCCCGGCTGTTCGAGGACCGTCATATCGAGCACCTCCTGGAGATCCCATGCCGGTGGGCCGGGACGGGCAGGCTTCCGGCGGACGCGGTGTGGTGGGCGTCTCACCTACCGATTGTTCGGTCGTCGGCACATTTTGGCTACAGGCGGACCCAGCCTGTGGACAAACGGTTCTCCACAGCCTGAGATGAAGACAGGACGTCCATATCGGGGAGGCACAGCGGGATGGAAGCTGAACGGATGGCCGAGGAACGCAGGATTCCGCCCGCGCGTCCCCTCGATGCGATCGACCGCGCGATCATCGCCATGCTCCGTACGGACGGTCGCGCCTCGATACGGTCCGTGGCCGAGCGGGTCCACGTCTCGCGCGCCAACGCCTACGCCCGTATCAACCGGCTGATCGAGGACGGTGTGATCCGCGGTTTCGGGGCCCGCGTCGACCAGGAACGCGCAGGCCAGGGCGCATCCGCGTACATCACTCTCAAGATCGTGCAGAACTCCTGGCGCACCGTGCGCGAACAGCTCCAGGAGCTGCCGGGAGCGGCCCACATCGCCCTCGTGAGCGGCGACTTCGACGTCCTGCTGCTCGTGCACACCGAGGACAACCGGGCGCTGCGCGAGCTGGTCCTCACCCGGATCCAGTCCATACCGGAGGTGCTCAGCACGCGGACCCTGCTGGTGTTCGAGGAGACGGATCTCTGGCCGGAGGAGTGAACCGCCGGGCGCCGATGAGTTCCGCACCGCCGCGCCGTCTATCCCTCCGAAGACCCCGACCCCACACCATGACGCGCCGCGCGGCCAGAGATGCGGCGAGAAGAGAGGGCCCCATGTCCACGAAGATCTTCGTCAACCTGCCGGTGAAGGACCTTCCGCGGGCGAAGGACTTCTTCACCGAGATCGGCTTCTCGTTCAACCCGCAGTTCGAGGACGAGAACGCGGCCTGCATGGTCATCAGCGACGACATCTTCGCGATGCTGCTCGTCGAACCCTTCTTCAAGACCTGGATCGGCGAGAAGCAGATCGCCGACGCCTCGACCAGCTCGGAGACGCTCGTGGCCCTGAGCTTCGACAGCCGGGAGCAGGTCGACGAGCTGCTGACCAAGGCGCTCGCCTCGGGCGGGAAGGAAGTCAGAGAGATCAGCGAGCAGGACTTCATGTACGGGCGCAGCTTCCAGGACCCGGACGGGCACATCTGGGAGGCCATCTACATGGACATGTCCGCGGTACCGGCCGAAGGCTGAGCTCGGGCATTGCCGAAGGCTGAGGTCCGGCACGGAGTCCCGCCGCGGGCCGGCCTGGGCCCGTCCCGGCAACCCCCGTGATCCCACGACTGCGCACCGCCCTCCGCACCCTGGGCGGTGCGCAGTGCCGTTCCCGGGTGACGGGCGGCGTGAGGCCTCGACGGCGGGCGATACATCAGGGCAGCGGGGGTTTCCCAGGGCACGCGCTCGCGGAGCCTCAGGCGGCGCCGACTCCCGTGGCCTCAGGCGGTGCGCAGACCCGCGAAGGCCATGCGGACGACGGCCTCCGCCACCTCGTCCCCGTCCTCGTGTCCCCCGTGGCCGCCCTGCGGCCGGTACCACTCCACGATCGAGTTGATCATCCCGAAGAGCAGCCGGGTCGCGAGCCGTACGTCCACGTCGGGCCGCAGGTCCCCGTCCGCCGCGGCCCGCTTGAGCAGTTCGGCCACCTGCTGGTCGAACTCGCGGCGCCGCGCCATCGCCCACCGCTCGGTGTCCGTGTTGCCGCGCACGCGCAGCAGCAGCGTCACGTACGGCAGCTCCTCCATCAGCACCTCGGCCGTCCGCCGGGTGACGTGTTCGAGCCGGTCGATCGCCCGGCCGTCCTTGGAGGCGCGTTCCTCGAGGATCCCGAACAGCCCGTCCAAGGCGCGCGATATCGCCAGCCGCAGCAGCTCCTCCTTGCCGCGGACGTGGTGGTAGATGGACGACTTGGAGATCCCCGCGGCGCGGGAGAGGTGCTCCATCGACGTGCCGTCGTAGCCGCGCTCGTTGAACACCTCGACGGCGACCGCGAGCAGCGACGCGGGCGTGTACGTGTCACGCTTGGCCATGGTCATGATCTGAGCAGCTCCCGTTCGGCGGCCGCACGGCGGCGGATCATCTGGGACGGGGCGTAGCGGCTGCCGGAGTACGCGCGCTGCAGGTTCCCCAGCACCATCGTCACCCACCCGGGCCCGAGGTCGTCCCCCCACTGGAGCGGGCCACGGGGGTAGTTCACACCGAGCCGCATGGCGGTGTCGACGTCCTGCGCTCCCGCCACCCCGCGCGCGACGGCGTCGGCGGCGAAGTCCACGAGCATCGCGACCGTACGGGCCACGACCATGCCGGGGACGTCGTCGATCACGCTGACCTGCTTGCCCAGGGCCTGGAAGAGCCCCACGGCCGCCTGCAGGGACTCCGGCCGGGCCGTGTCCGATGCGGCGAGAGCGATCCGTCCGGCGGTGCGGTAGTCCAGCGCCAGGTCGAACCGGATACCTCCGCCGGGACCGGCCGTCGCGGACGATCCATCGGTGAGCGCGAGCCGGACGCCGCCGGGGAGCTCGATGAAGCCCAGGGAGGGGCCGGGCCCGGGGACGCGGGTGAGGTCGGCAGGGACGTCGGCGCGGGTGACGTCGACACCCGCCTCGGCGATCAGCTCCGGCAGCACGGCCGCCGGTCCCAGGTCGCCGTGGATCACGACCGCGTCGGGGGCCTTGCAGGGCTCGGCGGTGTGCGGCGCCGGCTTCTCCTCGCCCTCGCCGTAGCCGAACCAGCCCCGGCCGGACTTGCGCCCGTGCAGGCCCGCCTGGACCAGGCGGCGCTGGGCCATGGACGGCGTGAACTTGGGGTCCCCGAAGAAGGCCTCCCACACCGAGCGCGTGACGGCCTCGTTCACGTCCTGACCGATCAGGTCGGTCAGCTCGAAGGGACCCATCCGGAAGCCGCCGCTCTCCCGCAGCACCGCGTCCAGGGTGGCGGGGGCGGCGGCACGCTCCTCATGGAGCCGGAAGGCCTCCGCGTAGAAGGGCCGGGCGACGCGGTTGACGATGAAACCGGGGGTGTCGGAGCAGCGGACCGGGGTCTTGCCCCACGCGGCCGCTGTCTCGTACGCGCGTACGGCGGCGGCCTCGTCCGTGGCGAACCCGCTGACCACCTCCACCAGCGGGAGGAGCGGCGCGGGGTTGAAGAAGTGGAGGCCCACGACCCGGCCGGGGCGGCGGAGCGCGCCCGCTATCTCGGTGACGGACAGCGAGGAGGTGTTGGTGGCGAGGAGGCAGTCGTCGGAGACGACCGTCTCCAGGGCCGTGAAGAGCTGCTGCTTGGCCGCGACGTCCTCGAGGATCGCCTCGACGACGAGCTCGGCCTCCGCCATACCGGCGACATCCCCGACCGGATCCAGTCGGCCGCGGGCGGAGTCCCGCTCCTCGGGCGTGAGCCGGCCCTTCTCCACGAGCCGGTCGAGGCGGGCCATGATCGCGTCGACAGCGGTGGCCGCGCGCCCGGGCGCCACGTCGTAGAGCCGCACGGGGTGCCCGGCGACCAGCGCGACCTGGGCGATTCCCTGACCCATCGTCCCGGTGCCGACGACGCCGACGGTTCCGGTCCGGTCGATTGCCGTCATGGCCGAGATCCTCTCGTACGCGTTGTCCACAACCACGACAGGCCCCCTTGTCCCGACCGATCGTTCGGTTACTCTAACCCTGTTGCCCTTTTCCAGCCCAGCTCAACGAGGAGTTGGTCAGTCATGGCCGCCGATCTCACCGCCGTCACGCTGATCGAGAAGCACCGCCCGACCCTCGACCAGGCGCTCGAGGCGATTCGTACGCGTGCCTATTGGTCTCCGCACCCGGAGCACCCGAAGGCGTACGGCGAATCCGCGCCGGGGGACGGCCAGGCAGCGTTCGAGGCGCTGCGCGGCAAGCGGCTCGATCTCGACCAGCCGGGCACCGACGGCTGGGCCGGGGACGAGGTCTCGCCCTACGGTCCCGAGCTGGGCGTGGAGTACCCGCACCCGGATGTCGACGTCCTGCTCCCCGCGATGCGCGCCGCGATGCCGTCGTGGCGGGAGGCGGGTCCCGAGGTCCGGGCGATGGTGTGCCTGGAGATCCTGTCGCGGATCAACGCACGCACCCACGAGTTCGCCCACGCGGTCATGCACACCAGCGGCCAGGCGTTCATGATGGCGTTCCAGGCGGGCGGCCCCCACGCTCAGGACCGCGGCCTGGAGGCGGTGGCCTACGCGTATGTGGAGCAGGTCCGCACCCCTGACGTGGCGGACTGGTCCAAGCCCCAGGGCAAGCGCGACCCGCTGAACCTCAGCAAGCAGTTCACCGCCGTGCCGCGGGGCGTCTCGCTGCTGATCGGCTGCAACACCTTCCCGACCTGGAACGGCTACCCGGGCCTCTTCGCCTCCCTGGCGACGGGGAACGCGGTGCTGGTCAAGCCGCACCCGCGCGCGGTGTTGCCGCTGGCGCTGACGGTCGCGGTCTGCCGCGAGGTGCTGGCGGAGGCGGGCTTCGACCCCAACCTGGTCGCGCTGGCCGCCGAGCGGTCCGGTGAGGGCCTGGCCAAGACGCTGGCCGTGCGGCCCGAGATCAAGATCATCGACTACACCGGTTCGACGGAGTTCGGCGACTGGCTGGAGGCCAACGCCCGCCAGGCTCAGGTCCACACCGAGAAGGCCGGCGTCAACACGGTCGTCATCGACTCCACCGACGACTACAAGGGCATGCTGGGCAACCTGGCCTTCTCGCTCTCGCTCTACAGCGGCCAGATGTGCACGACCCCGCAGAACCTGCTGATCCCGCGGGAGGGCATCGGCACGGACGCCGGCCACAAGTCGTACGACGAGGTCGTCACCGACATCGCGGGGGCGGTCCAGGGCCTCCTCGGCGACGACGCCCGGGCCAACGCCCTGCTGGGCGCGATCGTCAACCCGCAGGTGAAGGAGCGCATCGAGGGCGCCTCGGGGATCGGCGAGGTCGCCCTGGCGTCGCGCACCGTGGAGAACCCGGAGTTCCCGCAGGCCACCGTCCGCACGCCGGTGATCGTCAAGCTGGACGGCGCCAAGCCCGACGACGAGGCGGCCTACCTCTCGGAGTGCTTCGGCCCGGTGTCCTTCGCGGTGGCCATGGACTCGACGGGCGACGCGGTGGAGCTGCTGCGCCGTATCGTCCGGGACAAGGGCGCCATGACGGTCGGTGCGTACACGACGTCGTCCGAGGTCGAGCAGCAGCTCGAGCGGGCCTGCCTGGAGGAGTGCGCCCAGCTCTCGCTGAACCTCACGGGCGGGGTGTATGTGAACCAGACCGCCGCCTTCTCGGACTTCCACGGCTCGGGCGGCAACCCGGCGGCGAACTCGGCGCTCTGCGACGGGGCGTTCGTGGCCAACCGCTTCCGTACGGTCGAGGTGCGGCGCCCGGCCTGATGCTCCCGGCGGGCTCCCCGGCGGTGGTGCCGGGGAGCCCTGCGGGGAACGGCAGTCCCTGCGGGCCTTGTGCCGTACCGGGCCCTGCCGACTGCCGGGTCCCGCGAGCGTTGCCCGAGTCCTACAGCGACGCGGGAGGGGGCTCGACGGGGATGCGGCAGGGACCTGGTGAGGGGCTGCTTCGGGGGCCTCGATGCGGGCGTGTCACGGGGCCTCGATGCGGGCGTGGCGACCGATCCAGGCGTGCATAGCGATGGCGGCCGCGGCACCCGCGTTGATCGACCGGGTCGAGCCGAACTGGGCGATGGAGCACACCATCGCGGCGTGCTTCCTCGCCTCCTCCGTCAGCCCCGGGCCCTCCTGCCCGAACAGCAGCACGCAGCGGCGCGGCAGTGCGGTGGTCTCCAGGGGCACGGCCCCGGGGAGGTTGTCGATCCCGATGACCGGCAGGCCCTCGGCGGCCGCCCAGGCCGTCAGCTCCGCTGTGTCGGGGTGATGGCGCACATGCTGGTACCGGTCGGTGACCATGGCACCCCGCCGGTTCCAGCGCCGCCGCCCCACGATGTGGACCTCCTTCGCCAGGAAGGCGTTGGCGGTGCGGACGACCGAGCCGATGTTGAAGTCGTGACCCCAGTTCTCCACGGCCACATGGAAGTCGTGACGGCGGGTGTCGAGGTCGCTGACGATCGCCTCGCGCCTCCAGTAGCGGTACTCGTCGACGACGTTGCGGCGGTCGCCGTGCTCGAGCAGCTCGGGGTCGTAGTGGTCGCCCTCCGGCCACGGCCGGGGGTGGGGGCCGACACCCACCTCCGGGGCGTAGCCGTCGTCGTACTGGACGATCACGGCACTCTCGTCACCGGCACCCACAGCGGCGCCGGCGTGGCCGCTCAGCCCTTCCGGACCGCTCGCGCCGACGTCACTGTTCACACGGCTCACGCTGCTCACCCGACGAGGGTACGGTCGGGCGCCGCGGTGTCGCCGCCCACCGGTGCCCGCTCGCGTACGAAGGGCCGCATCCCGCGCAGTCGCCCGGCCCAGCCGCCCAGCAGCAGCAGGAAGCCCGTCGGCAGGAAAACGGCATCGGCAGTGATCATGGCCAGGGAGAAGAACGGCAGGCCCAGCGCGACGGCGAAGGCTGCGTGCTCGAGCATCATCACGGCGAGCAGCACGTTCTTGACCCGGCGCTTCATCAGCGTGAAGGGGAACGCCACCTGCACGATCACCGTGCCGTAGGTGATGACCATCACCAGAACACCGCTGCTGCTCATCAGGTCGGAGATCACGGGCCAGGGCGAGAAGTAGTCGAGATTGACCGGATAGTAGGCCGCGGTGCCGTCCTGCCAGCGGGAGCCCTGGATCTTGTACCAGCCGGCGGTCGCGTAGATCAGGCACACCTCGGCGATGATCACCAGCAGGGCGCCGTTGTGCGCCAGGTTGGCGATGACGTCGAGGACGGTCCGGGCCTCCCGGAGCGCGGGCGACCCGTCCGGTGCGTACCGGCGGACCGTCCACCACAGGGCGTGGACGAACCACAGCCCCCAGAAGATCAGCGCCCACCCCCAGCTCACCAGGTCCAGCACGGTGATCCCGCTGAGGGCGAGGCCGGTCAGGGACCAGAGGACGATGCCGGTCGCGTCGGGCCCGGGCGCGCTTTCCGGCCCGGGTGCGTCCTCGTCCGCTCGCCTGCGCCGCTCGCGCCGGGCGTCCAGCGACCACACCTGGCCGCACCGGGTGAGGACGAGGTAGATCGCCATGAGGTGGATGACGTTGTCGCCGCCGTCGCCCATGAAGATGCTGCGGTTCTGCACCGACAGGACCCCGACCATGAAGAGCACCGACATGGTGCGGGTGCGCCAGCCGAGCAGCAGCAGGGCGCTCGCGGCGACCGCGAAGAGATAGACGAACTCGAACCACACGGTCCCGTCGGACCACATGAGCGCGGTGAACGCGTCGTTCCCGCTGATCATCTGGCGGGCCAGGGTCCAGGACCACGGTCCGTCGGGCCCGTACATCTCGTGCCGGTGCGGCCACTCGCGGATCAGGAAGAACAGCCAGGTGAAGGAGAAGCCGATCCGGATCACGGCGGTCTGGTACGGGCCGAGAGCGGCCCCGGTGACCTGGGCTATGCCGCGGGCGAGCCGCCGCTCGGCGCGGCGGACGGGGGAGTCGGGGGCGATCCGCATCACGGCTTGTCGGCTCCCTCGGGGAGGTCCGCCGCGGTGACCGTCCACCACGGGAGGACGCGGTGCACGGTCCGGGTGTCGATCTTCTCGCCGCTCCAGGGCGGCGGTGGGACGGGTGTGGTGGCCGAGCGGACCTGCACCCGCTCGATGCGGCCGTCCTGCGGCCCGGAGCCGAGACGGTCCAGGGCGATCCTGCGTATGTACTGCTCGGAGAGCTGGCCGCGCAGTCCGTTGGGCCGGTTCTCGCCGTCGTGCGAGCCGACGAAGAAGTCCCAGGCGCGGCGGAGTTCGTTCTGCTGCGTGTGGCTCGGCAGGAGGTGGTGGCGTATCGCCTCGCCGTCCTGGGCGGACAGATCGGTCCAGTCGGTGGTCGATATCTGCTCGTCCGCCGTACGGACCTCGGCACGAGCCTGGACGGCGATGTTCTGCTGGAGTGGATTGGGAGCGAACAGCTTCCAGTTCTGCTCGAACTCCGGATAGACGTACGCGTCGATGGCCGAGCCGTGACGCTTGGTGATCGTGTTGGACGGGGCGACGTGCAGAAAGACCATCGCGACGTGCACGACGGCGGCGACCGCCACCACGGCGAGGGCCACCGCGATCACTATGCGCGAGGGCACCGAGAGCGCCGCGACACCTCCTGGCGTCGCTGCCCCGTCCTCGTCCCGCTCCATACCGCCCTCCCACATCCCCGGACCTCCGGGGAACGGTACTCAGCGCACCCCTCCCGGCACAGCGCTCATGGAGTTATCCACAGCCTTGACACCCTACGATGCGCCACAGCACCATTGAACCGAACGATCGGTCGGTTGGTCGGGCCGATGCCGGAACGGATGGCGGGCTCGTCGATGGAGAGGGGCACCTCGTGACAACGGTGGTCGAGTCCGGGAGCGCAGGTGCTCATGAAGCGGCCTTCGACGCCGCGGTGGCGGCCGAGGAGCGGATCGAGCCGCGCGACTGGATGCCGGACGCATATCGCGCGACGCTGGTGCGGCAGATCGCCCAGCACGCCCACTCCGAGATCATCGGCATGCAGCCCGAGGCCAACTGGATCACGCGCGCGCCATCGCTGCGGCGCAAGGCGATCCTCATGGCCAAGGTGCAGGACGAGGCGGGGCACGGGCTGTACCTCTACAGCGCCGCGGAGACCCTGGGCACGGGCCGGCAGGAGCTGCTGGACAAGCTGCACTCCGGCCGCCAGAAGTACTCCTCGATCTTCAACTACCCGACGCTGACCTGGGCCGATGTCGGGGCCATCGGCTGGCTCGTGGACGGCGCCGCGATCACCAACCAGGTGCCTCTGTGCCGCTGCTCCTACGGGCCCTACGCCCGCGCGATGATCCGGATCTGCAAGGAGGAGTCCTTCCACCAGCGACAGGGCTATGAGCTGCTGCTCGCCCTCAGCCGGGGCACGGAAGCGCAGCACGCGATGGCTCAGGACGCGGTGAACCGCTGGTGGTGGCCGTCGCTGATGATGTTCGGCCCGCCCGACGACGAGTCCGCGCACTCGGCCCAGTCCATGGCCTGGAAGATCAAGCGGCACTCCAACGACGAGCTGCGGCAACGGTTCGTCGACATCTGCGTCCCGCAGGCCGAGAGCCTCGGTCTGACGCTCCCCGACCCGGACCTGACGTGGAACGAGGAGCGGGGGCACCACGACTTCGGGGCGATCGACTGGGACGAGTTCCGAGAGGTGCTCAAGGGCAACGGGCCCTGCAACGAGCAGCGGATCACCCAGCGCCGGACGGCGCACGAGAACGGCGCATGGGTGCGCGAGGCCGCGGCGGCCTACGCCGCCAAGCACGGGGAGGGCACGGCATGAGCGGGACGAGCGGTGCGGCCGACTGGCCGCTGTGGGAGGTGTTCGTGCGCAGCCGTCGCGGTCTGTCGCACACCCACGCCGGAAGCCTTCACGCGCCGGACGCGGAGATGGCCCTGCGCAACGCCCGTGACCTCTACACCCGCAGGTCCGAGGGCGTATCGATCTGGGTGGTCCCGTCCTCGGCGATCACCGCGTCCTCCCCCGACGAGAAGGACCCCTTCTTCGAGCCCGCCGGCGACAAGCCCTACCGGCACCCGACCTTCTACGACATCCCGGAAGGGGTGAAGCACCTGTGACCGCCGCACTCGCCCTGGGCGACGACGCTCTGGTGCTCTCGCACCGGCTGGGGGAGTGGGCCGGGCACGCGCCGCAGCTCGAGGAGGACGTCGCCCTCGCCAACATCGCCCTGGACCTCCTGGGCCAGGCCCGGGTGCTCCTGTCGATGGCCGGCGACGAGGACGAGCTGGCGTACCTCCGCGAGGAGCGCGAGTTCCGCAACGTCCAGCTCGTCGAGCAGCCGAACGGCGACTTCGCGCACACCATCGCCCGCCAGCTGTACTTCTCGACCTACCAGGAGCTTCTGTACCGGCAACTGGCGGAAGGCGACGGGCCGTTCGCGCCGCTCGCCCGCAAGGCGGTCAAGGAGGTCGCGTACCACCGGGACCACGCCGAGCACTGGACGCTGCGCCTCGGCGACGGCACCGAGGAGAGCCACACTCGTATGCAGCGCGGGCTCGACGCCCTGTGGCGGTTCACCGGCGAACTCTTCGAGCCCGTGGCGGGGGTGGACGCCGACCGGGAGTCGATGCTCCACGCATGGCTGGCGTCCGTGACCTCCGTGGTGGAGCGCGCCACGTTGACGCTGCCCAGCGGACCGCAGACCGGGGCGTGGACGGCGGGCGCGGGCCGGGAGGGGCTGCACACCGAGTCGTTCGGGCGGATGCTCGCCGAGATGCAGCACCTCCACCGCAGCCACCCGGGAGCGTCGTGGTGACCGGCCGTACGGCGCCCGGCGACACCCTGGCACACGACACGGCGCCCGGTGGGGCGGCGGCGCGCGCCGCCGCGCTCGACGACACCGCGGGGCCGACCGCCCTGGAGAACGAGCTGCGTGAACTCGCCGGCTCGGTACCCGACCCCGAACTGCCCATGATCACGCTGGAAGAGCTGGGGGTGCTGCGCGGTCTGCAGGTCCTCGGCCCCGGCCGGGTCGAGGTCGAGCTGACCCCGACCTACACCGGCTGCCCGGCGATCGAGTCGATGTCGGCCGACATCGAGCGGGTGCTGCACGACCACGGCATACCGGAGGTCACGGTCCGCACGGTCCTCTCCCCTCCCTGGACCACCGACGCGATCAGCGCCGAAGGGCGCCGCAAGCTCCAGGAGTCCGGTATCGCTCCGCCGCGCCCGACGGGTGACCGCGGGCCGGTCATGGTGGAGCTCGCGGTGCGCTGCCCGAACTGCGGGTCGACCGACACGACGGTGCTGAGCCGCTTCTCCTCGACCGCGTGCAAGGCGCTGCGCCGCTGTGAGTCGTGCCGCGAACCGTTCGACCACTTCAAGGAGTTGTAGATGGCCCGCCCCGCGACCGAGATGGATCGCTCCGCTCCGGCCGCCCGCCATGGCGCGTTCCATCCGCTGAAGGTGGCGGCGGTGGACCGGCTGACCGAGGACTCGGTCGCCGTCACGTTCGCGGTCCCGCCCGAGCTGCGCGAGACGTACCGCTTCACACCGGGACAGCATCTCGCGCTGCGCCGGGCGGGAGGCGGCGCGGAGATCCGCCGTACCTATTCCATCTGCGCGCCGGCCGTGGACGCGGACGGTCCGCAGACGCTGCAGGTCGGCGTACGGCTCGTCGAGGGCGGGGAGTTCTCGACGTTCGCGCTGAAGGAACTCGCCGTGGGCGACAGCGTGGACGTCATGGCACCGGCCGGGCGGTTCGTCCTGGAGCCGGCACCGGGGCGCTACGTCGGTGTGGTCGGCGGCAGCGGTATCACCCCGGTGCTGTCGATCGTCTCGACCCTGCTGGCCCGCGAGCCCGAGGCCCGCTTCTGCCTCATCCGCAGCGACCGCACTGTCGCCTCGACGATGTTCCTCGAGGAGGTGGCCGACCTCAAGGACCGCTATCCGGACCGTCTTCAGCTCGTCCATGTCCTCTCCCGCGAGGAGCAGCAGGCCGGGCTGCCGTCCGGACGGCTGGACGAGGAGCGCCTCACCGGACTGATCCGCGCGCTGCTGCCGGTCGAGTCGGTCGACGGCTGGTTCCTGTGCGGGCCCTACGGGTTGGTGCAGGGCGCCGAGCGCGCGCTGCGCACCCTGGGCGTATCGCGCAAGCGGGTCCACCAGGAGATCTTCCATGTGGACGAGGGTGCGTCCGCCGCGCCTGCCCAGGCCCGCGCCGCGGCGCCTTCTCACGCCGCGGTGACGGCGACCCTGGACGGCCGCTCCGGCAACTGGCCCGTCCAGGACGGCGAATCCCTGCTGGAAGCGGTGCTGCGCAACCGCGCGGACGCGCCCTACGCCTGCAAGGGCGGGGTGTGCGGGACCTGCCGGGCGTTCCTGGTCTCGGGTGAGGTGCGGATGGACCGGAACTTCGCCCTGGAGGCGGAGGAGGTGGAGGCGGGCTATGTGCTGGCCTGCCAGTCGCACCCCGCCACGGAGCAGGTGGAGCTGGACTTCGACCGCTGACCGCATCGGGCTTCTGCGCGGACGGGTTCGGCACGTGCCCGGCTGCGGGCAGCGGGTTCGAAGCGGCTGAGTGACGCCTCGGGTTCGGCGACCGCCGAACCCGGAGAAGGCTGCGCCGGCGGCTCCCGGGTTCGGCACCGGCACTCCGGTGCCGGGCTCTGACAGGGCCGTTGGTGCCGTCGCTTCGCGCGATGATGTCGCTACGCGCCGCGAAGAACGGTACGGATGGGTCCAGTTGTCTGCGACACCATTCCCTATTCCTGGAACCTGTTCTACCTTGACGCCTCGTCAGATGTGAGTGCCGGGCGTGCGGGAGGACGGGCAGTGGACTTCACCTTCACCGAGGAGCAGCAGGCGGCCGTCGAGGCGGCGAAGGGCGTCTTCTCCGTAGTGGCTCCGGACGGCGTCCCGAGCCCGGCGCTGACCCCAGGAGCCGTCGCCGACGACATCGACCGTCCGCTGTGGCAGACCCTGGCCCGTTCCGACCTGCTGAGCCTCGTCCTCGATCCGCGCCACGGCGGAGCCGGGCTGGACCCGATCGCGTTGTGCCTCGTCCTGCGTGAGTCCGCCAAGGTCCTGGCCCGCGTGCCGCTGCTGGAGACGGGTGCGGCGGCACTCGCGCTGCGGACGTACGCCCCCGCGGACCTGTGCGACGACCTGCTCCCCCGGGTCGGCCGCGGCGAACTCGTGCTGACCGTCGCCTCCAACGGCCGCACCGGTCACGACTCCGCCGAACTGGCCGTCGACGCCACCCGGAACGGCAACCCGGGGGAGGACGGCGCGGACGGCGACTGGACCCTGGACGGGATCCAGACGGCCGTCCCATGGGCCCAGTCGGCGGATCTCCTGGTGATCCCCGCGCGCACCGGCGACGGACGCACCGTGCTGGCGCTCGTTCCCCGGCCACACGACGGAGTCACCCTGGCCGACCAGGTCTCCACCAGCGGCGAGCGCCTCGCCGAGGTCCGCCTCGACGGCGTACGGCTGGCAGGGCGCGATGTGATCACCGCTGAAGGAGCATGGGAGTGGCTGCATGCCCTCCTGGCCACGGGGACCTGCGCCCTCGCACTCGGCCTCGGCGAAGCCGTGCTCCGCATGACGGGCGAGTACACCGGCAAGCGCGAGCAGTTCGGGTATCCGGTGGCCACTTTCCAGGCGGTGGCCGTCCAGGCCGCCGACCGGTACATCGATCTGCGGGCGATGGAAGCCACCCTGTGGCAGGCCGCCTGGCGGCTGGCCGTGCATCAGGGCACCACGACCGCCACGCGGGCGCTTCCGGCATCGGCGGACGTCGCCGTCGCCAAGATCTGGGCATCGGAGGGTGTACGCCGCGTGGTGCAGACCGCCCAGCATCTGCACGGCGGCTTCGGGGCGGACGTGGACTACCCGCTGCACCGCTACCACGCGTGGGCCAAGCAGCTCGAGTTGTCCCTCGGCCCGGCCGCCGCCCACGAGGAGGCCCTGGGCGACCTGCTCGCCGCTCACCCCCTCGGCTGAGATCCCGAGGTCGCGCTCCGTTCAGCCCCGTTCAGCGGTCGCGTTCAACTCTGGGAAGACGTCGGGGGATTGAAGCTCGCGTGGGTTGTTCCACAACGCGCCGTCGTTCCTGGCCGCCGACCGCCGCCTACGGCGGTCCGGGGCGGTCCGGGGGCGGTTGGCCGTCCGGGGCGGTCCGGGGCGGCCCGGGGACGGCCCGGGGACGCGCTCCAATGGGGACCTGCCACCGAACCACGCCGCGGAACCATGCCACGAAGCGCTCCGAGAGGAGAGGTCGGAGCGGGGGTGAGAGCGGAGGAGTCGGAGACAGCGGATCAGAGGACGAACGCCTGGTCGCCGCTGTCGGCGACCAGCGGGCGTCCGGCGGCCTCCCAGGCCAGCATGCCGCCGTCCACGTTCACCGCGTCGATGCCCTGCGCGAGCAGATACTGGGCCACCTGCGCCGACCGGCCCCCGACCCTGCACACCACGTGCACCCGCCGGCCGTCACCGGCGGCCTCGGTCAGCTCTCCGAACCGGGCCACCAGCTCGCTCATCGGCAGATGCAGCGCACTCTCGGCGTGGCCCGCCGCCCACTCGTCGTCCTCCCGGACGTCCAGCAGGAGGCCGTCGGACGGAACCGACACGGCGTCCACCGTCGGGAGCTGGGCGAAGTGCATGGTCAGCCTCTCAGTCTCGTCTAGCGGTCCCCGTGCTGCCGGAGACGCCCCGGTCCGGCAGCGCAGGCCGCCGGTCTCCGAACGCTATCCAACCAGCGACTCCAAGTGCGCCTCCCGCTCGGCGACCTGTGCCAGCAGCTGCTCGGCGATCTCTTCGAGCAAGCGGTCCGGGTCGTCGGGCGCCATCTTGAGCATGGCTCCGATCGCGCTCGACTCCATCTCGGCTGCCGCCGCGGCCAGCATTTCCTTGCGGTCGGCCAGCCACTCCAGCCGGGCGTACAGCTCCTCGCTCCGGCTCAGCGGAGACTCCTCCGGCGGCGGGCCGGCCGCCCACTCCTCGGCCAGCGTGCGGAGCGCTTCCGCGTCCCCGAGTGCGTACGCCTCGTTGACCCGCACGATGAATGCGCTGCGACGTTCCTGTTCCGCCTCGTCCCGCGCCAGGTCGGGATGCGCCTGGCGGACCAGCTCGCGGTAGATCCTGCGGGCCTCCTCGCTCGGGCGGACCCGCTGCGGCGGACGTACGGGACGCTCGTTGAGCATGGCCGTCGCCTCGGGGGACAGGCCGTCCGAGTCGATCCAGCCGTGGAAGAGCTCCTCCACGGCCGGCATCGGCAGCACCAGGCCGCGCGCTTCCTTCGCCTTACGGATGTCCTCGGGGTCCCCGGTCCTGGCGGCGACGGCTTCGGCGATCTGCGCGTCCAGCTCGTCGAGACGCGAGTACATGGGGCCCAGTCTCTGGTGATGGAGCCGGGAGAAGTTCTCCACCTCGACCCGGAAGGTCTCGACGGCGATCTCGAATTCGATGAGGGCCTGCTCGGCAGCGCGGACAGCCTTCTCCAGGCGGGCCTCCGGCCGCGAGCCGTCCGGGGACTCCGCCCGCTCGGCCCCTGCCTGCTGGGCTCCGACCTGCTCGGATCCCGGGTTCGTTTCGGCTTCCGGATTCGTCACCCGGCCAGCCTACGGGCACGCAGGGGGCTGTCGTGCCCGACCGCAGCATCGCCCGCAGACAGGCCTTCCGCTCCCGGAGGGCGATATTCCGCGGTGCGGCGCCTCCAACTGCTCCGCACTCCGTCCCGCCGGTCCCGGCCGTCGACGCCGCTCCCGGCCGACCGACGCGCTCCCGACCGACGCCGGATGCCGGATGCCGGATGCCGAACGCCGGACGCCGGACGCCGGACGCCGGACGCCGGACGCCGGACGCCGGACGCCGACGGGAACGAATATCGCCGCTCCTGGCCCACGCGCCCGCCGTCTCACCTTCGGCCCCCGGGACCCAGCTCCAGTCCCAGCCGCATACCCCCGCACCACCTACCGTCCGCACTCCGGCCTTCGGACCCACGCCAGGCTTCGGATGCCGGACCGCGCATCGGCCCCGCCATCAGCCCCCGAGCCCGGGCGCGGGCCACCGAGCCCGGGCGCGGGCCGCCGAGCCCGGGCCGCGGGCTGCCGTGCCCCCGATCGCCTGACGTGCTCACCGCGCCCGCCATGCCCCCTCGGCTGCTCGCCGTGCCGCCGTGCCCGCCGTGCTCCCCGTCAGACGCCGAGCTCGGCCGCTATGCGGCCGCTCCGCACCGCGGCCACCAGCTCGGCGTGGTCGGCCTCCGTGCGGTCCGCGTAGGCGACCGCGAAGTCCGCGATCGCCTCGTCCAGCTTGTCCCCCTTGCCGCAGTAGCCCGCGATCAGCCGCGGGTCCGCGCTGTGGGCATGCCCGCGCGCCAGCAGCGCGCCGGTCATGCGCCCGTAGTCGTCGATCTGGTCCGCGGCCAGCTCGGTCGGGTCGACGCTGCCCTTGCGGTTCCGGAACTGCCGCACCTGGTACGGGCGGCCCTCCACGCTCGTCCAGCCCAGCAGGATGTCGCTCACCACCTGCATGACCTTCTGCCCCAGCACGACCCGGCGCCCCTCGTGCGGGGTCTCCGGCGCGTCGAAGCCCGCCTTCGCGAGATGCGGCAGCAGCGCCGAGGCACGGCTCTCCTTCACCTGGAGCACCAGGGGCTCGCCACGGTGGTCCAGGAGCAGCACCACGTACGACCGCAGCCCCACGCTGCCCGTGCCGACCACGCGGAAGGCGACGTCCTGCACCTCGTACCGCGCGAGCAGCGGCCGCCGGTCCTGCGGGATCGTGTCCAGATAGCCGCCCAAGGCCTTGGACACCGAGGCGGCCTCGGCGTCCGGCACCCTGCGGAGCACCGGCCGCGCGTCCGTGAACCGCCGGCGGGGGACGCCCGGCCGCTCGCCCTCGCCGTCGGGGGCGGGCTCCGTGGCCTTCGCCGCGAAACGGCCGCTGGTGTTGCGCCGGGCCTTCTCCGCCACCCGCTCCAGGGCGCCGACCAGGTCGTGGGCATCTGTGTGCGAGACCAGCTCCTCGTCGGCGATCGCGTTCCACGCCTCCATCACGGGGAGCTTCGCCAGCAGTCGCATGGTCCGCCGGTAGGCACCCACCGCGTCATAGGCGGCCTTGCGGCAGGCGTGCTCGTCCGCCCCTGCCTCGCGGCCCGCGAGCACGAGCGAGGCCGCGAGACGCTTCACGTCCCACTCCCACGGGCCGTGCACCGTCTCGTCGAAATCGTTGATGTCGATGATGAGGCTGCCCAGCGCATCGCCGTAGAGCCCGAAGTTGGCAGCGTGGGCGTCGCCGCAGATCTGCGCGCCGACGCCGGTGACCGGCGTGCCCGCGAGGTCGTACGCCATCAGCCCCGCCGCGCCCCGGTAGAAGGCGAAGGGCGATGCGGCCATGCGCCCCACCCGGATCGGGGTGAGCTCCGGCAGGCGGCCCGCGTTGGACTCCTCGACCGCCGTCACCGCGTCCGGACGGCCGGCGTCCGGCGCCGACTCGGCGTGCTCCGTGCGGTGAACCCGCTCGCGGAGTGCCTTGCCCCGCTGCTTGGGCGCGAGAGGGTCCTCGGACCACCGCGCGAAACCCGGAACCGACGGAACCCGTTCGCCGGCAGCAGCAGTCCCACCGGCCTCCGGCTTCCCCTCCGCCGCCTCCGGCCTCTGCTCCCCGATCATGCCCAGCCTCCCCCGTACCCGCACGACTTACGACTGGCCAGAACCGTACCCCCGGGCCGAAAGGGCCGCATGCCCTGTGGACAACTCCGGCGACCCGCAGCCCGACCACCCCGGCTGCCGCACATCCGCCCCCTGAGCGGATCGGCGGTGTGGGCGGTCTATCCGCGGAAGCTCTCCGGGCACGCCCCCGCGTCCGGGAGGTACTGCTCCGCCCAGCGGCCGAGCTCCTTCAGCGCGGGCTCGAGCGCGCGCCCCGGTTCGGTCAGCCGGTAGGCGACCCGCAGCGGCGGCCCCTCGTCCACCTCGCGCACCACGAGCCCCGCCGCCCCCAGCTCGCTCAGCCTGTCCGACAGCATGCGTTCGCTGATCCCCGGGACGGCCCTCCTCAGCTCGGCGAAGTGCACCGCACGCTGCATCAGCACCGAAACGATCGGTCCGGTCCAGCGCTTGCCGAGCAGCCCGAAGACCCGGGTGATCCCGGCATCGACTTCCCTGCACTCCCGCTCGTCGCGTCCCCCGCAACCGTCCACACCACCGTCCATGCCCTCCAGAGTACTGCGTCGAGCTTCGCCACTGCGGAAAAGTAAGTGACTGTGCTAGTAATAGCTACGTACGGAATTCAACTCGGATTCCCGCAGCAGGAGGTTCGCCATGCCCACGCTTCTTCACCTCGACTCGTCGGCCTTCCCCCAGGGCGGCTCCGCCTCGCGCGACGTGACCGCCACGTTCCGTGCGGCCTGGGAGGAACAGCACCCCGAAGGCAAGGTCGTCTACCGCGACCTCGCCGCCGACCCGCTGCCCCACCTGGACGCCGCCGGGATATCCGCCGCTTTCAGCGACCCCTCGGAGCACAGCCCCGAGCAGCGCGCGGCGTTCGCGCTGCGCACCGCCCTCGCCGAGGAGCTGGAGGAGGCCGACGCCGTCCTCATCGGTGCGCCGATGTACAACTTCACGATCCCGTCGAGCCTGAAGGCGTGGCTGGACCAGGTCATCGTGATGGGCCGGACCGCCGGCGACTCCCCGTCCGCCGCGGGCACGCCGGTCACCGTCGTCGCCAGCCGAGGCGGCGCGTACGGTCCCGGGACGCCGCGCGAGGGCTTCGAGTTCGTGCAGACCTACCTGGAGAAGGCGCTGAACGGCATGCTCGGCCTCGACGTCGACTTCATCGTGCCGGAGCTGACCCTGGCCCGGACGAACCCCGCGATGGCGGACCTGATCGACCTCTCCGACGCCTCGCGCAACAAGGCGCACACGGACGCCGCGGAGAAGGCCAAGGCGCTCGCCGCCCGCCTGGCCGCCTGAACCGGCGGACCCTCAAGGGCCCTCAAGTACTCGGCAGATGACGGCCGAGGACCACAACGGCCGAGGACCCGACCGAGGACCCGGCCGAGGACCACGACGACCGGGGCGCCGGGTTCCACCGGACCCGGCCCGTGACGCCGGGCCGGGGAGCTACACCCCGAGCCCGGCGTCCCGCGCCAGGAGCGCCGCCTGCACCCGGTTGTCGCACTCGAGCTTCGCCAGGATCCGGCTCACGTACGTCTTGACCGTCGCCTCGCTCATGTGGATCCGCTCACCCGCGTCGGCGTTGGACAGCCCTTCGCCCAGCAGCGCCAGGACCTCGAGTTCCCGCTCGGTCAGCGCTTCCAGGCGGCGGCGCGCCTCCTCGCCCCGCTTCGCCTCGCGTCCCGACGCGAGCGAGTCGACGACGTGCCGCGTGGCTCCCGGCGAGAGGTAGGCGTCCCCTCCGGCCGCCGCCCGTACGGCGCTGATCAGTTCGGCCGGTGCCGAGTCCTTCAGCAGGAAACCGGCGCCACCACTGCTCAGCGCCCGAAGGACGTTCTCCCGCTCGCCGAACGTCGTGAGCACGAGCGCCCTGGCCCCCGGCGCGACCCGGCTCAGCTCGGCGAGCGCGGAGAGCCCGTCCATCACGGGCATCTGGATGTCGAGGAGGACCACGTCGACGGTGTGGGCCCGGGCCAGTTCGAGCGCCTCCCGGCCGTTCCCCGCCTCCGCGACCACGTCGATGTCGTCGGCCGAGGTGAGGATCATCCTGATGCCCGCGCGGATCAGCGGCTCGTCATCCGCGACGAGGACCCGGATCACTGCTCTCCACCCGTGATCACTGCTCTCCACCCGTTTCCCACCCGCCCGAGCCGGTGCGCTCCTGACGGGATCTGCTCACCGTCCGTCTAGATCTTGGCCACGTACGACCGCTTCTGGATCAGCTTTCCGTCCCGGAAGCAGAAGCGGAAGACCGGTTCGGTGTTCGGGTCGTCCGAAATCTCCGTCGACATCATGGTGAGGCAGGTCGCGCCCTTGGGGCGGGCGGGCCCCTGGTTGCCCAGACCGCTGGTCATCAGCGAGCTGCCCTCGGGGAGAGCGTTCCGCACCACGGACTCCCGGTCACCGACCTCGATCGACCGGTAGAGCTCCGGCTCGATCATGCCCTTGCTTGCCTCCTCCAGGAAGGTGACGGTCCCCCACACCGCCACCGCACCCAGGGCCACGACGGTGAACGCGAGCACGACGCAGCCGAACGCCACGGCCCCGTAGCGTCTGGTCCCCGGCCTCCTGACCGTCCCGTCGAGGAACGTGCCGACGGGATACGGGGCGCCCCCGCTCCGGATCGCCCCTCCCTCAGGCCAGAAGTCGACCCCGGCGTCCCCGTACGGACCGGCACCGGCCGGAACGGTGCCCTGAGGGACCATCCCCTCACCCCAGGCCCCCTGCGCGGCACCGTTCGCCCCGGGACCGTGCGCGCCACCGGGACCGCGTCCCCCGGCACCGTCGGGCCCGTACGGGAGGACACCGGCGACGCGGAAGCCGCCGCCCGGTGTCGGCCCCGCGTGCACCATGCCGCCGATCAGCCGGGCCCGTTCACTCAGCCCGACCAGTCCCTGGCCGCCGCCCACCGCCGCGTCGTTCCGTACGCCGCCCTTGCCGCCCGCGGGGACCGGCACCGGCCCGTTGGCGACCTCCACCACGAGGGAGTCGGGCTCGTACCGCAGGGCGACCGTGATGCGCGCCCCGGACGCGTACTTGTGAGCGTTCGTGAGACCTTCCTGCGCTATGCGGTACGCGGCGTGATCGGACGCCGGCGCCAACGGCCGCGGGTCGCCCGACACATCGAGCCCCACCTCGGCACCGGCCGCACGCGAGGTCTCGACCAGCCCCTCGATGCCCGAGGCCGCGCGGGACGCGGGCTGCGCGCCCTCCACAGGAGAGGGCGCCTCCGTACCGTCCCTGAGGATGCCGACCACCGCGCGCAGTTCGTGCATCGCGGCCACCGACGCGTTGCGCAGCACCCCCACCGCCTCGCGCTGCCGTTCGGTCAGCTCGGGGTCCACCTCCAGGGCACCGGTGTGCACGGCGATCAGCGCGAGCTGATGGCCGAGGCTGTCGTGCATGTCCTGCGCGATCCGCTGCCGTTCACGCATCCGCGCCTGCCCGGCGATCATCGCGCGCTCGCGGAGGAGTTGGGCGTTGTGCTGCTGGAGCGTGTGCAGCAGCCTGCGCCGCTGCCTCCAGTAGCGGCTCGCCAGACCCGGGACGACGGTCGTGGCCAGGAAGATGACCGTCGAGAAGATCGCTGTCGCCACCGGCGGCAGGTAGTCGGACTCCTCGTACACGCTGAGCACCACGTTCAGCACCAGGGCCGCGCTGAACGCGCCGATCGCCCTCCCCCGCGCGGGAATGCCGCGCCCCGCCGACCAGCCGGACGCGATCAGCAGGGCCAGGAACCCGCTCAGCGGACCCGCTGCCGCGCCCGTGAGGACCAGGACGGTCGCCGGGAAGATGCGGCGCAGCGGCGACAGCAGGCCCACCGCCACCGAGGTGACCGTCAGTTGCAGTGGGCCACTGCCCACGAGGGCCTCCAGCCCTGCCGCGCACAGCGCCAGGACCAGGGACAGGACGATTTCGCCGATGATCCGCCGCGCCGGCCAGTCCGCCGGTACGACCAGGCGCTTCCATACGGCCCGCGCCTTCTCGCTCCCGTTCACGCGGCACACGGTAGGCAGCACCGGCCTTTTTGCACACTCCCCTTCGTCGCACCCGTATGCGACGAAAGTCGCGCGGGAGCGGAGGGAGGAGCCTCGTGGAGCACCCAGGACCGCGGCTCGTCCGTACGCGCCCGGCACTCCGTACGACGTGCGGGAAGGGCCGGAAGACGGCGAGGGTGCGGAGCCGACGACCCCCGTACGGCGGCTCCGCACCCCCCGACCGCCTCCCCGCATGCGGCCGGCCCCTCCCCGCGGTGTCGTGCCCGGCGGTTCATGAAGGCGGCTGCGCCGTGCGCTCGACGGTCCCGGCGGCGCCGCCCTCTGAAGGGCGGGCCGTCCCGGCCACGTCGCGCCGGGCCGGCGCCCGTTCGCAGGGAAGCAGCCTGGCCAGGGGCCGTACGAGGACCCGCGTGACACGCCACGACACCAGGAGCGCCCCCAACAGCAGGGCGAACTGGAGCAGATGGAACAGCAGCCCCCGTGGGATCTCCTCGGTCAGCAGTACCGAGCCGGAGAGGCTGAGGACCCAGCCGAGGGCGATCAGCACCGAGGCCGACACCGAGACCGGCACTCCGCCCAGGCCGAGCGCGGCGGCATCGAGGTCGGCGTCGAAGTCGTTCCGGTCGGCGAATCCGAGCAGGACCAGGAACCAGAATCCGGTGACCACGACGAGCGCCGAGGTGAACGGAACCGTGGGGAAGCCCACGGCGGTCTCCAGTACCTCCGTCATCGCCTCTTCCCCTCCCCCTTGTCCTGACGGCACCCGAACCGCCCGGCGCGCCCAGCCCGCCCGGCGCCCTGAAATACGCCCGGTGCTCCGGAACAGCCGACGGCGGCACTCCGGTTTCCGGCCTGCGGCAGTCGGTCATCCGCCGCGTCCGGTGCTCCGCATCGTGGCAGCCCGCACTCTGCGTACGCATTGCCGTGGACCGGCAATCTTTACGTATCCTTGATGCCGGTGAGCCGCCGCGGCACGCCGCACGGACGGGCACCCCAGGACCGTCAACGGCACACATGCGAGACACGCATACGCCGCACGGCAGGAGCAGGAAGCAGGAGGCAGGAGCACCCATGGCGGACCGGCCGGTACCCGAGGACCACCTCGCGGGGTACGCCGAGATCCTCGCCGCCGCCTGCGCCACGGGACGCAGGCTCACACGCGACGAACTGGAGGCCCTGCGCGGCCAGGGGGAGCGCGCGGCCGAGGTGGGCATCGGCCTGCGGGCGCTGGTGCGCGCCCACCTCACCGCGGCCCGGTCGGTCGCCGCCGGGCTCGCCCCCTCCGCTGCCGAGCACGTCCTCGACGCCGTCGAGCAGGCCGTCGACGCCTTCGCCGAGGGCCACGAGCGCGCCCAGCGCCAGGCCGTACGCCAGGAGGAGGCCGCGCGGCGGGAGTTCGTCGACGACCTGCTGTACGGACGCAGCGACCTCGGGCGGCTCGCCGAGCGCGCCGAACGCTTCGGACTCCTCCTCTCCCACGCCCACACGGTCGCCGCCGCCGAGGGCACGGAACCGTTCGACGACGGATCACCGCTGACCCGCCGGGTCGAGTCCTCGCTCGTCGCCCGCTTCGGTGACCGCCACATCCTGCTCACCACGAAGGACGACCGGTTGATCTGCATCGCACCGGCCGACCAGTCCGACGTGCTGACCTTCTTCGCCAAGCAGGCGTACGCGGCGGCGGACGGCGTCCGGGTCGCCATCGGCCGCGCCCAGCCCGGCGCCGGCGGCGTCGTCCACTCGTACGAGGAAGCCCTGAACGCCCTCGACCTGGCCCATCGCATGGGCCTGGAGGACCCGGTGCTCCACGCCGCGGACCTCTTGGTCTACCCCGTGCTCACCCGGGACCGGCAGGCCATGGCCGATCTCGTGCGCAGCGTGCTCGGGCCCCTCCGGCAGGCCCGCGGAGGGGCGCAGCCTCTGCTGGACACCCTGACGGTCTACTTCGACACCGGCTGCGTGGCCGCGGAGGCGGCGCGCCAACTCTCGCTCAGCGTGCGGGCGATGACCTACCGGCTCGATCGCATCCGGCGGCTGACGGGCGCCGACCCGGGCGACCCCGTGCACCGCTACACGCTGCAGACCGCGGTCATCGGCGCACGGCTGCTGGACTGGCCCGCGCAGGAGCTCTGAGGACCGGAGCCGAAGGGGCCGGATCCGGTCGTGCGCGTGCTGTTGAAGCCCGGCGCCGACCGGATCTACGCTCGTATTACCTGCAGCATCTGGCATGCGGTGGGAGGCGATCACGGGTGGCCCAACCCCCAGACCTCGGCATCGCCCCGCTGCCCTCGATCAGCGACGACGAGGCGCTGACGCTCACCCTGAGCGGGGAACTCAGCGTATGGACCATGCAGACGCTGCGTAACGAAGTGATCTACCGCTGCAGTACGGGCCACCGGCGCCTCCGCCTCGATCTGAGGGGAGTGAGCTCGTGCGAGGTCCCGACGCTCTACAGCATCATCGGCCTCATGCACGGGGTACGCGCCGCGCACGGCTATCTGTCCCTGATCGCGCTCAGCGACGCTGTCATGCAGGCCATGGTGAGCAGCGGGCTCGACCCCACCGTGCTCCTGTGGGACCTCTTCCGGGACAGCGAGCCGGTGCCTGCGTGATGCGGTGAGCGGCGCCGCAGCGGCCGGCCGCTCGGGATGCGGGCCAACTCCCTTGACAGGCGGAGAGGTTCAGGGTTGCGAGACGGCCGTCCCGGTTGACGTCCACCGACGGGACGGTGTCGGCACCCACCCGCACCAGCGCCCGGAGACCCGCGACAGCCCCGGGCCACGACGCTGCGCCAGGTGTCGCCCGCCCCGCACCAGCCGACCGGTCACGCCACAGCCGTCACAACACCACCACCCCAAGAGGCGGGCTCCTGCCGTGAGATGACTCACCGCCGGGTCCTGCCGGGCGTGAACATGCCCATCAGGGCGGGGAGATCTATGCCACGCACGAGAAACGGGCCCCCACCAGGACTTTCGTCACTGGCAGAGACCCGTTCATCGGTTCTCATGGTGCGCGAGGGGGGAGTTGAACCCCCACGCCCTTTCGGGCACTGGAACCTGAATCCAGCGCGTCTGCCTATTCCGCCACCCGCGCATGGGTGTTGCCGTCAGGCTTCCTCACATTTCGCGGACGGTGAGTCCGTGTCCCGTAGGGGCGCCTTCCGACATCCAGAAGGTTAGCACGCTGGCGAGGGTGGATTCACACGCCTATTCCCAGGCCCCATGGGGCGCGTATGTGCAGGCCCCGCGGGGCGCGTGCACGTGCTGCCGCGCGCCCCGCGGGGCCGGGCACCGTCACGGTTGCGGGACACTGTTCCAGGGATGGCCTCTACCATCCGGTGTGGCCCACCAGGATCAGACCTGTGAGGGGCGACACTCGACGGCGGGGGCGTGAAGTGGAACCACTCGTGTTTGCCGCTCGTGGATACGATCAGTAAGCAGTACCAGGACGATTTCGGCGAGCCCAGCAGGGAAGGAGGTGCCCGGTGGGAGTAATGAAGCGCTTCGAGCAGCGTCTCGAGGGTCTCGTGAACGGCACCTTCGCCAAGGTGTTCAAGTCCGAGGTGCAGCCCGTCGAGATCGCGGGAGCACTCCAGCGGGAGTGCGACAACAACGCGACCATCTGGAACCGCGACCGCACCGTCGTGCCCAACGACTTCATCGTCGAGCTGAGCACGCCCGACCATGAGCGCCTGAGTCCGTACTCGGGCCAGCTCGGCGACGAGCTGTCGGGCATGGTGCGTGACTACGCGAAACAGCAGCGCTACACCTTCATGGGCCCGATCAAGGTGCACCTGGAGAAGGCGGACGACCTCGACACCGGGCTGTACCGCGTGCGCAGCCGCACCCTCGCCTCGAGCGAGTCCCAGGCCCAGCAGGGCCGGCGCCCGGCCGCGGCCGCCCCGTACGGCGGCCGCTCCGCGCAGCCGGCCGGCGCACCGCCCATGCCGTCGTCGCCCCCGCCCGCGGCCCGGCCCGGCGGTCCCGCACCCGTGACGCGGATGCCCGGCGCGGGCCCGATGCCGGGCTCGCAGACCCGCCGCTGGATCGAGATCAACGGCACACGCCACCAGATCTCCCGTCCGACCTTGGTCCTCGGGCGCAGCACCGAGGCCGATGTGCGGATCGACGACCCCGGCGTCTCCCGCCGGCACTGCGAGATCCGGACCGGTACGCCCTCGACGATCCAGGATCTGGGTTCCACCAACGGCATCGTGGTGGACGGGCAGCACACGACCCGCGCTACGCTCCGCGACGGCTCGCGGATCGTCGTGGGCAGCACCACCATCGTTTTCCGGCAAGCCGAAGGGTGAAGCGGGGGCAATGTCAGAGCTGACCCTGACGGTCATGCGGCTGGGCTTTCTCGCCGTACTGTGGCTGTTCGTCATCGTGGCCGTACAGGTCATCCGCAGCGATCTGTTCGGCACGCGCGTCACCCAGCGCGCGGCCCGACGTGCCGAGGGCCAGGCCCGCCCGTCCGGCGGGCGGCAGCAACAGCAGCCGCCGCAGCAGCGCGCCCCGTCCGGCGGCCGCGGCGGAGGACGCCAGCGCCGTGGTGCGCCGACCAAGCTCGTGGTGTCCGAGGGCAGCCTCACCGGCACCACGGTGGCCCTCCAGGGCCAGACCATCTCCCTCGGCCGGGCACACGACTCGACGATCGTGCTGGACGACGACTACGCGTCCAGCAGGCATGCCAGGATCTACCCGGATCGTGACGGCCAATGGATCGTGGAGGATCTCGGGTCCACCAACGGCACGTACCTCGACCGGACCCGACTCACCACCCCGACCCCGATTCCGCTGGGCGCGCCGATTCGTATCGGCAAGACCGTTATCGAGCTGCGGAAGTAGTACGAGAATGAGCGAGCGGAGCGAGCGGGCCACGGCCGCGTCGGCAGCCCTGCCGACGGTCGGCGCGGCAGACGTGAGCGCGCTCCCGACCGGAGGGTGGGCACCGTGCGGATGTACCCCGAGCCGACCGGCGAGGTGCGCATGAGTCTGTCACTGCGCTTCGCCGCCGGATCGCACAAAGGCATGATCCGCGAGGGCAACGAGGACTCCGGCTACGCCGGCCCCCGCCTCCTCGCCATCGCCGACGGCATGGGCGGCCAGGCCGCCGGCGAGGTCGCCAGCTCCGAGGTGATCTCCACCCTCGTGCAGCTCGACGACGACGTGCCGGGTTCGGACATCCTCACCTCGCTCGGCACGGCCGTGCAGCGCGCCAACGACCAGTTGCGCGTCATGGTCGACGAGGACCCCCAGCTCGAGGGCATGGGCACCACGCTCACCGCCCTCCTGTGGACGGGCCAGCGCCTGGGCCTGGTCCACGTCGGCGACTCCCGCGCGTACCTCCTGCGTGACGGCGTCCTCACCCAGATCACCCAGGACCACACCTGGGTGCAGCGGCTGGTGGACGAGGGCCGGATCACCGAGGAGGAAGCGACCACGCACCCGCAACGCTCGCTGCTGATGCGAGCGCTCGGCAGCGGCGACCACGTCGAGCCCGACCTCTCCATCCGCGAGGTCCGGGCCGGTGACCGCTACCTCATCTGCTCCGACGGCCTCTCGGGCGTCGTGAGCCACCAGACCCTCGAGGACACCCTCGCCAGCTACCAGGGCCCGCACGAGACCGTGCAGGAGCTCATCCAGCTCGCGCTGCGCGGCGGCGGTCCCGACAACATCACGTGCATCGTCGCCGACGTCCTCGACGTCGACGACAGCGACACCCTCGCCGGGCAGCTCAACGACACCCCGCTCGTCGTCGGCGCGGTCGCGGAGAACCCGCACCACCTCAACGACAACGGCGCGATGCAGACCCCGGCGGGCCGTGCGGCGGGTCTGGGCCGCGGCGTACCGCAGCAGGGCCCCGGCGCCTCCGCGGGCGGCTTCGGCCCGCCCGGCAGCGGCGACCCGGGCATCGCGGGCCTCGGCGACGGCGGCTACGGCGCGTACACCGACGACGACTTCATCAAGCCGGGCCGCCGCGGCAAGTGGCTGAAGCGGAGCCTGATCATCACGCTCGCGCTGGGCCTCCTCGCCGCCGCGGGCTACGGCGGCTACCGCTGGACGCAGACCCAGTACTACGTCGGCGCCAAGGGCAAGCACCTCGCCCTCTACCAGGGCATCAGCCAGGATCTGGCCTGGATCAGCCTCAACGAGGTGCACAAGGACCACCCCGAGATCGAACTCAAGTACCTCCCCGCCTACCAGCGGAAGCAGGTCGAGGAGACCATCGCGGTCGGCAGCCTCGGCCAGGCCGAGGACAAGGTCGCCGATCTCGGCAAGCAGGCGAGTGCGTGCCAGAAGCGCTCCGAGCAGGCCAAGGCCGCCAAGGAGCAGGCCGAGCAGCGCGAGAAGGCCGAGGACCAGCAGGCCAAGCCCGGCCAGCAGCAGGGCGAGGCCGGCGGGACCCAGGGCGGTACGCCCGCCACGCGCACGGCCGAGACCCCGAGCCCGAACGCCAGTGGAACTCCGACGCCCGGCCCCACGCTGTCGGAGGAAGAGAAGCAACTGGCCAAGCAGTGCGATAGCACCCAGTAGAAGCAGGGGGCCGCCCAAGCCATGAGCAGTAGCAGCAACACGACCACCATCAGCTCCGTGGGAGCGCCGAGCAGGCGGAACACCGAACTCGCCCTGCTGATCTTCGCGGTGCTGATCCCCGTCTTCGCCTACGCCAACGTCGGCCTGGCGAAGGGCGGGAGCCTCCCCACGGGCATGCTCGGCTACGGGCTCGGGCTCGGTCTCCTCGCGGGCGTCGCGCACCTGATGGTGCGCAAGTTCGCCCCGTACGCGGACCCGCTGATGCTGCCCGTCGCGACGCTGCTGAACGGCCTCGGGCTGGTGCTGATCTGGAGACTCGACCAGGAGAAGTCGATCACCACCGAGATCCTGGGCGGACCGAAGGCGCCGGGGCAGCTCATGTGGTCCACCCTCGGCATCGCGCTGTTCCTCGCCGTGCTGGTCTTCCTCAAGGACCACCGCGTCCTGCAGCGCTACACCTACATCTCGATGGCCGCGGCGCTCGTGCTGCTCGCCCTGCCGATGTTCTTCCCGGCCGTCAACGGCGCCAAGATCTGGATCGTCATCCCCGGCGTCGGGTCCATCCAGCCAGGCGAGTTCGCGAAGATCATCATCACCGTGTTCTTCGCCGGATACCTGATGGTCAAACGGGACGCACTCGCGCTCGCCAGCCGCCGCTTCATGGGCATGTACCTCCCACGCGGCCGTGACCTCGGACCGATCCTCGTGATCTGGGCGATCAGCCTGATGATCCTGGTCTTCGAGACCGACCTCGGTACCTCGCTGCTGTTCTTCGGCCTCTTCGTCGTCATGCTCTACGTCGCCACCGAGCGGACGAGCTGGATCGTCTTCGGTCTGCTGCTCTCCGCCGGCGGCGCGGTCTTCGTGGCCTCCTTCAACAGCCATGTCGGGGCCCGCGTCGACAACTGGCTGAACCCCCTGGCCACCGTCAACGGCGCCGTGACCGAGACCGCGCAGGTGATGTACTCCTTCGGCTCGGGCGGGATCCTCGGCTCGGGCCTCGGCCAGGGCTTCTCCCGGCTCATCGGCGGTCTCGGCGCGAAGAGCGACTACATCCTCGCCACGGTCGGCGAAGAGCTGGGCCTGACGGGGATGATGGCGATCGTCCTCCTCTACGGGCTCCTCATCGAGCGCGGCATCCGCACCGCCCTGGCCGCCCGTGACCCCTTCGGCAAGCTGCTCGCCGTCGGCCTCTCCGGCGCCTTCGCCCTCCAGATCTTCGTCGTCGCGGGCGGCGTGACCGCGCTGATCCCGCTGACCGGTATGACGATGCCGTTCCTGGCGCAGGGCGGTTCGTCCGTCGTCGCCAACTGGGCGCTCGTCGCGATCCTGCTGCGCATCAGCGACACCGCGCGGCGCCCCGCCCCGGCCCCGGCCCCGTCCACCGACGCCGAGATGACCCAGGTGGTCCGACCGTGAACAAGCCTCTCCGCAGGGTCGCGATCTTCTGCGGCCTGCTCGTCCTCGCCCTGCTGATCCGCGTGAACTGGGTTCAGTTCGTCCAGGCAGACGAGCTCAAGGAAGACGAGCACAACCGCCGGGTCGACATCGCCCGGTACAGCCAGCCGCGCGGCAACATCATCGTCGACGGCGACCCGATCACCGGCTCCAAGGAGACGGACACCGGGGACTTCAAGTACAAGCGCACGTACAAGGACGGCCCCATGTGGGCCCCCGTCACCGGCTACGCCTCGCAGGTCTACGACGCCAACTTCCTGGAGAAGCTGAACGACGGGATACTCACCGGCGACGACGACCGGCTCTTCTTCAACCGCACCATCGACATGCTCACCGGCAAGGAGAAGACGGGCGGCGATGTCGTCACCACCCTCAACTCCAAGGCGCAGAAGGCTGCTTACGCCGGTCTGAAGGGCCGTAAGGGCGCCGTCGCGGCGATCAACCCGGAGAACGGCGCGATCCTCGCCCTGGCCAGCGCGCCCAGCTACGACCCGTCGAAGATCGCCGGCATGACCGAGAAGGACGGGGAGAACTACAAGGCTCTCCTCGCCGACAAGGACAAGCCGATGACCAACCGGGCGCTGCGCGAGACGTACCCGCCCGGCTCGACCTTCAAGGTGGTCACGGCGGCCGCGGCCCTGGAGAACGGGCTCTACACGGACATCGACGAGCCGACCAAGTCGCCGCTGCCGTACAAGCTCCCGCTCAGCTCCACGAACCTGAAGAACGAAGGCAACATCCCCTGCAAGGACGCGACCCTGCGCAACGCGCTCAAGGTGTCCTGCAACACGGTCTTCGCCAAGATCGGCGACAACGTCGGCCGGGACAAGATGGTGGAGCAGGCCGAGAAGTTCGGCTTCAACAAGGAGATCTTCACTCCGACCCGCTCCAACGCCAGCGTCTACGACACCAAGATGGACCGGCCCGGCAACGCCCTCTCCTCCATCGGGCAGTTCAACACGGCGGCCACCCCGCTCCAGATGGCCATGGTCGCCTCGGCCATCGCCAACGACGGCAAGCTGATGGAGCCGTACATGGTGGAGCAGCTCCGGGCGCCGAACCTCAACGTGGTCGAGCAGCACAAGCCCGAGCCGATGAGCCAGCCGCTCCAGCCGGAGAACGCCCAGAAGCTCCAGGAGATGATGGAGACCGTCGTCGAGGACCAGGGCGGCACCGGCAGCAAGGCAAAGATCCCCGGTGTCACGGTGGGTGGCAAGACGGGTACGGCCCAGCACGGTGTGGACAACAGTGAGCTGCCTTACGCGTGGTTCATCTCATACGCGAAGACCGACAGCGGAACCCCGGTCGCCGTCGCCGTCGTGGTGGAGGACGGCAGCGCCAACCGCGACGACATCTCCGGCGGCGGCCTGGCCGCCCCGATCGCCAAGAACGTCATGGAGGCGGTCATCGACAGCGAGAAGTGAGCCCGGTCACACTCCGGGCCGGAACTGCCCACGGGACAGTACCGGTCTCGTATCAGGTGAGAGGAGCAGGCCGGGTCCACTACGGCGTGCCGGGTACGGTATGCCGAGCAGCACACCGCCGGACCCCACCGGTGCGTGGGAATGACGGAAGAGGGCTGGAGAAGACATGGAAGAGCCGCGTCGCCTCGGCGGCCGGTACGAGCTGGGCTCGGTGCTCGGCCGCGGTGGCATGGCCGAGGTGTACCTCGCGCATGACACGCGCCTCGGTCGCACCGTTGCTGTGAAGACGCTCCGGGTGGACCTCGCCCGCGATCCGTCGTTCCAGGCCCGGTTCCGCCGGGAGGCCCAGTCGGCCGCCTCGCTCAACCACCCGTCGATCGTCGCTGTCTACGACACCGGCGAGGACTACGTCGACAACGTCTCCATTCCGTACATCGTGATGGAGTACGTGGACGGTTCCACCCTGCGTGAGCTGCTGCACTCCGGGAGAAAGCTGCTGCCCGAGCGGTCCCTGGAGATGACCATCGGCATCCTCCAGGCCCTGGAGTACTCCCACCGGGCCGGGATCGTTCACCGCGACATCAAGCCGGCCAACGTCATGCTGACGCGCACCGGTCAAGTCAAGGTCATGGACTTCGGCATCGCCCGCGCGATGGGCGACTCCGGGATGACCATGACGCAGACCGCGGCGGTCATCGGCACGGCCCAGTACCTCTCGCCCGAGCAGGCCAAGGGCGAGCAGGTCGACGCACGCTCCGACCTGTACTCCACGGGCTGCCTGCTGTACGAGCTGCTGACGGTGCGGCCGCCCTTCGTGGGCGACTCCCCGGTCGCGGTCGCGTACCAGCACGTCCGGGAGGACCCGCAGGCGCCGAGCGTGTACGACCCCGAGATCTCCCCGGCGATGGACGCCATCGTCCTCAAGGCGCTGGTGAAGGACCCCGAGTACCGCTACCAGTCCGCCGACGAGATGCGCGCCGACATCGAGGCCGCGCTCGACGGGCGGCAGCCGGTGGCGGCCACGGCCGCGCTGGGCGCCGTCGGCTACGGCGCGTACGGCGACGACCAGCCGACGACGGCCCTGCGCGCGCAGGACCCGGGCGGCCAGACCTCGATGCTCCCGCCCATGCGCGACGACGACGGCGGCTTCGGCTACGACGAGCGGCCCCCGGGCCGCCGTGGCGGCCAGCAGAAGAAGAGCAACACCTCGACCGTGCTCCTGGTCGTCGCGGGCATACTGGTGCTGGTCGGCGCGATCTTCATCGGCAAGGAACTTTTCGGAGGCGCCGGCGCCGCCGGTGACGTCGAGGTCCCGAACTTCGTCGGTGACACGCTGAAGGACGCCAAGCAGCAGGGCGAGAGCGGCGGCTTCGTGGTCCAGGACGATGGCAACCCCATCCCCTGCGAGGACCAGAAGAAGAACCAGATCACCAAGCAGGACCCGGCCGCGGGCGCGAAGATCGCGAAGGACGACACCGTCACGGTCACCCTGTGCTCGGGTCCCGAGCAGATCTCCGTTCCGGACGTCCAGGGCATCCAGCTCGAGGACGCGAAGGAAGAGCTGGTCCAGAAGGGCTTCGACGAGGACCGGATCCAGGCAAAGCGGGTCGAGTCCGACCGCACGCCGGGCACCGTGATCGACCAGAGCCCGACTGCGGGCACGAAGCGGGCCAAGACGGCCACGATCACGCTCACGGTCGCCAAGGAGAAGGAGACCGTCGCCGTCCCGGACGTCACCAACCAGCCGTTCGAGCAGGCGAAGACCCAGCTCGAGCAGCTCGGCTTCGAGGTCGGGAAGACCGAGGAGGAGCGGGGCGACGTCGCCGCAGGCACGGTCGTCGCGCAGGACCCGGCGGGCAACTCCCAGCAGGAGCAGGGCACGAAGGTCACCCTGACCGTGGCCAAGGCGGCAGAGCAGTCGCAGGTCCCGCAGCTGCAGGGCCAGAAGCTCAAGGACGCCCGCAAGGCGATCGAGGAAGCCGGGCTCACGGTCGGCCAGATCTCCGGTCCGCAGGACGACAACGCGACGGTGCTCGTGTCCACCCCGGCCGCCGGTCAGCAGGTGCCCCCGGGCACGGCCGTGAACCTCACGACGGCGGGCGGGAACGGCAACGGCGGTGACGACGGCGGCTTCTTCGGAGGCCAGCAGGGCGCGGCCACAGAGGAGTGACGCCCCGGCGCCCGTCCGGTACGTACGGCGAAGGCCCTGCTCCCACTGATGTGGGGCGGGGCCTTCGCCGTTGCCGTTTGGGGGCGTGGGACGGGGACGCGGTCCCGCACGCGGGGTGTACGGGCGTCCGGACGCGAGGTGTACGGGCTGTCCCGGACGCGAGGGTACGAACCGTCCCGCCCCACTGGGGTACGGGCCCCGGCCGCTCGACGGTCAGGAGCAGCCGCCTCCCCGGATGCCGGACCGAGACGCGTGCGTCAGCGCAGTTCCTCGGGCGGGGTGCGGTCCGCGTCGACCTTCTCCGTACGCTCCAGCTCGGCCCAGACGATGTACCGGTACTTCGAGGTGTAGACCGGCGTGCAGGTCGTGAGCGTGAGGTAACGGCCGGCCTTCTTCTTGCCGGACTCCTTCGGGGTGGCGTCGAGCACGTCGACGTTGTACTTCGAGGTCTCGGGCAGCGTCTCGTAGACCTTGTAGACGTACCAGGTGTCGCGCGTTTCGAAGACGACCGCGTCACCCTTCTCGAGCTTGTCGATGTTGTGGAACTTCGCGCCGTGTCCGTCGCGGTGCGCGGCGAGGGCGAAGTTGCCCTTCTTCCCCCACGGCATCGCGGCCTTCACGGGCTTGGTGTAATACCCGGCCACGCCGTGGTTGAGCTCCTTGGCGTCCGTCCCCTTGGTGACCAGCACCTCGCCGTTCCTCATCGCGGGGACGTGCAGGAAGCCGATGCCGTCCTTGGTGTCCAGCTCGCCGGGCCCGCGCGCGGCCCAGCGGTCACGCACCTCGCTGGACTTCGCCGCGGCGTCGCGGTCCGCCAGGACGTTCGTCCACCACAGCGAGTAGGCGACGAAGAGGCCGAGCACCAGGCCCGTCGTGATGAGGAGCTCGCCGAAGACGCTGACGACGGCCGCGATCCGGCGCCCCTTGCGGGGGCGGCGCTGCGGTGGATGCGCCTCGGTGTCCTGTGCGTGCTGGGTCGCTGCCACCGCGTCGTGCTCCGTTTCGATGTTTCGTGATCTCTGTGCCGATGGGGGGCTGCCGGGCCGGTCGGCGGTCCGGCCGGGTGCGGACTCGGGCTAGCCGCCGGACAGTTCGGCGGGTTTGCCCTCGCTGCGCGGTCGCTCGTCGACCATCTTCCCCCACACGATCATTCGATACGTGCTGGTGAATTCAGGGGTGCAGGTCGTCAGCGTGAGGTAGCGGCCGGGCTTGGTGAATCCGGATCCATTGGGCACCGGGTCGATCACGGACACGTTCGACGGCGGCGTCTGGGGAAGGATGTTCGCCATCTCGTACGTGTAGAAGGCGTTCTTCACCTCGACGATGATCTTGTCGCCCGGCTCGAGCTTGTTGATGTAACGGAACGGCTCACCATGGGTGTTGCGATGTCCCGCGACCGAGAAGTTGCCCTTCTTCTCCCATGGCATGGCGGTCTTGGCGTAGTGGCCGGCCATGCCGCGGTCCAGGACCTTGTGCTTGTCGATGCCTTCGGCGATCGGGACCTTCACATCGAGCTTGGGGATGTAGAGGATCGCGAAGCCCTGTCCCGGTTCGAAGGCGCCCGCGCTCTCCGCGCCGTCGCCCCCGCTGTCCCATCCCCGCTGCAGACTGTCCGCGGCTCCGCCCGCCTGCGCGTGCGCGAGGACGTTGGTGTACCAGAGCTGGTACGCCACGAACAGCAGCATCAGAACGCCGATCGAGATGAACAGCTCTCCGACCAGACGGCTCGCGACCACGCTCGGCGGGTCCTTGCGCGCCTTCGCCTGACGCCGGGCCTCCATACGGGAGGCCGGGGCGGGAGCGTCCTCGCCGGACGCACCGTCGCCGGGGCGTCGGCCGCGCGCCCGGTGCCCGCCGTTCCGCTTCCCCTTGGCCGCCTTGCGACGGGCCGCACGGCCACCGCCCGGGGGCGAGGCGCCTGCCTCGTCGCCCCCGAGGCCGTCGGGGACACGCAGCGCGACCGTCTCCTCGTCGATGCGCGGCAGGGCGCTCGGGGCACCGCCACCACCGCGTGAGCCGGTCTGCGGCGTGGACACCGTCGGCATCACGGCCGTGGCGCCCGCGTCGTCCTGATCCGCGGCCGACCGGTCCGCGGCCTCCCGGACCGCCTGACGCGCGGCCTGGCGGATGGCCGCGATGCGGTCGGCGGTGGCGCCCTGCGGCGTCGCGTCGTACGCCTGCGCGCTGTCCCTGCCCTGGGAGTTGTCGAGGCCCTGGGCGTTGCGGAGGCCCGGGGTGTTGCGGAGGCCCTGGGAGCTGCGGGGGCCCGGCGCGTCCTCGTACCCCTGGGATGTGCCGAAGCCCCGGTGGGTGTCGTACGCCCCCCGGGTCCCCTGGGAACCCTGGACCTCCGCGGCCCCGAACGGCTCCCCGCCGCCACGTCCCTCGTACGTCCCGTACGGCTCGCCGCTCCCGTACGTGTACGGGTCGGGGCCGGAGATCTGCCCCCCGGCCTGCTCCGTGCCCCGCCAGCCCTCCTGCGCGGCGCCGTACGCCCGCGAGGAGGCATCGTCGCGCGGATACGCGTGCTCGCCGCCGTAGGGCTCGTAGCCGTCCTCATGGCTGTACCCGGCGGCGGGCGCGGGCGCCTCGCCGCGGTCCTGCAGAGGGACCCAGGGGAAGCTGCCCTGTCCGCTCTGTACTCCTGGAGTGTCGCTGGCCGGTCCCTGGCCGGGCAGGGGGTCGTTCAGCGGGTCGTCGAGCCGCTCGACCGCCGCCTCGAACGCGCCTGCTTCGCCGTACGGCTCTCCGTACGGCGACGCGGAGTCACGCTCGGGGCGGAGCGCGGTCACGCGCCGGCCCTGCCGACCACCGGCGCGAGCCCGTCGGAGCGACCGACCGCGCCGGAGTCCCCGCAGGCGACCAGCCAGTTGGCGAGCATGCGGTGGCCCCACTCGGTGAGAACCGACTCGGGATGGAACTGCACGCCCTCGACCGGGAGATCACGGTGGCGCAGCCCCATGGCGACCCCGCTCTCCGTCCAGGCCGTGATCTCCAACTCGTCCGGGACGGTGTCGCGTTCGAGGGCGAGGGAGTGGTAGCGGGTCGCGGTGAAGGGCGACGGCAGCCCCTGGAAGACGCCCGCGCCGGCATGCGTGACCTCGGAGGTCTTGCCGTGCAGCAGCTCCGGCGCCCGGTCGACCACGCCGCCGTACGCGACGGCCATCGACTGCATGCCCAGGCAGACCCCGAAGACCGGAACCCCGGTCTCCGCGCAGTGCCGCACCATGTCGACGCAGACACCGGCCTGCTCGGGCGTCCCCGGACCGGGGGAGAGCAGCACACCGTCGAACCCGTCCTGGCCGTGCGCGAGTTCGACCTCGTCGTTGCGCCGGACCTCGCACTCGGCCCCGAGCTGGTAGAGGTACTGGACGAGGTTGAAGACGAAGCTGTCGTAATTGTCGACGACCAGGATGCGTGCGGTGCTCATCGTGCTGCGCGGCCTCCGTTGTCGACCGTCACGTCATTGAACGGGAGCAGCGGTTCCGCCCACGGGAAGACGTACTGGAACAGCACGTAGACGATCGCCAGCACGAGCACGAGCGAGATCAGCGCCCGCACCCACGTGTTGCCCGGCAGATGCCGCCAGATCCACCCGTACATGCTGTCCCTACTTGCCGACGACGGACTCGATTCCAGCACCAGAGTAAAGGTCTGCGGGGGTGCCCCGTGGCTCAGCTGCGCAATGCGTCCGGCTTGCCCTGATCGACGGGCCGGGTGGAGTCGAGGTGGGCCCAGACGATGAGGCGGTGGCTGTGGCCCCACTCGGGCTCGCAGGTGGTCAGGGTGAGATAGCGGCCGGGCCCACGGTAGGGGCCCTTGTCGGGCACGGGGTCGATGACCGCGGTGTCGTTCGGCAGGGTGCGGTACGGCTTGCGGTCGACCCGGTACGTGAACCAGGTCGTTCCGTCGTTCAGCACGACGGCGTCGCCGGGGCGCAGCTCGGGGACGTCCTTGAACGGGTCCCCGTACGTGCGGCGATGGCCTGCGACCGCGAAGTTCCCGCGCTCCCCGAGGCGGGCGGTGCGCGCGTAGTGGCCGAGACCCTTCTTGAGGGTGCCGGTGGCGGTTCCCTCGAGGACGGGCTTGGCCCAGCCGGAACCGAAGCGGGGGATGTGCATGACGGCGAACGGCTCGCCGTCCTCGTACGGCCGCTGGGCGGGGACGGGTGCGCCGTCGTCGCCCTCGGCCGGTTTCGCGTCGGTCGCGGGGGCCGCAGACCACTGCTCCTGGAGCCGGTCGATCTCGCCCTTCATGGCGCGGTCGGCCTCGATGCCCGTCCAGAAGAGGACGTGGACGACGAAGAGCACGATCACGGTCCCCACGGTGACGCAGAGTTCGCTGAACGTCCTGATGACCAGTCGTACCGCTCGTGCCGTCCGCACCGACACAGGCCGCCCCCTCGGGTCCCCTCGGTCGCGCTGCTTCACGGGTCGTCCGTCGTGCTGCCGCACGGATCGGTCGTGCTGCGGCACGCGCCCTGCTCGGGTCCTGCTACGGGTCTTCTGCTCGGGCTCTCTTGCGGGTGTTACGGGTCCTGCGGGTGCTACGGGTCCACGGGTCCTGCGGTGTTACGGGTCCTGCGGCCGCTACGGGGTCACGGGCTTCGCGTAGCGAAGATCCACTGTGCCGGAGTAGCCGCGAAGAGTCACCGCCTTGTGCGTATCGACTTTCCAGCCGAGGCCGTACGCGTTGACGTATTGCATGTAGTTCTGGATCGTCGGCGAGTCCGAGAGTGACTGCTCGAGCCGGTCGACGTCACCGACGGCGGTGACCTTGTAGGGCGGCGAGTAGACGCGGCCCTGAAGGATCAGGGTGTTGCCGACGCAGCGCACCGCGCTGGTGGAGATCAGCCGCTGGTCCATGACGCGGATGCCCTTGGCGCCGCCCTGCCACAGTGCGTTGACCACGGCCTGCAGGTCCTGTTGGTGGATGACGAGGTCGTTGGGCTGCGGCTCGGGGACACCGGGGATACGGGCGGTGGCTCCGGGAGGCGCGTCGGTGAGGGTGACGGTGACACCGGAGCCGCGCAGCCTGGTGGTGCCCGCCTCCTCCTCCAGGGCCTTCAGCTTGGCGTCCTCGGCCGCGGTGCTGCCGCTGTCGCGCTGGGCGAGGCGGTCGACCTGGGCGCGGACGGCTGCGGCTTCGCGGTCGAGTGCGTGGTTCTTTCTGCTGCGCTCCTGGATGAGATCGGAAAGCTTCAGCATCGAGTCGTCGGTGCGCAGATTCGTACCTTGCGCCGTATGGAAACTCATCCAGAAGATGAGCCCGGCGAGCGCGAAAACACCGACCGTCAGAAGACGTACCGGGCGGAGCCGACGACGCCGTGGGGGCCGGTCGGCGGGGGTGTCCGCAGAATTGCTCACCGTACCCTTATCTCCTTCGAAGGCGCGGAAGCACTACGCTAACTGACGCCCGTGGGAGGCACATGCCCCCCATCACCTACCGTCCTCAGGGACGGAAAGCCCAGCATCTCTGCGCGGTCACGCAGCGCATCGACAGGAGAACCCCTCGTGCCGAAGTCACGGATCCGCAAGAAGGACGATTTCACGCCCCCGCCTGCCAAGCAGCAGAGCCTCGACCTATCGAGCGGTCGCCGCTGGGTGGCTCCGCTCATGCTGGCCATGTTCCTGATCGGACTGGCCTGGATCGTCGTCTTCTACGTGACCACCGGCGAATTGCCGATCAGTGCGCTCGGCAACTGGAACATCGTGGTCGGCTTCGGCTTCATCGCAGCGGGGTTCGTGGTCTCCACACAGTGGAAGTAGGGGCACGGCCCCTGGCCCGGGAGTGGCCGGTCACCGGTCTGCTCCCGGGCTTTCGCCGTGCCCTCCCCGCCCGGTGCTGACCTTCCCGGGCCCGCTGTGCCGCGCGCTCGCGGGACCATCCCTGTGAAGGCCGTGCGGCACTGTCCTGACGCCTGCCCGGCGGCTGTACGGCTCGCCCTGCCCTCTGTCCGGTCCCTTCCCGGTCCTTGTCCTGCCCCGTGTTCCCGCCTTTGTCCGGCGTTCCTGCCGGCGGCAGGTGAGGGGTGTCCAGGCAAGCCCTGCCCCGAGGTTGCCCACAGAGTTATCCACAGGCGTGTCCACATGGGGAAAAGGTCAGACGATCTGTGGATAACCCTCAGGCCGTTGACGCCGGTGTGACAGGTGGTACGTCCTACGAGGGACCCTCAGCCCTTGATTTTGCTGGGAAAACGCAGGTCAGTGCGATAGCGGACACCCGTTCCCCACAGCATGCACAAGATCAGACACCCGCTGTGGACAACTGAGGGTGAGGTTCCGCCTTGGGCTCGCTTTTCGGCCCACGCCATGGTTCCTGTGCGCAAACCGTCCGGGGCCACGTGAGGTCCCGCGCGAGCCCACCGTGGCGCCTCGGAACGGGCCGGATCCCCCGCGCGACGAGCCACGGCCCGGAGTTCGCGCACCGAAACCGGCGGCAGAGATTCCGGCCGGACCGCCTCAACCGGACCGCCTCAATTGGGCCGCCTCAACCGGGCCGACGCCGCCCACGGCACCGAGCCATGGCTGCCGACGACGAGCACGGAGCACTGGGCACTGGGCACTGGGCACTGCCGCGGGCCGCCTCGGACTCCCGATGGGTTCAGCCGGTGAGCTGGAGCGTGCGGATCCACACCACGGCGACGATCGCCAGCAGCGCCACCGCACACGTCACGCGCTGTATCAACGCCCGGTGCTCGCGCGGCGCGTGCACCATCCCGTACGCCACCGCCGCGCCCACGACCAGGCCGCCGATGTGGGCCTGCCAGGCGATGTTGGCCCAGGTGAAGGTGAAGACCAGGTTGAGCGCCAGCAGGATGAGGACGGGGCGCATGTCGTAGTTCATCCGCCGCATCAGCACGGCGGTCGCCCCGAGCAGGCCGAAGACCGCTCCGGAGGCGCCCAGCGACGGCTGGTTCTGAGCCGCCAGGAGGTACGAGAGCGCGCTTCCACCGAGTCCGGACAGCAGGTAGAGCGCCAGGAAGCGGACGCGGCCCAGCGCCGCCTCCAGCGGCGGCCCCAGCCACCAGAGCGACAGCATGTTGAAGGCGATGTGCATCACCTGCTGGTGCAGGAACATCGCGGTCAGCAACCGGTACCACTGACCCTCGGCGACGCCCACCAGCTCGAACGTCCCCGCGGTGTGGGCCCGCCCGATGAGGTCGAGCTCACCGACCAGCCGGTCGCCGGCCGCGAGCACGGCGAGCCAGACCGCGGCATTGATCCCGATGAGGATCTTGGTCACCAGATTCGGGTTCTGGGTGACGGCGCCGCCGGCGATGGTGCGCGGACGCGTGTCCCGCGCCGTGTGGCCCGTGCCCGACCCGCCGCGTACGCACTCCGGGCACTGGAACCCGACCGACGCACTGACCATGCACTCCGGGCAGATCGGCCGCTCGCAGCGCGTGCACGTGATCCCGGTGGGACGGTCGGGGTGCCGATAGCAGCCCGGCGTGCCGCCCGCGGTCGCGGGCGTCTCCGGGTTTCCTGGCGCCTGGTCCATCGGTCCTCGTCTCCGTCCGGGCTCATGCGGCCGTGTCGGCGCAATGCTCTTACGGCGGACGGTGCGCGCGCGACCCCTCAGGTCGGTGCCGGTGCGGCCGTCATGCCGCGCACCGTGCTCGCGCGGCGGCCCGCGCAGTGCACCGGCGGTACCCGCGGCAGCCCCCTGCGGCGCCACCCCGGCGGGTCCACGCAATACACCGCCCCGCCCGTCATACGGACGGGCGGGGCGGGAGGTTCCCGGTGCGGTCAGCCTTCGCGCGTCTCGACGACGACCGACTCGACGACCACGTCCTGGAGCGGACGGTCGGTGCGCGGGTTCGTGGAGGACGCCGCGATGGTGTCGATGACCTGCTGGCTCTTCGGGTCCGAGACCTCACCGAAGATGGTGTGCTTGCCGGTCAGCCAGGCCGTGGGGGCGACCGTGATGAAGAACTGCGAGCCGTTGGTGCCCGGGCCCGCGTTGGCCATGGCGAGCAGGTACGGCTTGTTGAACGCGAGGTCCGGGTGGAACTCGTCGGCGAACTCGTAACCGGGGCCGCCGGTGCCGTTCCCCAGCGGGTCGCCGCCCTGGATCATGAAGCCGCTGATCACCCGGTGGAAGACCGTGCCGTCGTACAGCCTGTCCTGGGACCGCTTGCCGGTCGCGGGGTGGGTCCACTCGCGAGTGCCCTCGGCAAGCTCGACGAAGTTCTTGACCGTCTTGGGCGCATGGTTCGGCAGCAGCCGGATCTCGATGTCGCCTTGGTTGGTCTTCAGGGTGGCGTAGAGCTGCTCAGCCACGATCTGCCTTCCGTAGTTTTCACTGACGTTCACCGATCCTCGCACGGACGGAGTCGCGACGAGTACCCGACGAACCGGTCCGACCGTCCCCAGGGCCCGTCACCGTCCAGAGATGCTCCCCAGGGGCGGTAGTTGATCTCCTTTCGGGGAACGTGACCCAGATGCCCGTCCACGAATGCCGACAGAAGCACGAAGGGGCATGATCTCTTATCGGGTGGAAAGGCGAAAAACGTACACCACCGAGGAGGAGGAAATTCCGTGACCCGCAATCACAGCGTGCGCGCCGCGACCGGCACCGCCAAGGACAGCGTGCTGCACGCCGCGGAGGTGGTGGCGCCATACGCCGGTACGGCGAGGGACCAGGCCGCGCACTACGCGCACGAGGCCCGCGTACGGCTGGCGCCCAAGGTGGCCCAGGCGGCGCAGCAAGCCCGTAGCACCGCACTCGAGCAGTACGACGCCCACCTCCAGCCGCGGCTGGAGCACAGCGTGAAGCAGGCACGAGGAGCGCTGCCTCCCAAGGTCGACGCCGCTGCGCTGCGCACCGCCAAGCGAGCCCGGAAGGCAGCCCGCAAGGCCGCGGACTACACCACGCCCCGGATCGGGCAGGCAGTGGCCGCCACCGAGCCCGTACGCGAGGAGGCCGTGACGCGCAGCGCCGCGGCGATCGCGGCCCTGCGCAACCATGTGACCGCCGCGGACATCGAGAGGCTGGCGCGCAAGCGCCGCCGCCGTGCCCAGGGCGGCCGGGTGGCCAAGCGCTTCCTGGTGTTCGGTGCCCTGGCGGGTGGAGCCATCGCCGTGTGGAAGTGGTGGGACAAGCAGGCCAACCCCGACTGGCTCGTCGAGCCCCCGGCCGCCACCGAGCTCGGCGACCGGCAGCTCCAGTCCGTCGACGGCAGCGATGCTCTGGACCCCGAGGTGCAGGCGAAGCAGGCCGAGGCGGAAGGCAAGCGCCGCGACCAGCGCTGAGGTCGGCTGCCCGAGCCGTTGAGCCGACGTCTCCCCGGGCCCCTGGCTCAGGGAGAGGGGACCTCGTGCCCGGCACGGCACCCGTGACGTACGGCACCCTTTTCACAGAGAACCTGTGCTTCGCGCGGGTGCCGTGACGGGTGGGCGGTACGGGTGGAACCGTGGTCCGCCGACCCCGTGCACCGTACGGGCCCATCACCGGACACCCCTTGCAGAAGAGCGCCCCCTCACCGCGTTTCCGCTGGTGAGGGGGCGCTCTGCGCTGTGGAGCCTAGGGGAGTCGAACCCCTGACATCTGCCATGCAAAGACAGCGCTCTACCAACTGAGCTAAGGCCCCGAGGGAGGTGGATACAGCCGTCCCGAACCGCGTCCGTCCGACTGCCGCAGACAAGAGTACCGGGTCTTCCGGAAGATCTCGCAAAGGATAAGGGGCTCCCCGTTGGCAATCACGCTCCGTAGGATGTCGCGCGAGGTTCGCAGCAGCGAAGGGGAGTCGCCATGGACGCCGCACAGCAAGAAGCCACCGCCAGAGCCCGTGAGCTGCAACGCAGCTGGTACGGCGAGCCCCTGGGGGCGCTCTTCCGCCGGCTCATCGACGACCTGGGGCTCAACCAGGCGCGGCTGGCCGCTGTGCTGGGTCTCTCCGCCCCGATGCTGTCGCAGCTCATGAGCGGGCAGCGCGCGAAAATCGGAAATCCCGCTGTGGTGCAGCGCGTTCAGGCCCTCCAGGAGCTGGCGAGCCAGGTCGCCGACGGCAGCGTGAGCGCAGCCGAGGCCGCCAACCGCATGGAGGAGATCAAGAAGACCTCCGGCGGTTCCGTGCTGAGCACGGGCTCGCAGCACACGCCCAGCTCGGGGGCGCCGACCGTGCGCCGGGTGGTCCGTGAGATCCAGTCGCTGCTGCGGTCCGTCGCGGCCGCGGGCGACATCATCGATGCCGCGGACACCCTCGCCGCCACCCAGCCCGAACTGGCAGAGTTCCTCCGGGTGTACGGGGCAGGGCGGACCGCGGAGGCGATCGCCCACTACGAGGCGCACCAGGGCTGAGCGACGAGGGCGGAACCGGCAACCAAGGGGCGGGCACGGGGCCATGGGTGAGATCTTCGCTGGTCGGTACGAGCTGATCGACCCGATCGGGCGGGGTGGTGTGGGGGCGGTCTGGCGCTCCTGGGACCACCGCAGGCGGCGCTACGTGGCGGCCAAGGTGCTGCAGCAGAGCGACGCCCACACCCTGCTCCGCTTCGTCCGCGAGCAGGCGGTGCGGATCGACCACCCCCATGTGCTGGCCCCGGCGAGCTGGGCGGCGGACGACGACAAAGTCCTCTTCACGATGGACCTGGTGGGGGGCGGTTCCCTCGCCCATCTCATCGGGGACTACGGCCCGCTGCCTCCTCGCTACGTCTGCACTCTGCTCGATCAGCTCCTCGCCGGCCTCACCGCCGTGCACGCCGAGGACGTGGTCCACCGGGACATCAAGCCGGCCAACATCCTTCTCGAGGCCACCGGGACCGGCCGCCCGCACCTGCGGCTCTCCGACTTCGGCATCTCCATGCGCAAGGGCGAGCCGCGTCTCACCGAGACCAACTACGTGGTGGGGACGCCCGGTTACTTCGCGCCCGAGCAAATGATGGGCGCCGAGCCGGACTTCCCCGCCGACCTCTTCGCGGTCGGTCTCGTGGCGCTGTATCTCCTCACGGGCAGCAAGCCGGACTCCCAGGCTCTGGTCGAGCACTTCGTCTCGCACGGCGTGCCAGGCGCGCCTGAGGGGGTCCCCGAGCCGCTGTGGCAGGTCCTGGCGGGACTGCTGCAGCCGGATCCGGAGGCCCGCTTCCGCACCGCCACGGGGGCGCGCAAGGCGATCACCGCGGCCGCGGAGATGCTGCCGGACAGCACGCTCGAGGAGGAAGTGGTCGAGGTCTTCGACCACTTGGGCCCGCTGCCCGCCGGATTCGGCCCACAGGGGCCCGACGCAGGCGGCCCAGGCCGCCCTGGATCGTCCCAGGGTGCGGGCGTTGCGCATGCGGGCGGCCGCTCCGGTGCCGACGGGACGGGAGGGGCTGCCATGCCGTCGATGTCCGACACCGGCAGCTTCCACCTCCCTCCGCCCGCCCAGCCGCGCAACGAGTTTCCCGAGCAGCCGCACACCCCACCGACGCCCACACCGACCCCGATGCCCGGCTCGGGGCCCATGACCGCCCATCCCCCGGCGCACACTCCGCCCTCCGCGCATCGGTCCGTCCCCTTCCTCCAGGCTCCGCCGGACATGGCACAGGCTCCGACCGCGGCGATCCACCACGATCACGCCCCTACTCGTCCATACACCGCTCAGGGCTCGCAGGTTCCCGTGGTGGCCCCTCCCGTGTCCCCCGCCGCCGCGGTGGGGCCGGGCGCCGCCGTACCCCAACGCCGACCGGGACCGCCCCCGAAGGTGGCGATCCCGGTACTGGTCGTCGCGTTGATGTGCTTCGCGGTCGGCATCTGGGCCCTGACCACGAGCTGACTCACCAGCCGGGCGGCTGCCCGTACCGAGGGTCGTACTGCTGTCCCGGCTGCGGCGCGCCCCCGTGAGGTCGCCCGGCCTGCGGCTGCCCCGGCTGGGACTGCCCCGTGTGCTGCTGCGCGGGCGCCGGTGAAGGGTGCGGCAGAGCCGCCCCCTGCGGGAAGCCGGCCCCCCGCACCGGCCCGCCCCCGTACGGCGCTCCGGCGGCCGCAGGAGCCGCCGCACGCCGTCGTGCGACGACCGTCCACACGCCGAGCCCCACCACCAGCACCGTCCCGGTGCCGAACGCCGCCGCCGCAACCACGGTGAGGGTGCCGCTCTTCTCGCTCTCCGCCGCGGTCTGGCCCTTCTCCGCAGCTTCCAGGTCCCGATCCGTGAGGCCGAAACCGGCTGCCGCGGCGTCCCCGTCGTACGGCGGCCCGGGCTTCGCCGCGCCGTCGATGTTCAGCCGCAGGAGCAGCGGGACGCCGCCCTTGGTGAACTTCCCGACCTCGTCGTGGAGCGTCACCGCCAGGTAGTACCAGCCCGCGACCTGCATCGCGTTGACGTCGGACGTGGTGGTGAAGCGGTTGGCGTAGGCGACGGGAGCGGTCGGCCCTGTCGTCACGGACTTCTGCTCACCGTTGTAGGACATGGAGTCGTTGTCCACCCGGCCCCGCGCGGGGTTGTACAGCTCGTACGTGAGCCCTGAGGGCGCGTAGTGGCTCTCCTGCGTCGGTGTGCTGTTGGCGAGTTCGAGGCTGCCCGAGAGCTGCTGCCCCCAGTCGAGGGGGACGCGGTAGAAGCGGGTCCTGCCCGGCTGCAGCCGGTCCTTCCACACGCCCTTGTCGAGCGCAGGGGCGTCGTTGAAACCGGTGCCGCCCTTGCGGGCCCTGGCCTGCCCCGTGGGCGGGGTGGGGGAGGCGGAGGGCCAACTCGTGGGCGCCTCGGTGGAACCGGTGCTCTTCAGCCCCGGCTCCGACATCGAGCGGATCTCCAGCGGCCACTTCCCCGGGTCCGAAGTCGCGGCGCTCGTCCGCTCGATGACGAGGTAGTACGCCCCCGCCTGCTGGCAGTTGCCGCCCTCCTTGATCTTCCGGGTGGCATAGGCCGCGATCGGCCGGGCCTGCTCGCCCACCCCGAAGTTCGCGTCGTTGCCGCCGCATTCGGTGTTGTCGGTGGACTGCAGGCTGACCTTGATCCCGTCGCCGTACTTGACCGAGCTGCCGGGCTTCGGCAGGGCCACGGCCGAGACGAAGGCACCGGACGTCGCATCCAGGGTGACGCTGTAGTAGAGCTTCTCGCCGGGCCCGATGCTGTCCTGGTAGAAGCCGGACCTGATCGGTGGCGCGTCGGCGCTGCTCTCCGTGCCGGCGACCTTCTTGGCCCCGTCCGCGGTGCGGTAGGACGCCGGGTCGGCCGGACCGTCGCCGGGCGCCGCCAGGGCTGGTCCCGGTATCGACCCCACCGCGCACAGCGCCGCCACTGCGGCGAGGCCCGTCCGGGCCCTGCTGCGCTGCCTCATCACGCGCCACCCCTCGTCATCGGATCAACCGGACCGCGCCTGCGTCGTACGAGCAGCAGCACCGCGACCGACACGACCGCGGCACCGCCTGCCACAGCGGCGATCACAGCGCCGGACCATCCTGCCCCGGCCGGTGCCGCGCTGTCTCCGTGCGCAGCGTCTTCGCCCTTCTCCTCCTCGCTGTCGTGGAGGACGGGGGCCCTGTGATGAGGGCCGTCGCGTTCGTCGCCGACGACGTCGACGCGGAGCACGACGCCGATCGCCGCGTTCTTCGCGATCTTCGACGCCTCGGGGCCGAGCGAGACGGCGATGTAGTAGTCGCCGGCCGAGCGGACGGGGACGGCCGCCTGGACCGACTCCCACCGGTTCGTCCACGAGACGGGAACGGTGCCGTGCTCGACGGACATGGGCTCGCCGTTGTAGGGCTTCTGCGCGGTGAACTCCCCGCCCGGCGTGACCGGTGACCGGCCGGGTGCGAAGACCGCGGTGTCCACGAAGGAGCTCGCGCCGCCCGCGTTCGCGACGGTGGGTTCGTTGGCGAAATCTGCGGAGTAGCGCAGCTGTTGGCCCCATCCGACGTGGACCTTGTAGAAGCGGGTCTGGGCAGGGAGCAACCGGTCGCGCCAGATGCCGCGGTCGAGACGGCGGGCGTCGTTGAAGCCGGTGCCGCCGGTGACGTTCCTGGGCGTCCCGGTGGGCGGGACGGCGTCCTTGCCGGCCTTTCCGTACTCGGTCGAGGACTGGGCGGGGACCATGCCCTTCTTCAGCGGTCGTTCGGTGCCGTAGCGCAGTTCGACGGGCCATCGGGCCGGGTCGGAACCGGAGGTGCTCGAGCGGTGTAGAGAAAGCAGATAGCGGCCGCGTTCGTCGCAGAACTGCCCGCCTTCCGCGGAGGGCACGCGGCTGACGGCCGTCGTGAGCGTCATCGCCCCTTCGTCCTGGGCGAAGCGGGCGTTCGCGCTGCCGCAGGAAGAGGTGTACTCGTTGCTGGAGGTCAGCTTGAGCTCGATCCCGTCGCCGTATGCGACCTTGACTCCGGGCTGGGGGACGGCCGTCACCGCCATGTCGGCGGTGGACTTGGCGTCCAGTTCGGCCGCGTACCACCGTGTCTCGCCGGGCCCGATGGTGTCCACGTACTGCCCCGGGGCGACAGCGGCTGCGTCGCTCGCCCGTGAACCCCCCTTGATCTGCTCGCCCTTGAAGCGGTAGCCGTCGGCCGATAGCCGTGAGGCCCGCTGGAGCTGACGGGCGAGGGCTTCGGCATCGGGCGCGTCGTAGTACGAGCCGTGGCCGGCCTCGGCGATGCACTCCAGCTCGTCGCGGGCCTTGCCACGGACCTGGAAGCCGATAGTGTCGATCCGCAGATCGACTCCGTTGCCGCCCAGTTGCTCGGCGACGGCGCAGGGGCGGGGTGCACCGCAGGTGTCCTCGCCGTCCGAGATCAGCAGGATCGTGCGGCGCCCGAGGGAGCCTTTCGCAGGCTCCGGGAGGTCGGCCGCCGCCCTGCGGAGAGAGAGGCCGATCGGGGTGTCGCCCTTGGGCGTCACATCAGCGACAGCCTGCTTGATAGCGGCGCGGTCCAGCGGTTCGACGGGCCTGGCGAGCCGGGTGTCGTCGAACCCCTTTGGCTTGTCCGCGCCGTACACGCGCAGCCCGGTGGGATATCCGTCGGGCAGCGCATCCACGACCGTTCCAACTGCCTTACGAGCGGAGGCGATTCGGGTGCTGCCCGAGCCGTCGGCCTCCTTCATCGACCCCGAGGAGTCCAGCACCATGACCAAGCTGTTCTGCCCGTCGGCGCGCAACTGCGCGCTCTGCCGGGGGCTCTGCGCCTCGACCGGGGCCGCTCCCGCAGGCAACGGGCTCATGCCCAGGGCCAGGAGCGCACCCCCCACCAGCGCCCGAGCCGTCGTGCGATGCCGTCGTGCCATGTCCTGCGTCCCCCTCGCACACCACACTGATCACCTTTGCTCATGCAAGGTATTCGTTTGCTCTGGCAAACTCAAGGTGATGGCTGTCACGGTCCAGCAACATCGCGGGCCCCGTACGCACCGGGAGCCGTGCGCGTGGAGAACCGCACGCCCAAGGAGCCGAACCGCGTACCGGGCGGGTCGATCCGGAGTGCCGGCCGGGCCGAGCTGGACCGGGCCGAGCCCGAACAGCACGAAGCCCCGGCCGCACCGCAGCCGGGGCCCGTCAGGACTGTTGGTGGGTCACACACCCGAACCTGCGGGCACGGAGTCGGTCGCCTCCGTCCACAGGTCCTGCTCGGCGCGATCCGCCTGGATCTGGCGGTACACGAGGAGCCCGCCGATGGCGGCCAGTGCGACCAGGAGAAGCTTCTTCACCGCGCGACCTCGTCTTTCTTTGACGTAGGGGACCTCTGCCGCCCGACTATACACACCGGTCGATACCGATCGGTGACCTGTGCCGGGCTCAACTCCTCACGCCGCACACGAAAACGGACCCGGCGGAGAATCTCCATCCGGGTCCGATCGCACAGTGGGGCTAACAGGACTTGAACCTGTGGCCTCTTCCTTATCAGGGAAGCGCTCTAACCGTCTGAGCTATAGCCCCGCGCTGCACCGAAAGATTAGCGCACGTCGGGCACAGTCCCAAAATCGGTTCCAGGGCTGCGCTACTCGTCCTCGGCGAGCGTCAGCTCGACGCCGCCGACGAACCCTGCCGAGAGGTTGTAGATGAATGCGCCGAGCGTCGCGAGCGCGGTCGCCAGCACCACGTCGATCACCGCGATGATCGACGTGAACATGAGCACGCGCGGGAGCGACAGGAATGACTGGAGGTCGAATCCGCCACCCTCGTCCGACCCGGTCGCGTCACTGATGGTGCCGCCGACCGTGGTGAAGACACCCATGGCGTCCATGACCAGCCACAGCACGCCCACGGCCACGATCGTGCAGATCCCCAGCGCGATGGACAGCAGGAAGCTGACCTTCATCACCGACCAGGGATCGGCCTTGGCGACCCGCAGCCGCGCTTTACGGGTGCGCGGTGTCGTCCGCACCCCCGTGCGCGGGCGCCGTACCCCCTGCCCGGGCGTGGAGCCCGGGGGCGTGGGATACGCCTGCGGCGGGTGGTACGGCTGCGCACCGGACTGGGGGTGCTGCACATGCTGAGGCTGCGGCTGCGACTGGCCGGGACCGGCGGCCCCGCCACGGGCACCCTCCGTCACGGTCGTGGACCCCAAGGGCGGCTGCCCCTCAGGTCTCCGACCGCCCGCTCCGGCGCCCGTGGCTCCACTCACGATCTACTCCTCGTGCTCGTCGGCCGGGGACTCGACGTCCTCGGCCGCCTCCGACGCGGCGTTCTCGGCTGCATCGGCCAGTTCCTCGACCTCTTCAGCCTCACGACCGGCCTCGGCGTTCCTCGCGATTCCGACGACGGCATCGCGCTTGCCCAGGTTGATCAGTTGGACACCCATGGTGTCACGGCCGGTCTCCCTGACCTCGTTGACCCGCGTACGGATCACGCCACCGCTCAGCGTGATGGCGAGAATCTCGTCGTTCTCCTCGACCACCAGAGCGCCGACCAGCGAACCCCGGTCCTCCACGATCTTCGCGGCCTTGATTCCGAGGCCGCCGCGACCCTGGACGCGGTACTCGTCGACATTCGTCCGCTTCGCGTACCCGCCGTCGGTGGCGGTGAAGACGAACGTACCGGGCCGGACGACATTCATCGAGAGGAGTTCGTCGCCCTCGCGGAAACTCATGCCCTTCACGCCCGAGGTCGCCCGCCCCATCGGGCGCAGCGCCTCGTCCGACGCCGTGAACCGGATGGACTGGGCCTTCCTGCTGATGAGCAGCAGGTCGTCGTCCGACGACACCAGCTCCGCGCCGATCAGCTCGTCCTCGCGTCCGTCCTCCATCTCCCGGAGGTTGATGGCGATGACGCCGCCGGAGCGCGGGGAGTCGTAGTCCTTGAGCGACGTCTTCTTCACCAGCCCCGACTTGGTGGCCAGGACCAGATAGGGCGCGGCCTCGTAGTCGCGGATGGCAAGGATCTCGGCGATCTGCTCGTCGGGCTGGAAGGCCAGCAGGTTGGCCACGTGCTGACCGCGTGCGTCCCGCCCCGCGTCGGGGAGTTCGTACGCCTTGGCCCGGTAGACCCGGCCCTTGTTCGTGAAGAACAGCAGCCAGTGGTGGGTGGTCGACACGAAGAAGTGGTCGACGATGTCGTCCTGCTTGAGCTTCGTGCCGCGCACGCCCTTGCCGCCGCGCTTCTGCGAGCGGTAGTCCTCGGTCTTGGTGCGTTTCACATAGCCGCCGCGCGTGATGGTGACGACGATGTCCTCTTCGGCGATCAGGTCCTCGATGGACATGTCGCCCTCGAAGGGCACCAGCTTGCTGCGCCGGTCGTCACCGAACTTCTCGACGATCGCCGCCAGCTCCGAGCTGACGATGCCGCGCTGCCGCTCGGGCGAGGCGAGGATCGCGTTGTACTCGTCGATCTTCGCCTGCAGCTCGTCGTGCTCCTGCACGATCTTCTGGCGCTCCAGGGCGGCCAGCCGGCGAAGCTGCATCTCCAGGATCGCGTTCGCCTGGATCTCGTCGATCTCCAGGAGGTCCATCAGGCCGCCGCGCGCCACGTCGACCGTCTCACTGCGCCGGATCAGCGCGATGACCTCGTCGATGGCGTCCAGCGCCTTGAGCAGACCACGCAGGATGTGGGCCCGCTCCTCGGCCTTTCGCAGCCGGAACTTGGTGCGGCGGACGATGACCTCGATCTGGTGCGTCACCCAGTGGCGGATGAACGCGTCGAGCGACAGCGTGCGCGGCACACCGTCGACCAGCGCGAGCATGTTCGCGCCGAAGTTGGTCTGCAGATCGGTGTGCTTGTAGAGGTTGTTGAGGACGACCTTGGCGACGGCGTCCCGCTTCAGCACGATGACCAGGCGCTGACCCGTGCGGGAGGAGGTCTCGTCCCGGACGTCCGCGATCCCGCCGACCCTGCCGTCCTTCACGAGGTCGGCGATCTTCTGCGCGAGGTTGTCCGGGTTGACCTGGTAGGGGAGTTCGGTGACGACCAGGCACTGCCGTCCCTGGATCTCCTCGACCTCCACCACGGCACGCATGGTGATCGAGCCGCGGCCGGTGCGGTACGCCTCCTCGATCCCCTTGCGGCCCACGACCAGGGCGCCGGTCGGGAAGTCCGGGCCCTTGATCCGTTCGACCAGCGCGTCGAGCAGCTCCTCGTGGGTGGCGTTCGGGTGCTCCAGGGCCCACTGCGCGCCGGCCGCCACCTCCCGCAGGTTGTGCGGCGGAATGTTGGTCGCCATACCGACCGCGATACCGGCGGAGCCGTTGATCAGCAGGTTCGGGAAGCGGGCCGGCAGGACGGTCGGCTCCTGGTTCCGGCCGTCGTAGTTGTCCTGGAAGTCGACGGTCTCCTCGTCGATGTCCCGGAGCATCTCCATGGACAGCGGAGCCATCTTGCACTCGGTGTACCGCATGGCGGCCGCCGGGTCGTTGCCCGGGGAGCCGAAGTTGCCGTTGGAGTCGACCAGCGGCATCCGCATGGACCACGACTGCGCCAGGCGCACCAGGGCGTCGTAGATGGAGGAGTCGCCGTGCGGGTGGTACGTACCCATGACGTCACCGACGACGCGGGCGCACTTGTAGAAGCCGCGGTCGGGGCGGTAGCCGCCGTCGTACATCGCGTACAGCACACGGCGGTGCACCGGCTTGAGGCCGTCACGGACGTCGGGCAGCGCACGCGAGACGATGACGGACATCGCGTAGTCGAGATAGCTGCGCTGCATCTCGGTCTCGAGCCCGACGGGCTCGACGCGCATGCCCACACCCTCGACGGCCGCGGGCGTGCCCTCTGGCGTGATGGTGGTCTCGGGGATGTCGGGAGTAGGGGTGTCGTCGGCCATTGCTGGTCAACGTCCTTTCGAAGTTCGGTCCCTGGCGGCGGGCGGGCCAGGGAGAAGCAGGCCGACTCAGATGTCGAGGAAGCGGACGTCCTTGGCGTTGCGCTGGATGAACGAGCGCCGCGCCTCGACGTCCTCGCCCATCAGCACCGAGAAGAGGTCGTCGGCTTGGGCGGCGTCGTCCAGGGAGACCTGGCCGAGCACGCGGTGGTCGGTGTCCATCGTGGTCACGCGCAGCTCCTCGGCGTTCATCTCACCGAGACCCTTGAAGCGCTGGATCGAGTCGTCCCTGATGCGCTTGCCGTTCTGCCGGCCGAGTTCGAGCAGGGCGTCGCGCTCGCGGTCCGAGTACGCGTACTCGAAGTCGTCACGTCCCCACTTGATCTTGTACAGCGGCGGGCGGGAGAGGTAGACGTGGCCCGCCTCCACCAGCGGTCGCATGAAGCGGAAGAGGAAGGTCAGCAGGAGGGTGTTGATGTGCTGGCCGTCGACGTCGGCGTCCGCCATGAGAATGATCTTGTGGTAGCGGAGCTTCTCGATGTCGAAGTCCTCGTGAACTCCGGTACCGAACGCCGAGATCAGCGCCTGGACCTCCTGGTTCTGGAGGATCTTGTCGACGCGCGCCTTCTCGACGTTGAGGATCTTTCCGCGGATCGGGAGGATCGCCTGGTACTCCGGGTTGCGGCCGGACTTGGCCGAGCCACCGGCGGAGTCACCCTCGACGATGAAGATCTCGCACTTCGAGGGGTCGTTGGACTGGCAGTCGCTGAGCTTGCCGGGGAGCGACGCGCTCTCCAGCAGGCCCTTGCGGCGGGTCAGGTCCCGGGCCTTGCGGGCGGCGACACGGGCGGTGGCTGCCTGGATGCCCTTGCGGATGATGTCCGCGGCCTCGTTGGGGTTGCGGTCCAGCCAGTCGGTGAGGTGCTCGTGGACGATCTTCTGGACGAAGGTCTTCGCCTCGGTGTTGCCGAGCTTGGTCTTCGTCTGACCCTCGAACTGCGGCTCGCCCAGCTTGACCGAGATGATCGCCGTCAGACCCTCGCGGATGTCCTCACCCGTGAGGTTGTCGTCCTTCTCCCGCAGCAGCTTCTTGTCACGCGCGTAGCGGTTGATCAGACCCGTGAGCGCGGCGCGGAAGCCCTCTTCGTGCGTACCGCCCTCGTGGGTGTGGATCGTGTTGGCGAAGCTGTAGACACCCTCGCTGTACTGCGAGTTCCACTGCATCGCGACCTCGATCGAGAGCATCCGCTCCTTGTCCTCGGCCTCGATCGAGATCACCGAGGGGTGGACGAGGTCGCCCTTGCGGGAGTTGAGGTACTTCACGAAGTCGACGATGCCGCCCTCGTAGTAGTACCGGACCGCGAGCGGCTTGCCGTCCTCGTCGACGTGGTCGGGGCGCTCGTCGGTCAGGGAGATGGTCAGGCCCTTGTTGAGGAACGCCATCTCCTGGAAGCGCCGGGACAGCGTCTCGAAGGAGTAGTCGGTGGTCTCGAAGATGTCCGGATCCGCCCAGAAACTAACGGAAGTTCCGGTGATGTCCACCGTTTCGTTCTTCGCCAGCGGCGCCGTCGGCACACCGAGCTTGTAGTCCTGCGTCCACCGGTGCCCGTCCGTGCAGACCTCGACCGACACCTTGCTCGACAGGGCGTTGACCACAGAGACACCCACACCGTGCAGACCACCGGAGACGGCGTAACCGCCGCCTCCGAACTTGCCGCCGGCGTGGAGCACGGTCAGCACGACCTCGACGGCCGGCTTCCCCTCGGACGGGATGATGCCCACCGGGATGCCACGGCCGTTGTCCACGACCCGCACCCCGCCGTCGGGGAGGATCGTGACGTCGATGGTGTCGGCGTGCCCGGCCAGTGCCTCGTCGACGGAGTTGTCGACGACCTCGTACACAAGGTGGTGCAAGCCCCGCTCACCCGTCGACCCGATGTACATGCCAGGTCGCTTGCGCACCGCGTCCAGGCCCTCGAGGACCGTGATCGCGCTCGCGTCGTACGACGGCTTGCCTGGGGTGGATGCGGTGTTGTTCTCGTTGAGATCGCCGGACTCGGCCACGAAGCGCCCTTTCTGGCACAGCACGAGCCGTCTCCAGGGCATACGGGAGCGGCTGCGTCGTTCGGTATGTTCCGCGATTGGGCGGGATTGCTCTCTAGTCTACCGGTAGCGCGGACGTGAATGGGGGTTTGCGGGCGCCTGAGTCCGCATGTGCCGCCCTGAACCGCCGTCCGCCGACTCCCCATATGCGCCCCAGGGGCCCAGGAGGCTCACAGCGGCACTCAGCGCTTCCGACTGTCAACCCTCCACTACCGTGAGGGACCCCCGGCTTCTGTGCGCCCGGTCACCCGTAGGTGTCGCCCGGTCCCTTGCTGCCCGGAGCGCGCAGCCGGCCGTAGCGCTGCTGCGGTCCGCCGGGCCCCAGCACCTTGATCAACTTGACCGTGCCCTGGCCCAGATCACCGTTCAGACGGGCGACGAGCTGGGGCGCGAGCAGGCGGAGCTGGGTCGCCCACGCCGTCGAATCGCACTGCACGGTCAGCACCCGAGCGTCCTCGTCGTACTTCGCCGGCTCGCAGTGCTGCGCCACCTCGGGCCCCACGATCTGCGGCCATCGGCCCATCACTCCGCCGACCGCGGCCGGAGTCTCCCAGCCACGCTCGGTGATGAGCCGGTTGATCGCCGCGCCAAGCGGGAGCGGGTCGCGGCCGTCGGCGCGGGCACCGGAGCGGAGCCCTCCGCGGCGGGCCTGCTTCTTCTGCTGTGCGGCGGCACCCCGAGCGCGGGCCTGCTCCTTGGCGGCGCGCAGCGCGACCCGCGCCAGATCCACACCCGAGGTCTCCGGCTGTGGACGAGGCTCCGGACCGTCGGAGGCGGGCTGCTCGCTCATGCGCGCTCCACCGTGCCGTCGGCCACCGTGAAGCGGGTGCCCGTCAGCAGGCCGGGCACATCGTCGTCGACCGCGGCCGTGACGAGCACCTGCTCGCCCGGCGCGACCAGTTCGGCCAGCCGCTCGCGGCGCCGCTCGTCCAGTTCGGCGAAGACGTCGTCGAGGACGAGCACCGGCTCACCCACCCGACGCCCGCTCCCGGACGCGGCACCCTCGTGCGCCAACGGGCTCTCGGCGCGCAGCAGGTCGTACGAGGCCAGACGCAGCGCCAGCGCGTACGACCAGGACTCCCCGTGGCTGGCGTAGCCCTTCGCCGGAAGCCGCCCGAGCCCCAGCAGCAGATCGTCCCTGTGGGGCCCGACCAGGGTCACTCCGCGCTCGATCTCCTGCTTGCGGGCCTCACCGAGAGCGGTGAGCAGCAGCGTGTACAGGTCCTCGCGGTTGTTCGCCGCCGCGAGCCCCTCGCCCGCCGAGCTCCGGTAGTCGAGCGCGATCGGGCCCCCGCCGGGCGCCAGTTGGTCGTACGCCTTGTCGGCCAGCGGTTGCAGCGCGGCGATCAGGTCCAGACGCTGGGCGAGCAGTTCCGCACCGGCACGCGCCAGGTGCTGGTCCCAGACGTCGAGAGTGGACAGGTCCATGGAACGGCCGCCGTGGCGACGGGCCATGGCGGCGCTCTTGAGCAGGGTGTTGCGCTGCTTGAGGACGCGCTCGTAGTCGGAGCGGACCCCCGCCATCCGCGGCGAGCGCGCGGTGATCAGCTCGTCCAGGAACCGCCGGCGCTCACCCGGGTCCCCCTTGACGAGGGCGAGATCCTCCGGCGCGAAGAGGACCGTCTTGACGATGCCGAGGACATCGCGGGGCCTGCCCGGCGAAGAGCGGTTGATCCGGGCCCGGTTGGCCTTGCCCGGATTCAGCTCCAGCTCGACGAGTTGCTGCCGCTCGCCCTGCACCACGGCGGCCCGGATGACCGCCCGGTCGGCGCCCATCCGCACCAGCGGCGTGTCGGAGGAGACGCGGTGGCTGCTGAGGGTCGCCAGATAGCCGACGGCCTCGACGAGGTTGGTCTTGCCCTGGCCGTTGGGGCCGACGAAGGCCGAAACCCCTGGCTCCAGCGGGACTTCGGCCCGCGCGTACGAGCGGAAGTCGGCGAGCGAAAGATGCGATACGTGCATGGCGCGTTGCGGGCTGTGCCGCCGGCCTCCCCTCGATGCTCGTAACGGCTGCTGCGTCTACGCCTGTTCGACCGCGTGCCCGCCGAACTGGTTCCGGAGCGCGGCGATCATCTTCATCTGCGGCGAGTCGTCCTGGCGGGACGAGAAGCGGGCGAACAGCGACGCGGTGATCGCGGGCAGCGGCACCGCGTGGTCGATCGCCGCCTCGACGGTCCAGCGCCCCTCGCCGGAGTCCTGGGCGAATCCGCGGAGCTTCTCGAGGTGCTCGTCGTCGTCCAGCGCATTGACGGCCAGGTCCAGCAGCCAGGACCGGATGACCGTGCCCTCCTGCCAGCTCCGGAAGACCTCGCGGACGTCCGTGACGGAACCGGCGGCCTCCAGCAGCTCCCAGCCCTCGGCGAAGGCCTGCATCATCGCGTACTCGATGCCGTTGTGGACCATCTTCGCGAAGTGGCCCGCGCCCGCCTTGCCCGCGTGGACGGCGCCCCGGTCGCCCTCGGGCTTGAGCGCGTCGAAGACCGGCTGGACCTTGGCTATGTGCTCGGACTCACCGCCGTACATCAGCGCGTAGCCGTACTCCAGGCCCCAGACGCCGCCGGAGACACCGCAGTCGACGAAGCCGATGCCCTTCGCGCCGAGCTGCTCGGCGTGCTTCTCGTCGTCCGTCCACCGGGAGTTCCCGCCGTCGACGACGACGTCTCCCGGCGAAAGGAGCTCGGCCAGCTCGTCGATCGTGGACTGAGTGGGTCCGCCCGCAGGGACCATGATCCAGACGACCCTCGGCCCCTCGAGCGCGTCCACAAGGTCCTTGAGACTGTGGACATCGGCGAGGTCCGGATTGCGGTCGTAACCGACGACGGTGTGGCCTGCGCGGCGGATCCGCTCGCGCATGTTGCCGCCCATCTTGCCGAGACCGACGAGACCGAGCTGCATCAGTGATCCTTCGTGACGTAGTGCTGGCGTTCGTACCTGCGGTCGAGCCTACGCCCGCACCCTGACGCTCAGGTGTGGGCTCCCCGCGCTCAAACGGCGGGGAGCCCGGGAGCATCCGGCCTGGTCAGCCGCTCAGTCGGACCGGCATGATCAGGTACTTGTACGCCTCGTCCGCCTCGGCGTCCGTCGCCGGCTTGCCGCTCAGCAGCGCGGGCTTGGTGGACGTCGTGAAGGAGAGCTGGGCGACCGGGGAGTCGATGGCGCTGAGACCCTCCAGCAGGAAGCCGGGGTTGAACGCGATCGAGATGTCGTCGCCGTCGAGCTGGGCGTCGACCCGCTCCACAGCCTGTGCGTCGTCGCTCGAACCGGCCTCCAGGATGAGGACGCCCTGCTCGAAGCTCAGCCGGACCGGGGTGTTCCGCTCGGCGACCAGCGCGACGCGCTTGACGGCGTCGACGAACGGCGCGGTCTCGATCACGGCGACGGAGTTGAACTCGGTCGGGAAGAGCGTGCGGTACTTGGGCAGGTCGCCCTCGAGCAGCCGGGTGGTCGTACGGCGCCCGGCGCCCTCGAAGCCGATCAGGCCCTCGCCGGCGCCCGAGCCGGCCAGGGCGATGCTGACCGTGTCACCACTGGTCAGCGACTTGGCGGTGTCGAGGAGGGTCTTGGCGGGGACCAGGGCGACGGCGGAGACGTCCGGCGTCTCCGGCTTCCACAGGAACTCGCGGACGGCGAAGCGGTAGCGGTCGGTCGCGGCGAGCGTGACGGTGTCGCCCTCGATCTCGATCCGGACACCGGTGAGCACCGGCAGGGTGTCGTCCCGCCCGGCGGCGATGGCCACCTGGGAGGCGGCCGCGGCGAAGACCTCGCCGGGGACGGTGCCGGTGGCGGTCGGCATCTGCGGCAGGGCCGGGTACTCCTCCACAGGAAGGGTGTGGAGTGTGAATCGCGAGGAGCCGCAGACCACGGTGACACGGACCCCGTCGGTCGAGATCTCCACAGGCCTGTTGGGAAGTGCGCGGCAGATGTCGGCGAGGAGGCGGCCGGAGACGAGGACGGTGCCGTCCTCCTCGACATCCGCTTCCACCGAGACACGGGCCGAGACCTCGTAGTCGAAGCCGGACAGGCTCAGGCTGCTGTCCTCGGCCTTCAGCAGCAGGCCCGCGAGAACGGGCACCGGCGGACGGGCCGGGAGACTGCGGGCTGCCCAGGCCACCGCCTCCGCGAGTACATCGCGCTCCACCCGGATCTTCACCGGAACCGCCTCCTGCTGTGTCTGGCTCGCCCTGCTGGCCTTCTTCGTCTTCGTCGGCACGGAGTCTCCCAGCCGAGGCAGGGCCGATGCCGGAGACCAGTCTGACGTACGCCGCCGACAGTCGGTGCCCGTCGGGGTCAAGTCGGCGGCTCGGGTGTCGGGCGGCCCGGAGGCGAGTTGTGCACAGGCCCCGTTTCCAGATGAGTTTCCCGGTAGATCTACTTGGTCGTAGTAGTAGGCCTTGTGGATACCGTGGATAACCGCGTCAGCGCAGGTCAGAGGGGATTTTTTGTCCACGGGGCCTGTGGGCGCAGCTCGTGGAAAAGTGGCTCGCGCTGTGGACACGCGAAAGTTCTGCACACGCGGTGCACAGACCGCGGCGGGTTCTCCCCAGCGTCATCCCCAGGAATACCCAGCTTCTCCCCAGCCCAACCCGCCACGTTGGTGTGACGCCTTTCACTCGCCCCAGTGAGCACGGGTGTTGAGTTGCCGAACAGTGGACAAGGGTGTGGAGAAGCTGTGGGCAACCCGCCCTAGCCTGTGGGTGGGCAGTGGACAACGGGGTGTGGACTCTGTGGGACGCTCCGCCGTCCACAGTCTGTGGATCGAGGTTGACCACATTTCCACACGCGGCTGACCTCCTGCGACGGTATCCGGCGGCCCCTCGCTGTGGACGCGATCTGGACAACTCGGCGGTCCCCAGGGTGTGGACGGTCGATCTGCCCGAACGCTGTGGAGAAGGTGTCCTGCCGCTGCTGGAATCGAACAGCGGGTGGTCCGAAAGCGGCGTGTGCATGACTCCGGGAGCGGTGTGTCCCTGCCTCGGGAGCCCGCCGTCGCCTTGCCTGGGACGCCACGAGCGCGCGGACCGGGAGCGGACGAGAGCACTCCGGGAACCCACGAGGACGCTCCGCGAACCGACGAGAGCGCCGAGTGCGAACCGACGAGGCCTCCAGTACGAGACGGTGACCACACCCCAGCGCACCGGCGGCCGCAACGACGAAGCGACGGACGAAGCGACGGACGAAGCGACGACGGTGGCCCGGGAACGCCGAGGGGGCGCTCCGCGGACCTTCCCGGAGCGCCCCCTCGGGCGATGCGTCGTACGGCTCCCGCCGACTCGGCCGGACTCAGCCGTTCTTGATGCGGTTGGTGAGCTCGGTGACCTGGTTGTAGATGGAGCGCCGCTCCGCCATCAGCGCGCGGATCTTGCGGTCCGCGTGCATGACGGTCGTGTGGTCGCGGCCGCCGAACTGCGCGCCGATCTTCGGCAGCGACAGATCGGTCAGTTCGCGGCACAGGTACATCGCGATCTGCCGTGCCGTCACCAGGACTCGGCTGCGCGAGGAGCCGCACAGGTCGTCCACCGTCAGTCCGAAGTACTGGGCGGTCTCGGCCATGATGGCGGTCGCCGTGATCTCCGGAGCCGCGTCCTCACCACCCGGGATGAGGTCCTTCAGCACGATCTCGGTGAGCCCCAGGTCCACCGGCTGCCGGTTGAGGCTGGCGAAGGCCGTGACCCGGATCAGGGCGCCCTCGAGCTCACGGATGTTGCGCGAGATCCGCGACGCGATGAACTCCAGTACCTCCGGCGGTGCGTTGAGCTGCTCCTGCACGGCCTTCTTGCGCAGGATCGCGATGCGGGTTTCCAGCTCAGGCGGCTGGACGTCCGTGATCAGGCCCCACTCGAAGCGGTTGCGCAGCCGGTCCTCGAGCGTCACCAGCTGCTTGGGCGGCCGGTCCGAGGACAGCACGATCTGCTTGTTGGCGTTGTGGAGCGTGTTGAACGTGTGGAAGAACTCCTCCTGCGTCGACTCCTTGCTCGCCAGGAACTGGACGTCGTCGACGAGCAGGATGTCCATGTCGCGGTAGCGCTTGCGGAAGGCGTCCGCCTTGCCGTCGCGGATGGAGTTGATGAACTCGTTGGTGAACTCCTCCGAGCTCACGTAGCGCACGCGGGTGCCCGGGTAGAGGCTGCGCGCGTAGTGCCCGATCGCGTGCAGCAGGTGGGTCTTGCCCAGGCCCGACTCCCCGTAGATGAACAGGGGGTTGTACGCCTTGGCCGGCGCCTCGGCGACGGCCACCGCCGCGGCGTGCGCGAAGCGGTTGGACGCGCCGATGACAAACGTGTCGAAGAGGTACTTCGGATTCAGGCGCGCGGTCGGCTCACCGGGTCCTGTCGCGGGCGCGGGCTGCGCGGCGAGCGGGCCGGGAGCACCGCTCGGCGCCGGCGGTCCACCGTGGGCGGGGTTCCCGTGCGCCGGGTTGCCGTGGCCGGGGGCCACGTGTCCCGGGCCTCCCGTGTGGGGCCGCCCGCCGGGTCCGCTCTGCTCGGGCAGGTCCCGGCGCCGGCTCTCGTACGGAGACCGGTCGCCGCCCGGCGGGCGGTAGTCGGTCTGCGGGGACTGCGGGCGCGCCTGCTCGTAGAGCTGCGGCCGCTCCTGCTGCGGGCCGGGGCGCGGCGAGCCGTACGGGTCGTGGTCCGGGAAGCCGCCGAGCCGCTGCTGCTGCCAGCCGTAGTCGTCGCGCGGACCCGGCATGGCGACGGGCCCGGGTGTGCGCGGCCAGGCCCCGGGCTCGGGGCGGCCCTGCTGGTACTCGGGATAGGCGGGGCGGGCGTTCGGCAGCTGGTCCGCGGCGCGCCCGTAGGCGTCGTAGCGGTCGTAGCCGTCGTACGCGTCCCGCTCGGGCTCGCGCTCCCGGTCACGGTCACGGTCGCGGCTCTGGTCGCGGCCGCGCTCCCGGTCGTCGCCCCGGTCGAGCTCGAGGTCGTGCGGCGGTCCCTGGCGCGGAGGCTCCTCGTACCGAGGCGGCTGCTGTTGCGGGGCCGGGCTCTGCGGTGGCGCGGGCGGGGTCGGGGCGGTCTCGACGGCGCTGACGGTGATCGCGAGGCGGATGGGCTGGCCGCACTCACGGCTCAGCGCGTCGCTGATCAGCGGGGAGAGACGGCCCTCCAGCACGCCCTTCGCGTACTCGTTGGGTACGGCGAGGACAGCGGTGCCGGCGACGAGGACGAGAGGCTGGCAGTCCGTGAGCCAGCGCTGGTCCTTCGGTTCGATGCCCTGCCCCTCGCTCAGGAGCTGCTCGAGTACGCGTGGCCACACTGCGGCAAGATCGGCAGGTACATCAGCCACAAGGCACGCTCTCTCACTCGCTGGGTGTGGGGTGGCGCCGGCAGGTCCCACCAATGTGTGGTTCTCGGGACGGGCGGGAAGGAAACGGAGTTCAGCAACGGTAGTCAGGGCGGTGCGCACGGTTCAAGTCGTTGTCCACAGGGTGTGTACAAATGTGCCATGGTGCTGGACGCGAGCTGCGCCCGAGGGTGCCCTGAGAGGGCGTGTCGCCAGGGCACTGCTGGTTTGACCGGATGGCGTAGCCGCGCGTACCGTAACCAGGTCGAGTTGTCGATGGCTGCTGCCGCCTGCCTCCGATGGGCATGGGTCGCATTTTTGTGATCAAGAAGCGGTGCACTCGGGCGTATTGCGAGCTACTCGTGGGCGCACGGTGACAGCCAGGCGATGTCCCGCCACCAACGATTCATTTCTGGAGCCCCCGAGTGAGCAAGCGCACCTTCCAGCCGAACAACCGTCGTCGCGCGAAGACCCACGGCTTCCGGCTGCGTATGCGCACCCGTGCCGGTCGCGCGATTCTCGCGTCCCGCCGTGGCAAGGGTCGCGCGCGCCTGTCGGCCTGAGCAGCCAGACCTCAAGGTCCATGCAGTGCTGCCTACCGAGAATCGGCTGAGGCGGCGCGAGGACTTTGCGGCCGCGGTACGCCGAGGACGCAGGGCCGGGCGCCCTCTCCTCGTCGTCCACCTTCGCAGCGCCCCTTCCTCGGAAACGAGGGGTACGGACCCGCATGCGTCTGGGGAGAACGCTCCCCCGGCACGTGCGGGTTTCGTCGTGAGCAGGGCCGTGGGCGGCGCCGTCGTCCGCAACCTGGTGAAGCGGCGGCTGAGGCACATCGTGCGCGATCGGCTGTCCCTGCTGCCCGCAGGTAGCCTGGTTGTCGTACGGGCGCTGCCCGGTGCCGGCGAGGCGGACCACGACGCGCTGGCCCGCGACCTCGACAGCGCGCTGCAGCGGCTGCTCGGTGGGGCCACCCATGGCGAAGCCCACGGGAGGGTGCAGCGATGAAGTACCCGCTGCTGTGGTTGATCAAGCTGTACCAGTGGACCATCAGCCCGCTCCTCGGGCCGGTCTGCAAGTACTACCCGTCGTGCTCGCACTACGGGTACAAAGCGATAGACGTGCACGGCGCGATCAAGGGCACGGCCCTGACCGCCTGGCGCATCCTGCGCTGCAACCCGTGGTCGCTCGGCGGTGTCGACCACGTCCCACCCCGGAAGCATCCGGTCTGGCACCAACGGCTGCGGAGCCGATGGAGCGGCAGCTCCGCGGAACCGTCGGCCGGACAGCCTGAGACTCAGCCCAACGCCCAAGGAGTCTGATTCGTGGACACGATCCTCGGTCCTCTCTATACCGCAGTTTCCTGGATCATCGTCCAGTTCCACTCGCTGTACAGCCTCGTCTTCAACGAGGACAGCGGTTGGGCCTGGGGTCTGTCCATCGTTTCCCTGGTGGTGCTGATCCGAATCTGCCTGATCCCGCTCTTCGTGAAGCAGATCAAGGCGACGCGGAACATGCAGGTGCTCCAGCCGAAGATGAAGGCGATCCAGGAGCGCTACAAGAACGACAAGCAGCGCCAGTCCGAGGAGATGATGAAGCTCTATCGGGAGTCGGGTACCAACCCGCTCTCGAGCTGCCTCCCGATCCTGGCGCAGTCGCCGTTCTTCATCGCCCTCTACCAGGTGCTGAACAAGATCGCCGGTGACCATGCCGTCGGTGTGATGGACCAGGAGCTGGTGGACAGCGCGCGGAGCGCCCACATCTTCGGTGCCCCGATCGCGTCGAAGTTCCTGGACAGCGCCAGCAAGGTCGAGTCGCTGAACGCCACCCTGGTGGATGTCCGCGTGGTCACGGTCATCATGATCGTCATGATGTCGGCGTCGCAGTTCTACACGCAGCGCCAGCTGATGACCAAGAACGTCGACCTCACCGTGAAGACGCCGTTCATGCAGCAGCAGAAGATGCTGATGTACGTCTTCCCGATCATGTTCGCCGTCTTCGGCATCAACTTCCCGGTCGGTGTCCTCGTCTACTGGCTGACCACCAACGTGTGGACCATGGGTCAGCAGATGTTCGTCATCCACCGGAACCCCACCCCCGGCAGTGTCGCCTTCAAGCAGCGCCAGGAGCGCCTGCTGGCCAAGGGCAAGCTCAAGGAGGACCCGGCGGAGGTCGAGGCCAAGAAGGCCGCGGAAGCCGCTCGTGCGTCCAGGCAGCAGCCGAAGCGCCAGAGCAAGGCCAAGCGCCAGCATTCCGGCTCCGGCCAGGCGGCCAAGAGCACGGAGGCGTCGGAGGCGTCCGGCAAGCCGTCGCTGGAGAAGCAGGACAAGCCGCAGGAGACCAAGCCGAAGCCGGCCGGTGGCTCGGAGCGTTCCAAGGCCGGTCAGCGCAAGGGGTCGCAGCGGCCCAAGCACCCGTCCAAGAAATAAGGAGGCCCTCCAGTGACGGAAGGCACGACCTCTGCCACCGAGGGTGGCGACACCCTCACCCGCCTCGAGCAGGAGGGGGAGATCGCGGCCGACTACCTCGAGGGTCTGCTGGACATCGCGGATCTCGACGGCGACATCGACATGGACGTCGAGGCCGACCGGGCCTCGGTCTCGATCATCAGCGAATCGACCAGCCGTGATCTGCAGAAACTGGTGGGGCGCGACGGCGAGGTGCTGGAGGCGCTCCAGGAGCTGACCCGTCTCGCCGTGCACCGTGAGACCGGTGATCGCAGCCGCCTGATGCTGGACGTCGCCGGATTCCGGGCCCGCAAGCGCGAGGAGCTCACCGAGCTGGGCGTGAAGGCGGTCGAGGAGGCCAAGGGCACCGGTGAGCCGGTGAAGCTGAAGCCGATGACGCCGTTCGAGCGCAAGGTGGTCCACGACGCGGTCGCCGGTGCGGGTCTGCGCAGCGAGTCCGAGGGCGAGGAGCCCGAGCGCTGCGTCGTCGTACTCCCTGCCTGACCGGACCCACCCGGTCCCGCAGTGTCGCGGCCCCGCCTGATCGCCAGGCGGGGCCGCGTTTTGTCAGCCTGGACATGCACGATGCAGAACAAGCCTGTACGGAAGGACGGTCACCGTGACGGAGGCAGCGGAGCTCCCCCCGGCGCCCAAAGCGGCAGAGGTGATTTTCGGTGAGCGCCTCCCAGAGGCCGTGCGGTACGCCGAGTTGCTCGCCGACGCGGGAGTCCGGCGTGGGCTGATCGGGCCGCGCGAGGTGCCGCGGCTGTGGGAGCGGCATCTGCTGAACTGCGCCGTGCTCTCCGAGGCGGTGCCCGAGGGCGTCTCTGTGTGCGATGTCGGCTCCGGGGCCGGTCTGCCGGGAATCCCGCTGGCTCTGGTACGTCGTGATCTGCGGATCACGCTTCTTGAACCGCTGCTGCGGCGTACGACGTTCCTGGAGGAAGTCGTCGAGCTGCTGGGCCTCGATCACGTCACCGTGGTACGCGGGCGGGCCGAAGAGGTGTTGGGCACCCTTCCGCCGGTGCATGTGGTGACCGCGCGAGCGGTGGCGCCCCTGGACCGGCTCGCGGGCTGGGGTGTTCCGCTGCTCCGCCCGTACGGGGAAATGCTGGCGCTCAAGGGCGATACGGCCGAAGAGGAGCTGAAGGGCGCGCGTGCGGCACTCAGCAAGCTCGGTGTCGTCGAGTCGTCGATTCTCCACGTCGGCGAGGGCGTAGTGGACCCGCCGTCAACTGTCGTCCGCGTTGAGGTGGGTGAGAGCCCGGGCGGTGTGCGCTTCGCGGCCAAGAGGGCCAAGGCGGCCCGGGTCGGCCGCTCTCGGCGCCGTCGTTAGCGGCGCTACCAGACGGGACAATGCTCCATACAAGCTGCCAAGACTACCCAAATCGGAGTGTCGCGGCGATCTAGGGTGCCCGCCCATGCATCGTGTTTCACGTGAAACGCCGCTCACTACTGCAGGGAATCATCAGCCGCGGTCGCGCGGCTGCCGCGACTCGCGACCATGCTTTGCCGTCCCGGAACCCTGATTTTGTGCCGTCAGACGGTACTACCGATGTGGATTCATCCACAGGTGAACGGACCGCGCTGGTTCACAACCCCGAAAGCATGGCAGGCTCTGTTCATTGCGAGCCTGATGTCGAGGAGAGTGAATCCTTGCGGTCCGACGCCAACATCGCGGGACCGATGACCGATCCGGTCCCCGGTCCCCGTACCGAATCGGTGGGGGACGGTGTTTCACGTGAAACGCCACCCCCGATGGACGACACCCCCATCGGCCGCGCCGCCCAGCTTGCGGTGGAAGCGCTGGGCCGCGCGGGCGAGGGTCTGCCACGCCCTGAACAGACCCGCGTGATGGTGGTCGCCAACCAGAAGGGCGGGGTGGGGAAGACCACCACCACCGTCAACCTGGCTGCATCGCTGGCGCTGCATGGCGCGCGCGTGCTGGTGATCGACCTCGACCCGCAGGGGAACGCCTCTACTGCACTGGGGATCGACCACCACGCCGAGGTGCCCTCGATCTATGACGTCCTGGTCGAGAGCAAGCCGCTCTCAGAGGTCGTCCAGCCCGTCCCGGACGTGGAGGGGCTGTTCTGTGCCCCGGCCACGATCGATCTGGCCGGTGCTGAGATCGAACTGGTCTCGCTCGTGGCGAGGGAAAGCCGGCTGCAACGCGCCATCCAAGGCTATGAACAGCCTCTGGACTACATCCTCATCGACTGCCCGCCGTCCCTGGGACTCCTCACGGTGAACGCCCTGGTGGCCGGCGCCGAGGTGCTGATCCCGATCCAGTGCGAGTACTACGCGCTGGAGGGGCTGGGCCAGTTGCTCCGGAACGTCGACCTGGTGCGGGGCCATCTGAACCCCCAGCTTCATGTGTCGACGATCCTGCTGACCATGTACGACGGCCGGACGCGCCTCGCCTCGCAGGTGGCGGAAGAGGTGCGGAGCCACTTCGGCAATGAGGTGCTGCGCACGAGCATTCCGCGGTCGGTGAGAATCTCGGAGGCCCCGAGCTACGGCCAGACCGTGCTCACCTATGATCCGGGCTCGAGCGGTTCGCTCTCGTATCTCGAGGCGGCCCGCGAGATCGCGCTGAGGGGCGTCGGCGTGAACTATGACCCGCAGTTCGCGCATGCGGCGGGCCAGAACGCCCAGCAGGACCAGCACAGCATGTCGGAGGGGACGCAGTGAGTGATCGACGTAGAGGACTGGGCCGAGGTCTCGGCGCGCTGATCCCCGCCGCTCCGCAGGGTTCGGGCGCGGTCGCGCCGGCGATCGGCGTGGGTGCCACGTCGCCGACGGCGGTACCGACCATCGCCCCGGAGCGTGGGGTGGCGGCGGCCAAGGTGGCCGCACTTCCGTCGAACGGAGTTTCACGTGAAACGGAAGCTCCTGTCGCGGACGAAGCGTCCGTAGAACCGACGGCCGGTCCGCCGGAGGGTGCGCACTTCGCCGAGCTGCCGCTCGATGCGATCACCCCGAACCCGCGCCAGCCCCGGGAGGTTTTCGACGAGGACGCTCTCGCGGAGCTCGTCACCTCCATCCAGGAGGTCGGTCTTCTCCAGCCCGTCGTCGTACGGCAACTCGGCGCGGAGCGCTATGAGCTCATCATGGGCGAGCGCCGCTGGCGCGCCTGCCGTGAGGCCGGCCTGGAGCGGATCCCTGCGATCGTCCGGGCGACCGACGACGAGAAGCTTCTCCTCGATGCCCTCCTGGAGAACCTCCACCGGGCACAGCTCAACCCACTGGAGGAGGCGGCCGCTTACGACCAACTCCTCAAGGACTTCAACTGCACGCACGACCAGCTTGCGGACCGGATCGGGCGCTCTCGCCCTCAGGTCTCCAACACGCTGCGGCTGCTGAAGCTCTCGCCGTCCGTGCAGCGCCGCGTGGCTGCCGGGGTGCTCTCGGCCGGGCATGCTCGTGCACTGCTTTCGGTGGAGGATTCGGAGGAGCAGGATCGCCTGGCCCACCGGATCGTGGCCGAAGGGCTGTCGGTGCGTGCGGTCGAGGAGATCGTCACCCTGATGGGGAAGCGGCCGACCAGCTCTGCGAAGGCGAAGGGACCGCGCGCCGGCACTCGGGTCTCGCCGGCGCTCACCGATCTGGCCTCGCGGCTGTCCGACCGCTTCGAGACGCGGGTGAAGGTCGACCTGGGCCAGAAGAAGGGAAAGATCGTCGTCGAGTTCGCCTCAATAGACGATCTGGAGCGGATCCTCGGCACGCTGGCTCCCGGGGAGGGCCGGGTGCTCGAGCAGGGGCTGGCGGAGGAAGCCGAGCAGGCGGACGACGAGGACTGAAGCGCTGGTTCCCTGTGAACCGATAGGGCGGGCCATCGTGCCGATGGTGACGCGTGGAGCTCCGTGACGGGCTCCAGGTCACCGGGACACGGCCCGCCCTTTCCTTTTCCGCAGTATCGCCGCAATCGCGACGTGGGTACGATGCGTTCTGGTATGGCGCATCCACGTGGAGATACCTCATTTGGAGGAACGGGCCATGCGATCGGTGAGCCGTGCGGGACTCGTGGCAGCAGGATTGAGCCTGGGAGCGGTCGGCGGGTTCGTCGGCAGCCTCATCAGGGAGCGTGGAGCGCTAGCGGCCGCTCGCGGAGCGGCCGCCGATGGAAGTGAGGATCAGGCTTCATGGGGCGTCGGCTCGTACCGCTCACACTCGACAACCTTCCGGACATCCCCAAGCGCTGCCGGTCCTGTGTCTTCTGGGAACTCGACCCGGTCAGCGGCGAAGCCGCAGTAAAGGCGGGACGCCCCGAGCTGGAGAAGGAAGCCTGGATCTCGGCGGTTCTGCTGGAGTGGGGCTCCTGCGGTCGGGTCGTCTACGTCGACGAGGTGCCGGCGGGCTTCGTTCTGTACGCTCCCCCGGCCTATGTGCCCCGGTCCACGGCCTTTCCCACCAGTCCGGTGTCGGCCGATGCCGTGCAGCTGATGACGGCCTGGATCATGCCGGGATACCAGGGGCAGGGGCTCGGGCGGGTCATGGTGCAGACGGTGGCCAAGGACCTCCTGCGGCGGGGGTTCAAGGCGATCGAGGCGTTCGGCGACGCCCGGTGGAAGGAGCCGGCGTGTGTCCTGCCCGCTGAGCATCTGCTGGCCGTCGGGTTCAAGACCGTACGGCCACACCATCGCTTCCCGCGCCTACGGCTGGAACTGCGGACGACGATCTCCTGGAAGGAAGACGTCGAACTGGCCCTGGACCGGCTGCTGGGCGCCGTGCAGAAGGAGCCGGCCCTCCGGCCCCTCTAGCTTCGACAACCCGTCGACCGCTCTCTGCCGACGGCACCGGATCTGCCGAAGGCACCGGAGACGCGAACAGGCCCGCCCTTGCGAGGGGCGGGCCTGTTTCACGTGAAACCGAGGCGGTCAGCCGATGAAGTCCTCGAGGTCGCGCTCGATCGCAGCCTTCGGCTTGGCACCGACGATGGTCTTGGCGACTTCGCCGTTCTGGTAGACGTTCAGTGTCGGGATCGACATGACGCCGTACTTGGCCGCCGTCGTCGGGTTCTCGTCGATGTTGAGCTTGACGATCTCGATCTTGTCGCCGTGCTCGGAGGCAATGGCCTCCAGCGACGGGGCGATCTGGCGGCACGGGCCGCACCATGCTGCCCAGAAGTCCACCAGCACGGGCTTGTCGCTCTTCAGGACATCCTCATCGAAGGATGCGTCGGTCACGTTCTTGAGGGCGCCGGCCATGGCGGTCTCCTTGTTCGTTGTTGCGTAAGAGAAGGGGAGTTCAGAGAGCGGCGGCGGCCTTCTCGGGCTCCGCGGGCTTGGAGTCCGTGAGAGCCGCCAGGTACCGCTCGGCGTCGAGCGCCGCGGCGCAACCCGTACCGGCCGCGGTGATGGCCTGGCGGTAGGTGTGGTCCACGACGTCCCCCGCCGCGAAGACCCCGGTGAGGTTCGTACGGGTCGAGGGAGCGTCGACCTTCAGGTAGCCGTCGGCGTCGAGGTCGAGCTGTCCCTTGAAGAGCTCGGTGCGCGGGTCGTGTCCGACCGCGATGAAGAGCCCCGTCACGGCAAGCTCGGACTGCTCGCCCGTCTTGGTGTTCCGGAGGGTCAGACCGGAAAGCTTCGGGTCTCCGTGGATCGCGGAGACCTCGCTGTGCCAGGCGAATGAGATCTTCGGGTCGGCGAAGGCGCGCTCCTGCATTGCCTTGGAGGCGCGCAGGGCGTCCCGACGGTGCACGACGGTGACCGACTTGGCGAAGCGCGAGAGGAAGGTGGCCTCCTCCATCGCGGTGTCACCACCGCCGACGACGGCGATGTCCTGGTCCTTGAAGAAGAACCCGTCACAGGTGGCGCACCAGGAGACGCCGCGTCCGGAGAGTTCGTCCTCACGCGGCAGTCCCAGCTTGCGATGCTGCGAGCCGGTGGTCACGATCACGGTGCGAGCGCGGTGGACCGTACCCGCCGTGTCCGTAACGGTCTTGATCTCGCCAGTCAGATCCACGGCGACGACGTCGTCCGGGACGAGCTCCGCTCCGAAGCGCTCCGACTGGGCCCGCATGTTGTCCATCAGGTCGGGGCCCATGATGCCGTCACGGAAGCCGGGGAAGTTCTCCACATCGGTGGTGTTCATCAGCGCGCCGCCGGCGGTGACGGAACCCTCGAAAACGAGGGGCTTCAGGGAGGCACGTGCGGTGTACAGCGCCGCGGTGTAGCCCGCCGGCCCGGACCCGATGATGATCACGTTACGGACGTCGCTCACGGGTGTCTTCCTCGTCTCTGCAGACTGCTGGCTGATCCAAGCGGGACTCTTATCCCACCCAACGGATCCTACGGGGCCAGCATTCCCGGAGTGGTACGGCACACTCGGCACGGCTCAGCCGCGCTGGTACACGTCCTTGAGCAGTACCTCACCGGAGCCCTGGGGCGACTTTCCGGTGCACGAGGAGTCCACGACGTAGACATCGACGCGCGACGAGTCCGAGGGGCGGGGCAGCAGCACGAGGTAGGACTCGGTGCCGCGGTAGGTGATCTCCTCGGACGCGATGGGGTCATCGGTGCGTCCGATGCCCGCCCGCACGCACGAGGGCACGATCGCGTCGTCTCCACGCATCGTCTTGTTGGGGCTCGATTCAGGTCCGATGCCCCTGCTGCTCGATGACGAAGGCGCCCTGGTGTGCGCGCCATCGAGTAGGTGCTGAACCTTCGGCTCGAGTCCGCTCCCGGCGAGGTCGCTCTTCTCCTGTGCCTCGGATCGGTCGGCCATAGCGGGGTGCTCCGAGGAACCACCGTCCGCGTCGTTGATGGCGTTCACCATGACGCCGCCGAGCCCGATGGCCGCGAGGGCGCACGCGGCACCGAAGACGGCAGTACGCCAGGTGCGGCGGCCGCGGGACTTGCGCCCCGGACCGGTGGCTGCACGCGGACGCCCTTGCGGACGGTCGGTGGCGCGAGGCGGACGCGTGGGCGTCGCCGTTTCACGTGAAACGGCGTCGGGCTTCGCAGCATCTTGGGGGTCCGCCGTCGTGGCAGGGCCGGTTTCACGTGAAACGGTCGGCGCGGTCGCGTCCAGAAGCGCCTCCGCCGCCAGAGCCGCGTCGATACGCCGTGCCACATCGGCAGGCATTGTTGCGGGGCCCGGCAGTGTGCCCAGGAGCCCGCGGATCTCCTCGAGCGAGTCGAGGATGTCCCTGCACAGCTCACAGCCGTCGAGATGCTCCCGCACCTCGGACGTACGGTCGGGCGGGAGAATGCCCTCGGCCAGATCGGAGATGTCTGCGACGTCCGGATGCTGGTCCGTGCCGGTCGAGGAAGTCACGCTCGTCCACCTCCGCCCTTCACGGCATCTGTGTCCCTCGGTCCTGCCGTTGGGACGGACGTCCCCCGCGTCCGGTTCCCTCTCCCGCCCGAATCCGGATTTCCCCCGTCGTCGGGGCGGAGATGCGTCAGCATCGGGAGGAGTCTGGCCCGGCCTCTCGCGCAGCGGCTCTTCACGGTGCCGGTGGGGACCCCGAGGACATCTGCGGCCTCAGCCACGGGGTATCCCTGCATGTCGACCAGGACCAGGGCCGCCCGCTGCTCGGTGGGCAGTGTGGCCAAGGCTTCGATCAGCTGCCGGTGCAGGTCGTCGCGCTCCGCGGGCGCCGCGGCGGACTCGTGAGGCTCCAGGAGCTGCTCGAGCCGCTCGGTCTCCGCGACCGGCGATGTACGCCGCGAGGATGCCTTACGGGCCCGGTCGAGGCAGGCATTGACGGTGATCCGGTGGAGCCAGGTGGTGACGGCCGACTGCCCTCGGAAGGTGTGGGCGGCCCGGTAGGCCGACACGAGGGCGTCCTGGACGGCGTCAGCGGCCTCCTCGCGGTCCCCCAGGGTGCGCAGGGCGACCGCCCAGAGCCGGTCACGATGGCGCCGGACGATCTCCCCGAAGGCCTCGGGATCGCCCGCCACGTGGCGGGCGAGGAGGTCCTGGTCGCTCGCGGCGCCGCGTATGGCGTCGTCCACCGTCGGGCCCTCCCCTTCGCCTCAGTCCGGTCCGTCAGCCGGTGATCCCGGTCGGTCAGCCGGTGATCTTGATGTCCGAGATCCCGCCGCGGAATCCACCCGATCCGTCCGAGGGGAGCTCGGTGATGTGGATCAGTACGTATCGCGTTCGCACCGACTTGTCGAGAGTAGTCCGGAGAGTTTGACCGGTGCTTTCGTCCTTCGTCAGGCGCTGGGAGAAGCCGTCCAGCGAGGTCGGCGCCGATGCCGAACCGTCCGCCGCGAGGACCTCGACCTTGTGGCCGGGGCGGTACATGCGGATGTCGAGTCCGGAGACGTCCTTGACGCTGCCCAGGTCGAGGATCAGGCCGCTGCCCTCCTTGCGCTGGGGCAGATTGCCGAAGTTGGCGTAGCCCTCGTACCGGGGGGTGACCCAGGCCGTGCTCGCGTCGCCGTCCACGGCGTCCCCGACCTTCTCCGGGGCCGTCGGTGCGGCCAACGGGGAAAACTCGGTGGCCTCCTGGATGCGGAGGGGAGTTCCGGCCGGCTTCTTCTTGCCGTCGTCACCCGTCGACTGGGAAGGACCCGAGTCGTCGTTGCGGTGTTCGCGGTCCATGAGCGTGTCGGCGAGTTGCCAGCTTCCGAGCCCGAGCGCAGCGATGAGCAGCGCCGCGACCGTCCACTTGAGCACCTGGCCGGTGCGCGTCTGCAGCGGCGGAGGCGGCACCGGGACGGGACGGGAGGCCCCCGCAGGGGAACCATGGTTGGCCTGCTGCCGGTAGGCGCCCTGCTGGTACGCCGTGGGCTGGTACGCGGGCGTGGCGAACGACGGCTCCGGCGGGCGGATGCGCGGCATCGCCGCGACGGCCTTCGCCAGCTCCTCCGGTGTGGTGCAGGGCTGTTCCTGCCGGGAAGCGGTGGCTCCGTCGTTCACCAGGGCCCGCATGGCGAGGTCCGCGAGGCCGCGATGGATTCCGGCACGCACCTGGTCCGGACGGATCAGCCCGACGCCCTTCGGCAGGCCGGACAGACCGTACGCGTCCTCCTCGTACGGCCAGCGCTGGGTGAGCGAGGAGTACAGCAGCGCGCCGATCGCCTCGGTGTCGCTGCGCTGCGGGTGGTCGGAGCGGAGGCCCCGCAGCGCGGCCATCACGGCGAGGCCGCGGATGCGGTACTGACCCGAGTCGGTGCGCAGGACCGAGCTGGGCGTGAGCCGCAGATGCGCGAGCCCTTCACGGTGGGCCGCGGCCATCGCCTGGGAGATCTGGCTGACGAGTTGGTACGCCTCATGGGCCTCGAGAGGTCCGGCAGCGAGGACGGCGGTGAGTTCCGTGGCGCGGGGGAGCCATTCGTGCACGACGTAGACGAGGTCGTTGTCCTCGACGGCATCGAGGACTTGCACGAATCGCGGGTCGCCGAGGAGTGCGGCGGAACGGGCTGCGGCGAGAACCGGTCGGGACCGCGGGTGTTCGGCGGGAAGGATGTGCACACCGACCGCGCGACGGAGTTTCTCGTCCATGGCACGCCAGCTGCTGAATCCGTCCAGCCGGGTGACGCATTCCTCGAGCCGGTAGCGTCTGGCGAGTTTGTGTCCGCTGTGCAGTTCCGGGGGTTCCACCTCTGGCCCGGGGTTCTTGGGTTCGCTCGCGCCGCCCGCCTTGTCGGCTGCGGCGGTCTCCGCGTCCGCGCCGGTCTTGTCCTGGGCGTCCGCCCCGTCGGCCGTGGCCTTGCCCGTCTGGGCGGTCAGCGGCTCATCGCCGCCGTTGTCTGCCACGTCGACGGCAGCCGTGCTCCGTTCCGCCACCGTCGTTCCTGCCTCCCCATCCGTTGCACGTTCTCGCACCACAGCAAAGACAATTGTGCCCACAGTCCGCCGCTATGCACGACACACAATGGCGGCCAATGGTTGTGCTCGGTCAGCGGCCGAGTCGGCCACGAACCATTCCGACCATGGCGGTCAGCTCTTCGATGCGCATACGCCGGGCAGCGGCATAGAAAACCCCGATGAGGAGAATTCCGCCGGCGAACAGCGACGCGAGCGATCCCAGGGCACCGCTTCCGAGGGCCTGGGTGATGCCGTAGGCCGCGCCTCCCGCCACGAGGGCGGCGGGGATGCTGGCACCCGCCAGGCGCGCGTAGGTGCGCAGGACGTGGGCGCCGTCCAGATCGCCTCCGAGGCGCTTGCGGAGCCGGCTCCAGGCCACTCCCACACCGATCGCGTACGCGAGGCCGTAGGAGGCGGCCATGCCCGCAACCGCCCACCGGGAGGGCAGGAGGACGAAGCACAGGCCCGAGGCCGCCGCGTTGACCGCGGCCACGATGACGGTGTTGTAGAAGGGCGTCCGGGTGTCCTCGTAGGCGTAGAAGCCGCGCAGGACGACGTACTGGACCGAGTACGGGATCAGGCCGAGGCCGAAGGCCATCAGAACGAACCCGATGTTGCGGGCGCCCTCTGCGCCCGAACCCGCGTACAGCAGCGTGGCCATGGGGACGCCGAGCGCGAGGAAGGCGAACGCGCACGGCACGATCGCGACGGCGGACGTACGGAGCCCGTACGAGATGTCGTCGCGCACCGCGGCCGCGTCCTGGTCGTGGGCCGCGCGCGAAATGCGGGGCAGTACGGCGGTCATGACCGAGACGGTGATGATGGCCTGCGGCATCTGCCAGAGCAGCAGCGCGTAGTTGTAGGCCGTGATGCCGGTGCCCGTGTAGCCCTCGCCTTCGGCGACCGAGCCGGCCCAGGTGGCCAGCTGCGTCACGACGACCATGCCGAGCTGGTTGGCGAGGACGAAGAAGAACGTCCACTTGGCGAGCCCGACGGCCTTGCCGAGGCCGTGGCCGCGCCAGTCGAAGCGGGGGCGGATACGGAAGCCGGCGTCGCGCAGATACGGGATCATCGCGAGGGCCTGCACGGTGAGGCCGAGCAGGGTGCCGATGCCCAGCAGCCGGATGCCCTCGGGGGTCACCGTGGCGGCGCTGACGCCCGTTGAGGTGAAGCCGCCGAAGGCCCAGATGAAGGCGCCGAACGTGGCGATGACGACGATGTTGTTGAGCACCGGGGTCCACATCATGGCCCCGAAGCGTTCACGGGCGTTGAGGATCTGTCCGAGCACGACGTGGACGCCCATGAAGAACATGGTCGGCAGGCAGTAGCGGGCGAAGGCGACCGCCACCTCCATCTGCGCCGGGTCGGAGGCGATCTTCGTCGACATCAGGCGGATGAAGACCGGGGCCGCCAGCACGCAGACGGTGGTGACACCGGCGAGCAGGACCACGACCAGCGTCAGCAGACGGTTGGCGTAGGCCTCGCCGCCGTCGTCGTCGGTCTTCATCGCGCGGACGAGCTGGGGGATGAAGACCGCGTTGAGCGCTCCGCCGCCCACGAGGATGTAGATCATCGTGGGGAGGGTGTTGGCGACCTGATACGTGTCGTTGAGCGTGCCGACGCCGATGGCCGCGGCGATGATCAAGGTGCGCAGGAACCCGGTGAGCCGGGACACGATCGTCCCGGCCGCCATGAGGGCGCTCGACTTGAGGATGCTCGAGGCCCGTCCGCCCGAACGCTGCGGAGCGGGGGCGGGAGCCGGGCTCGGGGCCGGGGGCGGCTGCGGCGCCTCCATGGACGCCTGCACGGCCGGCTGGGACGGCGGCGGGGTCACGGGGGGCTGCTCGTCCACGGGGGGCTGCGGAGCCATCGGCGGCTGCTGGGCCACCGGCGGCTGCGGAGCCTGGTACGGCTGCTGCTGGTCTCGGTAGAGGTGCGCGAAGGCGTCCTGAGGGGCCGCCGGGGACTCGTTCGGGGCCGCCGCGTGGCCGACCAGGTCGTCCACGCCCACGTACTGGGTCGCCGCGCTGTTGTCGCCGTAGGGCAGGTGCCGGGACGGGCCCTCGGGCTCCGGCGGCGGGGTCGGGGCCCACAGGCGCGGGTCCGGGGCGTTGGGGGGCGCCGGAGGCTGCTGGTAGAGAGGCTGCTGGTCCGGGTACGTCCCCGGAGGCGGCGGCGGATGGGCAGAGCGGTCGTAGAGCGCCTCGGCGACGGGGTCCTGCGCGGCAGGGTCCTGGTCGCGGTACGGGTCGTGGGCGTACGCGTCCTGGACGTAGGGATCCGCGGGAGGAGGCGGCGGGGCGTGGCCGGCCGGGTCGTTGCCCGGGCGCTGGCCGCGCTCACCGTCGTACGGCGCGTTCATCCGCTACCCACCTCATCGTCCCCGGCCCGACCGGCCATGACATCGCTCAACGGTCCACTTTCTCACCCATGCCGGATGCCTCGCCGCTTTCCGGACCGGTGTCCGGCGTCACGTCACCCTGCTGCCCCTGGCCGGAGCCCGGCTCCTGGGGCTCTGTTTCCTGGGACGCAGGAGCCTCGGCCGGAGGTTCTTCCTGCGCGGGACCTGTTGCGGACTCCGTGGCCTTCCCGGACTGCTCCGGATCCTCAGGCGCCTCGCGCTCCTCGGACGTCTCCGGCTCCCCGTGCTCCTGCTGCTGCGCGGACTCCTCGCCCTGCTGCGACTCCTCGGAGCCACCGGCCTCCGGGGAGTCGGGAGACTCCGAGGAGTCGGGGGCCCCCGTGCCGTCCTCGCCGCCGCGGCCCGCGGCCCGCTTGCGCTGGGTGTACATCCTGATGCCTGCAAGGACGAGAAGCAGCACACCGCCGGCGATGACGAGCATCACCGTGGACGTGATCTCGGTGACCTTCACCCGGAACGTCATCGGGGCGCCGTAGGGCGTGCCGTCCTCCGTGTAGAGGCGGGCGGTCACCCAGGCCGTGCCGTTCGCGTGGGCCGTGGTGTCGAACTTCACCGACTGGCTGTGCCCGCCCTCGACCTGGATCGCCTGCTCCTGCTCGACCTCGAGCCGGTTCGGCTGGCCGGAGGTGAGGACCAGCTTCATCCCCTCGATCCCCTGGACCAGGTTGTTCTGCACGGTCACCGGGATCGTGGCGCTGCGGCCGGAGAGGGTCTGCGTCGACTTCTGGACGAGCTGGATGCTCTGGCTGAGGTCGGTGAGGTAGTCCTGCACCGATCGCCGGTAGTCGGTGGCACCACGGCCGTTCCCCCGCCACGACGTGGACGTCTCCCGCATGATCGCGTTGCCGACGGGCGTCACCACGCGGTCGGGCTGGGAGAGGATCACCTGGAAACGGTCGAGGGAGTTCTGGGTCGTCCGAGCGTCGCGGAAGGCCTCCGTGGGAAGCTCCTGCTTCCTTAGCGAACCGGGGTAGGAGCCAGGGCCGGGCACCTGCGTGGTCGCACCGGGGTCGGGCTTCGCCTTCGCGGCGTCGCTCAGGTCCTGCGGCTGCGCCCACCGCTCCTCCTCGAGCCCGGCGATCGCCTCCGCCATCGACCGCGCCTGGCTCGCCGAAGGCATCCGCTGCGGGGCGACGACGATGCTGCGCTGCTTGCCGGGCGCCTGCATGGTGACCATGAGGGTCTGCGCGAGGAACTGCTGCACGGCGAGCGTGGAGTCCTCGGCACGCGAGAGGTCCCCTTGGAAAGCCGTGGAGAGCCGCGCGTCCGAGACCACCGCCGTATTACCGCGGCCGATGGGGCGGGCCGCTGTGGGGCTGTACGGGAGGCCGCCCCGCTCCCTGAGGCTGTCGCTGCGCGTGATCACGTTGTGCGCGCCTGCCGAGGTGGCCACATCCACGACCGACGAGTCGATGGCGCCCTCGGCGGGCCAGGCGAAGTCGGTACGGGGCTTCCTGCCGAGGATCGTCTCCACGGTCCTGGAGGACAGGTCGGTCGCGGACTTGAGCTGGCCCAGCGCACCCCCGACGTCCTTGCCCCGGTGCGCCAGGGAGGCGAGGTCGGGGTCGGCGAACGGGAGCGCTACGACCTCACGGTCCTCGGTCGCCTCCTGGAAGTCCTTGAGCCACTGCTTGGCGACGGCCTGGTGCTTCCCAGCGGTGCCTGAACCGTCGGGGTTGGCGATCTTGTAGTTCTTCGTCATGGCGTCGACCGTCGCCAGGAGGTCCGGATCCACCACCCATGTCACGGGGAGGTCCTTGCCGAGGGAGACCATCTGCTGGAGCCGGCCGCCCGGGGCGATCTCGTCCGCGAGGGAGCCGTCGCGCAGCATCCGCGTCTGCTCCGCGTCGGAGTCCGTACGAGCGGTGAGGTGAGAGGTGGAGATCAGCGGCCAGAGGTAGCTGACGTCGGTCTTGCGGTCGGCCGCACGGGGCTGCCACGGGAGGAAGGTCCGCTCGATGCCGAGTACCTGGTCGTAGGACCTGCCGGGCGTCCGGCCGGCGAGAGAGACGCCGAGCTGGTAGATCCCGTTTCCGTGGAAGTCGAGATCCTCGACAGGGATGCTGAGGCTGAAGCTCTCCGTGATGCCGGAGGGCAGCTTGTCGATCTCGGCCTGGTACTTGCCCGGGACCTCTTCGCCGTCCGCGCCGGCGGTGTACCCGGTGCGCTTGGAGGCGGTGTCGATGGCGCTGCGGCTGTCGAGCGTCCGGCCGAGGCGAAGCGCGACGTGGGCATCCGTGATCGTGGACTTGCCCTTGTTGGTGACGGTGCCCTTGACGGTGAGTGTGTCGTCGTCGGTCGGGGTCGTCGGCGTCATCGAGTTGATCGAGACGTCCACCGGGCTCGAAGCGGACACCTTCGACGCGGCCTGCGCGGGTGCGGCGGCGGGGATCTGCAGCAGGCCGGCGAGGAGCGGAGCTCCCAGCAGCCCGGCGGCCGTCCGCCGCAGCCACTGGCGGGCGGGAGCGGATCGCGTTCCCTGGAACTGTGCCGCTTCGGCCACGCGTATGCCCGTCCCTCGCTGTCGTCAGTGGTAGTTGCCGGATGTGCGTCCACGCATGGTAACGAGACCCGCCGAGGTGAAGTGCTGGGGAGTGCTCCACATGATCGGATCGCCCCTGAGCGCTGCCCCGGGGAAGGGGGGACGCTCCGGGAAGCCGGGCCACGTACCCTGTTCTGTTGTGCCGAACGCCAACCATGACAGCCAGACCCCGCAGACCCCGCAGACCCCGCAGACCGCTCCGCCCGTGAGCCCTCTCAGCCAGGCGCAACGCCGGGCCGTGAGTGAACTGCTACGGGTCTCGCCCGTCGCCGACGACCTCGCCCGCCGCTTCCGGGACGCCGGTCACACCCTTGCTCTGGTCGGCGGCTCCGTACGCGACGCACTGCTCGGTAGGCTCGGCAACGACCTCGACTTTACGACGGATGCCCGCCCCGAGGACGTGCTGAAGATCGTCCGGCCCTGGGCGGACAGCGTGTGGGAGGTCGGCATCGCCTTCGGCACCGTCGGCTGCATCCGCAGGACCAAGAGCGGTGGCGAGGAGCGCGAGTACCAGATCGAGGTGACGACCTACCGGTCGGAGGCCTACGACAGGACGTCCCGCAAGCCCGAGGTGTCGTACGGCAACTCCATCGAGGAAGACCTCGTCCGCCGTGACTTCACCGTCAATGCGATGGCCGTCGCGCTGCCCGAGAAGGAGTTCGTCGATCCCCACGGCGGCCTCGAGGACCTTGCGGCACGCGTGCTGAGAACGCCCGGCGCTCCGGAGGACTCGTTCTCGGACGATCCGCTGCGGATGATGCGGGCCGCCCGGTTCGCGGCCCAGCTGGACTTCGACGTCGCCCCCGAGGTCGTGCGCGCGATGACGGCGATGTCGGACCGCATCGGGATCGTCTCCGCGGAGCGCGTACGGGACGAGTTCAACAAGCTGATCCTCTCCCCGCACCCGCGCAAGGGGCTGAAGCTGCTCGTCGGCACCGGGCTGGCGGACCACTTCCTGCCCGAACTTCCGGCGCTGAAGCTGGAGCGGGACGAGCACCATCGGCACAAGGACGTCTACGAGCACTCCCTGACCGTGCTGGCCCAGGCCATCGGTCTGGAGGAGGGCGAGCCGGACCTCGTCCTGCGACTGGCCGCGCTGCTGCACGACATCGGCAAGCCCAAGACGCGGCGCTTCGAGAGCGATGGCCGTGTCTCGTTCCATCACCACGAGGTGGTCGGCGCGAAGCAGACGAAGTCGCGGCTGACCAAGCTGAAGTATCCGAACGAGTTCGTGAAGGACGTCTCGCGGTTGGTGGAGCTGCATCTGCGGTTCCACGGCTACGGCACGGGTGAGTGGACGGACTCCGCGGTCCGCCGGTACGTACGGGACGCTGGACCGCTGCTCGACCGGCTGCACAAGCTCACCCGCTCGGACTGCACGACGCGGAACAAGCGGAAGGCCGCGGCGCTCTCCCGGGCGTACGACGGTCTGGAGGAGCGGATCGCACGGCTGCAGGAGCAGGAGGAGCTCGACGCCATCCGGCCGGACCTGGACGGCAACGAGATCATGCAGATCCTCGGAGTGAAGCCGGGCCCGGTCGTCGGCCAGGCGTACAAGCATCTGCTCGAGCTGAGGCTGGAGCACGGGCCCATGAAGCGGGATGACGCCGTGGCCGCGCTCAAGGAGTGGTGGTCCGCGCAGAGCTGACACCGGTCGAGGTCGCGTGTTTCACGTGAAACAGGGGCGCCGTTCAACACGGAGCCCCTGTCTCGTCTCTGTGGGCATGAGCGAGCTGGGCTCCCCGTGCCGGACGAACGCACCGCGCCCTCGGTGCGGTCGGCCCCGAGGCTCGTTTCACGTGAAACAGTGAGGGCTCGACACCCGGAGCGGCTCTGCGCGCTTCATGAGCCCTGTTTCACGTGAAACAGGGCCTCCCGGTTAGGCCGAATGGGTCGGCCGACCGCGACGACGGCTGCGTAGATCGCGGCGATGAGGATCACGAGAACCGCCGAGCGCCCGTCGGGGGGCAGCATCAGCGCGGCCACGCCCGCCGCCGCCACGAAGGCGACATTGAAGAGCATGTCGTAGAGGGAGAAGATGCGGCCGCGATAGGCGTCGTCCACGGACGACTGGACGATGGTGTCCGTCGCGATCTTCGCCCCCTGGGTGGCGAGCGCCAGGAAGAAGGCGGCGGCCAGTATCGGCCCGGGCTCGAAGAGAAGGCTCAGTCCGGGTTCGAGAACGGCCGCGCCTGCGGAGCAGGCGACGATCCAGCGCACGCGCGCGTCCGGCCCCAGCCAGCTGACGGCGCGGAGCCGGTCGATCGCCCAGGGAGTGACGACCGCCGCGGCGAAGAAGCCCGCTCCGGAGACCACGACCGCGAGGCCGAGGAGCGCGAGCCCGTCCGATTCGGTCTTCGACCAGGTGTAGCGGCAGAGCATGAGCACCATCACGGTCAGAGCGCCGTAGCAGAAGCGCATCAGGCTCATCGCGGTGAGCGCGCGTGCGGCCAGACGGCGTTGGCTGAGGTGCCGCAGCCCCAGTGCCAGACCCTCGGCCGTGCTCTTCAGTGCCTTCCGGAGGCCGGGCCGGACCAACTCCGGCTCAGGACCGAGCAGTTCACGGGCCATGCGCAGCGCCGCGAGGCCGGCGCAGAGATACAGCCCCGCCCCCAGCAGCACGGTCACCGCGTCCGACTCCGCCCCTGCGAGCCGTACGGCAAAGGCGAGCCCGCCGCCGGCCGTGGCCGCCAGCGTCCCGGCCGTCGGGGAGAGGGAGTTGGCCATGACGAGCCGTTCCTGGTCGACGACGCGAGGAAGGGCGGCGGAGAGTCCCGCGAGGACGAAGCGGTTGACGGCCGTTACCGACAGTGCCGAGGCGTAGAAGAGCCAGTCGGGCACCGCGGCGACGATCAGCACCGCCGTGCCGGAGGCGAGGACGGCTCGCAGCAGGTTTCCGTACAGCAGGACCTGGCGGCGGCGCCAGCGGTCGAGGAGAACGCCCGCGAACGGGCCGATGAGCGAGTAGGGCAGCAGCAGGACGGCCATGGCTGAGGCGATGGCGGCCGGTGAGGTCTCCCGTTCCGGCGAGAAGACGACGTATGTGGCGAGCGCGACCTGGTACACGCCGTCGGCGAGTTGCGACAGGATGCGGACGGCCAGCAGTTGGCGGAAGCCCCGCAGTCCCAGCAGTACGCGCAGATCACGCAGAACAGCCATGCCGCACAGCCTCACACAGCACGCGGACCCCCGGGCGTATTGCCCAGGGGTCCGCGGTCACGAGCCAGAGGTGATGCGCCGGACGGCTCTCAGCGCTCGACCTCGCCCTTGATGAACTTCTCGACGTTCAGGCGGGCCTCGTCGTCGAAGTACTGCACCGGCGGCGACTTCATGAAGTACGAGGACGCCGAGAGGATCGGGCCGCCGATACCGCGGTCCTTGGCGATCTTCGCGGCCCGCAGGGCGTCGATGATGACACCGGCCGAGTTGGGGGAGTCCCACACCTCGAGCTTGTACTCCAGGTTCAGCGGGACATCGCCGAAGGCACGGCCCTCGAGACGGACGTAGGCCCACTTGCGGTCGTCCAGCCAGGCCACGTAGTCGGACGGGCCGATGTGGACGTTGTTCTCGCCCAGGTCGCGGTCCGGGATCTGCGAGGTGACGGCCTGCGTCTTGGAGATCTTCTTGGACTCCAGGCGCTCGCGCTCGAGCATGTTCTTGAAGTCCATGTTGCCGCCGACGTTCAGCTGCATCGTACGGTCCAGGATGACGCCCCGGTCCTCGAACAGCTTGGCCATCACGCGGTGCGTGATCGTGGCGCCGACCTGCGACTTGATGTCGTCGCCGACGATCGGAACACCGGCCTCGGTGAACTTGTCCGCCCACTCCTTGGTGCCGGCGATGAAGACCGGCAGAGCGTTGACGAACGCCACCTTGGCGTCGATCGCGCACTGGGCGTAGAACTTGGCGGCGTCCTCGGAGCCGACCGGCAGGTAGCAGACCAGAACGTCGACCTGCTTGTCCTTGAGGACCTGGACGACGTCGACCGGCTCCTCGTCGGACTGCTCGATGGTCTCGAGGTAGTACTTGCCCAGACCGTCGAGCGTGTGGCCGCGCTGCACCGAGACGCCGGTGGAGGGCACGTCGCAGATCTTGATGGTGTTGTTCTCGCTGGCACCGATGGCGTCCGCGAGGTCGAGGCCGACCTTCTTCGCGTCCACATCGAAGGCGGCCACGAACTCGACGTCACGCACGTGGTAGTCGCCGAACTGCACGTGCATCAGACCGGGCACGCGGCTGTCCGGGTCGGCGTCCTTGTAGTACTCGACGCCCTGCACCAGCGAGGCGGCGCAGTTGCCCACGCCGACGATGGCTACGCGAACCGAACCCATTCCGGTTGCTCCCTGTTTGTACTCGACGAAGCCCTGCGGGATGCAGGACTCAATTTGCGGTGTCGTCGGACGGATCCGGCCGGGCGCTACCCCGGTCCCGGGGCAGGCCGCCCGTGCTCCCTGACTGGTCCTGAGATTCCGGGGCGGACCGTTGCTGATCCCGCCCCGCGCGCTCGCTCTCGATCAGCTCGTTGAGCCAGCGGACCTCGCGCTCCACCGACTCCATCCCGTGCCGTTGCAGCTCGAGGGTGTAGTCGTCCAAGCGCTCACGGGTACGGGCCAGGGATGCGCGCATCTTCTCGAGGCGCTCCTCGAGCCTGCTGCGCCGTCCCTCCAGGACCCGCATCCGTACGTCGCGCGACGTCTGTCCGAAGAAGGCGAAGCGGACGCCGAAGTGCTCGTCCTCATACGCGTCCGGACCGGTCTGGGCGAGCAGCTCCTCGAAGTGCTCCTTCCCCTCCGCCGTCAGCCGGTAGACGATCTTCGCCCGGCGTCCGGCGAGTGAGGCGGCGAGCGCATCCTCCGGTGCACTGCCCGGCTCCTCGATCAACCATCCCTGGCTGACCAGAGTCTTCAGGCAGGGGTAGAGGCTGCCGTAACTGAACGCCCGGAAGACGCCCAGGGACGTGTTGAGCCGCTTCCGCAGCTCGTAGCCGTGCATAGGGGACTCCCGGAGCAGGCCCAGAACGGCGAATACGAGGATGCCGGAGCGCCTGCTCATCCCTCGCCTCCTGTGGTCCTGTCGTGCCCTATGACGCTGTGATGTATCGATTCGATACATCCAGACGATAGAACGCTCCTCCGGCTGCGACAAGAGGGGAAACCGTGAACGGCGTCACATCACTGATTCGTAGGAATCAACTTGCCTGATTTGGGGTGAACATGGGCGCTGGGTGGGTTTTGGACGTGCGTAGTCTGTGCGCCATGCAGACCAACGGGAACCACGGGACACCGCGGAGCGTCCTCGTCTTCGGTGCACTGCGGTCACCGGCCGGAATGCCGGCGTCCGCATGTCGGGGGGACCGGAAGTCATCTGTCGCTTTCAGGCACTAGCGCCTGCCCGAGGAGTAACAGTTCCATGAGCGAGCACCGTCGCAAGCCGCCGCAGTCGCATGGCGGTGGACGCGCTGCGGCCCGGCGCGGGGCTGGGCAGCCTCCGTCCGGCCGCCGAGCCGCACCTCAGCGCGGCGCCAACCGGTCCGCCGGGGGCCCGGCCGGCGACACGAATCCCTACGGCGGGCGCGCAGAAGCCCGGCGTGCTGCCCAGAGAGCAGGCGGGGGCGGCAGGCGGCGGGCGGCCGGTGCCGCTGCGGCCGCCGAAGCGGGCGGCAGGGCGGCCTCACGCCGTGCGATGGCACGAGAGCCGCAGGCGAAGCGTTTCATCGACTACCCGCGGGCCGGGAAGACCGGATTGCGGCGCTGGGTGCCGTCCTGGAAGCTCATCGCCGGGTCGGCCTTCGGTTTCTTCGCGCTGATGATCGGCGCGGCCGGCCTGGCCCTGGCCTTCGTGGTCGAGGTGCCCAAGGAAAGCCAGGCGGCTCAGTCGCAGAGCAACGTCTTCTACTGGTCCGACGGCTCGCAGATGGCCGCCACCGGTGGAGACGTGAACCGGCAGGTCGTGCCGATCACGTCGATCCCCAAGTCGATGCAGGACGCGGTGATCTCCGCCGAGAACGCCACGTTCTACCAGGACTCCGGCGTCAGCCCCGTCGGTATCGCGCGCGCCGTGTTCAACATGGCACGGGGCGGCGACACCCAGAGCGGTTCCACGATCACGCAGCAGTACGTGAAGAACGCCATGCTCACCCAGGACCAGACGCTCACGCGTAAGGTCAAGGAACTCTTCATCTCCATCAAGGCGGACTCGGAACTCAGCAAGGACCAGATCCTCCAGGGCTACCTGAACACGGCCTACTACGGCCGTGGTGCCTACGGCATCCAGGCGGCGGCGCAGGCGTACTACGGCAAGGACTGCGACGACCTGACCGCCAGCGAGAGCGCCTTCCTCTCCGCCGTCCTCAACGGCCCCAACTTCTACGACCCGGCCGGCGGCATCGGCGACAACGCCACCAAGGCGCTCAACACCCAGCGCGCCAAGGAGCGGTGGTCCTGGACGCTCGGCCGTGAGGTCCAGGTCGACCGGATGAGCGCCGCGGAGCGCAGCCGGATCCTCAACAAGGGCTTCCCGACGCCGAAGGATCCGAAGCTGGCCAAGGGGCTGTCCGGCCAGAACGGCTACCTCGTCGAGACGGCTCAGAAGTACGTCGTCAAGCAGACGAACCTCAGCCCGGACGACCTGTCCAAGGGCGGCTACCAGATCCACACGACCTTCGACAAGAAGAAGACCGAGCTGCTCGAGAAGTCCGTCAACGCCTCGCGCAAGACGTACCTCGACACCAAGAAGCGCGACCGCGACAAGTTCGTGCAGTTCGGTGGAGCGTCGGTCGATCCCAGCACCGGGAAGATCGTCGCCCTCTACGGCGGCGAGGGATACGACCAGAACCACTTCAGCAACAACGCGGACAGCTCCGGTGTCCCGGTGGGCTCGACCTGGAAGCCGTATGTGCTGGCCGCGGCGATGAAGTACGGCAGGTACGACACCGACGGTCAGGGCGTTCCGCCCACGAGCAAGTACAACGGCAACGACCGGATCGTGATCAAGGACCGCAACGGCAAGGCCATCCCCGGTCCGGGCGGCCGGCCGTTCCGCCAGAAGAACGAGAGCGACCGCGCCTGGGGCTACATCTCGCTGAACAAGGCGATGGAGCAGTCCGTGAACGCGCCGTTCGCGCAGCTCGGCGTCGACGTCGGCCTGGGCAATGTCAAGCAGGTCGCCATGGACACCGGCATCCTCGAAGAGAGCATGGACAAGCTGAACGTGTCCTACTCCCTCGGTACGTCGACCCCGAGTGCGATCCGCATGGCCGACTCGTACGGCACCTTCGCCACCTCCGGCCGGCACGTCGATCCCTACTCGGTGACCAAGGTCGAGAAGGAGGGCCAGGAGTACGAAGGGTTCGATGCGCCCAAGCCGAAGCAGGCTCTCCAGAACAACGTCGCGAACAACGTGACCAAGGTGCTGGAGAACGTCATCGAGAACGGCACCGCGCAGAAGGCCAAGGCACTCGGCCGCTTCGCCGCCGGCAAGACCGGTACCACCGACGAGAACAAGTCGGCGTGGTTCGTGGGCTACACCAAGCAGCTCTCCACCTCGATCGCGATGTTCCGCAACGACCCGGGAAGCAAGAAGCTGCTCTCCATGAACGGTACGGGTGGCTTCGACTCCATCCACGGTGGTGCCATCCCGACCGAGATCTGGACCGACTACATGAAGGCGGCGCTCAAGGGACAGCGGAACCTCCCCTTCCCGGAGCCGGAGCCCATCGGTGAGCCGGTCGACCAGCCGGGCGCCCCGTCGCCGACACCGACGCCGTCGGACACGCCCACGGCCTCGCCCTCGGAGGAGCCGACGCAGTCGCCGAGCGGGACGCCGTCCACGTCGCCGAGCCCGTCGGACACCTGCAGCGTCTTCGACCCGGAGTGCCAGCCGGGTGGCGGCGGCAACGGAAACGGGGGCAACGGAAACGGCGGCAACGGTGGCGACGACGGTGGGTCCACGGGCACGCCGACACCACCGTCCGGCGGCAACGACAGCGGCGGAATCTTCGGCGGCCCGACCGGCACACGCCGGGAGTGACCGCCGCGGGCCACGCCCGCCGTAGGCATAGCCCCCGTCCGGTCCGACCGGGCGGGGGCTTCGCCGTCGGCGCGCGTGCGGCAATATGTGGCGCATGACGAGCGTGCACGAGGACCGGCGCCGGCAGCCCGTACGGCCCACAGCGGAGGACCCGGTGGCCGCGGCCGGGAGCGAGCTGATCGGCGGCCCGGCGGGGCGGCGGATGCTGCCCGGCGCCGGGTGGTGGACGCCGGTACGGGTGATCGCGCTCCTCGCGATCGGGATGTTCGCCCTGGGCATGGTGCAGAAGCTGCCCTGCTACAGCGGCGGCTGGTTCTTCGGTGCCACCAGCCAGTACACCCATGCCTGCTACTCCGACATCCCGCATCTCTTCAACGCCCGCGGGTTCGCCTCCGGCCTGACCCCCTACCTCGACCGGCTGCCGGGGGACATGGAGTATCTGGAGTATCCGGTCCTGACCGGGTTCTTCATGGAGGCGGCCTCCTGGCTCACCCCCGGCGGCGGGTCGATCGTCCAGCGTGAGCAGGCCTACTGGCTGGTCAACGCCGGCATGCTGATGGTCTGCACCGCGGTGATCGCCGTCTGCGTGACCCGTACGCACCGCCGGCGCCCCTGGGACGCCCTGCTCGTCGCGCTGGCCCCCGCCTTCGCCCTGACCGCCACCATCAACTGGGACCTCTTCGCGGTCGCTCTCACCGCCGCGGCGATGCTCATGTGGTCCCGCAGCAGGCCGCTGGCCGCCGGTGTCCTCATCGGGCTGGCGACGGCCGCCAAGCTGTATCCGGTGCTGCTGCTCGGGCCGCTGCTCGTGCTGTGCCTGCGGGCGGGGCGCCTGCGCGCGTGGGGGTCGGCGGCGGGCGGCGCGGCCGTCGCGTGGCTGGTGGTCAACCTGCCGGTGATGGCGCTCGCGCCAGAGGGGTGGCAGAAGTTCTACACCTTCAGCCAGGAGCGGCCGGTCGACTTCGGCTCGTTCTGGCTGATCATCTCCCAGCGCACGGGAGACCCCCTGGAGGGGGCCAACACCTGGGCGACGGCGCTCACCCTGCTGCTGTGCGCCGGGATCGGCGCCCTCGCGCTCTACGCGCCCCGCCGCCCCCGCTTCGCCCAGCTCGCCTTCCTCGTCGTCGCGGTCTTCATCCTCGTCAACAAGGTCTACTCACCGCAGTACGTACTGTGGCTCATCCCGCTGGCGGCGCTCGCCCGGCCCCGGTGGCGCGACTTCCTGATCTGGCAGACCTGCGAGGTGCTCTACTTCGCCGGGATCTGGATGTACCTCGCGTACACCTCCAGCGGCGACAAGCACCACGGACTCCCCCTGGAGGGGTACCAGTTCGCGATCCTGCTGCACCTGCTCGGGACGCTGTACCTGTCCGCCGTGGTGATCCGGGACGTGCTGATGCCCGAACGGGACCCCGTACGGCGGGACGGCTCGGACGACCCCTCGGGCGGTGTGCTCGACGGGGCGCCGGACGCCGTGGTTCTCGGCCACCGCCGGCACGCCCGGCACGCGGCCCACTACGAGGGCACTCAGGTGCGGTGGGGCGCGGCGCAGCGGGGCGGCTCGGCCTGAGCGCCCCGCCGGCGTCGCGGTGCGGCGACCGGGTGGCCCGGGGACCCGGGGGCGCGAAAGGCGCCCCTGGAGCCCTCAGGGCCACCTCTGCGGGCCTCCCAGCCACAGGCCGTCAGGACTCAGCGGTCGACGACGCGGTCGACCTGCGTCGTGGTGTGCCGCAGGTGCGCCACCAGCTCCTCGCCGACCTTCGGCTCCGGCGCGTCCAGCGGGATGAACAGCAGTGAGACCTGCATGTGCGGCGGTTCCGCGAACCAGCGCTGCTTGCCCGACCACATGAACGGCGCGAGGTTGCGGTTGACGGTGGCCAGACCGGCCCGGGCGACACCCTTGGCCCGCGGCATCACGCCGTGCAGCGCCTTGGGGGCCTCCAGGCCCACGCCGTGTGACGTGCCTCCGGCGACCACCACGAGGTAGCCGTCGGCGGCGGCCTTCTGCTGCCGGTAGCCGAATCGGTCGCCCTTGACGACCCGTGTGACGTCCAGGACGGCGCCGCGGTACTCGGTGGCCTCGTGATCGCCCAGCCAGAGACGGGTACCGATACGGGCGCGGAAGCGGGTCTGCGGGAACTGCTGCTGAAGGCGCGCGAGTTCGTCCGCCGCGAGATGGCTGACATACATCGTGTGCAGCGGCAGCCGGGCGGTGCGCAGCCGGTCCATCCAGCCGATGACCTCCTCGACCGCGTCGGAGCCGTCGGTGCGGTCCAGGGGCAGGTGGATGGCGAAGCCTTCGAGGCGTACGTCCTCGATGGCGGCGTGCAGCATCGGCAGATCCTGCTCGCTGACACCGTGCCGCTTCATGCTGCTCATGACCTCGATGACGACGCGCGCCCCGACGAGGCCGTGGACGCCCTCGACGGACGAGACCGAGCGGATGACGCGGTCGGGCAGCGGGACGGGCTCCTCGCCGCGGCGGAAGGGCGTGAGGACGAGGACGTCGCCGCTGAAGTAGTCCTTCATGCGGGCGGCTTCGTAGGTGGTGCCGACGGCGATCACGTCGGAGCCGAACCCGCCGACTTCGTCCGCCAGGCGCTCGTGGCCGAAGCCGTAGCCGTTGCCCTTGCAGACCGGGACGATGCCGGGGAACTGCTGGATCACCTTCTGCTGATGCGCCCGCCAGCGTGCGGTGTCGACGTAGAGGGTGAGCGCCATGGCCGGTACGGAACCTCTCTCGTGGCTGCGGTGTATAGAAGATATGAAGCGGAGAACGTGGGGGATGGTTGCGTCGGCGGCGGTGCTGCCGGGGGATCCGGCAGCGGGGTCAGCGGCGGGACATGTAGATGTCGAGCGCCTTGTGCAGCAGCTTATTGAGCGGGAAGTCCCACTCGCCGAGGTATTCGGCCGCCTGACCGCCGGTGCCGACCTTGAACTGGATCAGGCCGAAGAGGTGGTCGCTCTCGTCGAGGGAGTCGCTGATGCCTCGCAGGTCGTAGACGGTGGCGCCGAGCGCGTAGGCGTCGCGCAGCATCCGCCACTGCATGGCGTTGGAGGGCCGGACCTCGCGCTTGTGGTTGGCGGAGGCGCCGTAGGAGTACCAGACGTGGCCGCCCACGATCAGCATGGTCGCCGCGGCGACGGCCTCGCCCTCGTGGGTGGCGAAGTAGAGCCGCATCCGGTTGGGGTCCTCGGCGTTGAGGGCCGTCCACATGCGCTGGAAGTAGCCGAGGGGGCGGGGGCGGAAGTGGTCGCGCTCGGCCGTGATCTCGTAGAGGCGCTGCCACTCGGGGAGGTCGTCGTAGCCGCCCTGGACGACCTCGACGCCGGCCTTCTCGGCCTTCTTGATGTTGCGTCGCCAGAGCTGGTTGAAGCTCTTGAGCACGTCCTCGAGGGAGCGGTTCTCCAGCGGGACCTGGAAGACGTACCGGGGCTGGACGTCGCCGAAGCCCGCGCCGCCGTCCTCGCCCTGCTGCCAGCCCATGCGGCGCAGCCGGTCGGAGACCTCGAAGGCGCGCGGCTCGATGAAGGTCGCCTCGACGTCGCGCAGCCGCTTCACATCCGGGTTCTGGATGCCCGACTTGACCGCGGCGGCGTCCCAGCGGCGGATCACGACCGGGGGGCCCATCTTCACCGAGAAGGCGCCCTGCTGCTTCAGATGGGCGAGCATCGGCTGAAGCCAGTCCTCGAGATTCGGCGAGAACCAGTTGATCACCGGGCCCTCGGGAAGATAGGCGAGGTACCGCTTGATCTTGGGGAGCTGACGGTAGAGGACCAGTCCGGCACCGACGAGCTGGCCCGACTGGTCGAACCACCCGAGGTTCTCCGCGCGCCATTCGGCCTTCACATCGGCCCATGCCGGGACCTGCATGTGGCTGGCCGAGGGCAGGCTCTGGATGTACGCCAGATGCTGCTCGCGGCTGATCGTCCTCAGGGTCAGGCTCATGCGGGGCGCTCCTCGGCAGGTGTGTCCCCAGGGTCGGGGCTCCGGCTCTCGCCGGGAAGCCTACTGCGCCAAGGCCTGTGCCCTCCTGGGGACGGTCCGGCAGTCCAGGTGCCATCCCCCGACGGATCGGACTGCTCCCCGCTGCGCCTGCCGGGTGTACTAGCCGAACAGCCCGCCGCGGGACATGCCGAGGTAGAAGCCGACCGCCGCCGCGCCGAGGCCGACGATGAGAAGGAAGCGCTCACTCGTGGTCGCAGAGATCATCTGGCCCCAGGCTCCGGTCAGCACCCCGACCAGACCGGTCCAGGACGCGATCAGGTGGAGGCTGCTGAACTGAGCGGTGACGAAAGCCACTACGCCGAGCACCACCGTCGCCACGACGAGGCTGTTCTCAACGGGGTGGGCCTTGCCGTCGCTGTTGAGCACCGAGCTGACTGCGGATAGGGGGCCGTGGTGTTGACGAACTGGCTGCGCCATGGGGCACCTCCTGGCGAAGGGCGGCGCACTGTAGCGCCGCACACACCCGATGTGTACAGATTGCGGCCACCCCAGGCCGGATTTCAACCGGAAGGCTCGGTGCAGGTACTGTGTACCGTCTGCACAGGTGTCTGCCCTGGTCGCCGAAGGTCCCCTACGCGGGACGGACCGCGTTGTCAGTGGCAGCCGATACCGTGCTACGCATCAAGACCCTCCTGCCACGGAAAGACCGTGGCCGCTGAGTCCAGAGGAGGTGGGTTCCACATGCGTCACTACGAGGTGATGGTCATCCTCGACCCCGATCTCGAGGAGCGCGCTGTCTCCCCGCTGATCGAGAACTTCCTTTCCGTGGTCCGCGAGGCCAACGGAAAGGTGGAGAAGGTCGACACCTGGGGCCGTCGTCGTCTCTCGTACGAGATCAACAAGAAGCCCGAGGGCATCTACTCGGTCATCGACCTGCAGGCCGAGCCTGCGGCCGTCAAGGAGCTCGACCGTCAGATGAACCTGAACGAGTCGGTCCTCCGGACCAAGGTCCTCCGCCCCGACACCCACTGAGCCTGAGCTCAGCACTCGTCGGGTTCGAGTAGCAAAAGCCAGAAGCAGCACCGCCGAGAGGTTCACCCATGGCAGGCGAGACCGTCATCACGGTCGTCGGCAATCTCGTTGACGACCCCGAGCTGCGCTTCACCCCGTCCGGTGCGGCGGTCGCGAAGTTCCGCGTCGCGTCCACTCCCCGCACCTTCGACCGCCAGACCAACGAGTGGAAGGACGGCGAGAGCCTCTTCCTCACGTGCTCGGTGTGGCGTCAGGCGGCGGAGAACGTCGCCGAGTCCCTCACGCGAGGCACTCGCGTGATCGTGCAGGGCCGCCTCAAGCAGCGGTCGTACGAGGACCGCGAGGGCGTCAAGCGCACGGTCTACGAGCTCGACGTCGACGAGGTCGGCGCCAGCCTGCGCAACGCCACGGCCAAGGTCACCAAGACCACCGGCCGCGGAGGCCAGGGCGGCTTCGGCGGCGGTGGCGGTGGCGGCCAAGGTGGCGGCGGCTGGGGCGGCGGCCCCGGTGGCGGCCAGCAGGGCGGCGGCGGGGCTCCCGCCGACGACCCCTGGGCGACCAGCGCACCGGCCGGCGGCCAGCAGGGCGGCGGCGGTGGCGGCTGGGGCGGCGGCTCCGGCGGTTCCGGTGGCGGCTACTCGGACGAGCCGCCCTTCTAGGCCCGCGCGGCCTGGTCCGGGCGACCAGCACAAACTTCTTGATCACACTGGAGAGAGACAATGGCGAAGCCGCCTGCTCGCAAGCCGAAGAAGAAGGTTTGCGTGTTCTGCAAGGAGAAGATCTCCTACGTCGACTACAAGGACACGAACCTGCTGCGGAAGTTCATTTCCGACCGCGGCAAGATCCGTGCCCGCCGGGTCACCGGCAACTGCACCCAGCACCAGCGTGACGTCGCCACGGCCGTCAAGAACAGCCGTGAGATGGCGCTGCTGCCCTACACCTCGACGGTCCGCTAAGGGAGGGTGACAGAATCATGAAGATCATCCTCACTCACGAGGTCTCCGGCCTCGGTGCCGCGGGCGACGTCGTGGACGTCAAGGACGGCTACGCTCGCAACTACCTGGTCCCGCGCGGTTTCGCGATCCGCTGGACCAAGGGTGGCGAGAAGGACGTCGAGCAGATCCGCCGCGGCCGCAAGATCCGCGAGATCGCCACGATCGAGCAGGCCAACGCGGTCAAGGCGCAGCTCGAGGGCGTCCAGGTCCGCCTGGCGACCCGCTCCGGCGAGGCCGGTCGCCTGTTCGGCTCCGTGACTCCGGCCGACATCGCCTCGGCGATCAAGAGCGCCGGTGGTCCGGACGTGGACAAGCGTCGTATCGAGGTCGGTTCGCCGATCAAGACCCTGGGCGCGCACCAGGTGTCCGTGCGTCTGCACGCCGACGTCTCCGCGACGGTTCCCGTCGAGGTCGTCGCCGCGTAAGCGCTGCCTTCGGCACAACGCGACGAAGGGCCGCACCCGTTGGGGTGCGGCCCTTCGCCGTTGCTGACGGCGGGGCGGACACCGCCTGCCGGCAGCGGTCAACGCACCGGGCAATGTGCGATGTTCACGCGGCATGCGGCATGCGGCATGCGGCATGCGGCATGCGGCATGCGGCATGCGGCATGCGGCGGGTTGGGTGCGGGGCGAGGTTCGGGGCGGGCCCGCGCGTCCCGGCTGCGCGCGTCAGGTGCGGACGGCGCCCGTGACGAGCCAGCGGCCGGAGCGTGTGCGGACAACGAGCGTGAGCATCCGGACGAACATCATCAGGCCCATCACCCACCACAGCGCTGTGAGGCCGCCTCCCAGGCTCGGGACGGCGAGGGCCACCGGAGCGAAGACGGCCAGGGTCACGATCATCGCTCCGGCGAGATACGGTCCGTCGCCGGCGCCCATGAGCACGCCGTCGAGGACGAAGACCACCCCCGCGACGGGCTGGGTCACGGCCACCACCAGCAAGGCGGGCAGTAGCAGTTCGTGGACGGCGGAGTCGCTGGTGAAGAGCAGCAGTAGCAACGGCCTGCCCGCGGCGACCAGGAGGCCCAGGACGACGCCCGACCAGATGCCCCACTGCACCATGCGGCGGCAGACCGCCTTGGCGCCCGCCGCGTCCCCCGCGCCCAAGTAGCGCCCGATGATGGCCTGTCCGGCGATGGCGATGGCGTCCAGCGCGAAGGCGAGCAGCGACCACAGGGTGAGGATGATCTGGTGTGCGGCGATGTCGGCGTCGCCGAGCCGTGTCGCGACCGCGGTGGCGATCATCAGGATCGCGCGCAGCGAGAGCGTACGGACCAGGAGCGGAGCTCCGGCCTGTGCCGAGGCCCGGATACCTGCCGCGTCGGGGCGCAGTGAGGCACCGTGCCGCCGGGCACCGCGGACGACGACGGCGAGATACGTCGCGGCCATGGCCCACTGGGCGATGACCGTGCCCCATGCGGAGCCCGCGATGCCGAGCCCTGCGCCGTAGACGAGAAGGGCGTTGAGGGCGGCGTTCGCCGCGAAGCCGCCGATGGCCACGTACAGCGGGGTGCGGGTGTCCTGGAGACCGCGCAGCACACCGGTGGCCGCGAGCACCACGAGCATCGCGGGGATACCGAGCGCGCTGATCCGCAGATAGGTGATGGCGTGCGGCGCCGCGGTGCTGGAGGCACCGAAGAGGTCGACGAGCCCCGGTGCCGTGGGCAGGGCCACGGCGATCAGTACGGCACCCAGGAGCAGGGCGAGCCAGATGCCGTCCATGCCCTGCCGGATCGCGGCGGGGAGGTCACCCGCGCCGACCCGCCGGGCGACGGCGGCGGTTGTGGCGTAGGCGAGGAAGACGAAGACGTTCACGGCCGTCAGCAGCAGGGCTGCGGCGATGCCCAGACCTGCGAGTTGCGGGGTGCCCAAGTGCCCGACGATGGCGCTGTCGACCATGACGAAGAGCGGTTCCGCGACCAGCGCTCCGAAGGCGGGCAGGGCGAGGGAGACGATCTCGCGGTCGTGGCGGCGGAGGCTGCGCTTCTCGGGTGAGGGGGCCAAGGGCATGCGCGCCAATGTAATCTTCCACAGGTAAGAGATGCAACCGGCAGCCACTCCTTACCGGAGATCATCTGTGCCGATCTTGTGTGCGCCGTTTGTCGCGATCTTGCCCCGCCCGGGAAAGTTTTTCTTCTGCACAGCCAGTGGACGGCGAAACCGCAGCTCAGGGCGGTAGATGGAGGGGGGTCCTGTATTTGTCCACAGCGTCGTCCCCTGTGCTGTGCACAGGTTCGGCGGCCTTCTCCACAGGATGTGCCGCGTCGTCCACATGGCCTGTGGATAACCATCTTGGCTGACGGTGGCGGCAGCCCTACCGTAGTGCGGCGCCCGCCGCCTGTTTCCGGCCTCATCGTGCCCGTCCGGAGCTTTCTCAGGACCCTCGGACCGTCGAGCCGTAACCGGAGCCGGGCCATCTTGTTTGTCAGAGGCGTGCCCTAAGAAAGAGGGCACGACGAAGCAGGGCTGCACGGGGGCGGAACGACCCGCGTCGCGTACGGGAGGAGGTGTCGGGGTGAGCCAGCAGGAGACGGAGGACCCGTGGGCGGCGGACATGGGCGCCGGCGACCGCCTCCCCGCCTCCCGTTCACGCGGTGAGGAGCGCGGGCGGTACGGCGACCGGCACGACCGCGGTTCCGACAACTGGTCCGGCGGAGGCAGCGGAGGCGGCGGAGGCGGGGGGACGCCCTTCGAGCGGGTGCCGCCCCAGGACCTCGACGCCGAGCAGTCGGTCCTCGGCGGCATGCTCCTCTCCAAGGACGCCATCGCCGATGTGGTGGAGGTCCTCAAGGGCAGCGATTTCTACCGTCCCGCGCACGAGACGATCTACCAGGCGATCCTCGATCTCTACGCCAAGGGCGAGCCCGCCGACCCCATCACCCTCGCCGCCGAGCTGACCAAGCGCGGCGAGATCGCCCGCGTCGGCGGCGCCTCCTATCTGCACACGCTCGTCCAGTCGGTCCCGACCGCGGCGAACGCGGAGTACTACGCCGAGATCGTCCATGAGCGTGCGGTGCTGCGCCGCCTCGTCGAGGCGGGCACGCGGATCACGCAGATGGGCTATGCGGCCGACGGCGACGTCGACGAGATCGTCAACACCGCCCAGGCCGAGATCTACGCCGTCACCGAGCAGCGCACCAGCGAGGACTACCTCCCGCTCGGCGACATCATGGAAGGCGCCCTCGACGAGATCGAGGCCATCGGCTCGCGCAGCGGCCAGATGTCCGGTGTGCCGACCGGCTTCACCGACCTGGACTCGCTGACCAACGGTCTGCATCCGGGTCAGATGATCGTCATCGCGGCCCGGCCCGCGATGGGTAAGTCGACGCTGGCGCTGGACTTCGCGCGGTCGTGCTCGATCAAGAGCAATCTGCCCAGCGTCATCTTCTCGCTCGAAATGGGGCGCAACGAGATCGCGATGCGTCTGCTGTCCGCCGAAGCGCGCGTGGCACTCCACCACATGCGCTCGGGCAGCATGACCGACGAGGACTGGACCCGGCTCGCGCGCCGCATGCCGGACGTGTCCCAGGCGCCGCTCTACATCGACGACTCCCCGAACCTGTCGATGATGGAGATCCGCGCCAAGTGCCGCCGCCTGAAGCAGCGCAACGACCTGCAGTTGGTGATCATCGACTACCTGCAGCTCATGCAGTCGGGCAACTCCCGCCGGCCCGAAAGCCGTCAGCAGGAGGTCTCGGACATGTCCCGTAACCTCAAGCTGCTCGCCAAGGAGCTCGAGGTCCCGGTCATCGCGCTCTCACAGCTGAACCGTGGCCCGGAGCAGCGCACCGACAAGAAGCCGATGGTGTCGGACCTGCGTGAATCGGGTTCGATCGAGCAGGACGCCGACATGGTCATCCTGCTGCACCGTGAGGACGCGTACGAGAAGGAGTCGCCGCGCGCGGGCGAGGCGGACCTGATCGTGGCGAAGCACCGTAACGGTCCGACGGCCACGATCACCGTCGCCTTCCAGGGGCACTACTCGCGCTTCGTCGACATGGCCCAGACCTGAGCCTCGGTCCGGCGATGACCGCGTCGCGGTCTCGGGCGCCCGCACCATCGCGGGTGTTTGACCCGCACCATCGCGGGTGTTGGCCCACCCATCGTGAACCCGGTGCCAACTGCCGTTGAATTCCGTACAACCAGCGCCCCCCTTCGACGGTCACACCAGATACCCCGCACCCGTCGACCGAGTGGGAGCCTCCGTGCCGCACCGCTGCCGCAACCTGACGTACGCCATCGCAGCCGCCGCTGTGGTCACCGCCGGGTTCGCGTTCCCGTCCGGCGCCACCGCTGCCGCACCCCGTACCGCCACGAGCGACTTCAACGGCGACGGCTACGCGGACCTCGCCGTCGGCGTCCCGGACGGGACCGTCGACGGCAAGGCCAAGGCCGGGTACGTGAACGTGGTCTGGGGCGGCCCGAAGGGCGTCGGCGCCCACGGAAGCATCCGTGTCACCCAGGCCACGCCCGAGGTTCCCGGCACCCCGGAGGCGGGCGACCGCTTCGGCGCATCCGTGGCCTTGGTCGATCTCAACGGCGACGGCATCGCGGAACTGCTCGCCGGTGCCCCCGGCGAGGACGTCACGGACCGCGGTACGGACGCGGGCATGGTCACCGTCGTAGGCGGCTCGACGGACGGGCCCGGGCCGGGGTCGACGGTCCTGACGGGGCCGTCGCCGTCGGCCGCGTACGGCAGATCGGTCGCGGCGGCCGAGCTGACCGGCGGCGACAACAAGGCGATCGTCACCGGCGGCACGGACAAGGTCGTCGCTCGTGTCATCCAGGGTGAGGACAGCATGATCACCACCGTCGTCGCCGCCCCCATGGGCGGCCGCGCCCCCGTCCTGGCCACCGGCGACTTCGACAGTGACGGCACGTCGGACCTGGCCGTGGCGTACTGGACGGCGGGCAACCCCAGCACGCAGTCCCATGTGCGCCTGTGGAGGTGGGACGCCGACCGCTCCGAGATGGCCAACTTCTGGAACACGGACAACGCCGGCGTGACCGCCCTGGCCGCGGGCGACTTCGACGGCGACGGCCACGACGACCTGGCCCTCGGCGAGTGCCGTGAGATCGCCGACGAGAACATCGACGACCCGTGCGGTCCCGAAGAACTCGCCACGGGGGGCGGCATCCACGTTCACTACGGAAGCCCCGCGAGCGGGTCGTTCGGCAGCCGCGCGCAGACCCTCAACCAGGACACGGCGGGTGTCCCGGGCGTAGCCGAGGACGGCGACCGCTTCGGAGCCTCCCTCGCCGTCGGCGACGTCAACCGCGACGGCCGCGACGATCTGATCGCGGGCGCTCCCGGTGAGGCCATCGGGAGCAGAGCGGGAGCGGGCGCCGCCTGGCTGCTCTCCGGCGGCGCTCAGGGGCTGCTCGACGCAGGCGGCGCTGCCACGTCCGTCGCCTGGAACCAGGACACGTCCGGCGTCCCCGGCGTCGCCGAGGCGGGCGACACCTTCGGCGCGGCGGTCGCCTCGGGTGACGGCAACGCCGACGGTGTACCGGATGTCACGGTCGGATCCCCTGGTGAGAACGCCTCCTTGGGCGCCGCGTGGCTCCTCCGCAGCGGCTCGGCCCGTGACTCGGCGGCCTTCTCGCCCCGCACGCTCGGCCTCCCGTACCTGTCCACGGCTCAGAAGTACGGGAAGCCGCTGAGCAGCCGCTGAGCAGCGCCGAGTGAGCCCTGCGGACGTTCTGCCCGCCGGTGGACGCGATGGATCCCGGCGCGGAACAGGTCTGCTGAGACGACATGGCCTCGCCGGTAACACGCAGAAGGCCGCGGTGAGACGGGATGGAAGAACAGCAGGCCACAGAGGCGGGGGAAGGCAGCGGCGGCTGTGATCCTGAGGCTCAGCCTCCGACCACCAGGCAGAAGGGGTGCCCCGCCGGATCGGTGAGGACCCGCCACCTGTCCTGCTGCGGCTGGTGATCCGGCTTGGCGGCGCCCAGTTCGAGCAGCGCCGCCTCGGCCTCGTCCAGGTCGCCGACCGCGAAGCACAGATGGAGCTGCTGGGGGACGCTCTGGTCGGGCCAGCTGGGAGCCCGGTGGTTCTCGACCCGCTGAAATCCGATGCCGAGTCCGTCCTCGTGGCCGAGGGCCGCGAAGTCGGCGCCGGACCTGGGGTGGAGATCGAGGCCGGTGGCCTGCTGATAGAACGCGGCGAGCGCCGGCGGGTCCGGGCAGTCGAGCGTGATCGCGCTCAGCTTCATCAGCGGGGGCATGGCAACTCCGGGCCGGTCGGGGGCTCTTGGGAGGTCACACCCTAGGAGCCGGCGCGTGGCCGCCGATCCGCAGCCCGCGGGTGGACAGCCGGCCCCCTTAGGGACCAAGAGGCCCCGCGCGTGGCCGCCCCCCCAGCGACTCCGTAGCCTCCTTTGGACCAGGGAACCCGGGGCACTTTGGCCCTGTGTGCCGGGCCATCACCGCGGCAGGGTGAGAGGACCCCAAGCCCGCGGAGGTCCCGTGAGTACCGCGTTCCTGCTGACCACCCTGGCCGTGGTCGTCACCCCGGGCACCGGCGTCGTGTTCACGCTGGCCGCCGGGCTCTCCCACGGCCGGCGCGCGAGCGCCGTCGCCGCGCTCGGCTGCACCCTCGGCATCGTGCCGCACCTCGCCGCCGCGGTCACCGGCCTCTCCGCGCTCCTGCGCACCAGTGACCTCGCCTACGACGTCGTGAAATACCTCGGAGTCGGCTACCTGCTCTACGTGGCGTGGACGACTCTGCGCGACAAGGAGGCGCTGACGGTCGCGGCCGGGGCGGAGCCGCGGTCCGCGGTCCGTACGATCACCTCCGGGGTCCTGGTCAACCTGCTGAACCCGAAGCTCACGCTGTTCTTCGTCGCGTTCCTCCCGCAATTCCTCCCTACCGGCGAGTCCGGTTCCGCCGGGGCCATGCTCCGGCTCGGCGCGGTCTTCATGGCGCTGACCTTCGTCGTCTTCGCCGCGTACGGATGGTGCGCCGCCGCCGTGCGTGACCGCGTGCTGGCACGGCCGCGGGTGATGACGGCCATCCGCCGGGTGTGTGCCGCCGGGTTCGTGGGCCTGGGCGTACGCATGGCGGTGGCGTGAGGATGCGCTTCCGTCACGCGGACGCCCTCCGGTCCGACTTCCCCGAACTCTCCGCCGGTGCGCTCTGCGCCGAGGTCGGCACGGCCCGCGACGCCGGGTCGGCGGCCGGTCTCGCCATGCGCGTCGCCGCGTACACCGCCCGTGCCACGGCCCGGCTGGACCGTGCCCCCGAGAGCGAGTTCCCCGAAGTGCGGGCCTGGCGGCGGGCCTTCGCACGGATGGGGCTGAAGCCGACGCAGTACCGGTGCGCGTCGGAGGCGCTGCTGCGGCGGCTCCGCAAGGACGGGTCCCTGCCGCGCATCCATCCGGTGGTCGACGTGTGCAACGCGATCTCGGCCGCGTACGGGATACCGGTCGCGGTCCTGGACGCTGAGCGCATCGCCGGTCCGCTGCTCGTGGTCCGCCGCGCCCGAGGCGACGAGCCCTACGTGTCCTTCGGCGGCGGAACGGAGCACCCCGCGCCCGGCGAGGTGATCTTCGCCGACTCCGCGGGTCGGGCGCATGCGCGCCGCTGGACCAACCGGCAGAGCGCCCACTCCGCCGTGTGCGGTCGCACGCGCCGGGTGATCGTCGTGGCCGAGGCGCTGCACGACGGTGGCGCGGACGCGGTAGCGGATCTGCTGACGACGGTCGCGCACGAACTGGCCGCTCACTGGAGGACCGTCCCCGAGCCGGCGATCCTGACCCCGGCCGCACCGGAATGCGTCCTCACCACCCCGTCGGCTTCCGGAACCACGGCGCCGTAGCCCTTGCGTGACACCATGGGCCCGGTGAGCACGGGAGCACAGGGCACGGGTGGCGGACCCCCGGTGTACGGCTCGGACTTCCTGCAACTCGACGCCGCCGGTGTGCCCGCCGTGGGCAAGGCCAATTGGCTGGCCGGGCGCTTGCGCGAGGCGATGGCCGACGGCCGTCTCGCCGTCGGCAGCAGGCTGCCGCCGACCCGCGTCCTCGCCGCCGAACTGCGCGTGTCCCGCGGGGTGGTCACCGAGGCGTACCGGCGCCTGACCGAGGACGGCCACGTCGAGGGGCGCGGACGCGGTGGCACGGTGGTGGTCGCGGTGCCCCTGGCGCCTCCCCCGGCTTCTGACGGGCCGCCGTCGCACGGACCGACGACACGGGCCACCAGCACGCTTGGACAGGCCGCACCCGCCCCCCGTCCACGGAGCGGGCAGCGCGAACAGGTCGTGCCCGACGGGCTGTTCGCGGGCGAACCCGACGACGGCGTCTTCGACGCGCTCCGCTCCGCCCGGGCCCGCGTCGACCTCGTCCCCGGTCAGCCCGACCTCGCCGCCTTCCCCCGCGCTGCGTGGCTCCGTGCCGAACGAGCCGTCCTCGCCGAGGTGCCTGCCGAGCACCTCGGCTACGGGGACCCGCGCGGCGCCGCACCCCTGCGCCGCGCCGTCGCCGACTGGCTGGCCCGCAGCCGGGGGATCCGGGTCGGCGCGGACGAGGTACTGATCGTCGCCGGGACCACCCAGGCCCTCACCCTCCTCCACCCCGCCCTGCGGGCCGACGGCATCGACGCGGTCGCGGTCGAGGACCCCGGCTCGTTCGGGACCCGCGGCCACCTGCGGTACGGCGGCCTGGACACTCCGCCGGTGCCGGTCGACGACGACGGCGTACGGGTCGACGCGCTGCGCGCCACCGGCGCCGGAGCGGTCCTGCTCACGCCCGCGCACCAGTTCCCCACGGGCGTGGTGACGAGCGGCGAGCGCCGCCGTGAACTGCTGCGCTGGGCGGCGGACGGCGGGCTGATCCTGGAGGACGACTACGACGCCGAGCACCGTTACGACCGGCCGCCCGTTCCCGCCCTGCGTGCGCTGCTCGCCGACCGGGTCTGCTACATGGGCAGCGTCTCCAAACTGCTGGCGCCCGCGCTGCGGATCGGGTGGACGGTGCCGTCGCCGCGTCACCGCGAGGCCGTGACCGAGGCCAAGCGCTTCACCGATCTGGGCAATGCCGTGCTGCCGCAGCTCGTCCTCGCCCGGCTGATGGAGTCGGGCGAGCTGGAGCGGCATCTGCGGATGGTGCGGGCCCGTCACCGGCGGCGCCGCGACGCGATGATCGCAGCGATCGCCGAGCATCTGCCGGGCGCGGTCGTGCACGGTGCGGCGGCCGGTCTGCACCTGACGGTCACGTTCCGGCAGGACGTGCCCGACACCGACCTCGCCGCCGCGGCGCTCTCGGCCGGCGTCAAGTGCCAGCCCCTGTCGTGGCACCGGCAACGGCCGGGCCCGCCCGGCCTCGTCCTCGGCTATGCGGCCGGCCCGCCCGGTGTCGTGGCCGAAGGCATCGCTGTGCTGGGCGAGGCGCTGCGGAAGCTGGCCTGAAGGGTCGGGGGACTCGGGGAGCGACGGCCCCTGGCGATACGGGAGCCGCCCGGCGCCACCGCGCGGGCGTCGTCCGCGCAGGGCGGCCACGCCTCAGAACGGCCCGTCGGCCGCGCCTCCGAACGGCCCGTCGGCCGCGGCGACGGGGCGGCTCCCGAGCGTGTCCAGCGCCTCGTACCGGGTGGATCCGGAACGAGTTGGGAGCCTTGTCCAAGCCCTGCACAGATACGTTTCACCGCTGTGTCACCGGGGTGTCAGCTCTGCGAAGCGGCGAGCTGAGCGGAAGCGGAATCTGAAACGGGATCAGATGGCTGGCCGCAGCCCCCGACATCCAACTCAGATACCGGACATGACGACGCATCGGTAACAGGGGGCTTGCGCCGACCCCCGCCGATCGTGCAAGGATCCTCCCGTCATCCGGAACGAGTGGTTTCCGTCATGGAAGGCCCCCCTTTGTCTGCATCGTTCGCCCTGCCTGGAGCTGTGCGCCTGCCGCGCACGGCGATGGCCCGGCGTGCGCTGCTCGTGACCCTCTTCCTCGGGGGTCTGATGGGGCTGGCCCTCCTCTTCGGAGGCAGCGCGCAGGCCGCGGAGTCCGACGGTTCGCCGGGCGCCAAGAAGCTGCTCGCACCCGCCGCCGAGATGCACGAGAAGACGAAGAAGCACTTCTCCGAGGCCGCCGAGCGCGAAGCGGACCAGTCCGCGGAGCGGCGGAAGGCCGTGAAGGACGCCGTCGCCGAGACGGTCCGTCCGATCACCGACCGGACGGAGCGCATCACCCGCCCCGTTCGCGACCTCGTCGAGGACACCACCGACGCCGCCGGCCTCCCGGTCGACCTCCCCGAGAACGAGCGGGGCGGCGACAACGGGCAGGGCACAGGACGCCAGACCGGGCACGCCCCGGCCGACAAGGGCGGTTCCACCGGCGCCGGTACCGACAGCGCCCGCACCGGGTTCGTCTCCGCCCCCACCGTGTCGCAGGACAGCGGCGCCGGTGCGGCGGAGCAGGCCCGCGCGGCCGGTGACGAGAACCGGGGCGGGCTGCCCGCGCAGCTCCCCCAGGCGCCCGCCCCCGTGGGCGGGTCGGCGTCCCAGCACGCCGGTGACGGCAACGGTCCCCGTGGCGGGGACGCGAACGCCGCCACCGCGTCCGGCGCCCCGCGCTTCGGCCTGGTGGCCGGCGCGATCCGCGCGGCGAGCACCACGCCGACGCGCGACCGATCCTCCGAAATCCTCGAATTCCCGGGCTAGGGCAGGCCGTTCCCCCGCATCAGGACCTGCCGCGCGGGGGCGGAACAGGTCTGCCCATCCCCGAAGCCCGTGAGTTCGAGTTCGAAGGATCCCCCTTCATGCGTAAGAACATCCGCCGTTCCATCCTCGTCGCCGCTGCCGCCTCCGGTCTGTGGGCCCTCGGTACCGCCGGAGCTTCCGCGGCCGAGCTGCCCGAGGTGCCCGACACCGGCTCCGTCAGCGACACCGTGAAGAGCACCACCTCCGGCCTCACCGGCGACGCCGCCGGCACCGTGACGAAGAAGCTGCCCGCGGGTGACGCGGCCGGCACCGCCCAGGAGACCGTCCAGGGCACCACCGACAAGGTCACCGGCACCCTCGGCGGCGGCCTGCCGTCCGCCGACGGCGTGACCGGCACCGTCCAGGACACCCTGGGCGACGTCACCGGTGGTGGCCTCGGCGATGTGGCGGACCACCAGAAGGTCACCGGCAAGGTCAGCAAGGAGGCCCGCGAGGCGACCAAGGGCAAGGTGCCCTCCGCCGGCGACGTGACCGGCCAGCTGCCCGCCGCCCCGGCCGTGCCCGCGGTTCCGGCCGTGCCCGCGTCCCCCGCCGTTCCGGCTGTCCCGGCCGTTCCGGCCACCCCGGAGCTGCCCGAGGGTCTGCCCGCCGCCCCGGCGCTGCCCTCCGCCCCCAACACCGACGACCTGCTGAGCGGTCTCGCGGCCGCGGGTGTCCGCCCCGAGCAGCTCACCACCACCGTGCAGGGCGCCGTGTCCACCGCCCGCCCGGCCGTGGAGCAGGTCGCCACCGACGTGCTGCCCCCCGTCGCTCACAAGATCGTCATCAAGGTCGTCCCGGTCGCCGAGCAGGCCGTCGGTGGTGCCGGCGAGCTGGCGGGCAACGCCACCGGCCGCACGGTGCCGTTCGCGCAGGGTGTCGCCGGTGACGTGACCCCGCTGGCGCAGGGCATCGCGGGCGACGTGTCCCCCTTCGCCCAGAGCGTCGTGGCCGACGTGACGCCGTTCGCGCAGGGCATCGCCGGTGACGTGACCCCGTTCGCGCAGGGTGTCGTCGCCGACGTGACCCCGTACGCCCAGGGCCTGGTCATCACGGTCGCCACCGACGCGCAGGGTGCCGCGGGCAACGCCGTCTCCGGCGTGCAGACGCTGGCCCCGACCGCCGTTCCGGCCGACCTGACCGACGCCGCCAACATCCCGGCGCTGCCGGCCTTCGGTGCGGTTCCGGCTGTCCCGGCTGTCCCGGCCGCCCCCGGCATTCCGGCCGACCTGCCCGCCTTCGCCGCCGTTCCGGCCGCGCCCTCGCTCGGTGGCTTCACCGCCTGAGCGACTGACGCCGCAGAGGTTCCTTCCGGCGGAGGGCCACGCACAGCACTGACCGTACGGGCGACCCCCTTTGGGGAGGGGGCCGCCCGTCGGCGTGCGCGGAGGCAGCACGCGGGCCGGCCCGGTCACGGGCCACCGTGACGCGAACCGCTGCCGCGACCCCGGGCTCGACTACGTGGCAGGGCGCGGGCGGTGGAACTCGGCCCGCCAGCGGCGCCGGCCGGGCTCTCCCGGCCGCGGGACGTCCTCGATCCGTACGGCGTCGAGACCGCCGGCGGCGAAAGCGTCGATCTCGCGGCGCGTCAGCGGCCACGGAGGCCCGCTCTCCGCGGCGTCGCCCTCCCCGCGGGCGGCGGCGATGACGAGGAGCGTTCCCCCGGGGCCGGTCAACTCCCCGACGCGGTCGATGGCTTCGCGCCGTACGGGGTCCGGAAGCGCCTGCACCGTCAGGCTCTCCACGACGAGGCCGAACGCGCCCCGCCACTCCGCGGGAGGATCCAGCAGATCGGCGGTCCGGTACTGGACCGCCGAGCCGGGGAACTGGCGCCGGGCGGCGGCTACCGCGGAGTCCGAGATGTCGAAGGCCACCGTGTCGAATCCGTGCTCCGCCAGCAGTTCGGCGTCGAACCCGGGGCCGCAGCCCACGACGAGGGCGCGCTCCCCGGCCGCCGGGCGCGGACGGCCGCGCAGCCATTCCACGAGCATCGGGTGCGGTCCGCCGCGGTCCCACGGCACGACCGCATCGCCGCCTTCGGCCGCGGCGTAGAGGCGCTCGAACCAGCCGGTGGGGTCGTCCTCCGCGAGGGATTCGGCCGACAGCCGCCTCGCGTCCTCCTCCGGATCCCGCTCGGGCTCCGTTCCGGTCATGGTCCTCCGCCTCCGATCACGCGCGTGCCTGCCCCGCAGCGTAAGCGAGGTGCCCGAGCGTCGACACGGGCTCCCGGGCGGCAGACTGAGGTGCGGCGGAGGAGGGCGTGGCGGTAGAAGTGGCCCATGAGCGAGACCTTCGAAGAGCTGCTGCCGTCCACCCGCCGTGCCCTGGACCACCGGATCGCGACCGCCCAGGCCGAGGGGCGCGCCCCGTCCGTCGTCGCCGCCGTCGTCCGGGAGGGGCGGACGGTGTGGACAGGGGCCCGCGGCACGGTCGACGGCCGCGAGGCGGGCGGCGCGCCGGACGCAGCGACGCAGTACCGCATCGGCTCGATCACCAAGACCTTCACGGCAGTTCTCGTTCTGATGCTCCGGGACGAGGGGCTGCTCGACCTCCTCGATCCGCTGGAGAAGCACCTCCCCGGCGCCGCCGTCACCACCGGTGTGGGCGAAGTGACGATCGCTCAGCTCCTGTCCCACACCTCCGGTCTCGCCGCCGAGTCGCCGAGCCCCTGGTGGGAACGGACGCCCGGCTCTCTCCGACCCACCCTCGCCGACGTCCTGGGCGAGGAGCCGCTGCGGCACCCCTCCGGCCGGGTCCACCACTACTCCAACCCCGGCTATACGGTGCTCGGTTCGCTCGTCGAGAAGCTGCGCGGCGAATCCTGGGAGACCGTGCTCCGGCGCGACGTGCTCGAGCCGCTCGGCATGACCCGTACCTCCGGGCAGGCCCGGTCCCCGTACGCGCCGGGATGGGCCGTGCATCCGTGGGCGGACGTCCTGCTGCCCGAGCCGGCCGAGGACCTCGGACTGATGGCCCCTGCCGGGCAGTTGTGGTCCACGACCGCGGACCTCGCCCGCTGGGCGCGCTTCCTCGCCGAGGGGGACGCTCGGGTGCTGGGCCCGGAGTCCGTGGCCGAGATGCGGAGGCCCGCGGCGGCGCCGGACCCCGACACTCCGGAGGCGGGCTACGGACTGGGGCTGCAGCTGGCGCGGCGCGACGGACGCACACTCGTCGGGCACACCGGTTCCCTGCCCGGCTTCCTCGCCACCCTGTGGGTGAGCACCGAGGACGGACTGGCCGGGGTCGCGCTGGCCAATGCCACCTCCGGTCCCCTCATGAGCGCGCTGGCCTCCGATCTCGTACGGATCACAGCCGAGCACGAACCCCGGATGCCCGCGCCGTGGGCGCCGCTGCCCGACGCCGATCCCGACCTGCTGGCGCTCACCGGCCCCTGGTACTGGGGCCCGGCCCCGTTCCTGATGCGCCTCGCGGCAGGGCGCGCCCTGGAGTTGGTGCCGCTGTCGGGAGCGGGCCGTGGGTCCCGTTTCCGCGCCGAGGACGACGGGACCTGGACCGGGCTGGACGGTTACTACGCGGGTGAGACGCTGCGCCCGGTGCGCGCCTCGGCCGGACCGGGGGACACGGACGACACGGAGGCGGGGACCGTGACCCATCTCGACCTGGGCTCCTTCGTCTTCACCCGTCGGCCGTACGACCCCGGGGCCGCGGTGCCCGGCGGTGTCGACCTTGAGGGCTGGCGGCCCGTCCCGCCCGCGTCGTGAGCGGGTACGGCGTAAGCCGGTGCTGGGCGTCGTGAGCACGGTCGTCACGCCATGTTTCACGTGAAACAGCGCGTCGTACGGAGCTTCACGACACGAGTTCCCGCTCCAGCGGAGTGCGGCGCCCGATCCACCGTCCACCGCTCATCGCGTCCCTCCGTGGTCCGCGCCGGGGCCCGTACTCCCGCTCACCGCTCACCGTACGGCGGGCGGCGATGGCCTGCGCGTGCGCCAGGGCCGGGTCCGGGTCCGGGTCCGGTGCCCGCGGGACGCGGGTGGGTCAGAGAAGGAGTTTGAAGCCGAGGTGGGAGGCCTCGAAGCCGAGGCGCTCGTAGAAGCGGTGGGCCTCGATCCGGGTGGCGTCCGACGTGAGCTGCACCAACTGGCAGTCCTGGCGCCGCGATTCCTCCACGGCCCACTCGATGAGCCGGGTGCCGAGGCCGCTCCCGCGCTCGTCGGCGTGCACACGGACGGCTTCGATCAGGGAACGGGTGGCACCGCGCCGGGACAGGCCGGGGATCAGGGTGAGCTGGAGTGTGCCGACGGCCCGGCCGTCGCGGATCGCGACCACCAGACGCTGATTGGGGTCGTCCGCCAGCCGCTCGAACGCCCGGCGGTACGGGGCGAGTTCGTCCGTCGACTCCCGCTGCGCGCCGAGCGGGTCGTCGGCCAGCATCGCGACGATGGCGGGAACGTCGTCGGGGACCGCCGGGCGGATGATGAGGTCGCTCATGCGGGGCAGATTACGCGGCAGCGCCTCGGCGACTGCGGGCGGCTCCGGGCGTACGGCCTGGTGACCGGTGGTCCTGCGCTCGCGCCGGCTCAAGGGCGAGCTGTCCACGCAGGTCTCCCGCCGCGCCCTCCCCGTATCGCCGCGCGTGGTGCGCCCTACGCGGGGGCGGGCTCGACCGGACCCGGCCGTTCCTCCCGCTCGGCCTCCCGCGCCGGTTCCTGCGGCAGGACCGGGACGGCACCGGGCGTGATGCCCTCCAACGCCGCGACGAGCGGGGCGAGTTCGGGTACGTCCGCCGCCCGGTCCAGCGCCTCGCGCAGTGCGTGGTCGTTCGTCGGGCGGGCAGCTTCCAGCAGTTTCCGGCCCACGGCGGTGACCTCGGTGTAGATGCCGCGCCGGTCCGTGGCGCAGAGGTAGCGGGACAGGAGCCCGCGGTCCTCGAGCCGGTTGACCAGGCGGGTCGTGGCGCTCTGGCTGAGGACCACCGAGTCGGCGAGCTGGTTCATGCGCAGATGGCCGCCCTCGCCGGAGTGCTGTCCGCTGAGCACGTCCAGGACGGAGAACTCGCGGACGCTCAGGTCGTGCGCCGCCTGCAGCGCGCGCTCGATGTGCGCCTCGATCCGTCCGTGCAGCAGGGAGAGGGCGCACCAGCTCTGGGCCAGGTACCGCTCGGGGGGTGTCGGCTCGCCCCGCTCCGGTTCGGTCATCCGGTGCCTCCTCAAGCGTCTCGTCCTGTCCCGCTGCCGTGCGCCGGCACGTCTCCCGGCCCGCGCTCGTCCGTCTCCCGGCCCGTCAGCGGGCCTGGCATCCGCTCCGACCAGGATAGGCCAGTGTCACAATATCCAGCGCTTGCAAATAATCAGCGTCTGCAATTATTGTCAACGCCGGAAACAGGCACACGCTCTATGTAAGGAAGGCGCGACTCATGCCGCTCGCACTCCTGGCGCTGGCCATCGGCGCCTTCGGTATCGGCACCACGGAATTCGTGATCATGGGGCTGCTGCCGGAGGTCGCCGCCGACTACGGCGTCTCGATCCCCACCGCCGGCTTGCTCGTCACCGGCTACGCGCTCGGAGTCGTCATCGGCGCACCGCTGATGACCGTCCTCGGCACCCGGGTGGAGCGGAAGCGCATGCTGATGTTCCTGATGGGCCTGTTCATCGCGGGCAACGCGCTCTCGGCCCTCGCCCCCGCCTTCGGCGTGATGCTCGCCGGCCGGGTCCTCGCCTCGCTCGCGCACGGCGCGTTCTTCGGGATCGGCTCGGTCGTCGCCGCCGATCTGGTCGCCCCGCACAAGAGGGCCGGGGCCATCGCGATGATGTTCACCGGTCTCACCGTCGCCAACGTCGTCGGCGTACCGCTCGGCACCCTGGTCGGCCAGAGCCTGGGCTGGCGGGTCACCTTCGCGATCGTCGCCGGGCTCGGCGTCATCGGTCTGGCCGGGATCGCCCGGCTCGTCCCGCGGCAGCCGCGCCCCGAGGGCGTCCGCGTGCGCCACGAACTGGCCGCGTTCCGCAACGTCCAGGTCCTGCTCGCCATGGCGATGACGGTGCTCGGCTTCGGCGGCGTCTTCGCGGCCGTCACCTACATCACGCCGATGATGACGGAGGCGGCCGGGTTCGCGGACGCCTCCGTCACCTGGCTCCTTGTCCTCTTCGGCCTCGGGATGGTCGGTGGCAACCTGATCGGCGGGCGGTTCGCGGACCGGGCGCTGATGCCCCTGCTCCACGTGACGCTGGGCGGGCTGGCCCTCGTCCTGGCGCTTTTCACCGTGACCGCGCACGACAAGATCGCGGCGGCCGTCAGCATCGCCCTGATCGGCGCCCTCGGCTTCGCCACCGTGCCGCCGCTGCAGAAGCGCGTGCTGGACCAGGCCGCGGGCGCGCCCACCCTCGCCTCCGCGGTCAACATCGGCGCGTTCAACCTGGGCAACGCCCTGGCGGCCTGGCTGGGCGGCATGGTCATCGCGGCCGGCTACGGCTACACGGCCCCGAACTGGGTGGGCGCCGCGCTCGCCGCCTCCGCTCTCGGGCTCGCCTTCCTCTCCGGTGCGCTGGAGCGCAGGAGGACGGGTGACGGCGACGGCGGTGACAGCCGCGTCGTGACAGGGAGTGCGGCCGCGGCACCTGCGGTGGCGCGTCGCTGAAGCGCCGGTCCACGGATCCTGGTCTCCGGATCCCGTGCCCCGGGAGGGACGACCGGGACGGGACGTCAGCCCAGCGTCACGCCCATCGGTGCGAAGCGCCGGTGGTGATCCCCGGGCAGGTCCGCGGCGCCGTGGATCATCACGGCGGTGGAGATGCGCGGCGCGAGGCCGCGGGCGGTGAGCCAACTCCCGAGTGCATGGTGACGGTCGTCCGGATCCAGCCGGAGCTCGCCCTCCGTACGGACCGCGAGATCGGCGATCAACTGCCGTGCGGACCGGTCGTCCTGGGCGACGACCGGTCCGATCACGGTGGTGCCCCCGGTGCGCCAGGCCGCTGCGAAGCCGGTCGGGCCACCCGGCCCCTCGGCGACGCGCAGCTGGTCCGCGAACGCGGGGATCCGCGTGATCAGATGGGTGCGGTCCGCGCTCGAGACCGCGGTGTCGAGTGCGAGGACCGCCGGAAGGTCCGCAGCGGTCGCGCGCCGGGTCGTCGCCCGGCTCCCCGCGGCGCCGTGCTCGACGTCGAGGTCGGACTCGGGCTCGGGCTCAGGCCGGAAGTGCCCGGTGTACGCCGTGGCGCGACCGACCGTACGGAATCCCGAGCGCTCGTACAGCTCGCGGTCGCCCTCGTCCGCGAAGAGGAACACCGGTGTGCGGCCGGCCTCTTCCAGCGCACGGGCCACCAGCCGGCGGCCGAGGCCGCGCCGCGCATGCCGCTCCGCCACCAGCACCGTGCTCAGGCACGCCAGTCCGGGGCCGTACCGGGTGAGGACGAACGAGCCGATCAGACCGTCACCGTCCGGGTCGTCGACGCCGAAGCCCTCACCGGCGGAGAGCAGAAGCCGCCAGACGCGGGCGCAGACGCGGTCGTCGCCCGGAAGGCCGCGGTCGGCCGCGAGGTCGAGGCAGCGGGGGAGGTCGGCGCGGGACAGACGGCGGATCGGTGCGGTCGTCAGCAGCGTCATGGCGCCAGGCTGTCCGACGCGGGCTGCGTCCGTCGACCGGATATCCCAACGCCGGGGGAACGGCCGGTGTCGTGTGCGCGCCGTCCGCGCCGGGTCAGCCCCCAGGGCTTGAGCACCGAGATCGCGGTGACGAACACGTACAGCGCCGTGGCGACGGACGGGGCGACCACCAGATCGGTCGCCGCGGCCCCGACGGGCTCCGCCGACGCCACGGCGCGCGCCGCGTCGTCGATCGCCGGGCGGAGCGAGAAGGCGGTGGCGGCCGTCGCGGCGAGCGTGAGCCAGAACTTGGTGACGACCCAGCGGTGCCGGGCCAGGCCCCACCGGGTGCCCAGCGACAGCACGAGCCCGCTGACCAGGGACGCCAGGGCGATCGGCAGGATCAGCCAGTCGCCGAAGACCTGCATGGAGCGGTACGAGGCCTCGGCGGCCGCCGCCGAACCGCTCACCGCTGCCGTGACGCCGAGGGCGAGCAGGCCGGTGGTCAGGCCGAGCCAGCCGACGGACACGCTGACGTGGACGACGAGGAGGGCCCGGCGGGCCGGGCGGGAGAGCTGCTTCATGACTCCCACGGTCGCGGGCGCGGCGCCGGCGGTCGTCGCACGGCGGGAGTATCCGCGGGGCCTCCGACGGTAGGACGCCCCGGCCTGCCTGGCCCGCCCGACCGCACCGACCGCCCGATCCGCACCCTTCGCCCGATCCGCACCCATCGCCCGGCCACCGGCCACTGGCCGCAGCCGCCGGACCGCAGGCACCCGCCGGACCGTACACACCCGTCCACCGGGCGGGTGCTGCCGGGCCCGCCCGACCGCTCTCGTCCTCCGCGCGGTCGCTCGCCTAGGCTCGCGCGCATGTCCCGACTCCACCTCTTCGACCTCGACGGCACGTTGCTGTACGGCTCGGCCGCTCCCGTCGAGATCTCCCGTCAGCTCGGTCTGGCCGAGGAGATCGCGGCGCTCGAGCGCGACTTCGCGACCCGGCGCATCGAGCCGCCGGAATTCGCCCTGCGCGTGCGCGAGTTGTGGGCGGATCTCACCGAGGCGCATGTGGCGGCGGCCTTCGAGGGCGCGCCGTGGCTGTCCGGCATCCGGGAGGTGTGGGCGGACATCCGCGCCGGCGGGGACTACTGCGCGGTGATCTCGTTGTCGCCCGGCTTCTTCGTCGACCGGCTCAAGGACTGGGGCGCCCACGCCACCCACGGATCGCGCTTCCCCGCGGTGCCGTTCCGCGAGCCGGTCGATCCCGCGGGAATCCTGTCCGCCGGGGCGAAGGTGACGATCGCCGACGCACTGTGCGACCGGTTCGGAGTGGGCCGCGGGGACTGCGTGGCCTACGGCGACTCGATGTCGGACGCGGAGCTGTTCGCCGCGCTGCCGGTGTCGGTCGCCGTGAACGCGGACCACCACGTCAGCGGGCTGGCTTCGTATGCGTACACCGGGCGGGATCTGCGGGACGCGTATCATCTGTTGCGTAACCGCGGGTAATTCACGACTCGTCAGGTGACAAGAGAATTCAGTGCAATGTGGGCGAGATCACGGGATGCGTAACCGGTTTCGTAGGTGAGCGAGATCGGGGCTTGTGGATTCAACCGGGCCCGGTATGGTCGAGTCCGGTTCGACCGTGACGGCCGCGCAACACCACGTCGTGGGGACATGACAGCCTACGGTAACGGAGCGACTGTTGCCCGCACTTCCGGCTATTTGTCCGGTGGAGGGGGCGGGAGTGGCACGCTGCACGGGAGGGAAGTCGCGGCCAATGTCGCCCAACAGGGCCTCTGTCCGCTTCGCGTGGTCTTGCTGAGGTTGGTGCAGGTGATCAAGAACTTTGATCCAACGATCCAGAGAGAACGGTGAATTACCAGCACATTCCGTGTTCGGAAGTGCAATGAACGGCCAAGACCGACTGAATGACGACCGAGAAACGTTCGAGGCGAGGCAGATCCATGGATGCTCCGACCACGACGCCGGCCGACAACAATGGCTCCGGCGGTGACAGTGGGAACTGGGGCTGGTTCACCCCGACTCCGAGCCGGAAGCAGAGTGCTCCCGAGGGCGGGGACCAGGAGCAGGGGGAAGACCGGATACCCAGCCGTCCGGTGAGTCCGATACGGCCGGTGGGCACACCCGGCACGGACCGCCGCCCGGAGCCCGACGCGCATGCCGCGCAGACGGCGCACCAGGAGCGGCAGCGGACGGACGAGCACCAGCGAGCCCACGACGGAGCGCCCGGGCAGAACGGCCCCGCCCCCCGTCGGGCTCCCGCGCAGAACCCCGCCCCCGCGCAGAACCCCGCCCCGTCGCAGAACGGCGGCCCGGCTCCCGGAGAGCCGCCCCACAGTTCGTACTTCGCCACCCCTCCGCCGTACGCCGTACCGCATGCGCCGCCGCACGAGGGATCGCGACCGGCGCAGGCCGCCCCCGCCTCCTCGCTCCACGGGCCGAGACCCGGGGCCGTCCCCGGGCAGAACGGCGCCGGGCCCGCACCCGGCGGAACGGGCGATTCCAGGCGGAACGATTCGTCTCAGGCGGACACCGGTTCCGGCGGCTTCTCCTTCTTCGGCCAGACGTCGGATCCCGAGGCGCCCGCGCAGGCGCCCGGCCCGCAGGCTCCTCCGCAGGCCCCCGGCCCGCAGTCCGCACCGGCCCCCGGGCCCGGCAGCGACCGGCGGAGCACACCGCCCGCCGGGCAGCCGTACGCCGGGACACCTGCCGCTGGAACCCCCGTCCCGCCGCCCGCCGCGCCCGGCCCGAACGCCGCGCCCGGCCCGAACGCCGCGCCCGGCCCGAACGGCGCGCCCGGCCCGAACGGCGCGCCCGGCACCGCGGCGCCGAACGCCGACGCCACGGGGAACTCCGCCGCCGGGAACGCCGCCACCCCCAGTGCTGCGAGCACCGGGAGCACCGCCGGCGCGGACTCCGAGCCACCGCCCTCGCCCGACGCGGTCCTCATCCGCCGCACCATGGCCGAGATCGAGCCCGTCGCGGACAAGGTCACCTCGTACTTCTACGCGATGCTCTTCGTCCGCCACCCCGAGGTGCGCGAGCTCTTCCCCGCCGCCATGGACACCCAGCGCGACCGGCTCTTCAAGGCGCTGCTCACCGCCGCCAAACACGTCGACGACGCCGGGACCCTCAGCGAGTACCTCGCAGGACTCGGCCGCGGCCACCGCAAGTACGGCACGCAGCCCGAGCACTACCCGGCCGTCGGCGAGTGCCTGCTTCTCGCGCTCGGCCGCTACGCCACCTCGACCTGGGACGCGGAGACCGAGGCCGCCTGGGTGCGGGCGTACACCGCGATCTCGCAGATCATGATCGACGCCGCGGCGGTGAACGAACGCACGGCTCCTGCCTGGTGGGAGGCGGAGGTCGTCTCGCACGACCTGCGCACCTCCGACATCGCGGTCATCACGGTGCGCCCGAACCAGCCGTACCCGTTCCGCGCCGGGCAGTACGCGACGCTCGAGACCCCGTGGTGGCCACGCGTCTGGCGCCACTACTCCTTCTCCTCCGCGCCCCGCCCGGACGGCCTGCTTTCCTTCCACATCAAGGCGGTTCCCGCCGGCTGGGTGTCCAACGCCCTGGTTCACCGCGCCCGTCCGGGCGATGTCATCCGCCTCGGCCCGCCCGGCGGATCGATGGCCGTGGACCACAGCAGCGACAACGGCCTGCTGTGTCTGGGCGGTGGCACCGGGATCGCGCCCATCAAGGCGCTCGTCGAGGACGTGGCCGAGCACGGCCGCAAGCGGGCGGTCGACGTGTTCTACGGCGCGCGCAGCGACCGCGACCTCTACGACATCGACACGATGCTGCGGCTGCAGCAGACGCACCCGTGGCTCAACGTCCGCACCGTCGTCGCCGACGGCCCCGCTCCGGCCGGAGCCCTGACGGGCCCCCTCCCGGATGCGGTGCGCCAGTTCGGCCCCTGGGACACCTGTGACGCCTACCTGTCCGGCCCGCCCGGCATGGTCAGCAACGGCGTCGACACCTTGGTCGGGATCGGCATTCCGCCCCACCGGATCCGTCACGACTCCATCGAAGAGCTGGTCGCGTCCGCGCCCGGTCAGGGCGCCTGAGGAGGATTCACGTGGGGGCGGAACCCGTCAGTGGCGGTACCACTCCGGTCACGGTGCGTGCCGCCGTACGACCGGGCAGCGACGGCGAACACGCGCTCCAGGAGCGCATGGAGACCACCGAACGGGCGGACCGCTTCTACGACGAGCAGGTGCTCGACCGGCTCAACGAGCGGATGCGGGACTTCGCCGGGCGCCAGGAGATGTTCTTCCTCGCCACGGCCGACCGGCACGGCGAGTGCGACTCCACGTTCCGGGCCGGTCCGCCCGGCTTTCTCCAGGTGCTGGACGAGAAGACGCTCGTCTACCCCGAGTACCGGGGCAACGGCGTGCTGGCCAGCCTCGGGAACATCGAGGAGAACCCGCACGTGGGGATGCTCATGATCGACTTCCTCCGGGACCGGATCGGCCTCCACGTCAACGGCCGCGCCCGCATCGTGCCCGACGCCGACATGCGCACCTCGTACCCGGACCTGCCGGTGGACCCGGTCCCCGGCCGCCGGGCGCAGCTCTGGGTCGAGGTGACGGTCGAAGAGGCGTACATCCACTGCGCCAAGCACATCCCGCACCTGCAGAAGGTCCCGCAGCAGGACCGCGGTCGCCGCGCCTGGGGCACGGACGACGCCAAGCGGAAGGGCGGGGACTTCTTCGGTGCCGCCGCCGAGGCGAAGGAGCGGGAGCCGTACGAGCGCGAGGGGCCGCCGCCGCATGCCTTCCGTGCGGCCGCCGAGCAGGTGCTCGCCGACGCACGGAAGCGTGGGGCCGTCGAGCCCGAGCAGTCGCCGTTCACCGGCTGGTTCGTCTAGGGACCCGGCCCGCCCCGGGATCCGTCGCCGTCGGGGACAATGGGTGCGTTCCGCCATGTCGTACGCGACATCCCCTCTCGCGGCAGGAGATCACGCGCGTTGGCCCCTGAGCACCAGGCTGCTTCCCCGCACGGAGGCGGCGAGGACGGCGCAGCCGCCGGCGGCCGCCCCGATCTGCGCGCGGACTGCGCGAACTGCTTCGGGCTGTGCTGCGTGGCGCTCCCCTTCGCGCGCTCCGCGGACTTCGCTGCCGACAAGGCCGCGGGTGAGCCGTGTACGCATCTGGGCTCGGACTTCCGCTGCGGTATCCACGCCGACCTGCGGGAGCGGGGCTTCTCCGGCTGCACGGTCTTCGACTGCTTCGGCGCGGGGCAGAAGGTCTCGCAGATCACGTTCGGCGGGAAGGACTGGCGGCGCGCGCCCGGTACGGCGGGGCCGATGTTCGCCGTGTTCCCGGTGATGAGGCAGCTCCACGAACTGCTCCGGTACCTCACCGAGGCGCTTGCCCTGCCGCAGGCCCGCCCCCTCCGGGCCGAACTGCGCCGCGCGCTCGACGCGACGGAACGTCTGACTCACGGCAGCCCCGAGGCGCTGGCCGAGCTGGACGTCGCGGCCGTCCGCCAGGAGGTGGTCCCCCTGCTGAGGCGGGCCGGTGAGCTGGTGAGAGCCACCGCCGCCCCCCACCCCCGAGCCCACCGCAGCAGCCGCGGTCACCGTGCGGACCTCGTCGGGGCCCGCCTCGACGGGGCCGACCTGCGGGGAGCGGACCTCCGCGGCGCCCTCCTCATCGCGGCCCGGCTCCGCAACGCCGATCTGCGGGGAGCGGATCTCATCGGGGCGGACCTCAGGGACGCCGATCTGCGCGGCGCCGATCTGACCGGGAGCGTCTTCCTCACCCAGCCGCAGGTCGACGCGGCCAGGGGAGACGCCGGGACCCGCCTGCCCGCGGGGCTCGACCGCCCCGCCCACTGGCGCTGACGCCGGGGCCGGCCGCGCCTCAGCCCAGGTCGGGCGCGTGCAGGGCGCGTACGCCCTCGATGTTGCCGTCGAGGTAGTGCCGCAGCGACAGCGGGACGACCTCCACCGAGGCGATCCCGACGCGGGTGAACGGGATGCGCACGATCTCGTACTGCCCGCAGGGTTCGTCCACTTCCGGGCCGTGCCGTCGCGAGGTGTCCATCGACTCCAGGCGGCAGAGGAAGAAGTGCTGCACCTTCACGCCCGTGACCCCGCCGTCGCTGATGTGCTCGACGGTGTCGACGAAGACCGGGACGACATCGGTGACTTTCGCGCCCAGTTCCTCGTCGACCTCGCGGTGCAGCGCGTCCACGACGGTCGCGTCCCCGGGCTCGACACCACCGCCCGGGGTGATCCAGTACGGCGCGTAGCCGGGCTTGGTCCGCTTGATCAGAATCATCTGGTCGCCGTCGAGCAGGATGGCGCGAGCGGTGCGCTTGACCACGGGGCGAACGGTCATGGAGAAGATGTGGCCCAGCTCCGGCCCCCCGAAACCGCCCCGGGCCAAAGTCGTGCCCGGAGCCGGAACAGAGCGCGTCGCGCCGGCTCCGAGTCATGCCTCGTCACCAGTCCGCGGCCGACCGCAGCAGCCACTCGTGCGCCCGGGCCAGGTGGGGCAGCGCGAGCGTCCCGGCCCGTACGGCGAGGAAGTACGTGCGCAGCGGCGGCACCGGCGGATCCAGGAGGGCGACGATCTCCCCGGTGTCGAGCGCGTCCTCGCACAGATAGCGGGGGAGGACGGCGAGTCCCGCCCCGGAGACGGCGCAGCCGAGGACGGCCCGGAGGTCGGGCGCGATCACCGTCGCGGGGGCGGCCGGCTTGGCGTCGAAGACCGCGGCCCAGTAGCGGGAGACCAGGGGCATGCTGTCGTGGACCTCCACCACAGGTAACTGGTCGAGCGCCTGCGCTCCGTGCACCGGGACCCCGCCCGTCGCGCCGATCCGCGCGGCCCACCGGGGCGAGGCGACGAGGACGTGCTCCTCGTCGCACAGCGGTGCCGCCGTGAGCAGCCCGCCCCGCGGCCGGGCCGTGGTGATCACGAGGTCGTGGTGGCCGGCCGCGAGTCCGTCGAGGGTGTCCTCGGCGCTGCCGAACGCGGTGCGCAGAGCCAGGCCCTGGCCGATGAGCGGGGTCAGTGCCGGGAGGGCGCGCAGCGCGGTGAACTCCGGCGGGCCCGCGAGATGCAGGGTGCGCTCCGCGGAGCCCTCGTCGAGACCCGCCTCGGTGATCTCCAGCAGGGCGTCGAGGTGGGGGGCGACCTTGTGCGCCAGCTCGTCGCCGGTGGTGGTGGGCGTGACGCCGCGCGCCTGCCGGAGGAAGAGCGGGCGCCCCAACTGCCGTTCCAGCGACCGTATCTGGCTGGTGACGGCGGGCTGCGAGAGTCCGAGGAGTGCGGCGGCGCGGGTGAACGACCCGGCGCGGTGCACGGCGACGAAGGTACGGAGCAGGGCCAGGTCCATGCCCACCCCTCATGATCGACAGCGCTCGGGCCGCTGCCAACTATAAATTTGTCGATAGGCATGTGTCGCTACTGTGATTGGACACTGACGCAGAGTCAACTAGCCTTGAATCAACGGTTCGTTGCGCGTTGAACCGGGGCGGTTCGAGCCACGAGGGGGGAGGCTCGAGCCGCCCGAAACGGGAGAACCGTCCGCATTCCGTGCGCCCGCCCCGCTACGCGCCCGCCGCCTCGTCCAGCGCGCCCAGCACGTCCGTGACCAGGTCCTCCGCGTCCTCGACGCCCACCGAGAAGCGGATGAAGCCTTCCGGTACCGCGTCCCCGCCCCACCGTCCGCGCCGCTCGGCCGTGGACCGTACGCCGCCGAAGCTCGTCGCGTCGTCGGCCACGCGCAGCGCGGCCAGAAATCGCTCCGCGTGCGCCCGGTCCGGCAGTGTGAAGGAGACCACGCAGCCGAACCTGCCGGCGCGCATCTGCCGTGCCGCGAGCGCATGCGCGGGATCGGAGGGCAGCCCGGGGTGACGCAGGCCGGTGACCTCCGGGCGGTCGCGCAGCGCCTCGGCGAGAGCCAGGGCGTTCGCCGCCTGCCGGTCGACCCGTAGATGGAGCGTGGCCAGCGAACGGTGGGCGAGCCAGGCCTCCATCGGGCCGGGGACGGCACCCGCGGTCTTGCGCCACAGCCGTACGGCGGCGGCGCGTTGGGGATCGCGGCAGGAGACATGACCGAGGAGCACGTCGCCGTGGCCGGTCAGCGCCTTGGTGCCGCTGGCCACCGAGAAGTCCGCGCCCAGCTCGAGGGGGCGCTGGCCGAGCGGCGTGGCCAGGGTGTTGTCGACGGCGACGAGCGCGCCTGCCGCCCGCGCGGCGTCCACGAGCCGTCGGATGTCAAGGACGTCCAGGCCGGGATTGGACGGCGTCTCGAGCCACAGCAGTTTCGCGCCCGCCACATGCTCGATCTGGGCGTCGCCCGCGGTCGGGGCGGTGCGTACCTCGACCCCGTACGACTCCAGGCGCTCGCGCACCAGCGGCAGGGCCTGGTAGCCGTCGTCCGGGAGCACGACGGCGTCGCCGGACCGGACCTGGGAGAACAGGACGGCGGAGATCGCGGCCATGCCGGAGGCGAACGCCACGGTCTGCACGTCGTCGGCGCCGGGGGCCTCCAGCTCGGCGATCGCCCGCTCCAGCAGGGTCCACGTCGGGTTGTCGTCGCGGCCGTAGGTGTACGGGCCGACGGGCTCGCCGGGCAGGTGGTAGTGGGCGGCGAACACCGGCCCGGGGAGCGCCGGTTCGTGACGCACGGGCTCGGGAAGTCCGGCGCGTACGGCCCGGGTTCCGTCACCGGTCATGTGGCTGCCTCCTGGTGGTCGGCGAGCGCCCGGCGGACCGCGTCGAGCAGCGCCTCAGTGGCGGGCTCGATGAGGGCGAGACAGTGCTCGAAGCCCTCGCGGTCGCCGTAGTAGGGGTCGGGGACGTCGAGACCGTCGCCGGTGTCGTCGGCGTAGGACAGCAGCAGCCGGACCTTGGCCGCGTCCTCGGGGGTGGGGGCCAGGGCCCGCAGCTCCCGGAGGTGTCCGCCGTCCAGCGCGACGACCAGATCACGCTCGGCGAACCACTCCTCGCGGAACTGCCGGGCCGTGTGCCCGCAGGCGTAGCCGGAGCGGAGCAGGACGTCGACGGTCCTGCCGTCCGCCTCCTCGCCCTCGAACCAGCCTCCCGTACCGGCGCTGTCCACCTCGATCACCGCGTCGAGTCCGGCCTCCTCGACGCGGGCACGGAAGACGGCCGCGGCCATGGGCGAGCGGCAGATGTTGCCGGTGCACACGAAGCACACGCGGTACGGGGGACGGACGGACGGGGTCATGCACCCATCATCCGTCACCGGGATCAGTCGTCGTCGGGCAGGACCATGTGCATCGCCCAGGAGACGATCGCGACGATCAAGCCGCCGAGCACCGCCGTCCAGAAGCCGTCCACATGGAAGGAGAGATCGAACTCACCCGCCAGCCAGGAGGTGAGCAGCAGCATCAGGGCGTTGATCACGAGCGAGATCAGGCCGAGGGTGAAGATGTAGAGCGGGAGCGCCAGGAGCTTGACGACCGGCTTGACGAAGAAGTTCACGAGCCCGAAGAGCAGGGCCACGAGTATCAGCGTGAGGACCTCGCGGGCCGTGTTGTCGCCCGTGAGCGTGATGTCCTTGAGCAGCCAGATGGCCACGGCCAGGGCCGCTGCGTTCGCGATCGTCTTGACGAGGAATTGCTTCATGGTGAGATCGTGACAGACCCGATCGGCGATGCTTAGGGGTGGGACAGGGATGAAGGCGTTCCGGCTGGACGAGCTCGAGGCGGAGCGCGCCGCCAACGACGGTGCATACCTTCAGTTTCTTCGCGAAAGGAACATGTCGGTCGGGCTCTACGCGCTCGACACCGGATCCACCGACACCCAGCAGCCCCACCGCCAGGACGAGGTCTACTTCGTCGTCAGCGGCCGTGCCTCGATCACCGTCGGCATGGAGACCACCCAGGTCGCACGGGGCAGCGTGGTCTACGTCCCCGCCGGCGTCGCCCACCGCTTCCACCACATCAGCGAGGACCTGCGGGTCCTGGTCGTCTTCTCGCCCCCGGAGAGCTGATCCCCTCAACCCGTGGAGGAGCCGGCCCTCCCCCTGAGAGCTGAGCGCCCGACTCCGTGTCCCTAGGGGACCGCTCAGGGAAGGACGGGGGCCCGCGGCCGTCCGTACGACGTCCCGCCCGCCTAGCATCGAAGGCAGCAACGACCCTCCCGGAAGGACCGGGAGCGAAGAAGCGGAAGCAGGGACGGACGTGGCGGTCAAGGAGATCTACGCGGGTCTGCCGTGGTGGGTGAAGTGGGTCGCGGTGCCCTTGCTCGCGCTCCTCGTCTTCGGCGGCATCATCCTCAAGGTGGTCGGCGTCGTCATCGCGCTGCTCTTCAAGCTGCTGGTGTTCGTCGCCCTCGTCGCCGGACTCATCTACGTGGTGCGGAAGTTCACTTCTTCCTCCTCCGGCGGCCGCTAGCGGTGGCCCGGGGGCGGCCCGCCGCCCCCGGCGCCGGCCGGTCCGCGGAGACGACCAGCGCCGCCAGGCCCGTGGTCACCGGCACGGACGCCACCAGTCCGATGCTGCCGACCAGGGTCCGTACGATCTCCTCCGCGACGATCTCGCTGTTCGCCACGGTCCCCACATCGCTCTGCGCCACGGAGAAGAGCAGGAGCAGCGGCAGCGACGCGCCCGCGTACGCCAGGACGAGCGTGTTGACCACCGACGCGATGTGGTCCCGGCCGATGCGCAGCCCCGCGCGGTAGAGCTGACGGGCCGTCATCGTCTCGTCGGCCTGCTTCAGCTCCCACACCACCGATGTCTGCGTGACCGTCACGTCGTCCAGCACACCGAGCGAGCCGATGACGACACCGGCCAGCAGCAGACCGCTCAGGTCGATGTCCGGATAGAGGCCGTGGATCAGCCCGGTCTCGTCCGAGGTGTTGCCGGTGAGCTGCGCCCAGCCGATGAAGACCGACCCCAGCAGCCCGATCAGCAGCAGGGAGATCAGGGTGCCGAGAGCGGCCACGGACGTCCTGGCGTTGAGGCCGTGGCAGGAATAGAGGGCGATCAGCATGATCGCGCTGCTGCCGACGACGGCCACGACCAGCGGGTTCGAACCGTGCAGGATCGCCGGGAGGATGAAGAACGACAGCACGGCGAAGCTGACGGCGAGCGCGACCAGCGCCATCAGCCCCCGCATCCGGCCCACCACCACGACGGCGAGCGCGAAGATGCCCGCGAGCAGCGCCATGGGGAAGCCGCGGTCGACATCGGTGACCGAGTACTGCAGTTCACGCGGGGCATCGGGCGCGTAGGCGACGACGACGCCCTGCCCGGTGGTGAGTTGGCGCGGTGCGTCGGGCTGGACGACCTCCTCGAACCTCCGCCCCGAGTCCTTGCCCGAGGTCACCTCGACCGTCGCCCGTTTGCAGACGCCGCCGGCGCGTTCATCACCGCCCGGGGACTGCTGCTGCGAGCCGTCGGCCGACGGAGGCTGCTGCGGCTGGACGTTGACGTCCTTGCAGTCGACCTCCTCCACTCTCACCACCCGGCCGGACTCCGTCTGCCGGTCGAAGCCGACCCCGGACCGCTCGTGCCCGGGCACCCCGCCCGGCCAGAGCACGACCAGACCCGCGACGACCGCGGCGGCGAACGGGATCAGCACCGCGGCGATGACCTTGCGGAGGTGCTGGGAGACGGGCGCGGCGGGGCCGTGGCTGTGGCTGTGGCCGTGGGGCTCGGGCGGTGAACTCACTGCCGCATCATCGCAAGGACGGGGTGCGGCGCGAGACCCCGCCGTCCGGTGCGCCGCCGTACCGCCTCCCGACCTGCAACGGCTCCGGTAGCGGCGGCCGTCGCGGGCCCCCGCCGGAAGCCGTCGCCGTACCGCCTCGGGCCCGGGCGCACGGGTCCGCCGTGTGAGACCCCCTTTCCCTTCCCGGAGCCACCCGTTACCGTGGTGGCGCCTTTTTGCACACGCGGGAGCTCGGAGCACCGGGCTGAGAGGGCGCTGACCTCCGTACGGGGTGTCCGGCCGATGCCGGGGACCGTCGCGGAAGCCGCTGCGTCGACCGCCGAACCTGTTACCGGGTAATGCCGGCGTAGGGAGTAGGTCTCATGACCATTCAGGACGCACGCACGCCTGCCAGCGGCGACTCCGCGGAGATCGGCTGGCACAAGGACTACGTGACCGGCTCACGCCCGGACTTGAGGGTCCCGGTGCGGCGAGTGCACCTCACCAACGGACAGGACGTCACGCTCTACGACACCTCAGGCCCGTACACCGACCCCACGGTCGAGACCGATGTCCGCCGCGGCCTCGCGCCGCTGCGGGAGAACTGGATCATCACCCGCGGCGACACGGAGGAGTACGCCGGCCGTCCCGTGCGCCCCGAGGACGACGGCATCAAGCACACCTCGCCGCGCGGCGGCCTGCGCAACCTGGACGCGGTCTTCCCCGGCCGCCCGCGCCTGCCCCGGCGCGGACGCGACGGCCGGGCCGTGACCCAGCTCGCGTACGCGCGCCGCGGCGAGATCACGGCGGAGATGGAGTACGTGGCGCTCCGCGAGAACGTCGAGCCGGAGGTGGTCCGCGAGGAGATCGCGGCGGGCCGGGCCGTCCTTCCGGCGAACGTCAACCACCCGGAGATCGAGCCGATGATCATCGGCAAGCGGTTCCTGGTGAAGGTGAACGCCAACATCGGTAATTCCGCGGTCACTTCCTCCATCGAGGAGGAGGTGGACAAGATGACCTGGGCGACCCAGTGGGGCGCCGACACGGTCATGGACCTCTCCACCGGCCGCAACATCCACACCACCCGCGAGTGGGTGCTGCGCAACTCCCCCGTCCCCATCGGCACCGTCCCCCTCTACCAGGCGCTGGAGAAAGTCGACGGCAAGGCCGAGGAGCTGACCTGGGAGATCTACAAGGACACCGTCATCGAGCAGGCCGAGCAGGGCGTCGACTACATGACGGTCCACGCCGGCGTCCGCCTCCCCTACGTCCCGCTGACGGCCCGCCGCAAGACCGGCATCGTCTCGCGCGGCGGCTCGATCATGGCGGCGTGGTGCCTGGCCCACCACAAGGAGTCGTTCCTCTACGAGCACTTCGAGGAGCTCTGCGAGATCCTCGCCTCGTACGACGTCACGTACTCGCTCGGCGACGGCCTGCGGCCCGGCTCGATCGCGGACGCCAACGACGAGGCGCAGTTCGCGGAGCTGAGGACGCTGGGCGAACTCAACAGGATCGCCAAGTCCCACGGCGTGCAGACGATGATCGAGGGCCCGGGCCATGTCCCGATGCACAAGATCAAGGAGAACGTCGACCTCCAGCAGGAGATCTGCGACGAGGCCCCCTTCTACACACTCGGCCCGCTGACGACCGATGTCGCGCCCGCGTACGACCACATCACCTCGGGCATCGGCGCCGCGATGATCGCCTGGTGGGGCACGGCGATGCTCTGCTACGTCACGCCCAAGGAGCACCTGGGGCTGCCGGACCGGGACGACGTGAAGACGGGCGTCATCACGTACAAGATCGCCGCCCACGCGGCGGACCTGGCGAAGGGGCACCCGGGCGCGCAGGAATGGGACGACGCGCTGTCCGACGCGCGCTTCGAGTTCCGCTGGGAGGACCAGTTCAACCTGGCCCTCGACCCGGACACGGCCCGCGCCTTCCACGACGCGACGCTCCCGGCGGAACCGGCGAAGACGGCGCACTTCTGCTCGATGTGCGGTCCGAAATTCTGCTCGATGAAGATCTCCCAGGACATCCGCCGCGAACACGGCGGCGCCATGGAGAGCGAGGCGGAGGCGGGCATGCGGCAGAAGTCGGAGGAGTTCGCGGCCGCGGGTAATCGCGTGTACCTGCCGATCGCGGACTGACCGTCAGGGTCTCGGAGTCCCCCGGCGCGCGTGCCGGGGGACGCTGCCGTCTCCCCGAAGCGATATTCGTCAGTATGACGTGAATTCGTTGGAACGCTGCTGTGTGGCGGTCTCCCTCTGGGATGCTGGGCGTACATCGAGAGGGGCCGCCGCAATGCAGTGGAAGATCCATGGGGAACGTCCGATCTACGAGAACCCTTGGGTGAACGTGTGGCTGACCGATGTTGAGCAGCCGGACGGGCGTCGGTGGGAGTATCACGTCGTCAAGCTGCGGCACTTGGCCGTCGCCGCCGTCGTCAACGACCGTCAAGAGGTCCTGATGATGTGGCGTCATCGCTTCATCACGGACGCCTGGGCGTGGGAACTTCCCATGGGTCTTGTCGAGGCCGGCGAGACCCCCGGCGAGGCGGCTGCTCGCGAGGTGCTTGAAGAGACGGGCTGGCAACCAGGGCCCATGAAGCCGTTGATCTACGCTGAGCCGGCCAACGGCATCACGGACTCGCAGCACCACGTCTTCCGTGCGGACGGTGCTACGTACCAGGGCCCACCGACGGAGAAGAACGAGTCCGACCGCATCGAGTGGATCCCGATCGGGGATATCCGAGGCATGATCGACCGCCGCGAAATCGTCAGCAGTGGATCTCTCGTGGGCCTGCTGTACGTGCTCATGGACGAGGCGATCCATTGAGCTGTCTGGGCAGGGCTTCCCGGAGACGGGACTCGAAGACCACAGCTACGGGCTCTCGCCGATACGGCGCTAGTTCATCGTGAAACTCGCGTAGGTGCCCGGCCACCCGCTCGGACACCACTGACATTGCGGGTTCAAGCGCCTCCGTCGCGGTTCGGCACGCTTGATCCAGCTTGCCGAGTTTCAGCTGTGTGCGGGCAAGCCAGAAGGCATGGAACGCCCGCCCGCGATGATTTGAGCTGTTCTCCCTCCGCAGGGCGTCGGCGATCAGAGGCTCTGCGGTCGCAGCTTCCCCGAGGCGGCCGTGAGCAATGCCCGTGTCGACGATGAGCTTCGGCACATCGAAATAGGTCACCCATGCCGGATCGACGTCGTTCGGCTGGATTCGCTCGAACTGCCGGTGCGCCTCATCGATTGCCTCATGGGTGGCGCTCTGGCTACCGAGTGAGGCATGAGCGAACGCTTCGCGCAAGGACAGCATCGACAGAACGCGCGGCGTGGTCCCGGCGGCGGTACGTGCCTCGTCCTGTGCCGCAGCGACGAACGCCAACGCGTCTCCGGGCTTGTCCTCGTAGGTGGCCTGCAAGCTCATACACGCAAGCACGTTGGCCATGAACTCCCGGTCGTCAATCTCTTTGGCGAAGTGCAACGCTTCCTTGAAGTACGCGCGGGCTTGGCTGAACTGGCGCGCGTCGAAGTGCGTCCATCCCGTAAGACGCGCCAGCTCGGCCGCCACCCCGTAGAGGCCGTGACGGATGGGCTCCGGTCGGTTCTCCTTCAGCAGCCCGACGACGTACCGAAGCTGGCCGACTACGGCGGGCCTGAGGGTTTCACCACCGTGCTGGTCGTCCCGTCGCCAATAGTCCTCGATCGAGGAACGGAGAGCTTCCAGCGTCGACGGGTTGGGGTTCGTTCGCGCGGTGAGGGCAAGGACGGTGTCCACTTCGGCGCTGGGCACAGCGGCGGACGTCGCAGACTCGGCGGCCACGGCCTGGCTCGGCTTCCGTTCCCTCGCCAGAGGCGCGGGCGTCTCCCAAGAACGTCGGGCAAGTCCGAGCATGTGGCCGGGGATTCGCAAGCCATCCGCGATGCGCTCGATCACATCCATGTGCTGTAACTGTCGGCGCCCGGCCATGACTTCTCCGACACGACTAGGAGTCAGTTCGCATCGCCTTGCGATCATCGACGGGTAGATGCCCGCATGTGCCTTCACCAGCGTGAAGACTCTCGTGAAGTTCCTGAGCCGACACGCTCTGATCATCTCGGGGTTCGCAAGCAGCCCGGCAGGCAACTCCTGCGGGCGGGATGGCTCGGGCATCGGGCAAGCTCCCACACATGAGGGCTACTCATCGTTGCTCGTTCTCTACTTCTCGTGACTGTATCCAAGTTGGGTAATCAGCCGGACCTTTTGGCACCGGTCCTTGCCTCGCGATCCTCCTGTGCATGGCGAGCAACCAGCAGACCAGACCAGGCATCGGGGAACTGGCCAAGGACACGACCACACATCGGCATCGTCATGGGCGAGTTGGGGGGACGTGTCCAGATGCGGCCGATCCGAGGCGGCCTTGAGTGGGACGCCATGCCCGACAAGGTGACGGCACTCGGGGCGCGGGAAGAACTGAGCGCGCGCCTGGCTGTGAGGAACGGCAACAGTCGGGTCGGGCTGTGATGCGCGTCATCGGCAGGTATGCCGGGGTCCTGTTCATCATCGGCATCAGCGGCTCGTGCGGCCTGGTGCTCGGTATGGCCCTCGGCGGCAGTCAATAGACCGGCCGCCCCGGACGGGCGTCAGTTCCACGATTCCCCCGTCCCCGTCCGGGCCGGCCATCAAATCCCGTTCCCGTGGCCGTCTATGAGCCCGCTCGACGGCCACGGCGGGAGGTAAGTGCCTGCTCAGCCCTACAGAAGGAGATGTACGTATGACGGCAACGGCGAACGACCAGAAGACCGGCCGCGCGGTGGCGGGTGAGGACCTGTTCGCAAGCCTCACCCACTTCGTGGTTCTCCACGAGGGACAGACGCCCGAGCGTGCCGAGCGGATCGCGGACCAGGCCGTGGCCTTTCTGGTCACCGCATCAACGGCCACTGTTCCCATGGTCCCCTCCGACGACGTGGATCTGGGGCTTCACGCGCTGATCCTGCACACGAAGGAGTACGCGGAGCTCTGCGAGAAGTACGCGGGCCGCTTCCTGCACCACAACCCGAAGCCCGGCGGGGGTGCGCGTGACCCGGAGATGGTTGCCGTCTCGGCCCAGGCGATGAAGGCGGCCGGGTTCATGGTCTTCGATGACCTGTGGACGGTGGACGGCAGGAACCTCGCTCAGTGCGACTCGGACTGCGGCCGTCCGTACGGTCAGGCGTAGTACGCAGCCTCAGCGACGCGGCCGGCCTCGATCGGGGTCGGCCGCGTTCGCCCGGAAGGAGAACTCGAATTGTCTGGGTCACCCTCTGAGCTGCCGATGGTGCTGCTCGATGCACTCATGCCCACGTCTCGGCGCTTGGTGGTGAACCGTCGGGGTTCGATGGTCTGGGAGATGGACAGCCATCTGGGCCACTACGCCGTGAAGCTCGGTTATCCCATCGAGGCCACTGCCGACTGGCCCGCCCAACCCTGGACGGCCCTCGCACCGGCACGCGAGGGGGCCGTGCTGCATCGCCTCGGCTTGGATGACTCTGCGTACGGCGAGTGGGAGCACGGGTGGTGGAACTTCCAGCCGTGGCACGAAGGGCCGGACCTGTACCGACTGTGGGAGCCCTGCCGTAGACGAGGCTCGTCCGTCGCACCGCACGCCAGCGTGGCGTTGGGGTGTGTGGAGGCTCTGGCCGAACTGCACGCCAAGGGCTGGGCCCACGGTGACGTACAACCCGCCCACTTCATCATCGGACCCGAGCGGACACACCTCATCGACCTCGCCCTTGCCCGGGGCGGACTCGTGCCCAAGGGGTACGACTTCCCATTCCGCGGCTGCCTCGTCCACTACGAAGCGCCGGAGATCGCCCTCAGCGTGCTCACGACAGGAGAAGCCGAACCCACGCAGGAAGCCGACATCTACGCGCTCGGTGCGACCCTGCTCATCTCCGCCACAGGCTGGCGAGCGGTCGCATATCCGGACGACGCTCCACGCGCTGTGCAGAGAGAGGCTGTTGCGAACGGGAAGCGTCGTCCAGTGAAAGCGCCTGGTGAACTGGGTGAAGTGATTGACGCGATGCTCAGCCACGCTCCGGGGGATCGGCCGACCCTCCACGAGGTACGCAAGGCCCTGAGCTGACCCCGAAGCGCCAGTTCATGGGCGCCGCTCCTATGGCCACGGGCGACAACGCAAGAAGCCGTACCACCCTCAGCCTGGATACCTTCGGTCACAGAACGCCAGGCTAATTCACATCAATGCTTGCTAACCCACGACCAAGCACCCCCTATACGGTCATGCTGATGTGCATGGGGACGCCACAAAACCATCTCAGCCCGTACCTGACGCAGACGACTAGGCCGCGGATGTTCAGCCGGCCGTGGCACCGGTATGTCTGGGCCGTCGTCCCGCTCGTCAGCATGTCGGTCCTTGCCTGTCTCCCCTTCATTTTTGCCTCGTACCGGCGGGTTGTGGGGTGGCGGATCACGGCTGTGTACACCGTCCTGAGCGCGACGGTCCTGGGCTTCGCCATCGTGCAACCCCAGGTGAATGGATGGTTCGCAGTCGCCGTCTGGGCCTTCATCATCACGACAGTCGTGCACGTGCTGCTGCTTGATCCCAGGAAACCGCAAGGTAAGTAGGCCGTCTTGCGCACCCAGTCACAGCATTAGCAGCTCGCACTCGAGACCGTCAGGGTCTCGGAGTCCCCCGGCGCGCGTGCCGGGGGACTCCGGCGCCCCCGCCGGTACTGCCGGCCGGTGGCGTCAGCCCGCCGCGTCGTACGGCTGGTCGCCCGGTGCCATGTCCAGGGCCGCGCGCAGGTTCCGGCGGTCGCTGATGCCGAACTTCACGTACACCCGTTGCAGGTGGTTGCCCGCCGTGCGGACCGAGATGCCCAGTTCCTCCGCGATCTCGACGTTCTTCCGGCCGCCGGCCGCGAGCAGGGCGATCTCGAGTTCCCGGGTCGTCAGAAGGGCCAGGACGCGGGGCGGGGCGAGGCCCGGGGTGCGGACCGGTCCGCAGTCCTGGCAGTACTCCTGGACGCGAGCGGACATCCGCGCGGCGCTGCGGGTCTCGCCCTGTCCGGCGAAGATCATGGCGGTCCAGTTGGCGACCTCCGCGGCGAGCAGGAAGGCACCGGTCCTGGCCAGTTCCTCCGCGCACTTCTCCAGCGACGTCGCGTCGTTGCGGGCCCTGGCCGTGGCCGCTCGCAGCCTGAGCTGGACGAACGGGTTGTCCGAGTCCTTCAGGGTCGCGACGAGTTCCTCGTGGGCCTGGTCGACGCCGCCCAGCCGTATGGCGTCGAACAGGCAGTGCGTACGCGTCACTTCGAGGCCGAACTCCCTTGCTTCCCGTGCACCCTCGAAGAGTTCGCCGCGGGCCTGGGACAGCTTGCCCTCCGCCGCCAGCACCCAGGCCCGCACCAGGCGGGCCTCGGGGCGCCAGGACCGGTGCGGTGGCAGGGACTCCGCGTCCTCGAGCGCCTTCTTCGCCTCGGACAGCTCTCCCGTGACCGCCGCCACGAGGGCCTGCCCCTGGAGTCCGGACCACAGGCCCAGCAGAAAGCTGTGTTCCCGGCTGAGGGCCACGAGCGTGGCGAACCAGAAGCGGGCCCCGCTGAGGTCGCCCCGCAGATAGCAGATCCACCCGAGGTGCATGGCGGGCCAGAACTGAGCCGTGTGGGCCCGGGACGACACGGCCTGCTCGTAGGCGCGGCGGGCCAGCGTCATGGCGGTCGCGAACTCGCCCGCCTCGGCGAAGGACCGGGCGCGCGTACTGTCCAGAACGATCTCGGGTATCCCGTACTCCCCCTCGATCAGCAGGTCTTTGTCCGGGGGCTGCTGCAGGCCGGCCGGCTCGGGGTCAGGGGGGTGCCCTCTCTCCGATTCGACGTACACCCGGGGCGCCGCGGCGACGATGTCCGCGAGTTCGTTGGCGCCGCGGCTGTCCAGCGATTCCATCAGGCGGTGCGCGTGGCCCACATGGCCGGCGGTGCCCCAGAGCGCGGCTTCGTTCGCATCGAGCACGTCCACCGGCCAGCCCGTGCCGAATTCGTCCCGCGCCTCGGAGTTGACGGCGAGCGCGTCGTCGACGCGCAGCATCCCGAGCGCCAGGTTCTGCGTCCGGAGGACGACACCGCGCAGCCGTATCTCGTCGCTCGTCTCCAGCGTCATGAGCTTCCGCAGCACCTCCTCGGCCTGGACGTGTTCACCGCACTCGAAGCCGAACTCACCGGCCAGAAGGTGCGAGACCCCGTCGGGGCGCCGCTGGATGAGGGCACGCGCCAGCGTGTGGGCGGCGGCGAAGTCCGACGCCGCCCGCGCCTGGCTGATCGACCGTTCCAGCCTCTCCACCGGAACGGGATCGGAGGCCTGCAACCGCCAGAGCACGGCGGTGAGCGGCGGGTTCGCGCGGTCGCGCTCGGCCCGTTCGGCACGGTTGAGCAGCAGCCGGCGGGCCCGGAACGCCGAGGTCGTCGCCCGGATCACCAGACCGTGCACGGGGTCCGCCAGCGCCACCGTCCCACCGTTTCCGTCACGCTGTGTGTGTACCAGGCCCTTGCGGGTCAGGGATCCCACGACGTCCGGATCGAGGTTCTGCCGCGTCTCCGGACCGGCGAGGGCGAGGTCGTCCAGCACATCGCGCTCACGTTCCGTGAGGGAGTTGAAACGATGTGTGACCATGGCGGTCAGGCGGTCCGAGGGGGAGAGGTCCTGCGCCACGCGCCAGATGCCGCCGTCCTGATTCAGCGCGCCGGTGGCCACCGCCTGGGAGACCAGCTCGACCAGGTGGAGCGGCAGTCCGCTGCTGAGGGTGTGTAGGAGCCGGCTCGACCGCTCCTCGACGACTCCGTCGAGGACCCGCTCGAGCAGCGCGGTCACGGTGGGTTCGTCCAGCGGCGGCACATGCACCGCTCGTACCGAGCAGACCCCGTCCTGCAGCCAAGCGGCGGCCGGTGCCTTCGCGTCCTGTCCGCTGACCGTCCCGACGACCTTCAGCTCACCGACGCGCATGAGGGAGAGGAGCACCTTGCGCGACGCGTCGTCCAGGAACTGCAGATCGTCCACGAGCACCACGGCCGCCGGGCGTCCCCGCCGCCGGCGCAACGCGGGATTCAGGGGGACACTCGTCGCTACGGCCGACGACCTGGCGTTGGCCCCGTTGCCCGCTCCCGGGGAGAGCAGCGGCGCGACGGCCCCCATGGGGACCTCTTGGGACGCGACCGTCGCGGTGACCCCGGCGACCGGTACGCCGCGACCGCGCATGCGCTGAAGAAGGGCCCGGCCCAGCCGGCTCTTGCCCGAGCTCGGGGGCCCGTACAGGACGACCCCCGAGACGGCAGGCAGCATCAGCCCGTCGATCGCCGCCCGCAGCTCCGCGTCCCTCCCCACCAGGGGCCACCACTCGGGGAGATTCGTCGGGCTCATCGGTGCTCCAAGCAGAGAATCGATCTCTGTTCCCTAGGACCGGCCAGGACAACAGGTCCCACCGGGTCCGCGGTACTCATTCACGGTAGATCTGGAGGGGGTGCGTCGCGAGTCGCCGGGGAATGTCCCGGGAGTCGGCCGCGGAGAGACACCGTGTCGGGGCGGTCACGGAGACGGTCCCGCCCCCCCGTGTGCCGGGACTGGGAACGCGGTCCAGGACGCCGCACGACAGGCCGCGATGCGGGTCCGCGATCGCGCTGCGTCGAAAGCGGGGAGCGTACGACCGCCCGGCCCCATCCTCGCCCGCGCGGAGTGATCAACCGGCCCGTCGTGCACCGGAGTTGAAGGGTGCCCCTGGCCCCGCGGGGCCAGGACGCGAGGATCAAGGACGCCAGGGCTCAGGACTTCAGCGCGGAGAGCGCAACCTTCGCCGCGCTGGTCGCGCCCTTCTCCATCTCCCCGGCTCCCGGGGCCTTTTCGTTGTCGAAGTCGGCGCCGTTGTAGACCACCGTGACCAGTGCGTTCGCCTTGCGCACGATGATCGTGACCTCGCGCGTCTCCTGGCCGTCGTCCTTGGTGATCTTCGAGCCCGTCGAGGCCTCGTCGCCGAGGTCCTCGGTGACGCCGGCCTGCTCCCGGTCGGCGTAGACCGCGCGGGCCGACTTGGCGTCGGTGATCTCGAAGGTCACGTCGAGCCAGCGGTAGTCGAACCCCTTCAGCGCGTTCCACGCACAGCCCGTACGGCGTTTGGGGTCGCTCGTGCCGAGTTCCTTCCCCTCCGTCTTGGCGCCGGGGACCAGTTCCTTCACCGTCGCCGCGGGAATCGCGGTGCAGGCGTCGGCGGGCGGTCCCGCGATCGTCGGAGCGGCTGCCGCGGTGCGTTCCTTGTCGGACGCCGGGCTGTCGGAGCGCGCCTCCTCGGCAGGGCGGGCCATGGCCCAGCCTGCCGTGGCGAGCACGGCAACCGGCAGGAGCCGGGCGGTCAGTGTCAGAGGCAGAGACGGCACAGCGGCGTTCTCTTCGGTCGTGGGGGTGCGACCCCATGAGATTGCCATACGAATCCGGCCACGAACAGACGTGCCGGGCACCCGGAAGGCGACCGCCTGGTCGCCGACCGGGCCGCGTGAGGGTGCTCGGCCGCCGTCACGTGGGCTCGTGCTCCGGCCCGCCGTACTCCGGACTCGTGTATCCGGGGCTCTCGAACGAGGGGCGGGCGGACGTCTCCTCCGGCCCGCCCTCCGTGCTGAACGCCGGGCGCGAATAGCCCAGATGGGGCGTACGGTGCTCCGCCTCCGCCCCGCCGTACGCGCCTGCCCCGGCGTCGTAGGCGTCCGACGCGCCGCCGTGCGCGCCCGGTTCGTCCCCGTGCGTCCCGTCCCCGTGCGTCCCGTCCCCGCTCCTGCGGGACGGAGCCGCCGGTTCGGCCAGTGCCTCGCGGAGGAACGGCAGCACGCCGCGTTCCAGCAGGGCCTGCCGCCACGCGTCCCGCGCGCGGCCGAGCTCCACCGTCTGTTCCTCCTGGGCCGAGGCGCGGAGCGAACTCGAGCCGTTGCGCAGGGCGGTGAGCAGCAGCCCCGCCATGGCGAGGACGATGCCCGCGGCGGTCAGGGCCACGAACACCCAGCCCGTGTTGACCAGGGAGGCGGCGGCGGGCTCGTCCGCGTCGACGGCGCGCAGCGCGTACCCGACGAGCAGGAAGATCACGGCTGCGATGGCGGCCAGCACGGGCGCGAGGACGCAGACGATGGCGACCAGGCCCGCGCCGGTGGCCTCGGCCGGCCCGGCCATGGCGGCGGCGAGCGTCACCGGGCCGCCCCCGCCCGGTCCGCCGGCGCCGGTCCCGGACTGCGCGTCATGGGCGGCGTCGGAGACCGGGGCACGGAGCTGGTCGCGGAGAGCGACGTAGTCCTGGTACTCGGCCGCGGCGCAGGAGGATATGGCGGCCGCGGCGGCGAGCGCCATCGTGCGCAGTTGCTCGGTGTTGAGCCGCCGGCCGACTTCGGCCGGATCCGGCCGCTCGCTCGTCGTGCGCAGCGCCTCACCGAGGATCCGCTCGAACTCCGGGCGGTCCTCGGGAAGCAGATGCGGAGCGCTGTTCATGTGCATCCCCCGGTGCTCCGTAGGCCTGGCGTGCCGGCTCTCACCGTGCAGTCGGGCGGAAACGGAGGAGAGCCTGCTACGGATATGCCGATGGTAGAGCGGTTACGGCGCAGGGTGACAGGGGGTTTCCGGAAAATGCCCGCTTCGCGGAGGCAACCTGTGCCCGTATGTCCGCGTCCGTAATCCTCAATCGGCCAGCGGGAGCTGAACGACCAACAGTTTTCCGGCCATCGTCACGCCGCCGTCCATCGCGATGGCGAGCCCGTCGGCGTAGACGTGCGGCCCCTGGATATCGGGACCCCCGCCGTCCTCCGCGTCCTCCGAGCCCACATCGCCGAGCAGATACGGGATCGGGCTGTGGCCGTGGACGATGCGCCGGCCGCCGTAGCGCGACAGCAACTCGTGGACGGCCTGCGGCCCTGCGTCGTCGCGGAAGGCGAAGCGCTTGGTGAACTTGCGGAAGAGATCCCAGCACTCGTCCGCGTCGTTGCGCTGGATGATCTCGGTGACCCGGTCGTTGACGGCCTCGATCGAGTCGCCGAACTCCAGGTAGGCGGTGGTGTCGGAGTGGACGAGCAGATGCCCGTCCTCCTCGGCGATGGCGTCGAGCCGGGACATCCACTGCAGGTGGTGGTCCTCCAGGCGCTCCATGTCGCTGCGCTGGCCGCCGTTGAGGAGCCAGGCGGCCTGGAACGAGGCCGTCCCCGCACCGGAGTTGACGGGGGTGTCGGCGAAGCGCTTGGCCCCGATGAGCAGCAGCTCGTGATTGCCCATCAGGGCCTTGCAGTAGCCGCCCGCGGCCGCGGCCTCGGCCGAGAGCCGCATGACGAGGTCGATGACGCCGATGCCGTCCGGACCGCGGTCGGTGAAGTCGCCGAGGAACCAGAGCCGTGCGGTGCCGGCGGCCCAGCGGTCCTCGTCGTCGATGAGGCCCTGCTCGTGCAGCGCCGTACGGAGTTCGTCGAGGTAGCCGTGGACGTCGCCCACCACGTAGAGCGGCCCCGGCCCCTCGTCGTCCGCCGCGGCGCCGCCCGCCTCCGGCTCGGTGTCCGTGCTGAAGGCGAGCGTCGCCCCGTCGTTCACGCCGCGGCGGATGACCGGAAGGTCGCGCTCGGTCGGCGTGTACTCCGCCGGGAGGTCCGTTGAGGCGGCCGCCGCATACGGGGCGGGGGGCCCGGAGTTCGGATACGCGGAAGCCGTCCCTGGAGCCTCGGGATGCGTGCCCTGCGCGGGCGTGTGCGGCATCTCCGCCGTGGCACCTGCTGCGGGTCCCTGACCGGCCCCCTGAGTCATCGACCCCTCCACCTTCGCGCCGCCGTGCACCGGACGGACCCTTCCCCTGCCCCGTGCCAGGGGAGCCCCGGCGAAAGCGAGCGGGAGAACCCCTGGTCGGCGGGCGGTCCGCAGTGTCGTGCGCCCATCATAGGAATGCCGCTCGCGGCTTGTGACGCACCAGGGGGCTGTCAATCACGACGGCTCCCGCGGACGCCGGCCTTTTCTCCCGAAATTGCCTGGTAGCGACCCGGGGAGACTACGCCAGAGAGGGCACCTCGGCCGAATCAGCTCCGGGGGGCCGATCGTGGGGGGCTCACCGTCGTGCGCGGCGGACGGCGTTGCGAGGAGGTGCGCACGATCAGTTCGGTCGGTATGACCTGTTCGATCGGGCGGCCCGCGTCCAGGCCCTCGATGGCGTCGATCAGCAACTGGACGACGGCGGTGCCGATACGGCGGGGCTTGAGGGAGAGGGTGGTGACGGGCGGTTCGGTCGTCGCGTAGACGGTGGACTCACTGCAGCAGACCAGCAGCAGATCGTCGGGGACACGCAGGCCGTAGTGGCGCGCGGCGGCCAGCAGATCCGTGCCGTTGGGGTCGAAGAGGCCGTACACGGCGTCGGGTCGGTCCGGTCGCGCGAGTAACCGGTCGGCGGCGACGGCGCCGGCGCGCGGGTCGTGGGCCGGGTACGCCTCGTACACCGGGTCCTGGCCCACGCGCTCGCACCAGGAGAGGTACGCGGACGTGGACAGCCGCGTGTAGGTGTCGGTGCTCGTCCCGGTGAGCAGGCCGATGCGGCGGGCGCCGGCCTCCGCGAGGTGGTCGAGCAGGCCGACGACGGCGGCCTCGTGGTCGTTGTCGACCCAGGCGGTGACGGGCAGTGAGCCGGCGGGGCGGCCGTCGGAGACGACGGGGAGTCCCTGGCGCACGAGTTCGGACACCACGGGGTCGTGGTCCGACGGGTCGATCACGACGGTGCCGTCGAGTGCGACGTTCGACCAGACGTCATGGCGGGAGGTCGCGGGCAGGATGACGAGCGCGTAGCCGCGGGCGAGTGCGGCTGATGTCGCGGCGCGCGCCATCTCGGCGAAGTACGCGAACTCGGTGAAGGTGAAAGGTTCATCCCCGTACGTGGTGACGGTGAGACCGATGAGACCGGAGCGGCCGGTCCTGAGGGTGCGGGCCGCGGCCGACGGGCGATAGCCCAGCCGATCGGCGACCTCGCGAACGTGGCGACGTGTGGCGTCCGGGAGCCGGCCCTTGCCGTTGAGGGCGTCGGAGACCGTGGTGATCGAGACGCCGGCTGCTGCGGCCACGTCCCTGATCCCTGCACGCCCCACTCGACGGCCGGACGACCGGCTCACCTGGTGCTTCCCTGCTGCTGTCATGGCGAGCCGATAGTAGGGCTCGGCTGAGCCATTCGCGGGACCCCCCGAGTCGCTGATCACAGGCACGTTTCTGCATGGCTATTCTCCCCCAACTACCTTGAAATGCAAGAGAGTTGGGGCCGAGTCGGGGGATATGGCGGGCCCTGCGGGGCATTCGCCTGCACATCGGGCAATGTCTCGAAGAGGTCTCAAGTCACCTGCACGGGTGACGCGCGCCATGGCGCGCGCCAGGGGCGCACGCCATGGCACGGGGCGCCCCCTTGGTCCTGTACGCCGGTGGACCTAATCCTCATAAGGTGTGCAGTATTGCTGCTGTGCCGGACGGTCGAGGAGGACCCCGCGGTGACTGAGAAGACCCCGAAGCTGCGTGATGCGCTGGACGGCATCCCGACGTACAAGCCGGGCCGCCCCGCCACTGCCGACGGCGGGCGCGTGACGTACAAGCTGTCCTCCAACGAGAACCCCTATCCGCCGCTGCCGGGGGTCATGGAGCAGACGCTGGCCGCCGCGGGCAGCTTCAACCGCTACCCGGACATAGCTTGCACGGAGCTGATGGCGGAGCTGTCCGAGCGCTTCGGCGTGCCGCTGGACCATGTCGCGACGGGCACGGGCTCGGTCGGCATCGCCCAGTCGCTCGTCCAGTCGACCGCCGGTGAGGGCGACGAGGTGATGTATGCCTGGCGGTCCTTCGAGGCGTACCCGATCATCACGCGGATCGCGGGCGCGCGGCCCGTACAGGTGCCGCTGACGGACGGCGACGTGCACGACCTGGACGCGATGGCGGACGCGATCACCGACAGGACCCGGCTGATCTTCGTCTGCAATCCCAACAACCCCACCGGCACCGCCGTGCACCGTGCGGAGCTGGAGCGCTTCCTCGACCGGGTGCCGTCCGACGTGCTGGTGGTGCTGGACGAGGCGTACAAGGAGTTCGTCCGCGACCCCGAGGTGCCCGACGGGCTCGACCTCTACCGGAACCGGCCGAACGTGTGCGTGCTGCGCACCTTCTCCAAGGCGTACGGACTGGCCGGACTGCGCGTCGGTTTCGCCGTGGCGCACACCCCGGTGGCGGCGGCGCTGCGCAAGACCGCGGTGCCCTTCGGGGTGAGCCAGCTCGCGCAGGACGCGGCGGTCGCCTCGCTGCGCAGCGAGGACGAGTTGCTGGGGCGGGTCGGCTCGCTGGTCTGCGAGCGCAAGCGGGTGCTCGAAGGTCTCGCCGGACAGGGCTGGACGATCCCGGACTCGCAGGCCAACTTCGTCTGGCTGCGGCTCGGGGAGCGGACGGTGGACTTCGCCGAGGCGTGCGAGAAGGCGGGCGTGATCGTGCGGCCGTTCCCGGGGGAGGGTGTCCGGGCCACCATCGGTGAGACCGAGGCCAACGACCTGCTGCTGCGGGTGGCCGAAGAGTTTCGCTCGGGACGTTAGACCTGGCGGTCCGCCCGACCTGTTCCGACCTGGGGTTCCCCGCGACGGCGTCGCGGGGAACCTCTGTTTCCGCTGGTAGGGGACCCCCCTCGTGGGCCTCGGTCAGGTGTGCGCCATAATGGCTTGTGAATGTGAACGCTTTCACAAGCTGCGTTTCGAAGGGCACCGTGCAAGCGTGACCGCAACCACGTAAGGAGAGGGCGTCATGGACCTGGCGTTGGCGCCGGAGACGCTGGCCCGCTGGCAGTTCGGGATCACCACCGTCTACCACTTCCTCTTCGTTCCCCTGACGATCTCGCTCGCGGCGCTGACCGCCGGGCTGGAGACGGCATGGGTGCGGACGGGCAAGGAGAAGTACCTCCGGGCGACCAAGTTCTGGGGCAAGCTCTTCCTGATCAACATCGCCATGGGTGTCGTCACCGGCATCGTGCAGGAGTTCCAGTTCGGGATGAACTGGTCCGACTACTCGCGCTTCGTGGGTGACGTCTTCGGCGCCCCCCTCGCCTTCGAAGCGCTGATCGCCTTCTTCTTCGAGTCCACCTTCATCGGCCTGTGGATCTTCGGCTGGGACCGGCTGCCGAAGAAGATCCACTGCGCCTGCATCTGGACCGTGGCCGTCGGCTCCAGCCTCTCCGCCTACTTCATCCTCGCCGCCAACTCCTGGATGCAGCATCCCGTCGGCTGGCGCCTCAACCAGGAGACCGGCCGCGCCGAACTCACCGATTTCTGGGCCGTGCTCAGCCAGAACACCACCCTCGTCGTCGTCTTCCACACCCTCACCGCGGCCTTCCTCGCCGGAGGCGCGTTCATGGTCGGCATCGCCGCGTACCACCTGATGCGCGGCAAGCACATCCCGGTGATGCGCACCTCGCTGCGGCTGGGCCTGGTGACCCTGGTCGTCTCCGGTCTGCTGACCGCGGTCAGCGGCGACCGGCTGGGCAAGGTCATGTTCGAGCAGCAGCCCATGAAGATGGCGGCCGCCGAGGCCCTGTGGGACAGCGAGGCGCCGGCCCCGTTCTCCGTCTTCGCCTACGGCGACGTCGACGAGGGCCACAACGACGTGGCCCTGGAGATCCCGGCCCTGCTCTCCTTCCTCGCCTACGACGACTTCCACTCCGAGGTCCCCGGCATCAACGACGTCAACCGCTCCGAGCAGGAGAGGTACGGCCCCGGCGACTACCGGCCCAACATCCCGGTCGCGTACTGGAGTTTCCGCTGGATGATCGGGTTCGGCATGACGTCGTTCGCCATCGGTGCCGCCGGGCTCTGGCTGACCCGCAGGAAGCGCTGGCTGGCGCCCGAGCTGCGGACGGGCGAGGACGAGGTGCCGAAGCTGGCGCTCACCCGGAGCCGGACGCTCGGAACGAAGCTCACCACCTGGTACTGGCGGATCGCCCTGCTCACCGTCGTGTTCCCGCTGATCGCCTCCTCCTGGGGCTGGATCTTCACCGAGATGGGCCGCCAGCCCTGGGTGGTCTACGGCGTGCTGCGCACCGGCGACGCCGTCTCCCCCGGCGTCTCCCAGGGCGAGGTCATCACGTCCATGACCGTCTTCACCCTCCTCTACGCGATCCTCGCCGTCGTCGAGGTCCGGCTGCTCCTGAAGTACGTCAAGGCAGGACCGCCGGAGCTCACCGACGCCGACCTCAACCCGCCCACGAAGATCGGCGGCGACTCGGACGCCGACCGCCCGATGGCCTTCTCGTACTGAGGCCGGAAGCAGCAAGGAGCGCGAGGCATGGAACTCCACGACGTCTGGTTCGTCGCCATCGCCGTCCTGTGGGTCGGCTACTTCTTCCTGGAGGGATTCGACTTCGGAGTCGGCGTCCTCACCAAACTGCTGGCCCGTGACCGCACGGAGCGACGGGTCCTCATCAACACCATCGGGCCGGTCTGGGACGGCAACGAGGTCTGGCTGATCAGCGCCGGCGCGGCCACCTTCGCCGCCTTCCCCGAGTGGTACGCCACGCTCTTCTCCGGCTTCTACCTCCCGCTGCTGCTCATCCTGGTCTGCCTCATCGTGCGCGGCGTGGCCTTCGAGTACCGGGCGAAGCGCAGCGACGAGCGCTGGCAGACCAATTGGGAGCACGCGATCTTCTGGACCTCGCTGCTGCCCGCGCTCCTGTGGGGGATCGCGTTCGGCAACATCGTGCACGGCGTGAAGATCGACGCGACCAAGGAGTACGTGGGCACCCTGGGCGACCTCATCAACCCGTACGCCGTGCTCGGCGGTCTGGTGACGCTGACGCTGTTCACCTTCCACGGCGCCGTGTTCACCGCGCTCAAGACGGTCGGCGACATCCGGATGCGGGCTCGGAGGACGGCCACCGGGCTCGGGCTGGTGGCGGCGGTGCTCGCGCTCGGCTTCCTGATCTGGACCCAGCTCGACCGCGGTGACGGCAGCAGCCTCGTCGCGATGGTCATCGCCGTGGCGGCCCTGATCGGGGCGATCGGGTTCAACCTGGCGGGCCGGGAGGGCTGGTCGTTCGCCTTCTCCGGGCTGACCATCGTGGCCGCCGTCAGCATGCTCTTCCTGACGCTCTTCCCCGATGTGATGCCGTCGTCGCTCGACCCGCGGTGGAGCCTGACGGTCGAGAACGCCTCGTCCACCCCGTACACGTTGACGATCATGACTTGGTGCGGTGCCATCGCCTTCCCGCTGGTGCTGCTCTACCAGGGCTGGACCTACTGGGTCTTCCGCAAGCGCATCGGGACGCAGCACATCGCCGAATCCGCCCACTGAGCCGCCGTCCACCAACGAGCCGCCGTCCGCCAACGAGCCGCCGTGCGCCACTGAGCGCGGTCATCCAACGAGCCGCCGTCCGTCGCGGAGACGCCGCCATGCACCTGGGATGTTTCACGTGAAACCTGTCGACCCCCGCCTCCTCCGGTACGCCCGCACCACCCGCGTCTTCCTGGCCGCGGCGGTGGCGCTCGGGCTCGCCGGGGCGGGGCTGGTGGTGGCGCAGGCGATGCTCATCGCCGAGGTGGTCGTCGGGGCGTTCCAGCGCGATATGGCGGCCGGTGAACTGCGTACTCCGCTGCTGCTGCTCGCCGCGGTGTCCTGCGGCCGCGGACTGGTCGCGTGGCTGACGGAACTGGCGGCTCACCGGGCCGCCGCATCCGTGAAGTCCGAGCTGCGACTGCGGCTGCTGGACCACGCCGTACGGCTCGGCCCAGGATGGCTGGGCACCCGGCGCACCGGCGAACTGACCGCCCTCGCCACGCGCGGTATCGACGCCCTGGACGGCTACTTCGCGCGCTATCTGCCGCAGCTGGGGCTCGCGGTGGTGGTCCCGGTCGCGGTGCTCGCGCGGATCGTGACGGAGGACTGGGTGTCGGCGGCGGTCATCGTCGTCACCCTCCCGCTGATCCCCCTCTTCATGGTGCTGATCGGCTGGGCCACCCAGGCCCGGATGGACCGTCAATGGCGGCTGCTCTCGCGGTTGTCCGGCCACTTCCTCGACGTGGTCGCCGGGCTGCCGACCCTCAAGGTGTTCGGGCGGGCCCGGGCCCAGGCCGCGTCGATCCGGGCGATCACCGGCGACTACCGCCGGGCCACCCTCCGTACCTTGCGGATCTCCTTCCTCTCCTCCTTCGCGCTGGAGCTGCTGTCGACGCTGTCGGTGGCGCTGGTGGCGGTCGGGATCGGGATGCGTCTGGTCCACGGCGACCTGGACCTCTACACCGGCCTGGTCGTCCTCGTCCTCGCGCCCGAGGCGTATCTGCCGCTGCGTCAGGTGGGCGCGCAGTACCACGCGGCGGCGGAGGGGCTCGCGGCGGCGGACGAGGTGTTCACGGTCCTGGAGACGCCCGCGCGGCAGGAGCCGTCCGCGGCGGCACCGGACGCGCACACCGCCGCGATCCGCGTCGAGCAACTGGTCGTACGCCATCCCGGACGCACCGAACCCTCGCTCCCCGCCACGTCGTTCACCGTGTCGCCAGGCGAAACGGTCGCGCTGGTGGGCCCGAGCGGGGCGGGTAAGTCGACGCTGATCGGCGCGCTGCTGGGATTCTCCGAACCCGCGTCAGGACGTGTGCTGATCGGCGGAACCGACCTGGCGTCCGTCGCGCGGGAGAGCTGGTGGCGCCAGGTCGCCTGGATCCCGCAGCGGCCCCATCTCTTCGCGGGGACGATCGCGGAGAACGTCCGGATGGCGCGGCCGGACGCGGACGACGCAACTGTCGGCGACGCCCTGCGGGCGGCGGACGCTCTGGACTTCACCTCCGCTCTGCCCGACGGGATGCACACCGCCCTCGGCGAGGGCGGGGCAGGGCTCTCGGCCGGACAGCGCCAACGAATCGCTCTGGCACGGGCGTTCCTCGCCGACCGGCCCGTGGTGCTGCTCGACGAACCCACGGCGAACCTCGACGGCGCGACGGAGGCTTCGGTCCTCGGCGCGATCGGCCGCCTCGCCCAGGGCCGTACGGTCCTGCTGGTCGCCCATCGGCCGGCGCTGCTGCCCCTGGCGGACCGGGTCGTCACGCTGCGGGGGGCGAGCGGGGCGGAAGTCCCGGCGGCGCCCGTGGCGGCGGGAGCTGCTGCGGCTGTCGGACCCGTGGAAGCCCTGGAAGTCCTGGAAGCCGTCGGAGCTGTCGAGGGGGCCGTCGACCCGTCTGCGGCACCGGCGAACGGTCCGGCTGAGCCCGCACGCGGCGGCGACGCTCTGGCCTGGGTACGGTCGCTGGCGCGGGCCCGCCGCGGCCGGTTCACGCTCGCCCTGCTGCTCGGCGCGCTCGCACTCGGCAGCGCCGTCGGCCTCATGGCGACCTCCGGCTGGCTGATCTCGCGCGCGTCCGAACAGCCGCCCGTGCTCTACCTGATGGTCGCGGTGACGGCCACCCGCGCCTTCGGCATCGGCCGGTCCGTCTTCCGCTACGCCGAACGTCTCGTCGCGCACGACGCCGTCTTCCGCATGCTCGCGGACCTGCGCGTGGCGGTCTACGCCCGCCTGGAACGCCTCGCCCCGGCCGGACTCCGTACGACCCGGCGCGGCGACCTCCTCTCCCGGCTCGTCGCCGACGTCGACGCGCTGCAGGACCACGTCCTGCGCTGGCTGCTCCCCGCCGGGGCGGCCGCCGTCGTCGGCGCCGCATCGGTCGGGTTCACGGCCTGGCTGCTCCCGGAGGCCGGTGCCGTCCTCGCCGCGGGCCTGCTCGCCGCGGGCGCCGGCGTACCGCTGCTCTCCGGCGCCGTCGCGCGCCGCGCCGAGCGCCGTGTCGCCCCCGCTCGCGGCGTCCTCGCGACCCGCGTCGTCGACCTGCTGACGGGGGCCGCCGAACTGACCGTCGCCGGCGCCCTTCCCGCCCGCAAGGACGGGGCGCGGGCCGCCGACCGCGAGCTGACCCGGTCGGCCGCGCGGTCCGCGGCCGCCGCCGGGGCGGGCGCCGGACTCTCCGCACTGATCTGCGGCCTGACGGTCGCGGGCGCCGCGTGGGCCGGGGTGCAGGCCGTGCACGACGGCCGCCTGGCCGGGGTGGCGCTGGCCGTCGTCGTGCTGACGCCGCTCGCCGCGTTCGAGGCGGTGGCGGGCCTCCCTCTCGCGGTCCAGTACCGGCACCGCAGCCGCCGCGCCGCCGAGCGCGTACGGGACGTCCTGGACGCGCCCGAACCCGTACGGGAGCCCGCGCGCCCCGCCGAGCCCCCGGCCGCGCCCTTCCCGCTGACCGTGCGGAACCTGACCGCCCGCCACCCCGGGCAGCCGGCCCCCGCCCTCAGCGGCATCGACCTCGACCTCGTGCCCGGGCGCCGGGTCGCCGTCGTCGGCCCGTCGGGTTCCGGCAAGACGACGCTGGCGCACGTGCTGCTGCGGTTCCTGGACGCCGAGACCGGCACGTACACCCTGGCCGGGACGGATGCCGCGGCGCTCGACGGCGACGCCGTACGGCGCTTGGTCGGGCTCTGCGCCCAGGACGCCCACCTCTTCGACAGCTCGCTCCGCGAGAACCTTCGTCTGGCCCGGCCCTCGGCGACGGAGCCCGAGCTGCGCGACGTCCTGGCCCGCGCGCGGCTGCTCGACTGGGTCGACTCCCTGCCTGACGGCCTCGACACCCTCGTCGGCGAGCACGGCGCCCGGATGTCCGGCGGCCAGCGGCAGCGGCTCGCGCTCGCCCGCGCCCTGCTCGCAGCCTTCCCCGTCCTCGTCCTCGACGAGCCCGCCGAACACCTGGACCTGGCCACCGCCGACGCGCTCACCGCCGATCTCCTCGCCGCCACCGAGGGCCGGACGACGCTGCTGATCACCCACCGGCTCACCGGCCTCACGGCGGTGGACGAGGTCCTGGTCCTCGACGCCGGCCGGACGGTGCAGCGGGGGACGTACGAGGAGCTGGCCGTCGCGGACGGACCGTTCCGGCGGTTGCTGGAGCGGGAGCGGGCGGCGGACGCCCTGGTGCCGTCCCCGGCGTCCCCCGCTCCGGGCGCGCGGCTCGATCCCCTCGCTCCGGCTGCTCCGGTTTCTCCCGCATGAGGGACTGATTAGGCTCGGGATCATGGGCGCCGTCACGGACCCCCGGGGCTCCGCACGCTCCGGGCTCCCGCAGGGCTCCGCACCCGCGGAGCCCCCGGAGGCGGACGCGGCGGCCTGGAACATCGAGGAACTACGGGATCTGCCGGACGCCGTGATCGCGCGCCTCCCCCGGCTCCTGGAGGCCATGGTCTCCACCGGCGCGGACCCCGATCTGCAGACCGCTCTCGCCGCGGTCGCGGCCTCCGCGGCCGACCTCACCGGCGCCCGCCGCGTGACGATCCGCGTGCTCGACGACCAGGGCGGAGGGCCGGCCGACGTCGTCACCCACGGCACCCCGCCCGGAGCAAGCCCCGGCCTCGATGCCCTCGACGTCCCCGTACGGGTCGGCGGCGAGACGCTCGGCACGCTCTCGCTGACCGGAGGGCCCGGTGATCCTGCCCAGGGGCGGCCGGAGTTCGGGCCCCACGACCTGCATCTGCTGGAGGTGCTCGCCACACAGGCCGGGATCCGCATCGCGAACGCCCGGCTCCAGGAGGCCGCCCGGCGGCGCGAACGCTGGATCGACGGATCGGCGGCACTGACCACCGCTCTCCTCTCCGGCCACGGCGCCGACGACGCGCTCACTGTCGTCGCCGAGCAGGGCCGCCGGCTCGCCGACGCGGCAGCGGGGGTCGTGCTGCTGCCGTACGAGCACGGGGGCCTGGAGATCGTACGGGTGGCCTCGGAGCTGCCCGAGCCGTTCGAAGGGCTCGGCATGGTGATCGCCCCGACCAGCCCGGTCTACGAACAACTCCTGGCCGGGGAGCCGGTGTTCGTCGACGACTCCGCCGGTGACCCCCGCATGACCACGCCGATCTCCCACCTCTACGGGCCGAGCATGATGCTGCCGCTGGGGAGCGGTGACCGGGTGCTGGGCACCCTGGCCCTGCCGCGGCTGCGCGGTGGCCGCCCGTTCACGGACACCGACCGCACGCTCGCGACCCGCTTCGCGGCCCAGGCGGCGCTGGCGCTGGTCCTCGCCGAGGCGCAGCGCGACCGCGAGCGCCTCGCCGTCTACGAGGAGCGGGACCGTATCGCCCGCGACCTGCACGACCTGGTGATCCAGCGGCTGTTCGCCACGGGGATGATGCTCGAGGCCGCCCGGAGCCGGCGCGAGGTGCCGGCACTGCGGGACGGGATCGACCGCGGGGTGGACGAACTGGACCTGACCGTGCAGGAGATCCGTACCGCCATCTTCGCCCTCCAGCAGGGCCCCGCCGACGCCCCGTCGGGCCTGCGGACCCGTATCCACCGGGAGATCGGCATGGCCGCGGTGCCGCTCGGTTTCCGGCCCTCGGTGCGCTGGATCGGGCCGGTCGACGCGCGGGTCGGGGAGGTGACCGGCAAGAACCTCGTGGCCGCGCTGCGCGAGGCGCTGTCGAACGCCTTCCGGCACGCGTCCGCGACGCGCATCGAGGTCGTCGTCGACGCGATGGCGAAGCTGCCGGACGGACGGGACGGCGTACGGCTCACGGTGGCGGACGACGGGGTCGGCATCGCGCGGGGCGGACGGCGCAGCGGACTGCGGAACCTGGAGAAGCGGGCGGAGGCGCTGGGAGGGTCCAGCTCGCACGGGCCGGGCATCGGCGAGGGAGGTGGCGGGACGTCGGTGGTGTGGGAGGCCCCGCTCGAACCGCCGGACCGCTAGCGCGGGACGGGGGAGGGAGCGAGTTGTCGCCTCGGTGGTCGCCTGAAGCGTCGCGTGCATGGGACGCGGGGACGCGGGGACCGCGTGCCTGGAGCGGGCGTGCGTGAAGCGTCGCGTCAGCGGTCGGCCTGGGCCGCCAGGATCTGCTCGATGACGACCGCGACGCCGTCCTCGTTGTTGGCGACGGTACGGGCCGAGGTGGCGGCCAGCACATCCGGATGCGCGTTGGCCATGGCGTACGACGTACCGGCCCAGGCCAGCATCTCCACGTCGTTGGGCATGTCCCCGAAGGCCACGACCTCCTCGCGCGTGATGCCGCGCTGGGCACAACAGCGTTCCAGGGTGGACGCCTTGCTCACGCCCCGGCCGCTGATCTCCAGGAGGGCGGTCGGGCTGGAGCGGGTGAAGGAGGCGTGCCCGCCCGCGACGGACCGGGCCAGGGTGAGGAACTCGTCGGGGCCCAGGCCGGGATGGTGCGCGAGCAGCTTGATCACCGGCTGGTCGGTGGCCTCGCGTTCCGGTGAGAGCAGCTTCTCGGCGGCGGCGACGTCCGCGCCGGGGTCGAGGTGGAACGGCGGGTACTCCGGCTCGTAGTGGATGCCGGTCACGGTCTCGACGGCGAACGAGACACCGGGCGCGGCCGAGCGCAGCGCGCGGACGACGGTGAGCGCGGCGGCCCGCTCCAGGTGCCGCACCTCGAGCACGAGACCGTCGCGGTGCAGATCGACCACCGCGGCGCCGTTGGCGCAGATCGCCAAGCCGTGCCCGTGCACATGATCGCTGACCACGCCCATCCAGCGCGCCGGGCGGCCGGTCACGAAGAAGACCTCGATCCCCGCGCGCTCGGCGGCGGCGAGGGCGGCGACCGTACGGTCCGAGACGGATTTGTCGTCCCGCAGAAGCGTTCCGTCGAGGTCGGTCGCGATCAGCCGTACGCGCCGGGGGGCCGGCGCAGAGCGGTCGGAGTCCGGCGTCTGCGGCTCTGGCCGCTCGAGGCTTGAGGTCACGCGCCCATCTTCCCGCATGTTCGTGCACAGGCGTGCGATGGGGTGCGCAGAAGAGCTCACGCGCCGGGGCCAGGGGATGACCGTGGGTGAGCGGACCGGGCAGGCGCCCGCATCCTGACGTATCGGTCGGGATCCCGATGTGCCGGACCGGGCCGCGAGGTGCCGGACCGGGCTCCGACGTGCCGGATCGGATCGCGAGGTGCCGGACCGGGCTCCGATGCGCCGGATCGGATCGCGAGGTGCCCGACCGGGCTCCGATGTGCCGAACCGGTTCCTGACGCGTGGGACCGGATCCGGATGTGTCGGAGGTGCCGCTTAGGCTCTGCGTCATGGAGTCTTCCCTGCGCCTGAGCACCGTGATCCTGCCCATCCACCGCTGGCACGACGGCGGGCGGCAGGTATGGCGGAGAGCCGAGGAGCTGGGCTTCCGGACCGCCTTCACCTACGACCACCTGTCGTGGCGCGTCCCCTTCCGCGACGGGCCGTGGTTCGGTGCGCTGCCGACGCTGATGGCCGCCGCGTGCGCCACCGAGCGCATCCGGCTCGGCACCCTCGTCACCTCCCCGAACTTCCGCCACCCCGTCACGCTCGCCAAAGAGCTGATCACGCTCGACGACGTCAGCGGGGGCCGCGTCACGCTGGGCATCGGGGCCGGGGGCAACGGCTTCGACGCGACGGCGCTGGGGCAGGAGGCGTGGACGCCGCGCGAGCGCGCCGACCGGTTCGGCGAGTTCGTACCGCTGCTCGACCGCCTCCTCAGCGAGGACGTCGTCAGCCACGACGGCGCGTTCTACTCCGCGCACGAGGTGCGCAACATCCCTGGCTGCGTCCAGAGGCCCCGCCTGCCTCTCGCGATCGCCGCGACCGGTCCACGCGGAATGGGGCTCGCGGCCCGTCACGGTCAGGCCTGGGTCACCACCGGTGATCCGAAGCGGCGGGACAGCCCGGAGCAGTCGCGGGAGTCGATCGAGCGCCAGCTGAAGCGGTTGTCCGCGGCCTGTGAGGAGGTCGGCCGTGACCCGGGCGAGGTGAAGAAGATCTTTCTCACAGGGTTCGTACCGGACCGGCTGCTGGAGTCGGTGGACGCGTTCGTGGACTTCGCGGGCACCTACGCCGAGCTGGGCTTCACGGAGATCGTGCTGCACTGGCCGGTGCGGGACTCGATCTTCGCGGTGGACGAGACGGTCTTCGAGCGCATCGCGACGGAGGGCCTGGCCCAGCTGGCCACCTGACCACCCCCTCACTTGAGCCGGTCCGGACCCCGGACCCCGGACCCCGGAGCCGGGCAGAGGCACCGGTCCGGGCAAGGCCCGTCCGTACTTATCCCGTGTAAACGCAGGAAAGGAGCACAATCTAGACAGAGGTGCAGGTACGCCCGAGGGGAGGGTGACAGATGCCAGGGACCCGGACGCGTTCCCGCTACATCCCGGACCGCGGACTGACCACGCGCATGGTGACGACCATGTTCCTCATCGGGCTGCTCTACGTCGTCTTCGTGGGCGTGCTGCTCGCCTTCCTCAGGGGAGCATGGCCGATCATCCTGCTGGTCGCGGGCGGCCTGTTCGTCGTGCAGTTCTGGTTCAGCGACCGGATCGCCGCCTACAGCATGGGCGCCCGTGAGGTGACACCCGAGCAGGCGCCCGAACTGCACGGGGCGGTCGACCGCGTCTGCGCCCTCGCGGACATGTCCAAGCCGCGGGTGGCGATCGCGAACAGCGATGTGCCCAATGCGTTCGCGACCGGCCGGAGCGAGCGCACCGCCCTGGTCTGCGCCACCACCGGCCTGCTCAGGCGGCTGGAACCGGAGGAGCTGGAGGGCGTCCTCGCGCACGAGCTGTCGCACGTCGCGCACCGCGATGTCGCGGTGATGACGATCGCGTCGTTCCTCGGCGTGCTGGCGGGCGTGATGACCCGGGTCGCGCTCTGGGGCGGCCTCAGCCGCGCGAGCAGCAACCGGGACAGCAACACCGCGATCGCGATGCTGCTGATACCCGTCGTCAGCGCGATCGTCTACGTGATCAGTTTTCTGCTGACCCGGCTGCTCTCCCGCTACCGCGAGCTGTCCGCGGACCGTGCCGCCGCGCTGCTGACCGGCCGCCCGTCCGCGCTCGCCTCCGCGCTCACCAAGGTGACCGGGCAGATGGCCCGGATCCCGACCGAGGACCTGCGGAAGGCAGAGCCGTACAACGCCTTCTGGTTCGCACCGGCCTTCTCCTCCAAGGAGAGCCTCGGCCGGCTGCTGTCCTCGCACCCGACGCTGGAGCAGCGGCTGGACCAACTGGGCCGTATCTCCGCCGAGCTGGGCCGCCCGTGATTCCGTCCGGCCGGTCCCCCCGGCCGCACCTGCGCCGCGTCCGTCACGGGCGCGGAGCCGACCGAGCGACGCCGTCCGGAGCACCGTTGTGAGGAACACTGACGAGACAAGGGGCTGATGTCCATGGGCCTGCTCGACACGATCCTCGGCCGCAGCAAGCCGGTACGGCCGGACCTCGACCAGCTCTTCGCTGTGCCCGCAGCGGCGATCACGCTCCAGGCGGGGGCCGGGTTCACCCCGACCGGTCTGGGGTCGGTGTGCTTCGCCAGCGTCGAGGGCGGCGCCTTCGCGGGGATCCAGCGTGAGGTGCGGGATCTGCTCGACGCCGATACGGGGCGTGGCGGCGTACCGGTCGAGCTGAGCCAGGACGCGTACGGCTACACCTGGCTGCTCGTACGGCAACCCGCCGATGACACCGCCTCCCTGGTCAACGACCTCCACGCCGTGAACACACTCCTCGAGGAAGCAGGCTTCGGCCCACAGCTGCTCTGCTCGCTCATCGGCTTCCGCGAGGCGGCCGGGAACCGCCCGCTGGCCCTCGTCTACCTCTACAAGCGCGGCACCTTCTACCCCCTCGCGCCTCTTCCCGGCACCGCCGAGAAGCGCGACAACGCGCTGGAGCTGCAGGCCAGGGCGCTGCTCGGGGACGATCTGCGGATCGAGGAGGATCTGGCGCGCTGGTTCCCGGTATGGGGTGCGCCGGGCCTGGGCGGGGAGGCGCCGCCCACCCCGTAAGGGGTCTGCCGGGGTGGCTGCCGGGGGCACCGGGGTGGGCGTCGGGTACGTCCGTCAGCGCGGGAAGCGGAGGAACGGCGGCGGTACGGCGTCCACCAGCCAGACCCCGTTGGCGCTCACCCGGAACGCGTGCCCTGCGCGGTGCATCGCCGCCGCGTCCACCCCCAGGACCACGGGCTTGCCGCGACGCGACCCGACCCGGGTCGCCGTCTCCCGGTCGGGCGACAGATGCACATGGTGCCGGCTCATCGGGAGCAGCCCTTCGGCCCGGATGGCGTCGAGACTGCGCTCGACCGTCCCGTGGAAGAGCTCCGCGGGCGGGTCGGTGACCGGGTGGCCGAGATCCACCTCCACGGTGTGGCCCTGGTTGGCGCGGACCCGGTCGCCGTCGACGGCGAACCGCTGCTTGTCGTTGGCGGCGACGACGTGATCGAGCTCGGCGCGGGTGATCGGGAACCGGTACGCCTCCGCGGCGGCCAGCAGGGTTGCTATGTCCACCCAGCCGCCGGAGTCCAGGGTGAGCCCGATCCGCTCCGGCTGGTGCCTGAGATGCCGGGAGAGGAATTTGGAGACCGTGACGGTCCGTCTGTCGTTCATGGGCCCCAGCTTGCCCGGCTCGGCGGCCACAGTCCTGTGGATATCGGCCGTGGACAGCGTGACAGGACGTCACGCCAATGACGCCGTCCGCGCCGGGCGGGCAGAACCCTGTGGACAACTCTCCCTGCCGACCGGGCTTCAGGGCACCCGATGCGGTCAGTGCGCCGCGTCCCCTTCCCCCGTCCCGCTCCGCTCCGCGAGGCCGTCCATGGTGCGGGCCGCCAGCTCGCGCTCGGTGGCCGCGGCGATGAACGCCGGAACCTGCCGTGCGCCGACCAGCTCCTGGACGGCGCGGACCGTGGCGGCGGGAAGCGCCACGGGGTGCGGCACCGGTTGCGGTACGGGGTGGGGCACGGGTTGCGGTACGGGGTGGGGCACGGGATCCGGGGCCGACCCCGCAGTGCCGCTTCCCGCAGTGTCGCCTCCCGCAGTGCCGCTTCCCGCAGTGTCGCCTCCCGCAGTGCCGCTTCCCGCAGTGCCGCTTGCGGCGCTGTCCGCAGCGACCGCCGACAGGTCACCCAGGTGCCGCCGGAGCTGCACCGTGGCCAACTCCTGCATCGCGCGTGCCAGTTCCGCCTCGACCGTCTGCCGGGCGAGCGGCCGCAGCCGGCGCACCAGCTCGGCAGCCTCCGTCGCCGCCGTGTCCGACGGGGGATGGCCGAGGTAGCGGACGAAGACGTGCTCGGTAGTGAACTCCAGGAACCGGGCGGCGATGTGCTCCATCTGTCCGCGCAGTTCCCTCAGGTGCCCGTAGAGCGCCTGCAGCGGTACGCCCGCCGCGTGCAGTTCGGCCGCGACCGCCAGCTCCTGAGGGCTGGGCACGCGGAAGGCGTCGTCGCGCCCCGGAACGCGCTCCAGCACGCCCAGATCGACCGCCTCCGCCACCGCCGCGTCGTCCTGCGTGCCGCCGAACCGCGCATACAACTCGTCGCGGGTGATCAGGGCCGGTTCCTCGTCCGTCCACGGCCCGTCCACCTCCGCCACCAGACCGAGCACCCCGGCCAGTCCGCGTCCGGTGTCCCACGCCTCCAGCAGCTCCTTGATGCTGGCGAGCGTGTAGCCGCGGTCGAGCAGCGCCGCCACCTGCCGGAGGCGGGCGAGATGCTCTTCGCCGTACACGTTGGCCCGGCCGCGCCGCTCGGCTTTCGGGAGCAGCCCGCGGTCCTGGTAGGCGCGGATCGTCCGGACCGACGTACCGCTGTGGTGCGCCAGGTCCTCGATCCGGTACGCGGGCCCGGACGGCGGCAGCACGTCCGCTCCCGGAGTGCGGGGCGGACGGGCGGCCCGCTGCCGGGCAGGCGAGGGGCGTCGCGTCACGGGCCGCCTCACCGTATCCGCGGTTCCACGCGCGCCAGGGCGCGCAGGGCCCGCGGCATGAAGCGCGAGAGGAAGCGGGCGCCGCGCGCCTCCGGCGTCACGGGGACGACGGCCTGGTTCGTGGCGACCGCGCGCAGCACCGCGTCCGCCACCTTCTCCGGCGGGTAGTTGCGCATCCCGTACAGCCGCGACGTCCGGTCCTGGCGGCGCTTCTGCTCCTCCTCCGACGCCCCGGCGAATCGGGCGGTGGAGGTGATCGAGGTGTTGACGATGCCGGGGCATATCGCGGACACCCCGATGCCCTGCCCGGCCAGCTCGGCGCGCAGGCACTCGCTCAGCATCAGGACCGCGGCCTTGGAGGTGCTGTACGCGGGCAGCATCCGCGACGGCTGGTACGCGGCCGCGGACGCGGTGTTGACGATATGGCCGCCCTGCCCTCGCTCGGACATCTGCCGGCCGAAGAGGCGGCAGCCGTGGATCACGCCCCACAGGTTGACGTCGAGCACGGCGCGCCAGTCGTCGGTCGTGGTGTCGAAGAAGGACCCGGCCATCCCGATGCCCGCGTTGTTGACCAGCACGTCCACCACGCCGTATTCCGCGGCGACCTTCACCGCGAGCTTCTCCATGGCCTGCTCGTCGGAGACGTCGACCGTCTCCGCCCACGCCTCCGGCGACCCGATGAGCCGCGCCATCTCGGCCGTCCGGGCCGCCCCCTCCCCGTCCCGGTCGACGGCCACGACCCGGGCGCCCGACTCGGCGAAGGCGAACGCCGTGGCGCGTCCGATCCCGCTGGCCGCGCCCGTGACGAGCACGAGCTGCCCGGCGAAGCGGTCCGCGTACGCCCCCTTGGCCGGGTCCTCGCGGGCAGGATCGCCCTCCTCCTGAGCGGTGACGAACTCCCCGATCCAGGCGGCGAGCCGGTCCGGTCGCGTGCGCGGTATCCAGTGCCCCGCGGGCAGTGTGCGCCGCACGAGCGTCGGCGCCCAGCGCTCCAGGTCGTCGTAGAGCTGCTCGGACAGGAAGACGTCCCCGGTCGGGGTGATGAGCTGGACGGGCACGTGCGCGTAGGCGTCGGTACGCGGACGGCGCATCCGGGAGCGGACGTTGTCCCGGTAGAGCCAGGCGCCGTGCGCCGCGTCGCTCGGCAGGGAGGACGTCGGATAGCCGTCGACCCGCACCTTCTCCAGCCGCTCCAGCAGCTTCGGCCACTGCTTGCCGAGCGGTCCCCGCCAGGCCAGCTCGGGCAGGACGGGCGTGTGCAGCAGGTACACGTACCACGACTTGGCCGTCTGACCGAGCAGTTGGGCGACCGCGCGCGGGGTGGGCCGGGTCATCCGCTTGCCCAGCCAGTGCGCCATGTGGTCGAGGGACGGCCCGGACATCGACGTGAAGGAGGCGATGCGGCCCTCGGTGCGCGGGACCGTGACGAACTCCCAGCCCTGCACCGAACCCCAGTCGTGACCCACCAGGTGCACCGGCCGGTCCGGGCTCACCGCGTCGGCCACGGCCAGGAAGTCGTCCGTCAGCCTCTCCAGCGTGAAGCCGCCGCGCAGAGGCTCGGGGGCCGTCGACCGGCCGTGCCCGCGCACGTCGTAGAGCACCACGTGGAAGCGGTCCGCGAGGCGGTGGGCGACCTCGCTCCAGACCTCCTTGCTGTCCGGATAGCCGTGCACCAGCACCACGGTCGGTGCCCCCGCGTCGCCCAGCTCGGCCACGCACAGATCGACCCCGCCCGAACGGACCCGGCGCTCCCGCGCCCCGTGCGGTCCCGTCGCAACCCCGGTCATGCCGCTCCCTCCAGTCGGCGCCGCACATGCGGCAGATCGTCATCCAGCCAGAACGCGCTCTCCTCCGGGTCCCGCGAGTCGGTGACCACGAGCAGCTCCTCGAACTTCACGCCCGTACCCCGGAATCCCAGGTGCGGCTCCACCGCCCAGACGCCCGGCCGCGGCGGATGGTCGGAGAAGCGGTACGGGCTCCACAACGGCGACCACCCCTCGCGGTGCCCGTGGAGCGCGTCCGAGACGAGCCCCTTCAGGCTCTGTGTGCCGAACCCCAGGACATGCGGCGACCACCGGCGCTCCTTGACCCGGTCGACCTTGTGCGCGATCACGCCGAACGGATAGGCGCGACGCCGGTTGGCGCACCCCTGCTTCACCATCAGCCGGTCCACGTCCGCGTAGATCTCGCGCAGGGAGCGCCGCTCGCGCACCTCGCGCAGGATCAGCTCACGGTGCTCCAGCAGATCGGTGAGCAGCCGGTCGTGGAGCGGATCGAGCCCCAGGCAGCCGGAGTAGCCGATGTCCGCGGTGTATCCGGCGTGGATCGGCGCGAGGTCGAGGATGAACGGCATCCCCGGCTCCAGCCTCCGGTGGGTGGGGAAGAACTGCAGCGGGGTCCGGAAACCGGCGAAGGCGGTGCGGTCGCCGAACCAGGCGAAGGGCAGGTGGAACCAGTCCCGCACCCCGCGCCCGCGCAGCCACTCCCGCTGCATCCGCGCGGCCTCCCGCTCGGTGACACCCGGCCTGAGCTGGGCCGCAACGGCTTCCGCGCAGTCGTACGCAAGCCGCTGAACGTCTCTGAACCCGCGGAGCTCCGCTTCCCGTGCACGCGCGACTGCTGAGGCCATCGGTCAACCGTCCGTCCCTGAGCGCCCGTTCGCCGAATCTGACAGTGATGAATGTGACAATCCCGCGCGGCTGCGTCAAGGGTCGTACACCGCCTGTGGATACCGGCGGTAACGACGAAGGTTGACGAACCCCTACGGGCACGTCCCCCTCCAGGCGGATGCCGATCCAGCCTCCCAGGCTGACGAGACCTGTGGCGTCCGCCACTACCGTCAAGGACGTGACTGTGATCGCGACCGAAAGCCTCAGCAAGCGGTTCCCACGGGTGACCGCCCTCGACCGGCTCACCGTGGACATCACGCCGGGCGTCACCGGCCTGGTGGGTGCCAACGGGGCCGGCAAGTCGACCTTGATCAAAATCCTGCTCGGCCTGTCTCCCGCCAGCGAGGGACGTGCCGCCGTGCTCGGCCTCGACGTCGCCACCCAGGGCGGCGCCATCCGTGAGCGCGTGGGCTACATGCCGGAGCACGACTGCCTCCCGCCCGACGTCTCGGCCACCGAGTTCGTCGTCCACATGGCGCGCATGTCGGGACTCCCCCCGACCGCAGCCCGGGAGCGCACCGCCGACACCCTGCGCCACGTCGGGCTCTACGAGGAGCGGTACCGCCCCATGGGCGGCTACTCGACCGGTATGAAGCAGCGCGTCAAACTCGCCCAGGCCCTTGTCCACGACCCGCAACTCGTCCTCCTCGACGAGCCGACCAACGGTCTGGACCCCGTCGGGCGCGACGAGATGCTGGGACTGATCCGCCGCGTCCACACCGACTTCGGCATCTCGGTCCTGGTCACCTCCCACCTGCTCGGCGAACTGGAGCGCACCTGCGACCACGTCGTCGTCATCGACGGCGGCGCGCTGCTCCGCTCCAGCTCCACCAAGGACTTCACGCAGGCCACCGCGACCATCGCGGTCGAGGTCACCGACACCGACCAGCACACGGACGGGACCCAGGCCCTGCGCAAGGCCCTCGCCGCCGCGGGCCTCGAGGCGCACTCCGGCGGGCGCGCGCCCGGCGCGGGGCACGTCCTGATGCTCGACGTGACCGACGAGAGCACGTACGACACGGTCCGGGACACCGTCGCGGATCTCGGACTCGGACTGGTCCGCCTGGAGCAGCGCCGCCACCACATCGCCGAAGTCTTCCGCTCGGAGGACGAGATTGGAGGAGGCCGCCGTGGCGCATGAGACCACCACCCCGGCCGCCGTTCCGGCCCAGGCCGGGGACCCCACGCGCATCCACAACATCGGGTACCGCTCCTACGACGGGCAGCGCCTCGGCCGTGCCTACGCGCGCCGCTCGCTGTTCGCACAGAGCCTGCGCGGCGCGTACGGCCTCGGCCGCTCGGCGAAGTCCAAGGTCCTGCCGATGCTGATCTTCGCCGTGATGTGCCTGCCCGCGGCGATCATCGTCGCCGTCGCGGTCTTCACCAAGGCCAAGGACCTGCCGCTCGACTACACCCGGTACGCGATCTACCTCCAGGCGGTCATCGGCCTCTACATCGCCTCCCAGGCACCCCAGTCCGTCTCGCGCGACCTGCGCTTCCGGACCGTGCCGCTCTACTTCTCCCGCCCCATCGAGCGCGTCGACTACGTGGTCGCCAAGTTCGGGGCCATGGCATCGGCCCTGTTCGTGCTGACCGCGGCACCGCTCCTGGTCCTGTACGTCGGGTCGCTGCTCGCCGAACTCGACTTCGCCGACCAGACCAAGGGGTTCGCGCAAGGACTGGTCTCCGTGGCTCTGCTCTCCCTCCTCTTCGCCGGCATCGGCCTCGTCATCGCCGCGCTCACCCCGCGCCGCGGTTTCGGTGTCGCCGCCGTGATCGGTGTCCTGACCATCTCCTACGGTGCGGTGTCCACCATCCAGGCCATCGCCTACGAGCAGGGCAACTACGACATGGTGGGCTGGCTCGGCCTGTTCTCGCCGATCACCCTCATCGACGGTGTGCAGACGAAGTTCCTGGGCGCGGAGTCGGGCTTCGTCGAGGGCTACGGCCCGCCGGGCACCTTCGCCGGAATCGTCTACCTGGCGGTCGTCCTCGCTCTGATCGCCGGCTCGTACGCGCTGCTGATGCGCCGATACCGAAAGGTCGGGCTGTGACCACCCACCCGTCGCCCACCGCCACCCTTCTGAAGAATGGGCCGCGCCCATGACCACTCTGAGCATCGATCACGCGTCCCGCTGGTTCGGGAACGTCGTCGCCGTCAACGACATCACGATGAGCATCGGCCCCGGCGTCACGGGGCTGCTCGGCCCCAACGGTGCCGGGAAGTCCACCCTCATCAACATGATGGGCGGCTTCCTCGCCCCCTCCACGGGCTCCGTCACCCTGGACGGTGCCCCGGTCTGGCGCAACGAGCAGGTCTACCGGCAGATCGGCATCGTCCCCGAGCGCGAGGCGATGTACGACTTCCTCACCGGCCACGAGTTCGTCCTGGCCAACGCCGAACTGCACGGCCTGCCCAACCCGGGTGCCGCCGCGCGGAAGGCGCTGGCCACCGTCGAGATGGAGTACGCCGAGAAGCGGAAGATCGCTACGTACAGCAAGGGCATGCGGCAGCGCGTGAAGATGGCCTCGGCACTGGTCCACGAGCCGTCCGTGCTGCTGCTCGACGAACCGTTCAACGGCATGGACCCGCGGCAGCGCATGCAGCTCATGGACCTGCTGCGCTGGATGGGCGAGGACGGCCGCACGGTCCTGTTCTCCTCGCACATCCTGGAGGAGGTCGAGCAACTCGCCTCCCACATCGAGGTCGTCGTCGCCGGGCGGCACGCGGCCTCCGGCGACTTCCGCCGGATCCGCCGCCTGATGACCGACCGCCCGCACCGCTACCTCGTACGCTCCAGCGACGACCGTGCGCTCGCCGCCGCGCTGATCGCCGACCCGTCGACGGCGGGCATCGAGGTCGACGTCACGGAGCAGGCGCTGCGCATCCAGGCCGTGGACTTCCCGCGCTTCACCGAACTGCTGCCGCGGGTCGCCCGTCAGCACGGCATCAGGCTCTTGACGGTCTCGCCCTCCGACGAGTCCCTCGAGAGCGTCTTCTCCTATCTCGTCGCGGCCTGAAGGAGCCTGAACCGATGTACAACCCCACGGTCGCCCGGCTCACGTACCGGGCCGTGCTCGGCCGCCGCCGAGCGCTGATCCTCTTCCTGCTCCCCGCCCTGATGATGGCGATCTCGCTGCTCGTCCGCCTGCTCGGCGGCGCGGACGACCAGACCGCTGCCAATGTCCTCGGCGGCTTCGCGCTGGCGACCATGGTGCCGCTGATCGGCGTCATCGCGGGGACGGGCTCGATCGGTCCGGAGATCGACGACGGTTCGATCGTCTATCTGCTCGCCAAGCCGGTGAAGCGACCGACGATCATCTTCACCAAGCTGATCGTCGCCATCGGGGTCACCATCGCCTTCTCGGCGATCCCGACCCTCATCGCGGGCTTCCTGCTCAACGGCAACAGCCAGCAGATCGCCCTCGCCTACACGGTCGCCGCCATGGCGGCATCGGTGGCGTACGCGGCGCTGTTCCTGCTGCTGGGCACGCTGACCCGGCACGCCGTGGTCATCGGACTGGTCTACGCCCTGGTGTGGGAGACGCTCTTCGGCAACCTGGTCCCGGGCGCCCGCACCCTCAGCGTCCAGCAGTGGGCCCTGGCCCTGGCCGAGAAGACGGCGGGCGGATCCCTGGTCACCTCGGACGTCGGACTCCCGCTCGCCGCGACGCTGCTGGCGGCGGTGACGGTGCTCGCCACGCTCTTCGCGGGCCAGAAGCTCCGCGCGTTGACGCTGGCGGGCGAGGAGTAACCAGCCCGCTCCGAACGGAAGGGTGCTGCCCGGGCCTCTCACGAGGACCCGGGCAGCACCACGTTGAGAATCAGCCCTGGCGGGTGAACCCAGAGGAGGGTGCCCGCCCTGTGGACAACTCTCGTGTGAAAGGGCCTCGTCGGCCCCTTCAACGAGCCGCAGTCAGAGCACCGGAGGATGCTCCACCGATGCGCTCGAGGCTGGTGACGACGGCGGAAGCCGACGAGGGCCCCCGTTCGTCCGTCAGGTCACCTGCCCCTGCTCCGCCCATGGCCTGGGCGGCGGGAGCGCTGCTTCAACTCGGCGACGTCCCGGCCGAGGACGGACACGTCGTGCCGCACATCCTTCATGTCCTCGCCGAGACCGGACAGCCGCTCGCTCATGGCGCACACGACGCGGTTCGTGGCGTCGAGCCGCTGGTCGATCCGCTCCAGGCGGACGGAGATCCCGGCGATCACAGGCCCCAGCTCGCGCAGCGCCGACCCGACCTCGCCGAGGCCCGTCTCGACGGCGGTGAGCCGATCGCCGATCGGCCCCTGCACGATCCGCTCCGCGGCCTTCGACGCCGCATCGCCGACGAGCGCCTCCAATGACACGTATCCGGCGGCGGGATGGCCGGATGTGCGGGACGTCTCCTCGGTATCGAGGAGATAGGTGCGCACCCGCCGCGCGACCTCGCTGTCGCGCAGCAGCATCGCGACGTTGAGAACCGCCCGGCGGGTGAACAGGGTGAGATTGGACCGAGCCTGTGGATAACTCGCCCGCGGATAGCGTGACATGATGTCACGCTTAAATCGGTGCAGGTCAGAGCCGTGCAGCGTGATCAGTCCGTTGACGGTGAGCTCAGGTCGATGGCGCGCGACCAGTTGACGGATCACGTCCTCCGAGACCTCGAAGTAGGCCGCGACCATACGGGTCGTGACATGCAGCCCGTCGGGCAGCATCGCCGGCGCCTTGACCTTTTCGAGGACGCCGGTGCGTTCGGTGAGGCTGTCACGCAGGGCGCGCGACTCGAGCAATGCGGATTCGGGTGGCATGGAAATGCCCTCCACTCATGCCGGAAACGGTTGGGGAACGCCCGTATCCAGGGACCAGGAGCGGAAGCTGCTCACGTGTGCCACGTACTCAAATGACCGGTTCCGTCGCCCGGCAATCCGCCACTTCACATGCTCTACGACGCCTCGAACTCTCGTTGCCTCCACGCATCATGGACAACGATCGGACAGGCGTACTAGTCACGTCGCGCGAACACGAGATGCGCGGAGACGGTCCCTCAGACCGCCTCGGCCAGAAGCCGTTCCAGGACCGCCGCGATCCCGTCGTCCTCGTTCGAGGCGGTGACCTCGTCGGCGACGGCCTTGAGGTCGGGGTGCGCGTTGGCCATGGCCACGCCGTACGCCGCCCATCGGAACATGGGGACGTCGTTGGGCATGTCGCCGAACGCGATCGTGTCCGCGGCTTTCATGCCGAGGCGGCGGGCGGCGAGGGAAAGGCCCCGGGCCTTGGTCAGTCCGAGCGGCAGCAGTTCGACGATGCCCGTGCCCGACACCGTGACGCCCACCAGCTGCCCGGCCACTTCGGCCGCCGCGCGGGCCAGTGTGTCGTCGTCCAGGTCCGGGTGCTGGATGTAGATCTTGTTCAGCGGGGCGGACCACAGGTCGGCGCGGTCGTCGAAGGACGTCACGGGCAACGGGCCCCCGTGCAGGCGGTAGCCGGGGCCCGTCAGCACCTCGCCCCGGAGGCCGTCGCGGCTCGCGGCCAGGGCGAGCGGGCCGGTCTCCGCCTCGATCTTGGCGAGCGCCACTTCCGCGAGCCGGCGGTCGAGCGTCACGGACGTCAGCAGCCGGTGCTCGCCCGCGTGGTAGACCTGGCCGCCCTGACCGCACACCGCGAGACCCCGGTAGCCGAGGTCGTCGAGGATGTGGCGGGCCCACGGCACGGCCCGCCCCGTGACCACGATGTGCGCCGCGCCCGCCGCCGTCACCGCGGCCAGCGCGTCGCGCGAGCGCGGCGAGATCGTCTCGTCGCCGCGCAGCAGCGTGCCGTCGAGATCGGTGGCTATCAGCCGGTACGGGAGCGAGGCGGAGCCGTCGGCCTTCACCTGCCCGCCGGCTCCAGCACCTCACGGCCGCCCAGGTACGGGCGCAGCATCGCCGGGACGCGGACGGACCCGTCGGCCTGCTGGTGGTTCTCCAGCAGCGCGACGATGGTCCGCGGCACCGCGCAGAGCGTGCCGTTGAGCGTCGCCAGCGGGCGTACGTGCTTGCCGTCGCGCATCCGCACCGACAGACGGCGGGCCTGGAACTCGGTGCAGTTCGAGGCCGACGTCAGCTCGCGGTACTTCTCCTGCGTCGGGATCCACGCCTCGCAGTCGAACTTGCGCGAGGCCGAGGAGCCCAGGTCGCCCGTGGCCACGTCGATGACCTGGAAGGGCAGCTCCAGGCCGGTCAGCCACTGCTTCTCCCACTCCAGCAGCCGCTGGTGCTCGGCCTCCGCGTCCTCCGGCGTGACGTAGGAGAACATCTCGACCTTGTCGAACTGGTGCACCCGGAAGATGCCGCGGGTGTCCTTGCCGTACGAGCCGGCCTCGCGGCGGAAGCAGGGCGAGAAGCCCGCGTACCGCAGCGGCAGCCGGTTCGCGTCGATGATCTCGTCCATGTGGTACGCGGCGAGCGGGACCTCGGAGGTGCCGACCAGGTAGAGGTCGTCCTTCTCCAGGTGGTAGACGTTCTCGGCGGCCTGGCCGAGGAACCCCGTGCCCTCCATGGCGTGCGGCTTGACCAGCGCCGGGGTGAGCATCGGGATGAAGCCCGCCTCCGTCGCCTGTGCGATGGCGGCGTTGACGAGGGCGAGCTCCAGCAGCGCGCCGACACCCGTCAGGTAGTAGAAGCGCGAACCCGACACCTTGGCGGCGCGCTCGACGTCGATGGCGCCGAGGAGCTGGCCGAGTTCGAGGTGGTCCTTCGGCTCGAAGCCCTCGGTCGCGAAGTCGCGCGCGGTGCCGACGGTCTCCAGGACGGTGAAGTCCTCCTCGCCGCCCACCGGGACCTCGGGGTGCACGAGGTTGCCGAGCTTGCGCAGCAGCTGCTGGGTCTCCGCGGCGGCCTCGTCCTGCTCGGCGTCGGCGGCCTTCACCGCGGCCGACAGCTCGCCTGCCTTCTTCAGGAGTTCGGCCTTCTCGTCGCCCGAGGCCTTGGGGATCAGCTTGCCGAGCGACTTCTGCTCGGCTCGGAGCTCGTCGAAGCGGACGCTGGACGACCTGCGCCGCTCGTCGGCGGAGAGCAGTGAGTCGACGAGCGCGACGTCCTCTCCACGGGCGCGCTGGGACGCGCGGACACGGTCGGGGTCCTCACGGAGCAGACGAAGGTCAATCACCCCACCAGGCTACCGGTGTGCACTGCCACCCCTCGACTCCCAATTCCCGTACGCACCATTTTGACCGTTTTGAGGCATTCATGCATTTCCGTGGAGCCGGACGTCAATAATTCGGTCGCCATTCGCTGAATAGGGGCACGCGCGTCACGCGTGCTGACCCACTTCCCTTGTGCGGAGGGGGAGTTGGGGCCGTGTTGCGGCCGGGTTGTCCACAGGGGGCTCGGTCGCGCGGCGGTTTATCCACAGGCTGTGAGGAAGATCTGTGGATGCTGGAATTGATCATTCCGTCCGTCGTGGTGCAGGGCGAAGAATTCCCCACGCAAACCTTGGTCACACCCTCGTTCGGGTGGCAATGATGCCAAAGTCCTCACCCACAGGGATGGGTCAGGGGAATGGGGGTGACGACGGGCGATCTGACGCCCTGTGGGCGGTCCTGTGGGTTGTGGGGGGATTTGTCGATGATGTCGGCTCGCCGTGTCGACTTGTCCCCAGCCTGGGAGTCGAGCCTGTGGATAACTTTCGTGGATAACTCCACCGCGTCCCCACAGGGTGTGAACGACCGCCCGCTCAGCCGTGGGCTCCGGGGGCCCGAAGGGCCCTCAGGCCCGTCCGTCGATGCAGCGGTTCAGCCAGTCCGAGGCCGCCGTGAACTCGCTGTCCGACGTCCCGTGCCGCAGCGCCTGCACCTCCGACGGGCTCACCCCCGCACGCGGGTACGAGCCGAGGAAGCGCACGTTCGGGCAGATCCGCTTCAGCCCCATCAGCGCCTCGCCCACCCGCCGGTCCGCGATGTGCCCCTCGCAGTCCACCGAGAAGCAGTAGCGGCCGATGCCCTCGCCCGTCGGCCGTGACTCGATGCGCATCAGGTTCACCCCGCGCGCCGCGTATTCCTGGAGCAGTTCCAGCAGCGCGCCCGGGTGGTCGTCGCCCAGCCAGATCACCACGGAGGTCTTGTCGGCGCCGGTACGGGCCGCGGGCCGCGCCGGGCGGCCGACCAGCACGAAGCGGGTCGCCGCGTTGTGCGCGTCGTGGATGTCGGTGACCAGGGGCTCCAGGCCGTACCGCGGGGCCGCGAACTCGCCCGCGAACGCCGCGTCGTAGCGCCCTTCCTGCACCAGCCGCGCCCCGTCCGCGTTCGACGCCGCCGACTCCCACTGCGCGCGCGGCAGGTTCGCCGCCAGCCAGTTGCGCACCTGCGGCTGCGCGACCGGGTGCCCGGTCACCGTCTTCACGTCCGTGAGCGCGGTCCCGGGGCGTACGAGCAGGGCGAAGGCGATCGGCAGCAGCACCTCGCGGTAGATCATCAGCGGTTCGCCTGTGGCCAGCTCGTCGAGGGTCGCGGTGACCCCGCCCTCCACCGAGTTCTCGATCGGCACCAGCGCCGCCGCCGCGTCCCCGGACCGTACGGCGTCCAGCGCGGCCGGCACCGAGACCATCGGAGTCAGCTCGCGGGTGGCCGCCTCCGGCAGCGTACGGAGAGCGGCTTCCGTGAAGGTGCCTTCGGGTCCGAGGAAGGTGTAGCGGCTCGCTGACATGCCGACCAGCGTAGCCGCGCGGATCGGCGCCCCGTGCCGCGTCTCACGCCTCGAGCAGCCGCTGCCCCACGTACTCGCCGGGCTCGCAGCCGCCCGGCACCGCGTACAGACCGCTCGCCTCGTGCCGGATGAAGCGCGACAGCGCGTCCCCGCGGTCCAGCTTCCGCTGCACCGGAATGAAGCCCTTCAGGGGATCCGCCTGCCAGCAGACGAACAGCAGTCCGGCGTCCGGGGAGCCGTCGTCCCGGAAGCCGTCGTGGTACGAGAAGGGGCGGCGCAGCATCGCCGCTCCGCCGTTGGTCTCCGGGGAGGCGATCCGCGCGTGTGCGTTCGCCGGGATCACCGGGCGGCCGTCGGCGGTGGTCCGCTCCAGGTCCATGGGGGTCGTCTCGGTGCCGCCGGACAGCGGGGAGCCGTCCGCCTTCCGACGCCCGATGACCTGCTCCTGCCGCGCGACCGGCTCCTTCTCCCAGTCGTCCAGCAGCATCCGGATCCGCCGCACGACGGCGTACGAACCGCCCGCCATCCACGCCGGTTCCCCGCCCGACGGCACGAAGATCCGCCGGTCGAAGTCCTTCTCCTCCGGCTTGGGGTTCCTCGTGCCGTCGATCTGGCCCATCAGGTTCCGGGCCGTCATCGGCCGGGAGGTGACTCCGGGCGAGCGGTTGAAGCCGTTCATCTGCCAGCGCAGGCGTGCCGCGTCCCCGGCTTCCTTGTGCAGCGCGCGCAGCGCGTGGAAGGCGACCAGGGCGTCGTTCGCGCCGATCTGCACCCACAGGTCGCCGTTGCTGCGCGCCCGGTCCAGCACGTCGGAGGAGAAGTCCGGCAGCGGTTCCAGGGCCACCGGGCGCTGCGCCGTCAGCCCCGTGCGGTCGAAGAAGCTGCGGCCGAAGCCGAACGTCACCGTCAGGGAGGAGGGGCCCGCGTCGAGGGCGACCCCGGTGTCGTCCGCCGGGGCCCGGCCCGCCATCAGCTCCGCGGCCGTCCTCGACCAGCGGCGCAGCAGTGCGGCCGCCTGCTTGCGGCCCGTGCCGGGTGCCAGGTCGAACGCGAGGAGGTGCCCGCGGGACTGCAGCGGCGTGGTGATGCCCGACTGGTGGCGGCCGTGGAACGCGGCGGCCGTCGAGCCGACGGTCGCGAGCGCGGCCGGGGCCTCGCCGTCCGCCATGGCCGCCCCGAGCACGCCGCCCGAGGCGCCGACGGCGAGCCCGGCGGCGCCGGCCGCGCCCGCGGTGCCGAGCAGCCGCCGGCGGGAGAGGGCCGGCGCGGGGGACGCGCCGTGTGACGCGTCTCCGGGGCCCTGCCCGGGGGCGTGTCCGGGGGCGTGTCCGGGCGCGCCGGTACGGGCTGTGGCGCCGCCGCGCTTCGTCGTGTCGGGGGTGTCGTTGCCGTGGTCCGCCATCAGCCGATCTTCAGTTTCTTGGTCACGGTCACCTGGTCGATGTCCGAGGTGCGTACGGTCAGCGCGACCTCCCACTCGCCGGGCATCGGGATCTGGACGCCGTTCGCCGCCCAGTGACCCGTCTCGGCCTTCGGCGGCTGCACCGGCAGAGGGCCGAGCTTCTCGGCCTCGAGCGTGAACGCGACCTTCACCTCGGGGACGTCGAGCGGCCTGCCGTTGGGCCGGTTCAGCCAGACGTCGAGGAGGTTGCCCGCGGGGTCGAGTTCGATCTTGGCGGTCCCCTTGCCGTCCTCGCCCCCGGTGTCGAACGGCATCCGCAGCGAGACCTTGCGCTGGGCCTGCTCCCCCTGCGCGCCGCTCGCCGCTCGTACCGCCTCCTCCGTACGGGCGGGCTCGGTGCTGGTCAGCGCCGTCGTCACGGCCAGCAGAACGACCGCGACCGCTGTTTCGACGAGGACGGAGCGGCGCAGTCCGGAGCGCTCCGGGTCGGCGTCGCGTGCCCGCTTGCGGAGCGCGGTGAGGCGGGCGGTCCGCTGGCGTTCGAGCTGGGCGGTGCGGCGGGCGTCGGCGGCTACGGCTACGGCTACGGCTACGGGCTCACCGTCGTCGGTGCGGCCCCGGTCGTCCCCTCCCTCACCGTCGCCGTTGCCGACGGTCCCCCCGTCCGAGTCGCTCTTCCCTGAGTCTTCGCCCGAGCCCTCGGAGCTTTTCGCGCCCGAACGGTCGCCGCCGGAGTCCGGCGCTCCGCCGTCCTCCTCCTCGGCCGGGGCCGCCTCCGTAAGCCGCGCCGTCCAGCGCCGCGACAGCGCGGCGACGCCGATCAGCACGACCACGAGGCCGACCTTGACGAGCAGCAACCGCCCGTACGACGTCGACGTCAGGCCCGACCACGAGCCGACCTGCCGCCACGACTGGTACACGCCCGTCGCCGCCAGCACCACCACACTCACGAACGCCAGCCGCGAGAAGCGCCGCACCGCGGACCGCTCGACCGTCGGCTCCGTGAAGAGCGTCACGAGCAGGGCCGTGAGCCCGCCCAGCCAGGCCGCGACCGCGAGCAGATGCACGATGTCGACGGGGATGGCCACGCCCGACTGGATGCCGGTGGAGGCGTGTTCGGCCATGGCCCAGGTCGCGGCGAGTCCGGTCGCGATCACCGCCCCGCCCACGCCCAGGCCGAAGCCGAGGTCCTTGCGCTCCTCGGCGTTCCTGCGCTGCGCGTACGCCCCGAAGAGCACCGCGACGAAGAGCGCGGCGATCCCGAGCAGCATCAGGCGCGAGGCCAGCGCCGCTCCCGGCTTGCTCTCCAGGACCGCGCGCAGCCCGCCCGTGTCGACGACGTCGGCGAGCCGGCCCGAGCCGGTGTACGGGCCGCGGAGCAGGAGCAGCGCGATGGTGGAGCCGGTGAGCAGAGCCCAGCCCTGTACGACCAGCCGCTGCACCGGCCGCCGGCCCGCCGCCCGCGGACGGCAGGCCAGCACGAACGCCGCGCCGCCCACGAGCAGGACGAACCCCGCGTACGCCGCGTACCGCGCGATCCCGTAGAGGACGCCGACCACGCCGCCCCCGCCCTGCTCCTGCGGGAGCGCGACCGAGGTCTCCGAGGGGGCGCCGACGGAGAAGGTGAACGCGCCCGCCACCGGGTGGCTGTCGGCGGAGACCGCCTTCCAGGCGACCGTGAACGTGCCGTTCGGAACCCCGGACTTGAGCCCGACGCCGTACTTCACGACCTTGCCGCCGCTCAGGTCGCGTACGTCCCCGGTGTCGACGCGCTTGCCGTCCGGGTCGAGCACGCGGATCGCGTCGTCGGAGAGCGCGACGCCTTCGGAGAATGTGAGCGTGACCTCCTCCGGCGCCGATGCGACCACCGCCCCCTGCCTCGGATCGCTGGTGATCAGCGCGGCGTGCGCCGAGGCGGGGGAGGCCCCGGCGAGCAGTGCGCCGAACACGGTCGCGACCAGGAGCAGCAGCGCCACGGCCGCGGAACGCCCGCTGCGCCGCCCGGCCGGCGGCGTGTGCCGCGGGACGGTGGACGGCGGGAGCGGGGAGAGCGGGACCGGGGAGGAGGCGGCGGCCGGCATGTCAGTCCCTCATTTCCGTGGTGCGAAGCCGGTCGCCTCGACGGGGACGTCGAGCTCGATCGGATCGGACTCGGCGAAGGTGAGGCGTACGGACACCTTTTCGCCCTTCTGCGGCTTGTGCTTCAGCTTCATGAACATCAGGTGGCTGCCGCCCCGTTCGAGCTTCAGCTCCCCACCGGCCGGGATCTTGAGGGAGTCGACCCGCTCCATGCTCCCGCCCGTGGTCCGGTGCATCGTCACGTCGTCCGAGAGGTCGCTGGTGACCGAGGTGAGCCGGTCCTCGGCGTCCCCGCTGTTCCGCAGGACGAGGTAGCCGCTCGCCATGTCGGCCATGACAGGCTGGGGCACGTAGGCGCCCTCGGCCTTCAGCTCGGCACCCGCTCCGGAACCGGAACCCGAGCATCCGGACAGGGCGAGGGCGGCCGTGACCGCCAGCGCCCCGGCGAGGCCGGTGGTCCGCCGGTTCACGGCGTCTTCCCCTTGACGATCTTCGGCAGGTCCTTGCCGTAGTCCTCTGCCGTGGCGTCCTTGCTGTAGAGGACGTGCGCCTTGTCGTCCTGGGGCAGATAGGCCAGGACCTGGGTGCCGTGCGAGGAGGACCAGGTGCCGTCCTTCTGCTTCTTCGGCTTGTCCAGGTAGATGCCCACGGTACGGGCGCCCGCCTGGATGGTGTCGAAGTCACCGGTGAGCCCGATGAAGGAAGGGTTCTGCTGCTTGAGCCACTCCCCGAGCCGCTTCGGGGTGTCGTGCTGCGGGTCAGAGCTGACGAAGACGACCCGCAGCTCCTTCCGATCGGCAGGCGACAGCTTCCGCAGCGCGATGTCGATGTTGCTCATCGTGAACGGGCATGCGTCGGGGCAGTTGGTGTAGCCGAAGTAGAGCAGGGTCGGGTGGCCCTTGGTCTGCTCGATCAGGTCGTACTTCTTGCCCTTGGTGTCCGTCAGGACGAGGTCGGGCTTCTTGAACGGCTGGTCGAGGACGGTCGCGGTCCTTGGGGCGGGCGCGGAGGCACCGGCGGCGGGGTCGCCGCCGTCGTCACCGCTTCCGCACGCGGTCAGGGTCAGTGCCGCCGCCGCGGCGAACGCGGCGGCGAGCACGCTGGAAGTACGCATGGATCTGAAGTCCCGGAGAAGTCTGGTCGGTACGGTCGGTTCGGTCCGGCGTGAACGCCGGATCGGGCGGATCAGGCGGAGCGGCGGCGGCCGGCGAGGACGCCGAACGCGACGCCCGCCACGCCCACGACGATGCCGACGATGCCGAGCGTCCGGGCCGTCGTGTCGCTGCTGTCGCCCGCCGCGGCCTCGCTCGCCCCGGAGCCGTGCTCGCCCTCGTGGTCGTCACCGGCCTTCTGCTCGCCGGACTTGGCGTCGTCCGAGCCGCCGTGGCTGTGGCCGCCCTCGCCCTCGGCGGGCGCGGTCAGCTTGAGGACCGGCGCGGGGTTCTCCGGCTCCTCGCCGCCCTCCTTGGGCGCCTCGATCCAGCGCACGACCTCCTTGTTGTCGTACGTCTGGAGGGCCTTGAACACCAACTGGTCGGCGTCCTCGGGGAGCTGGCCGACCGAGAGCGGGAACTGCTGGAACTGGCCCGGCTTGATCTTGCCGTCGCTCTTCGCGGTCCACGTGACCTTGGAGACGGCCTCGGTGATCTTCTCGCCGTGCATCTCGAGCGGCTTGTCGAGCTTGGACTTGGTGACCTTCACGTCCCAGCCCGGCACGGGCTGCGGCATGACCGAGGCCAGCGGGTGGTCGGTCGGGAGGTTGACCTCGAGCTTGGTGGTGGAGGCGTTGTCGCGCTCGTTGGGGACCTTGAAGGCGATGGTGCTGTAGCCGCCCTTCTCGGCCTCGCCGGGCTGCACGCTGACGTGAGCGAAGCAGGGACCGGCGGCAAGCAGGACGGTACCGGCGGCGACGGCGCCGACGACGGGAACGCGAGAGATCTTCATGCTGGGGACACTCCACAAGGCAGAGGGGATCGGCGGGACGGTGCGCGTGCGGCGAGGACGCGACACCAGGTGAAGCCGACGGATCTGCCCGGGTCTGTGCCGGGTTGCCGGTGTCGAGTGTCGTGATGCGCTCAGGCCGCGAGGACGCGACGCGGCGGACCTCGCCGTCCCACGGAGTGCGCGAGCGCCGGGCACCGCGGCCCGGCCCTCCCGGCCTCGGGCCCGACACCTGCGGCCGGCGGCAACCCCCCGGGCGCCCCGGGCAGTCCGGCCCGCAGGGCGCGTACGAGCGTGAGCGCGGCGCGCAGCGACCGTACGAGCGCCCCTTCCGCGACCCCCTCGGCCACCCCGTCCGCGACGCCGCGCGCCGACAGCCGGACCAACCTGAACAGCGCCTGCTCGCCGCGCCGCAGCAGCAGACCCAGCGCGACGGCGGCGAGCAGATGCGCCAGCAGCATCGGCAGGGAGGGCAGCGGAACGTCCCCGAGGGAGGGGAGAGGGGAGGCGGCCGCGGACGGGTCCAGGGCGCCGGAGGCGTGCTGGGCCGCGGCGTGTTCGCCCATCGCGTGGGCGGAGTGGCCGCCCGTGCCCGAGCCGTGCGGCAGTCGTCCCGACGGGGCGATGCCGGACGCGGTGACGATCCACCGCGCCTGCTCGGCGTTCAGCCGCGGCGGCACGCCGTCGCCGCCGCACACGATCCGTACCGCGAGGGCGATCAGCGCGCCGTCGGACAGCTTGCGGGGACGCGCGGCCGCGAGCTGCGGAGACGCGGCGAGCTGCTGCGCGAGCCAGAAGAGGCCGTGCAACGCGAGCTGCGCCACGGCGAGTCCGCCCGCGATCCCGGGGAGCGTCCGCTCACGCCCGGCCATGGGCACGGCAGCGGCGAACACCGCGAGGAATCCCGTGGCCAGGGCCCACAGCGGCACTCCCGTGCACGACGCCAGGACGTGTCCGGCGGCGGACAGCACGAGGCAGACCGCGGCGAACACCGCGGCCCGCAGCAGTCGCAGATCGGTGCCGGCCCGTGCGACCGCAGTCCGGGGCGCGCTGCCCCCTGCGCGGAGCCGGCCGCCTGAAGGGTGGGCGGACATGGCCGCGCCATCATCGCACCGGGGTCACCCGTTTCCTACGGCAGGGGTGGATTCCGCGGGAACGTCCCGTTGCCTTACACCGGCAGCCTGACGCCGCACATCCGCCGAATGAGCGTAGTCACATCAATCCCGCGCTTATGTACCGGCTTGGACGGCAATACGTATCCGTATGTCGAGCCGCAGCCTGGAGGCTGAAGCATGAGCATCTGGTGGTCGCTCCATCTGCGGCGAGAAGCTGCGAGCGTCCCGCTCGCACGGAGGCTCCTGCTCGGCACGATGGAAGCGGCCGGGGTCGACCCCGACATCTCCTACGATCTCTCCCTCGCCCTCACCGAAGCCTGCGCGAACGCCGTCGAGCACGGAGGGGACCCGTCGGCGGACGGATCGTCCGGGGCGTATCGCGTGATCGCCTATCTCGACGGAGACAAGTGCCGTATCGAGGTGACCGATTCGGGCCCCGGGTTCCCCATCGGGCGCGTACTCCAGGGCACGTCCCTGCGGTCGGCGGTTCCCCCGCCCCCGCCCGTCGTGCCCGTCCCGGTGGACGCGGACCGCGAGCACGGGCGCGGGCTGTGGCTGATCGAGGCGCTCGCCGACCACGTCGACTTCCGCAACCGCCCCGGCCAGGGCGCCGTGGTGAGCTTCGACAAGATCCTCAAGTGGCGTGAGGACGCGCTGCTGAAGGCGTCCTGAGTCCGGAGAGGACCCGGGACGCCCCAGCCCGCGTGCGCGTCAGCCCTTCAGGCGGCCCATCCACGCCTCGACCTCGCCGGCGGCGCGCGGCAGCCCGGCCGAGAGGTTCCGGTTGCCGCCCGCGGTGACGAGGATGTCGTCCTCGATCCGGACGCCGATGCCGCGGTACTCCTCCGGCACCGTCAGGTCGTCGGCCTGGAAGTACAGGCCCGGCTCGACGGTCAGGACCACGCCCGGCTCCAGCACGCCGTCCACGTAGGCCTCGGTACGGGCGGCAGCGCAGTCGTGCACGTCCAGGCCGAGCATGTGGCCGGTGCCGTGCAGGGTCCAGCGGCGCTGCAGACCGAGTTCGAGCACCCGCTCCACCGGGCCCTCGACGAGACCCCACTCCACGAGCCGGGTGGCGAGCACGTGCTGCGAGGCGTCGTGGAAGTCGCGGTACTTGGCGCCCGGCTTGACCGCCGCGATGCCGGCCTCCTGCGCCTCGTACACCGCGTCGTAGATCCGGCGCTGGACCTCGCTGAAGCGGCCGTTGACCGGCAGGGTGCGGGTGACGTCCGCGGTGTAGAGGGTGCGGGTCTCCACACCGGCGTCCAGCAGGAGCAGGTCGCCGGACCGGACCGGGCCGTCGTTGCGGACCCAGTGGAGGGTCGTGGCGTGCGGGCCCGAGGCGCAGATGGAGCCGTAGCCGACGTCGTTGCCTTCCACGCGGGCGCGCAGGAAGAAGGTGCCCTCGATGTAGCGCTCGGAGGTGGCCTCGGCCCTGTCGAGGACCTTCACGACGTCCTCGAAGCCGCGGACGGTGGAGTCGACGGCCGCCTGGAGCTGGCCGATCTCGTACTCGTCCTTGACCGCGCGCAGCTCGCTGAGGAAGACGCGCAGCTCCTCGTCGCGCCGCGCGTCCAGCTTCTCCGTGAGGGCCGCTTCGAGCCCGGCGTCGTGGCCGCGGACGAGACGGACCGGGCCGCTGAGGGCGTTCAGTTCCTCGGCGGCCTTGCGCACGTCCCGGGCGGGCAGGCCGAGGAGCGCTTCCGCCTCGGACAGGCTGTTCCGCCGGCCGACCCACAGCTCGCCCTGGCCGTCGAGCCAGAACTCGCCGTTCTCGCGGTCGGAGCGGGGCAGCAGGTAGAGCATCGCGTCGTGGCCGTCGCCGGACGGCTCCAGGACGAGCACGCCGTCCTGGGTCTGGTCACCGGTCAGGTGCACGTACTCGGTCGCGGCACGGAAGGGGTACTCGGTGTCGTTCGACCGCGTCTTGAGGTTGCCCGCAGGGATGACCAGGCGCTCGCCGGGGAACCGCGCGGAGAGCGCGGCACGGCGGCGGGCGGCGTACGGGGCCTGCTCGATCGGCTGCAGGTCGCGCAGCTCGGTGTCGGCCCAGCCGCTCTTCATGTTCTCGGCAAGCTCGTCGGAGACGCCTGGGTACAGGCCGTTCTTCCGCTGCTTGATCGGCTCGTCGCCTTCGGGGTTCTCGGGCGCGGGCTGGTCGGTCACGGCATCCTCCTCGAGTGGGATCCCCCTCATGGTATGGGCGGAGGGAACACAGCCGGAGAGTGCCTGACCAGCCATGCGGTCCCGGGCGGCAGGGCCCGGACCGCCCGGCTCAGACCTCGTCGAAGCGTGCGGCGAGCAGGACCACGTCCTCCGGGTCGTCCATCGCGTCCTTGCCGTCCGGCAGGACGGCGTGCAGCACGTGGTCGGCGATGGCGTCCGGATCGTCGCGCAGGGCGGCGGGCACGCTCGCCGCGGCCGCGTGCAGCCGTGCGAAGGCACGGTCCATCGGCTCGCCGGTGCGATGCAGCAGTCCGTCGCTGTACGCGAGCACGGTCTCGCCGGGTTCGACGTCGAACTCGACGCTGGGCGCCTCCCAGCAGGAGAGCATCCCGAGCGGCGCGGACAGCGAGGTCTCCACGAACTCGGCGCGGTGGTCCCCGATGATCAGCGGCGGGCAGTGGCCGGCCCCGGCGAGCACGACGTGCCGGGCGCCGCCCCCGTCCGGCGTGAGCCCGGACGGCTCGCAGTACGCGAAGAGCGCGGTGGCCGACCGGGCGGGTTCGGTCAGCCGCAGCAGCAGTTCGAGGTCGGACAGCACGGCGACCGGGTCCTCGCCCTCCATCACCGCGTACGCCCGGAGCGAGGCGCGCAGCCGGCCCATGGCGGCGACGGCGCTGGGCCCGGAGCCGGTGACGCTGCCGACGGCGAGGCCGAGGGCGCCCTCGGGCAGCGGCAGCGCGTCGTACCAGTCGCCGCCGCCGCGCGGGCCCGTGCGGTGCCGTACGGCCAGGCGCACTCCCGGGATGCGGGGCAGCCGGCTCGGCAGCAGCTCCTCGCGGAGGGTGTCGGCGGTCGCGCGGGCGCGCGCCAGTTCCAGCTCTCGGGCGAGGTGCTCGGTGGCGTAGTCGGTGTAGAGGCCGACGAGATGGCGCTGGCGCTCGACGGGCTCGGTCGGCTCGTCGTAGAGCCATACCGCGGCGCCGAGGCGCCCGGCGCTCTCGGTGGCGAGCGGGATGGCGTAGCTGGCGGCGTAGCCGAGGCGGGCGGCGACCTCACGCTGACGGGGGTCGAGATCCGGCTCGTTGCGCAGATCGGGGTGGGCGACCTCGGTGCGGGTGCCGCCGTCCTGCTCGGGAAGACCGTCGAGGATGCGACCGTACGAGGCGGCGCTGCGGGGGATGGTCTCGATCGTGCCGAGTTCCGCGGGGCCGAGTCCGAGGCCGACGGTGGTCTCGGGGCCCTGGCCGTCGGCGGGCCGGAGGACGATCAGTCCGCGCTGGGCGCCGACGAGGGCGGCTCCGGCGCGCAGCAGTTCGTGCAGGGCGGCGTCGAGGGTGCTGATGCGGGCGAGGCGCTCGGTCAGCTCGTGCAGCGTGGTGAGGTCGGAGATCCAGCCGGCGAGGCGGTCCTGGACGGCGGCGAGCTGGTCGACAGGGCTGATGTCCTGCACGGCGGGGGATACGTCCTCGGCGGGCTCGGCCCGATGCCGGGCGGACTGGTCGGCGGGGGCAGCATTATGCGAGGAGCTGGAAAGAACCGAATCGATTCCAGCCACTTTCGCTGCATGGTGGGGTTTCATGGCCGGCAACTTCCCGGGCTGGTGCGTCGTGTCGCCGGTCCTGAGGGGGTGCCCCCCTCTTTGTCTGTCCCATTTGTTCTGAATGGCGGCGTTTCTTTGGGCGGTGTGGCGGGACTGTCCAGGCGTTGCATTCTTCGCAAGAGCATCACAAACCCCCATGTCATGCTGCGCCGCTACCAATGCCTCCACATCTACACGCAGGCCTGGGGTGTGTCCAGCACTGTGCCGACGGGCTTGTTGGTGTCTGCGAGGTTCCCTAACTTGGCTGAAAAACCGCCTCGCTCCTGCCGATTTACGCTCGACTGAAGGCAATCCACAACGCGTCACCTCCATCGAGCTGGGTACGTACTCGGAGAAGGGCAGGGGCAGTTGGGGGCCGCCCCGGAACCTCGCGGCGACCTCGAGCGTCCTAGTCGGCAACGGCACCCGTCCCCGATTCGGCGTGGGGTCCCTGCCGCAAGCAGGGGGAGCAGTTCAGGACGGTAAGCGCCATGCATGCGCCACCCCCCGCCATGTCCCACGCCCGGCCCGCGACGTGATGCGCTGCTGAGAACGCGCAGTGACGAATGATCCACATGGCGTGAACGATCTGAACGGCCTCGTGGAGCGCCACGTACTGCCCTGCAGTTCGACGGCACAGAGATCGGTGCACTAGGTAAACCCGTACCTCCGGTGGCGGTACACCGGTACAGCGCGTGTGAGAACGCGTTGGATCTCCCTGCCTCCGGCGGGGCGAACCCCACCCTCGGCGTTTAGCGGAAAGGAACGAGCGCACATGCGCGAGATCCTCGGAAGGCGACGCAGGCTCCTGCCCAGGCGTAGGCGCAGCGGGAAGCCGGACCTGCTCACGGCGGCGCTCACCTGCGCCACCGCGTGGCAGTGGCCGGTCCTCCCGGGCGTGGGGCTCCAGCCCGGCGGGAGCGGCGCGTACGACTGCGCCTGTCCGCACCCGGACTGCGTGGTGCCCGGTGCCCACCCCTTCGACCCCGGACTGCTCGCGGCCACGACCGACGGGCGGATGGTGCGCTGGTGGTGGGAGAACCGCCCCAAGGCGCCCATCGTGCTGGCCACAGGCGGGCGCGCGCCCTGCGCCGTGAGCCTGCCGGCGGTGGCGGCGTCGCAGGCGCTGGCGGACCTCGACGCCATGGGCGTCCGGATCGGTCCGGTCGTGGCGACCCCGACCCGCTGGTCGATCCTCGTGGCGCCGTACTCCCTGGAGGTGCTCGGCGAACTGCTGCACCAGCAGGAGTGGGTGCCCGGTTCGCTGCGCTTCCACGGCGACGGCGGCTACGTGGTCCTGCCGCCCTCGCAGACCGGCCTCGGCCTGGTGCGCTGGGAGCGCGAGCCGCAGCCCGCATCGGAGGTGCGCGCCGAAGCTCCCGCCTCCGGCAGGCGCCTGGGGAAGGCCGCGGCGAAGAAGCGTTCCGCGGAGGCCGGGGACACGCCCTGGCTGCCCGATGTCGCCACGGTCGTGGACGCGCTGGTCGAGGCGAGCACCCGCGCTCCCGGCGGGGGAAGCCGCCTCGCCTACTGACAGGCGGGAGGTCGCCGGGGCGGGTGCCCGTGGGGGGCACGAACCCGCCCGCCGGCCTTCTGCCGGGCGCTCGCGAGGAGCGGCCCGAACTGCCGCTCCGCCGCGGCCCCGAGGCGCACTCCGCGCCGGCTCCGACGTGCGTTCACTCGTACGGGTACGAGCCGGGCGGAGTTGTACGGGAAACGCCCGCGCCCATCCGGAGAGCCCCGCTCTGACCGATATGTTCGGCCTGCCGTCAAGCGTTCTCAGCGAGTTGCAGGTAGGTCCTCATGGAGCAGACGCCGAATCCGCACGGGTCGAACCTCCGGACCGCCGCCCTCGTCGGCGCCGTCGTTCTCACCGCCGTCCTCCCGCTGGCCGCCGCGTCGGCCGGTCCTGTGGGGCTGGGCGAGCACGGTTCACGGCCTGAAGCCCCGCCCGCCGCACCGTCGTTCTCGCTCTCGGCCGCCCCGGAGCGGAAGGGCGACGAGAAGGCCCGCGGGCCGGTCGAAGGCAAGGGCGCCGGCTCGCCCGCGGCGGCTCGCGGAACGGCAGGGCTGCTGTCCGAGCTCCAGATCGGCGGAACCTCCCGCTGCGGCCCCGAACTCACCTCCCCCGAAGGGCTCGAGGCGCAGACGTGCGTCCAGAGCGAGGACGGCGACACGTGGGGGCGCACGTACTACCGCAACGCGACGGGGCGAGCGCTGCGCGCCGTCCTCAGCCTCATGCGCCCGGACGGCCGGACCGTACAGGTGCGGTGCACGCTGAAGGCCGAGGACGAGCCGGGGACGTGCGAGACCCCGCGCGGGACGGGAACGGCCTCCCTCGCAACTCCCGCACGGGACAGGGCGCGTGGCGCGGAGCGTGAGCTGTCGCAAAGCCCGGTGTACGGAGCGGTGGCGGAGATCGTGTCGCCGGACTCGGACCGGCTGCTGCTGCGCTCGGGAAGCAACGCCCCGGAAACCGAGGCGGGTTGAGGCACCGGCCGGTGTCCGGGTACGGAAAGGCCCGGTCGCTGGCGACGGGGGATGCACCAGCGACCGGGCTTCCAGAACCGTAACAAGAGATCCGCCATTCGCAAATTCAATCGCGGATATCAGGGCCCCGATTTACCGCTCAGTAGGGGCAGTTGTGACGAGAGTCACGTCCGCGCGCCGAAGTGGGCTGGGACATTCCGCTCCCGGCCCACTTCGGCGTACCACCCGAGGCGGCCGCCCCCGGCCGCGGAACCCTCCGGGGCCGGGGGCGGATCCGCATCCGGTGTCAGCTCAGCGTCACCTGGCGGTTGGTGAGACCGCCGCGCGCCCGCCGCTCGTCGGCGGTCAGCGGCGCGTCGGACGCCAGCGCCTCGGCCAGCCGCTCCGCGAACTCCTGCGCGGGCTTCTCGATGTCGTCCGCCTCCGTCGCGCTCGGCAGGTCCCACACCGGCACCACGAGGCCATGGGCCCGGAACGAGCCGACGAGGCGGGTGTGTTCGCCCAGCGACGACGTCCCCGCGGCGTGCAGCCGCGAGAGGGCGTCGACCAGCTTCTCCTCGGGGTGCGGCATGACCCAGCGCAGATGGTTCTTCTCCGGCGTCCGGCACCAGTACGCCGCCTCCACGCCGGTGAGCCGGGCCGTGGGGATCGCGGCCTCGTTCGCGCGCTCCAGCGAAGCGGCCACCTCCGGCGAGGAGTCGGCCGTGTCCTCGAGCCAGAACTCGAAGCCGCTGTGCACGACCGGCGTGAACGGAGCGTCGGGGTCGATCAGGTCCTGCAGGCGCGGGCTGTCGGCGGGCACGCGCTCGGCGGCCACCGGGCTGCCGGGCGTCGCCTCCAGGGCGCGCCGCAGCACGTCGGCGATGTCGCGGCTGATGTCCCCGGACGCGGTGTCGTTCTGCAGGCCGAGCAGCACGGTGCCGTTCTCGCGGCGCAGCGCGGGCCAGGCCATCGGCAGGACGGTGGCGAGCGTGACGGACGGGACGCCCTCGGGCAGCCCGCTCTTCAGGTTGAGTTCCACGGTCGCGGCGGGGACGAGTTCGCGCAGGGCGACCCAGTCGCACTCGCCCGGCAGCCCTTCGAAGGGGCGCTGTACGAGCTCGGCCACGGCGTGGGCTGCGGCCCGTCCGTGACATGCCTTGTAGCGGCGGCCGGAACCGCAGGGGCAGGGCTCGCGCGCGCCGACGACCGGAATGTCTCCGTCGGCGACCTGGGGGGCAGCGGTCCTGCCGGAGGTCTTGGCCTTCGTCTGAGGGCGCTTCTTGGCCATGGCGTCGGTTTCTCCGTTACGGCGTCGATTCTTGGCCGCTGAGCCTAGTCCTTCGCCGTGCCGGGTGCGGTGCTCGGCGAGCCGGGCGCCCTGTCGCCGTGCCGCCGGCGCGTACCGCCCGGGTGTCATGTGGTTGCCGCCGAGGCGGCTACGGCCGGGTGCGCGCGGGCCGGCGCGTCAGCGGGCAGCCGGTGAGTCGTCGGCCGGCCGGGCCCGTCAGTCGAGACCGTGCGACGGGTCGAATCCGTCGAGGAGTTGGGCGACGTCCAGCACGGGGACCCCTACGCGCGGAGACATACCGGCGCGCCGCGGGGACGCGATGAGGACGGCCCATACGGTGACTTCGCCCGCCGCGCTGTCCCGTACGCCCCAGTCCTGGGCGAGTGCGGTGATGATGTTGAGGCCGCGGCCACCGCGCGCGGTGACCGAGGGAGTGGCCGGAAGTGGACGGGTCGGACCGCCACCGTCCGTCACCTCGACGGTGAGCCGGCCGAACTCGTCCACGCGCCAGGCGGCGCGCACCGCGTCGGATTCGCCCCCGTTCATCCCGCCGTGCAGCGGGCGGGCGTAGCGGTACGCGTTGCTCAGCAGCTCGGAGAGTACGAGGACGGCGTCGTCGACGACACACTCGGGAACTCCGCCGATACGGAGCCCCTCGCGCATTCTGCGCCGCGCCACACCCACGCCCGCTGGACCATGGGGTACGGCCATGATCGACGACGTCGGCACATCCTGTGCCACCACCAACGCCACCCCCGAGACCTCCTTTGCCCCACGCCACGGGATGGATGCCCTCCTGGACTGGACCGGAAACCGGCCAACCGCGATCCCGTGGCGCACAGCCAGCGATCGGACACGCATCGAACGCGCCGGTGCACTCCTTGTGATGAACAGGCCGGTTTCTGGGGCCAGGAGAGGGTTCGGGGAGGATTCGGCGGATCTTCGCGACAAGGGTTCCACGACCCTCGACCACGGGCCGGCGTCTACGGCCGGCCGAGCTGGGTGAGCACCTGCCGCGGGCGGTTGGTGATCACGGCGTCGACCCCGAGCCGGCGGCACAGCTCCACGTCCGCCGGCTCGTCGACGGTCCACACGTGGACGCGGTTGCCGGCGCGGTGCGCGCGCTCGACGTACCCGGGGTGGTTGCGCAGGATCCGCATGCTCGGCCCTGCGATGCGCGTGCCGCCCGGCAGGCGTCCGTCGCGGTAGCGCGGCGAGAGGAACTGCATCAGATAGACGGTGGGGACGTCCGGCGCCCCGAAGTTCACACGGTGCAGCGAGCGGGCCGAGAAGCTCATGACCCGTACCGCCGATGGCTCCCCGGGCGGCGGGCGGTCGAGGCCGAAGCGGCGCAGGAGATGCAGCAGCCGCTCCTCGACCTGGCCGGCCCAGCGGGTCGGGTGCTTGGTCTCGACGGCCAGCTCGACGCGGCGGCCGGCGTCGGAGACGAGTTCGAGGAGGCGTTCCAGGGTGAGCACGGAGGTGTGGGCCCGGTGTCCGCCCTCGTCCCAGTCCGGGGACTCGCCCGTCTCCCGGACCGCGTCGCCCTGCTTCCAGGAGCCGAAGTCGAGGGCGGCGAGATCGGAGAGCTCCAGCGCGGAGACGGCTCCGCGCCCGTTCGACGTCCGGTTGACCCGCCAGTCGTGCACGCAGACGAGATGGCCGTCCGCGGTGAGCCGTACATCGCACTCGAGGGCGTCGGCGCCGTCCTCGATGGCCTTGCGGTACGCGGCCAGCGTGTGCTCCGGTGCGTCCTCGGACGCGCCCCGGTGGGCGACCACGGAGATCGTGTGCGGCCCCGGACGGAGGCCGTGGGCCGGATGCGCATAGGTCACCGCGTTATGGTGCCACCGCCCGGCGGGAAGCCGCTCGCGAGGTCCGCACACCGGGAGCCAGCGGATGCGTCCGATTCGTCCGGGATAAAAGATGGCGGTCCAGGCGCCGCCACTGCTTACGGCGCTCTGACGCCCGGTGGGAAATGCTGGCAAGGAGACTGGGTTACGTGGGCCGTGACCGATGAATACTGACGTAACGTCGCGATCGAGCGACTGACGTGCACCTGAGGAGAAAGCTGTGAGCACCGAGAACGAGGGCGCCGCCGCACCGCGTGACGCGGAGCGGGCGCCCGAGACGCCGGGCAACGGGCCCGCGTCCGCGTCCGGCGCACCGACCGCAGACTCCGCCCACCGTGCGGAGCACGCGCCGCCCACGCCGCCCGTACCGCCCGCCCCGCCGGCCGTGCCGCCGGCCGAGGCGGCCACGCAGGGCTCCCCGTACGGCGCGGCGGACTCGGACCACCCGATGCCCGCGCCCGAGGAGCGGACCGCGCAGCTTCCTCCGGTGGGTGCCGGGGACGGCGACTCCGTCGCCCGAACGGCCCAATACCCCGCCGCGATGTCGGCGGCCGAGGGCGGGCCGGGCGGACAGCAGCCTCCAGGAGGTCAGCAGCAGCCGGGCGCCCATGGGGGGCAGCCCGGCCATCCCGGGGCTCCGGCCGGCGGTGCCGGCTGGCCTCCGCCCCCGCCCGGCCCGGGCGGGCACGGCGGCTGGGGCGGATACGGCGGCGCGCCGGAATCCGTACCTCCGGGCGGTGCCTCGCCGCGCCGCCGCCGCGAGTTCATCGCGGTCGTGGTCGCCGCGGCGCTGCTCGCGGGCGGTCTCGGCGCCGGCATCGGCATCCTCGCCACGGGAGGTGACGGCGGTTCGGACTCGACCACCGTCTCCTCCTCCGGCGACCCCGAGGTGCTCAACCGTTCGCCCAAGTCCGTCTCCGGCATAGCGCAGCGGGCGCTTCCGAGCGTCGTGACCCTGGAGGCGCAGGGCAACCAGGGAGAGGGCGGCACCGGCACCGGCTTCGTCTACGACAAGCAGGGCCACATCCTCACCAACAACCACGTGGTGGCGTCGGCGGCCGACGGCGGCAAGCTGACCGCGACGTTCTCCAACGGCAAGAAGTACGACGCAGCGGTCGTCGGCAAGGCGCAGGGCTACGACGTCGCCGTCCTCAAGCTCAAGAACGCCGACGACGCGAAGCTCAACCCGCTGCCGCTCGGCGACTCGGACAAGCGGACCGCGGTCGGCGACTCGACCATCGCGATCGGCGCGCCCTTCGGCCTGGCCGGCACGGTCACCACGGGCATCATCAGCGCCAAGAACCGCCCGGTCGCCTCCAGCGACGGCGCCAGCAACAACGCCTCGTACATGAGCGCGCTGCAGACGGACGCGTCGATCAACCCGGGCAACTCCGGCGGTCCGCTCCTCAACGCGCAGGGTGCCGTGATCGGCATCAACTCCGCGATCCAGTCGGCGGGCAACGGCCTCGGCGGCGACGGCGCCCAGCAGTCCGGCAGCATCGGCCTCGGCTTCGCCATCCCGATCAACCAGGCGAAGCGTGTGGCCGAGACGCTGATCAAGACGGGCAAGCCGGTCTACCCGGTGATCGGTGTCCAGGTCGACATCCGGGCTCAGGGCGAGGGCGCCCGTATCCCGGAGGGCGGCAACGGCGGCTCCGACGCCATCACCCCCAACGGTCCGGCGGCGAAGGCGGGCCTGAAGCCCGGCGACGTCATCACGAAGCTGGACGACACGGTGATCGACAGCGGCCCGACCCTGATCAGCACGATCTGGACCCACAAGCCGGGTGACGAGGTCAAGCTCACGTACAAGCGCGGCGGCAAGACGTCGACGGTGAACGTGACGCTGGGATCCCGTGAGGGCGACAGCTGACCGGCTGACGGCGTATCGCCGAACGGCCTGAGGGTGGGGCGCCGGACCTGGTCCGGCGCCCCACCCTTCTGTTCGCGTCTCCCGGGGTCGGTGCGGTGGTCCGGGTCCCCGCGTCCCACCGGACCGGGTATTCGAACTAGAATCGAACGTCGTGGACGACCGGTACGCCGCGGCGGGCCCCTGGGCCCGGGCAACTCTGCCCGACGGGCAGCAGCTCGACGTGATCGTCACCGGTCGTACCCGCACCCGGGACGGGCGCTGGTGGTACGAGCTCGAAGCCGTGCTCGTGGCCCGCATCCGGCTGCCCGACGGGCGGACCGTCGCCGAGCCCACGCCGGTCGCCTTCAGCATGCCGGCGCACCGCGTCGCCCCGATCCCGGGCGAGAGCTACGACGCGGTGCCCACCAACGGGGCCGTCGCCGGGCGGCAGTTCCTGGTGGAGAACCTCTGGCGCACCATCGACGGGCCCAGCCGCCGGCTCCACCGCCGCGACTGCTGGCAACCCAGCGCCGCCCACCGCCGTATCACCACGGACGAGGCGTTCGCGCTCCTCCACGACCCGGACGTCGCCCCCTGCGACATCTGCCACCCGGAACGCGCCCTCCGCCGCCACTGATCGCCCGCGCTCCGGCCGGGGCCCGAGCCCCCGCTCCGGCCGAAGCCCGCCCCAACGGCCGGACCGGTCACGGCCCATCGGCCCGCGCGGCCGCCCGCGGCCGGTAGGCTGTACCCCGCTCCGCCGCAGGTCGACGGAGCGAGGGAGGGTTGCCCGAGCGGCCTAAGGGAACGGTCTTGAAAACCGTCGTGGTGGCGACATCACCGTGGGTTCAAATCCCACACCCTCCGCGCAGGTCCAGCCGATGAGCTGGTCAGAAGGGGTGCCCCTCAGCTGAGGGGCACCCCTTCCGCGTGCGCGGCGCGTCAGAAGACGAACGGGCCGGGGTTCTGCGGAGAGGTCGCGGTGCAGGTCGCCGTGATACCGAAGACGACGACCGTGAGGGACGTCGCCTCGAGGCTGTCACCGGCGGCGACCGTGCCGGTCAGCGGCCCGGTGGAGACGGCGCTGCCGGCCGGGATCGCGGGGTTGGAGTTGCCCGTGAACGTGGTGGTCTCGGAGCCGTTCTTGCTCAGGGTGAGCGTGGACTTGACGGAGTTCTCCGAGATGGGGATGGGGGCGGTGATGGCGCCGGTGGAGACGGTGATCGTCGCCGCCGTGCCGTCCTGGGTGGCCGTGAGGGTCGCTTCGCCGGAGCCGAACGAACCGCAGTCGAACGCCAGGGTCGCCGTCGTGGGGTCGACGGCCTGGGCCGCGGGCGCCAGGGCGAGGGTGCCGGCGGCGAGGGCGCCTGACAGGAAGGTGGCCGTGCGGAGAGTGCGGCGCTTCATGGGGTCCCGCCTTCTTGTGTGGGGTTGAACGGGATGGTCGTCGGCTGCCGCCCACGGAGGCTGATGGACAGTCAGTGACGAGTGTCATTGGGGCACCAACACCCTCAGAAAACAAGGCGGTTGACCGTGATTGTTGACATGCAACGGTCATTCAATAGGTGTGGGGCGCGGCCCCGCAGTTTCTCCGGACGGCTGCCCGGTCACCCGTCGCCGGACGGCGGCCGGTCACGGTGGGTCCGCATCCCGCACGCTCCGCCGCCCACCTGGCACAGCCCCCGCGCGCGAGAGGAGAATGGAGGCACGCAGCAGCCATCTGCCGGTCGTCCCAGGAGGCGGCAATGCGTCAGACCCATCTCGCCGAGGAGTCGGCCGATTACCTCAAGGCCCGCGAGGAGCTGCGCCAGGCCGAGATCGAGTTGATGCGTCATCGCGAACGCGTCGCCGATCTGCGCCGTCGGCTGCCGCCGGGCCCCGTCGTCGACGACTACGGGTTCGAGGAAGGCCCGCGGACCTGGACGCCGGTGACGCGCCGGTGCGGACCGTGCGGCTGAGCGAGCTGTTCACAGGCCCCGGCCGCGTCGCCGCGGCCGGTCCGCCCGCCCTGCGGGCGCATGCCCGGGACCGGCGGTGGACGAACCTGCGCCTGCTCAGCGCCGGAGAGAGCACCTTCAAGTACGACCTGGGCAGCGAGGACGCCGAGGGCCTTCAGGACGCGACGGTGTCGGTGTTCACGCGCGACGGCGACGGCGCGGTGCGCCACTTCTACTCGGTGCACCCGAGGATGTCCGACGGCATCGACCAGCGCGGCATCGACCTGTACTCCCCGGTGTGGCATCTTCTCGACCTCACCCGCCGGGGCCGCGACGACTGGATCGCGTCGCTCAGCTATCAGCGCGCGGGGTAGGTGGCGGTGCAGCCGCGCGGAAAAGAGCGTGCGGCCCGCCCCCGTCCGTGGATAAGCTCGACCCGTTCGTGCCGGATCAGGAGCTGGAGAGACAGGGAGGTGAGGTTGATGACCGCGCTCACGGCCACCGTGCGCAGCGCCCGGGTCTCCCTCACGTCCCGGGCCGTGGCCTGACGTCGTCCTGCTCGTCCTCGCTGGGAGCGTGAGCTCGCGAGGCGTCCACACGAACCTCAATCCGGAACGGATCTTCCTTCATCATGCGCAACCACTGGATCACGCGCTCCGAGACCGCCGCCGACATCCCGGCCGTCCGTGAGATCAACCTGGCCGCCTTCCCCACCGCCGAGGAGGCCGACCTCGTTGACGCTCTGCGCGCCGACCCCGCCGCCTGGATCGACGGGCTCTCCGTCGTCGCCGCGGCCGAGGACGGACATCTCGTCGGCCACGCGCTGCTGACCCGCTGCCACATCGGTGACGCCCCGGCTCTCTGCCTGGCCCCGTGCGCCGTACGGCCGGAGCAGCAGAAGCAGGGCGCCGGCTCGGCCGCCATCCGCGCGGCCCTGGCCGCGGCCGAGGCGATGGGCGAGCACCATGTCGTCGTTCTCGGACACGCGGACTACTACCCGCGGTTCGGGTTCGGCCGTGCCTCCGCCCACGGCATCGGACTGACCATCGACGTCCCGGACGAGGCCCTGATGGCCCTCACCCTCGACGCCGCTCACCCGCTGCCCGGCGGGACCGTCCGCTACGCCGCACCGTTCGGCATCTGACCCACCTGCCGCGCGGGGACGTCACCACGTCCCCGCGCGGCACCCTTTCGCTGCCCGCGCGGTCCGAGCCCCATGGCGGTGCCCGAGGCGTATGCAGTCCGGCGGCCCATGGCGTCTACGGGGCGGCGTAGTTGGGCAGGGAGGCCAGGAACGCGCCGACCTCTCGGGCCTCGGCCGGGTCGAAGCTCCGCTTCGGTATCGGCACGGGCGACACCCTCGAGGGGTGGAGCAGGAAGAACTCCGGGGTCTCCGTCACCTTGACGTAGTTCGTCCACAGCGACTCCGACCTGCTGCGGGCCCGGTCCATGACGATCTTCTCCTCGGTACTTCCAGCGCTCGAAGGACACGACAAGCCGATTTGTGCCGTCATGCCCGGGGGGAGACCCACGCGGGCCGTGCGCCCTGGGCACCGCGCCACGCGTGAGAGGCTTCCGGGATGTTCCCGCAGACCGAACGCCTCTCGCTGCGCCGCTTCCGCCCGGAGGACGCGCCGGCGCTCGCCGCGTACCGCTCCGATCCGGCCGTCGCCCGCTACCAGAGCTGGGACCATCCGCTGCCGGTCGAGGCGGCGGAGGCGCTCGTCCGGTCGTACGCGGCGGGGGACCCGGGGGAGCCCGGGTGGTTCCAGTACGCGGTGGAGCTGAAGAGCGAGGGCGCGCTGGTCGGGGACGTGGGGGTGTGCTTGCACGAGAACCGGATGCAGGCCGAGATCGGGTTCACCCTCGCCCCCGGCCGCCAGGGGCACGGCTACGCCACCGAGGCGATCGGCGCGGTGCTGCGGGAGCTGTTCGAGGAGCGCGGAGTGCACCGGGTGTCCGCGGAGTGCGATGCGCGCAACCTGGCGTCCGCCCGGCTCCTGGAGCGGGTGGGATTCCAACGCGAAGGACTGCGGCCCGAATTCACTTGGCTCAAGGGTGAGTGGACCGACGACCTGCTGTTCGGGCTGCTGGCCGAGCGGTGGCGCGCGCTCACCCCATAGTCCCGCTCACCCCGTAGTCCCGCTCACCGCGTCACTCCGTTCACCGCGTACCCCCGCTCAGCGGCAGCCGTGGGGCGGCCCGACCGTGCACCGGTCCGGCCGCCCCACCGCGCGTGAACTGTCCTTACGGCTGTCAGGCCTCCAGCCACGAGCCGGTCAGCCCCTGCACCGCGGAGCCGTCCCGGTCGGCCAGCTTCACCCCGGTGAACTCGGCCGCCCAGTCGGAGGTCTGGTACCGGAAGCGCGGCTCGGCGTCGGTCAGCGGGCGGATCACGTACTCCGCGCACTCCTCGGCGGTCTGGGAGGTCGAGGCCTCGTACGCCTCGGCCGTCCGCGCCAGGTAGCGGTTGATCACGGGCTGGTAGTCGCCGGCGCCCGCGATCAGGGCGTCGACGTCGCGGTCCGCGCGGACGTTGTTGACGAACTCGGTGACCACGGCGCCGGGTTCGACCACGCTCACCGCGACCCCAAGCTTCGCCACGACCGGGGCGAGGCTCTCCATCCAGCCCTCGACGGCGAACTTCGCGGCGCAGTACGCCTCGTTGAACGGCTGGCCCACCACTCCCCCGACGCTCGTCACCGTCACGAGGCGGCCCCGCGAGGCGCGCAGGTGCGGCAGTACGGCCTTGGTCACCTGGACGACGCCGAAGAAGTTGACCTCCATGACCCTGCGGACGGCGTCGACGTCCTCGAGTTCTATGGTGCCGAGGTGCCCGGCGCCCGCGTTGTTGATCACCGCGTCCAGCCGCCCGTAGTCGGCGACGACGCCCTCGACGCAGGCCGCGACCGAGGCGGGGTCGACGACGTCGAGCTGCCGGATGTCCGCCCCGGGCAGCGCCTCGCGCAGCGGTCCGGCCTTGTCCGTGTCGCGCATCGTGGCGACGACCTGGTAGCCCGCCTTGTCGGCGAGGACGGCGGCGGCCCGCCCGATGCCGGTGGAGGTGCCCGTGATGAGTACGACCTTCATGGTGTGCCTGTCTTTCGTGCGGTGCGGATGGGGGTGGAGGTGGGGGGGGAGCGGGTGCGGCCCGCCCCACCGGCGGGGGTCAGTTGTTGACGCGGTCCATGAGCTGCTCGGGGTAGCGCAGTCCGGCGGCCGCACCCGGGGGCAGGGCGGTGTCGAGTGCGGCGAGGTGCCCGGCGCCCAGGGTCACGTCCGCTGCGGCGGTGTTCTCCTCCAGATACGCGATGCGCTTGGTGCCGGGGATCGGTACGACGTTCTCGCCCTGGTGCAGCAGCCACGCCAGCGCCAGCTGCGTCGGGGTGATGCCGATGTCGCCGGCGAGAGCGCGGACCTGGTCGGCCAGGCGCAGATTGCGGCGAAGGTTCTCGCCCTGGAAGCGCGGGTCGACACGGCGGTAGTCGTTCTCGGCGAGCGAGGAGAGGTCCGTGACCGCGCCGGAGAGGAAGCCGCGGCCCACGGGGGAGTAGGGGACGAGGGCGACGCCCAGCTCGCGCGCGGTGGGCAGGATGTCCGCCTCCACCGAGCGCTCCCAGAGCGAGTACTCGGTCTGCAGGGCGGCGACCGGGTGGACGGCGTGGGCCCGGCGCAGGGTGTCGGCGCTGACCTCGGAGAGTCCGATGTGGCGGATCTTTCCGGCGGCGACGAGTTCGGCGAGGCCGCCGACGGTGTCCTCGATCGGCACCTGCGGGTCGCGGCGGTGCAGGTAGTAGAGGTCGATGTGGTCCAGGCCGAGGCGGGCGAGCGAGGCGTCGACCGCCTGCTTGGCGTACTCGGGGGTCGAGTCGACGGTGACGCCGTCCCCCTGCCGGCGGGCGCCGAACTTGGTGGCCACGACGGCCTCTTCGCGGCGGCGGCCGGCCAGGGCGCGGCCGAGCAGCTCCTCGTTGTGGCCGGAGCCGTAGACGTCCGCGGTGTCGAGCAGATTCACGCCCAGGTCGAGGGCGCGGTGGATGGTGGCGACCGAGCGGACGTCGTCGGTGGCGCCGTAGAACTCGGACATGCCCATCAGGCCGAGTCCGAGGGGGTGGACCGCCGGTCCGCCGGTGCCCAGGGTGCGCTGCTGCATGGTGCGGCTCCCGCCGTGAGGTGAGGAGGGGCGCGTCGGGTGGCGCGCTCGCTGACACACAAGAAGTTATGATGCATAACCATCATTGTCAATTCTGGTTGTGCTCAATCAGTTCCTTTAGGCTGTGACCATGGCTTCTGCGCGCGACCCGCTGTCCTCCGAGGTGATCTCCCTCTTCGCAAAGATCACGACCCGCTACAGCCGGGAGTACGAGGCCGCCGCCGCCCAGCACGACATCACTCCGCAGCAGGTCAAGGTGCTTCTCGCGCTGGACGAGACCCCGCTGCCGATGCGGCGGATCGCTGAGCGGGTGGGGGCCGAGCCGTCCAACCTCACCGGCGTCATCGACCGGCTCCAGGCCCGCGGCCTCGTCGAGCGCCGCCCCGATCCGAACGACCGGCGGGTCAAGCTGCTGGCCACGACGGAGGCCGGGGAAGCCGCGGCGAAGGATCTTCAGGGGCGGCTGTGCTTCGCGAGCGACCCGCTCGTCGCCCTCGGCGATGACCAGCGGCGCGAACTGCGCGATCTTCTCCGGCTCATGGCCGATTCCTGACCTCGGGCGTCGCAGAACCGTTCTTTCCTCGCGGTGGTCGTCCGGCGGGCCGGGGCGAACGGCGGATCCGGGCGAACGGAAGGGGCGCCCGGACCCGCCGGACGCCCCTTCCCCACTCCCGCTCCGGGGGTCGGCGGGAGATCCGGCTCGCACGCAGGGCGGCAAGCCGGAGTCATCGGGGTGACGAGTCCCTCGGCTCGTTGTGTTGAGGATGGCACCGTCGGCACTAGTGACCTGCCTAGGTTCTCCCGCCGAGGCGCCGGATGCGCTGGACGTGCCGGAGGCGTCGGTGAGTTCGCCGTACCGGAGGTGCCGGCGAGGCGTACGGCCGCGATCCTTACGCCGCTTGCCGCTTGCCGCTTGCCGCTTGCCGCTTGCCGCAGTCGCAGGTCGCAGGTCGCGGTCACGCGGACCACGGCGCCGTGTGCCGGGCGGCCGACGCCAGGGTGGCGCGGGCCTCACGCTCGGTGAGGCCGGTGCGGAGCGCGGCGTCGGCCAGACCGGGGGCCAACTCCTCGCCGAGCCCGCTCTCGTAGGCCCGGCAGGCGGCCCAGAACAGCCGGTCGTTCCGCTGGCCCGGCCGTGCGTCCTGGACGAACTGGATCAGTGCTACGCCGTGCGGGCCCGGTGCCCCGGATCCCGGCCGGCCCACCGCATACGGACCGGGGCGCGCCGGCGCGCGATGCGGCTGCGGTTCGAGCAGGCGCAGAAGCGCGCCCGGGACGGGTGCGGGCCGTACGGGGCCGGGCGCGAGGCGGTACACGCCCCCGGTCGCGTACGAGCCCGGGCCGACCAGATAGCCGCCGCTTCCGCGCACGTCGACGCCGGGGGCGATGCGGCCGGCCGAGTTCGGCACGGGCCGGCCGGGCGGGCCGGTCAGCCACAGATGTCGGCCGCCGCTGGGCGTGAGGACGGTGACGGTGCGGGGGACGGCGAAGCCGTGGTCACGGGCGAGGCGCAGCAGGGAGGCGAGGCCGTCCGCGCCGTATCTGACGTCCAGGTCGAGGCCGATGAGGTGGTGCGGGGCGCGGCCGCAGGCGATGCCGTAGCCCGTGGCCCACGGTGCGGCGGCGAAGAGCGCCAGGACGCCCGCCGGGTCGGTCGTCGCGTCGTGTACGCCGTGTCCGGCGCGGCCGCACGCGCCGGTGCACCGTACGGGTGCGGGGTCGGTGCGGTGCGGGGAGCGCACGGCGGGCAGCTTGCCGCGGGTCAGGGGGATCACGGGCAGGCCGAGTGCCGCCGCGGCCAGGGCGTGGCGGCGTGGATCGGCCGGGGGAACTCCGGCCGGGGGCCAGGGCGTGGCGGTCGAAGCCATACGCCCATTTTCGTGCACGTGTTCGACTATGGAAAGTGGGCGTAGTCCTCGCCACCCGAAAGAGGGGCGCGGTGTCGGGACCGCGTTCCGTCCGCCCCGCGCGCGGGGCGGACGCCACGGCGTCCGGGTGTGCGCGAGGTTTGCCGCCCGGTCCTCACGCCTGCGGGCGAATTGGGTCGTCCCGAGCTTTCGCCGCGGATTTCGTGGGCAACTCTGGCTGCGCGACGTTGTCGCAAGCGAAGGCGGCCGGTCAACTGCCGCGTAGCACCCAGGACTTCCGCCCATGGAGGAGACACATGGCAAGCATCCGTACCGTCCGCGGCCTCGCCGCCCTCGCCTCGCTGCCGTTGGCGGCCACCCTGTTCACGGGTGTGGCGCAGGCCGAGAACGGGCCGTCCGCGGGCGACGGATCGAACGCGAGCACCGCCGCGCTCATGGGTGGCGGCGCCAGCGGCCGCAATGCGGGCAACTCCACGACGGTGCAGCAGGTCTCGACGGGCGCCGGTGCCTCGAACCAGAACAGCACCGCCAGCGTGAAGGACGCGAAGAGCACCACCATCGACCAGTCCACGCACGACGTCTCGGTGTACTTCAGCCGGCTGAAGTGAGCGGGGGGTTCCACAGCCACCGGGGAGGGTGAGCGGTTCGCGCGGCGGTGCCTGACGGGTGCCGCCGCGCAGCCGCGTCCGCCCCCGGCCCGCCCGGACGCCCGTACGGTCCGCGACCTTGACACCTCTCCTGATCTGACGGACAGTCAGAAACCTTGACCGGCACGGTTCAGGGGGTGGGGTGGGAGTGGACGACGGCCTGTACGAGCGGATCACGGCGTACGAGGGGCGGCCCGCCGCGACCGGAGGGCAGGGGCGCGATCCCGTCAACGAGCCCATGATCAGGCACTGGTGCGAGGCCATGGGCGATACCAGCCCCGCGTACCCCGCCGTCGCACCGCCCACGATGCTCCAGGCGTGGACGATGGCCGGACTGTCCGGGCCGCGCAGGACCGGGGCCTACATCGAACTGCTGGAACTGCTGGACGAAGCCGGGTTCACCTCCATCGTGGCGACCGACTGCGAGCAGGAGTATCTGCGTCCGCTCCGTCCCGGCGACCGCATCGGCTTCGACGCCGTGATCGAGTCCGTCTCCCCCCGGAAGACGACGAAGCTCGGATCCGGCCACTTCGTGACCACCCGGATGGACATCACGGCCGACGGCGAGCCCGCCGGCACCCACCGCTTCCGCGTCCTCAAGTACGCGCCCGCGCAACGCAACCGGCCGAAGCCGAGCGAGGACGCCGCCGAGCGGGCCCCGGCCGCCCGCCGCCCCCGCCCGGTGATCAACCGCGACAACGCCGGATTCTGGGACGGCGTCGCCCGCCGCGAACTCCTCATCCAGCGCTGCACCGCATGCGCGACGCTCCGCTTCCCCTGGCTCCCCGGGTGCAACGCGTGCGGCTCCCCCGGCTGGGACACCGTCCGCGCCTCCGGCTCCGGGACCGTCCACACGTACGTCGTCATGCACCACCCGCCGTTCCCCGCGTTCGACCCTCCCTACGCGGTGGCGCTGGTCGAACTGGCCGAAGGCGTACGCATGATCAGCAACATCACCGGTGTGCCGTACGACAAGGTCCGCATCGGCATGCCCGTGGAGCTCGCCTTCCTCGCCGCCGACGAGGAGCTGACCCTGCCCGTCTTCCGCGGAAGCGAGGGCTGAGCCCATGACGTCCACCGGCGAGAGGCCCCGCACCGGCACCACCCCGCGCCCCGGAGACGAACTGCCCCCGCTGCGCATCCCCGTCACCCGCACGCTCATCGTCGCCGGCGCCATCGCCTCCCGCGACTACCAGGACGTGCACCACGACACGGAGGCCGCGCAGGCGAAGGGCTCCCCCGACATCTTCATGAACATCCTCACCACCAACGGCCTCGTCGGCCGCTACATCACCGACCACTTCGGGCCGGCGGCACGCTTGAGGAAGGTGGCCATCCGGCTGGGTGTGCCCAACTACCCCGGCGACGAGATGGTGCTGACCGGCACCGTCACCGCCGTGGAGGACCGGCTCGCCCAGGTCCGGGTGGTCGGCGCCAACCGCCTCGGTCACCACGTCACCGGCACCGTCATCGTCGAACTCCCGGACAGCGCATCGGACATGCCGGATCAGGAGACCCCGGAGGTGAGCGCATGAGCGTCCGCGACCGGGACCGCCTGGGCGGCGTAGCGGCCATCGCCGGCATCGGTGCCACGGAGTTCTCCAAGGACTCGGGGCGCAGCGAACTGAAGCTCGCGGTCGAGGCGGTCCACACCGCTCTGGAGGACGCCGGGCTCGTCCCCGCGGACGTCGACGGCATGGTCACCTTCACCATGGACACCAGCCCCGAGATCACCGTGGCGCAGGCGGCCGGCATCGGGGAACTGTCCTTCTTCTCGCGGGTCCACTACGGCGGTGGCGCGGCCTGCGCCACCGTGCTGCAGGCGGCCATGGCCGTCGCCACGGGCCAGGCGGACGTGGTCGTCTGCTACCGCGCCTTCAACGAGCGGTCGGGCCGCCGCTTCGGCTCGGGCGTGCAGCACCGCGAGCCCTCGGCCGAGGGCGCCGCGCTCGGCTGGGCGCTCCCGTTCGGCCTGCTCACCCCCGCGTCCTGGGTCGCCATGGCGGCGCAGCGCTACCTCCACACGTACGGGCTGACACCCGAGGTCTTCGGCCATGTCGCCGTCACCGACCGCCGGTACGCCGCCACCAATCCCGCCGCGTACTTCCACGGGAAGCCGATCACGCTCGCGGACCACGCCGCCTCCCGCTGGATCGTCGAGCCGCTGCGCCTGCTCGACTGCTGCCAGGAGACGGACGGCGGACAGGCGATCGTCGTGACCTCGGCCGAGCGGGCACGGGACCTGCGCCACCCGCCCGCCGTCATCGTGTCCGCCGCCCAGGGCGCGGGCCGTGCCCAGGAGCAGATGACGGGCTTCTACCACGGTCCGCTGACGGGCCTGCCCGAGACGGGGGTCGTCGCGCGCCGGCTGTGGGGCGGCAGCGGGCTGGGCCCCGGCGACATCGACGTCGCGATCCTCTACGACCACTTCACGCCGTTCGTGCTGATGCAGCTCGAGGAGTTCGGCTTCTGCCCGCGCGGCGAGGCGGGCGCCTTCGTCGCCGCGGGTGAGCTGCCGCTCAACACGCACGGCGGCCAGCTCGGCGAGGCGTATCTGCACGGAATGAACGGCATCGCCGAGGCCGTACGGCAGGTGCGGGGCAGCGCCGTGAACCAGGTGGCGGGGGCTAGCACGGTTCTGGTGACGGCGGGAACCGGAGTTCCGACATCCGGGCTTCTGATTGGTTCATCCGACTGACTTCGGTCAGCCATGTCGCGTGTCTGCCCCTTCTCCGGGTTGCGGGCACCGTTCACTCGCCCTATGGAACGACGAAAGAAGATCATTCAATATGTGGTCGCGCTGTTCGCGGCCCTGGCCGCGGTGCTCGGCGGGCTCTTCGCCGGCGGCACCGCTGCCGCCAAGGACCCGGGCGACGGCGACCCGCTCTCCAAGGGCGCCGAGGTCTTCACCGGGCTGGGCTTCGACACCTGCGAGGCGCCGTCCCTCGGCTCGATGAACGCCTGGCGGAAATCCCATTACCGGGCCGTCGGTGTCTATTTCGGCGGCCGGGGCCGGGCCTGCAAGACGCAGGCCAATCTGGGCCGCCGCTGGATCCGGGAGGTGGACCGCACCGGCTGGAGCGTCCTCCCGCTCTACGTCGGCTCGCAGTCCCCCTGCGTGATGAACCACAACAAGAAATCGGTGCCCATCGACGGGGATCCATGGACCGTCGGCACCGAGGAGGGGCGCGACGCCGTCGAAAGCGCCTCCGAACTCGGCATGATGGAGCGAAGCGCCCTCTACCTCGACATCGAGGCCTACGACCAGCGCGACACCGCCTGCGCCGAGCACACGCTCTCCTTCATCCGCGCCTGGAGCCGAGAGGTGCGCCGCCAGGGCTACCTCCCCGGCTTCTACAGCAGTTCGACCTCGGGCGTGGAGCACCTCGAGAGCGCGCGCCGCGACGGAGTCCGCGATCTGCCCGACATCATGTGGTTCGCCCGGTGGAACGTGGCCCCGTCGCTCTACGACGAACCGGTGCTCGACCGCGCCGCATGGGCCCCGCACCGCCGCATCCACCAGTACCAGGGCAACGTCACCGAGACGCACGGCGGCGTGACGATGAAGATCGACCCGAATCTGGTGGACGCGCCCGTCGCCGTCATCGACGACGTCGAACCCGCCGCCTAGGGACGGGCCGTGGCGCGTACGCTTCGTACACGTCTCCCTACGCAGCCCGATGCATCCGGACCACCCCCTACGCCACCCCGACACGCCACCCTGACCCCGGGGCGGAGACCGCTCCACCTGTGGGAGGTAGGACCTGCGAGCTGAGTACAACCTGAGGCTGACCCTTCAAGGGGACCTGCGGGCGATCCAAAGGCACCCCCCGCGCTCCTAGGTTTGGCGCATGACCACGCCAGTCTGCACGAGCGCCACCACAGCAGTGTTCCCGTCGTTCTCGTCCTATGTACGGGCACGCGGACCCGTCCTGCTGCGCACCGCACGCTCGCTCACCGCGAACCCGTGCGATGCCGAGGACCTGCTGCAGACCGCGCTGACGAAGACGTACCTGGCCTGGGAGAGGATCGAGGACCACCGGGCACTCGACGGGTACGTACGACGTGCCCTGGTGAACACCCGCACCTCCCAGTGGCGCAAGCGCAAGGTCGACGAGTTCGCCTGCGACGAGCTGCCCGAGCCCGACATCGCTCCCGCTCCGGACCCCGCGGAACAGCAGCTCCTTCACGACGCCATGTGGCGTGCGATATCCCGGCTTCCCGACCGGCAGCGCGCGATGGTCGTCCTCCGGTACTACGAAGACCTGAGCGAGGCCCAGACCGCCGAGGTGCTCGGTGTGTCGGTCGGCACGGTCAAGAGCGCCGTCTCCCGTGCCCTTTCCAAACTGCGCGAAGACCCCGAACTGGACTGCGCAGCCTGATCGGCTTCTGCGTACGTGGGGGATCCCACACCGTCGTCGTTGTGCGCGGAGTAGTGACATACCAATTGGTATGACCTCAGAATCTGCACACCACTACCCTCGCGTAACCGCGACCTCGGGAGGCCACGGTGTACAGCTCGATGCAGGATGTCCCGCTGACAGTGAGCCGCATCCTGCGGCACGGATCGACCGTCCACGCCGGTGCGACCGTCACGACCTGGACCGGGGAGGACGAACCCGAGCGCCGTACGTTCGCCGAGACCGGGGCCCGGTCGGCGCAGCTGGCGCACGCGCTCCGTGACGAACTGGGGGTCGTCGGCGACCAGCGCGTCGCGACGCTGATGTGGAACAACGGCGTCCACCTCGAGGCCTATCTCGCCATCCCGTCCATGGGCGCGATCCTCCACACCCTCAACCTCCGCCTCCCGGCCGACCAGCTCACCTGGATCGTCAACCACGCCGCCGACCGCGTGATCATCGTCGACGGTTCGCTGCTCCCGCTCCTCGCCCCGCTGCTGCCCGGGCTCGATGCGGTCGAGCACGTCGTCGTCGCCGGTCCCGGCGACCGCTCCGTCCTCGCCGGCGCCCGCGCCCGCGTCCACGACTACGACGAACTGATCGCCGGCCGCCCCACCGCGTACGACTGGCCGGACCTCGACGAGCGCGAGGCCGCCGCCCTCTGCTACACCTCCGGCACGACCGGCGACCCCAAGGGCGTCCTCTACAGCCACCGCTCGCTCTATCTGCACTCGATGCAGGTCAACAGCGCCGAGGCGTTCGGGCTCACCGGGCGCGACACGGCCCTGCCCGTCGTGCCGATGTTCCACGTCAACGCCTGGGGCCTGCCGCACGCGGCCTTCCTCGCGGGCACCTCGCTGCTGATGCCCGACCGCTTCCTGCAGCCCGAGCCGCTCGCCGAGATGATCGAGCGGGAACGACCCACCGTCGCCGCCGCCGTTCCCACGATATTCCAGGGCCTGCTCGCCGAACTCGACGCCAACAAGCGGGACGTGTCCAGCCTCGGCCACGTCGTCATCGGCGGCGCCACCTGCCCGCCCGCGCTGATGACGGCGTTCTGGGAGCGGCACGAGATCCGCGTCGTCCACGCCTGGGGCATGACCGAGACGTCGCCGCTCGGCACCGTCTCCCACCCGCCCGCCGGGGTCAGCGAGGAGGAGGCGTGGCCGTACCGCTTCAGCCAGGGCCGCCTGTGCTCCTCCGTCGAACTCCGGCTGACCGGGCCCGACGGCGGACTCCTGCCGTGGGACGGCGAGTCGGCCGGTGAGCTGGAGGTACGCGGCCCGTGGATCGCGGGCTCGTACTACGGCGGCGCGGGCGACGATCCGCTGCGGCCCGAGGACAAGTTCACCGAGGACGGCTGGCTGCGGACCGGTGACGTCGGGACCATCACGCCCAACGGCTACCTCAACATCACCGACCGCGCGAAGGACGTCATCAAGTCCGGTGGCGAGTGGATCTCCTCGGTCGAGCTGGAGAACCAGCTGATGGCCCACCCCGACGTCGCTGAGGCCGCGGTCGTGGCCGTGCCCGACGCCAAGTGGGGCGAACGGCCGCTCGCCAGCGTCGTCCTGAAGGAAGGCGCCACCGCCGACTACGAGGCGCTGAAGAGCTGGCTCGGCGAGCGGATCGCGCGCTGGCAGGTGCCCGAGCGATGGGCGGTGATCCCGGCCGTGCCGAAGACGAGCGTCGGCAAGTTCGACAAGAAGGTGCTGCGCAAGCAGTACGCGGACGGAGAGCTGGACGTCACCGAGATCTGACGGCCTCGGGAGGATCGAAGGGAAGGCCGGGGCGGACGCCGCTCCGGCCTTCTCCGTGTTCGCCGCCGGTGGTTGCCGTAAACGCGGTGGCGACGCTTCCGCATGGAGCTGCGCCCCTCAGGCCAAGGGCGGGGTGCTGTGCGTCAGTTCGCCCCGATTTTCGCGAGCAGGTCGACGATCCGGTTCTGCACGTCCGGGCTCGTGGAGCGCTCGGCCAGGAAGAGGACCGTCTCGCCCGAGGTGAGCCGCGGCAGTTCTGCCGGGTCGATGTCGGCCGAGGTGTAGACGACCAGCGGCGTGCGGTTGAGCAGCCCGTTCGCCCGCAGCCAGTCCACGATCCCGGCGCGCCGGCGTCGCACCTGCATCAGGTCCATCACCACGAGGTTCGGCCGCATCTGCGCGGCGAGCGTCACCGCGTCCGCGTCCGAGGCGGCCCGCCCGACCTGCATGCCGCGCCGCTCCAGCGTCGCGGTCAGCGCGCCCGCGATCGGGTCGTGCGCCTCGATGAGCAAAACCCGGGGCGGGTGCTGCTCGCTGTCGCGAGGCGCGAGCGCCTTCAGCAGCACGGCGGGGTCGGCGCCGTACGCAGCCTCCCGCGTGGCCTGTCCCAGCCCGGCCGTCACCAGCACCGGGACCTCGGCCGCCACCGCCGCCGTACGCAGCGACTGCAGCGCGGTCCGGGTGATCGGCCCGGTCAGCGGGTCCACGAAGAGCGCGGCGGGGTAGGCCGCGATCTGCGCGTCCACCTCCTCGCGGGAGTGGACGATCACCGGGCGGTAGCCGCGGTCGCTCAGCGCCTGCTGGGTCGCGACGTCCGGTGCGGGCCACACCAGCAGCCGCCGCGGATTGTCCAACGGCTCGGGAGGCAGCTCGTCGTCCAGCGGCGGAGCGGCCTGGGAGTCGGTGACGTCGATGGCACCGTTCGGGCCGTCCAACGGCTCGGGGCCCTCGCTGCCCTCATCGGGCGCGCCGATCGCGTACGCCCTGCCCTCCGTGGAGTCCAGCAGCCGCGGAGGCTGGGCCTGCTGCTGCTCGCGCAGGCGAGCGGCCGATTCCTGTGCGCCGGTCGCGGACGCCGTGCGGTCGTCCTCCTGCGGGGGTGCCGCGAGCCGGCGCCGCCTGCCGGAACCGGCGGACGGCTGGGCCGGCGGGGACGGTTGGGGGCGCTGCTGATCGGCGATCTGCTGCGCGAACGGCACACCCTGGCCGAGCGTCCGCACGCTGATGGCGCGCGACTGGGCGGCCGAGGGGCCTTCGGGGGCCGGGGGCCGGCCCTGCGAGGGCTGTCCCTGGGGTGCGTTGGGCTGCGGCGTGCCCTGCGCCTGTGCCTGCGACGGGGCCTGTGCCGGTGTCGGTTGCGCCGCTTGCGCCGCTGCGGCCGGGTCCTGCGCCGGAGGGGCGGGTTCTTCGGCGGGCAGCGGCTGGGCGACCCGCTGGGGATGCGGCTCCTGAGCAGACGTGGGCTCCGGCCCGCCCTCGGGCTGCGGCTGCTGGGCAGCGGCGGGCTGTTGGGGGGCGGGCTGTTGGGGGGCGGGCTGTTGCGTCGGCGTGGCGGGAGTGCTCCGGTCCACCGTCGCGGGCAGGGCCCCGGGCACGCCGGACTGCTGCGGCGGAGGACCGGCCGGACCCTGCTGGTCGGGAAAGCCCTGGTCCCCCTGGGCGGGGAAGCCCTGGGCGGGGGCGGACTGCGGCGCCGTCGGCCCGACCGTGTCGGCGGTCGGACGCCTGCCCTGCTGCTGGTCCTCGGCCGGATCGCGGCGGGCGCGACGCCGTCCGCTCGGTGCCGGTACGGGGTGTGCCTGCGGCGGTGTGTGGTCGGCGTCGACGCCCGGGGCCATCGGGTCGTGACGGTTCTGCTCGTCGCCGGTCCACAGGCCCGGTCGGTCCGCCTCGGCGGGCCCGGCCGTCCGGTCGCTCTCCGCGGGCGGCAGCGCCAGGGCCTGGCGCTCCGCGCCCGCCTCCGCGGTCTGCTCCTGTCCGCCGCTGGCCAGCGCCCGGCGCACCCTCCGCCCGCCCGGCGGGACAGGCTGTCCCTGCTGCGGTGCGGCGGGCTCCCCTGCTTCGGCGCCGGCGCCGTACGGCTGGGGCAGTCCTTCCGGCGCCGCCGGAGTGCCCTGTGCTGGTGTGCCGAGACGGCGGCCGCGGCGCGCCGCCGGCTCCATGGTGGTGCCCTGCTCCTCAGGAGCGGTGCCCTGCTGCGGTACGGGTGCGCTCATGGGGGCGTTCGTGCCGTTCATGCCGGCCGGACGCAGTTGGGACGGGACGGGGCTCAGCCCCTGCTGACCCTGACCCTGCTGACCTTGACCCTGTCCTTGTCCCTGTGGCGCCTGCGGGCCGCCGTCCGCCGCTCCGGGGAGCGCGGGCAGGGCGGACCCCTGCGATGCGGTGGCCCGGCCCTGCGGCTGTCCGCCGCCCGTGCCGGTCGCACCCGCGGCGTACATCCCGTTCTGCGCGGGTGAGTTGGTGCCGTCCCCGGCGTCCGTCCGCTCGTCCGCGGCCGTCGCCACCGCACCGGACGACTGGTCCCGGCCTCCGTGCCGGGCCCGCCGCCCGCGCGGCGCCCCGGCCGCAGCCGTCGCGGCCTCCGCGCTCGCGCCCCCGGCGGCCTCACCGCCCGGCACACCGCCCGGCGGTACGGACTCGGCCTCGGCAGGGCTCGGCCGCCCGCGCCGCCGCCCCGTGGGCCGGGTCTGCGCCGCAGGCCCGTCCGCGCCCTGTCCCTGCGGACCGGATCCGGGAACGCCGGTGCCCTCCTGGCCCGCCACGGACTGGCCCGCCATCGACTGGCCCGCCATGGACGGATCGCCCGGGTGCCCACCCGGCACGCCGGGCCCGCCGCCCGCCGCCGGATCGCCCTCCGGGCCGCGCCGCGCGCGGCGGCGGCCGGTCGGGGCCGGCTCGGAACCGGTCGACTGGGCGGGCACGGTCGTACCGCCGGAGCCTGTCGGGCCCGACCGGGCACCGCCGTTCGTACCGTTCGCCGCCGCCCCGGTGGCATGCGTCGCCCCGGTGGCCTGCGCCGGGTCGGCCGCGGCGCCGTGCGGCACATCCGTGCCCCGCTGCCGCTGCGTCGGCACCGGCATCACGGTCGTGGCGTTCTCCCGGTCCCGGGCGTCGACGATCCGCTCCGGCGTGACGCGGTCCGCGCTCAGCGGCACCTCGAGCACGTACGCATTGCCGCTCGTCCCCGGCACTTCGTGCGTCTGCAGCACGCCTCCGTGCCGCTCAACGATGCCGCGCACGATCGGCTCGTGCACCGGGTCGCCCCCGGCGTACGGCCCGCGGACCTCGATCCGCACGACCTCGCCGCGCTGCGCCGCGGCCACCACGATCGTGGAGTCGCCGGAGCTGCCGCCCGCCGGGGCGTTCCCCGTCGCGTCCACTCCGGCCACATCCGCGATCAGATGCGCGAGTGCCTGCGCCAGCCGCTTGGCGTCCACCTCCGCCTCGATCGGCGGGGCATGGACCGCGAACTGCGCGCGCCCCGGGCCGATCAGCTCGATCGCGCCCTCGACACCGGCCGCCACCACCCCGTCGAGCGACACCGGCGCGCGGTCGAGCCGCTCCTTGCCGGTGTCGAGACGCTGGTAGCTCAGCACGTTGTCGATGAGCGTGGTCATCCGGGCGTAGCCGGCGGTGAGGTAGTGCAGGATCTGGTTCGCCTCGGGCCAGAGCTGCCCGGCGGGATCGGAGGCGAGCGTGCCCAGCTCGGAGCGGAGCTGGTCGAGCGGACCGCGCAGCGCCTCGTCCAGCACGGCCAGCAACTGGGCGTGCCGCGCGGACACCGCGTTGTACGTGCGCCGGTCGGTGAACGTCATCACCGCGCCGACGAGCTGCTCCCCGTCCCGGACGGGCGCGGTCGTCAGGTCGACGGGCACCGCGCGGCCGTCCTTCGCCCACAGCACCTGGCCCCGGACGCGGTGCTTGCGGCCGGAGCGGAGGGAGTCGGCGAGCGGCGTCTCGTTGTACGGCAACGGGCTGCCGTCGGGCCGCGAGTGGTGGATCAGCGGGTGCAGCTCCTGGCCGCCGAGGTCCCCCGCGCGGTACCCGAGGATCTGCGCGGCGGACGGATTGACGAGGACGACCTTGCCGTCCGTGTCGACGCCGACGACGCCCTCGGCCGCGGCGCGCAGGATCATCTCGGTCTGGCGCTGCTGACGCGCCAGCTCGGCCTCGGTGTCCACCGTCCCCGACAGGTCCCGCACGACCAGCATCAGCAGCTCGTCACCGGTGTAGTGCTTCGGGGACGGATCGGCGTACGGGGTGCGGCCGTCCTCCAGATTCGCGCTGGTGACCTCGACGGGGAACTCGGACCCGTCGGTGCGTCGCGCGACCATCCGGGTCGGCTTGGTCCGGCCCTCGTCGTCCTCGGGCCGCCGCATCGAGCCGGGGATCCGGCGCGAGTCGAAGGACGGCAGCAGGTCGAGCAGGCCCCGGCCGACCAGAGCGGTACCGGGCGCCTCGAAGGTCTCCAGGGCGATGGTGTTGGCGTTGACGACCGTGCCGTTGCAGTTCACCAGCAGCAGCGCGTCGGGCAGCGCATCGAGTATGGCTGCAAGCCGAGCAGCGCCCCGGGACGGCCTGCTGCTCACGACGACCATTCCTCCCTGATCACTGCTCCTTACAACGGCCCCGGCCATTTTGCCGCGCGTCCCCCGGGCATGTCACGGGAGGAGTCTACGGGCACCCGTTGCGGCGGCAACGGCGGATGAGGGGAGGACGAGCGACGAGATTGTGCGACTTGCCGCACGCCTGACATAAGCCCTGCGGGTCCGTGATGACACAGGAATGGTGCCCTTCCCAGCGGTTACGGACAGGGGCGCGTGACAGCAGTACCCACAGGATCGGTCGTCGCTCGTACGGGATCGGTCGGCACGCGTGCCCGTTCCGTAGGACGACGTGCGGAACCGGTCGGTGTCCGTGCGGGGACGCTCGCTGTTGGCGCCGGTCCGCTCCGCGTCCGTGCCGGTCCGGAGGGGCGGCGTGCGGGGGGCCGCGGGGCGACGTGCGCCGGCCCCGGTGAGCCGCGCAGGGGGCGCGGGCCGGGGCCGGGTGCACGCCGGGTGGTGTGCTCCTGATGCGGGCGCCGAGTCACGCGCCGGACAGCGGGCGCCGGATTCAGGCGCCGGTCTCGGGGAGCACGGGGCGGAGCCGGTTCCAGCGGGCGATCTCGCAGCCGTTGCGGCGGTCGAAGCGGGCGTCGACGGGGCGCCCGGCCCAGCTGCCGGTGATCCGTGCGGTGCCCGGACCGCCGTACATCATCGTGCAGTTGGCGCGCGGCTCCACGGGCGCGAACGGGTCCTCGCCCCACCGGACCATCTCGTCGAGCCGGTCGCACGCCGCCCGGGCCTGGCGGTGCGTACCGCCCGTGGGGTGGCAGTCCAGGGAGTAGCGGCCGTCCACCGCGCGGTTGCCGCTGTTGCTGATGGTGATGGTGAGCTGGTCCTCGCCGGCGGGGGCGACGGCCGGCGGCGGCATGAACGATCTGAGCACCGGGAGGGGGACGGGGTGCGGCGTGGGCGCAGCTGCGGCCCCGGCGGCGGGTGCGGCAGCAAAGGCGGCGGCGGCGGACAAGGTGACCAGCGCGAGGCGGCGGAGCAGCATCGGAACTCCTGGGGTGCGGCCCGGAGGCGGGGCTCGGGCGTCATGGCGTCGGGGGCGGCAGGGGCCGCTCGCGCGAGCCCGCCATGACTAACGCTCCGGCCGCCGGGCCGTTGCGCAAGCCACCGGGGTCCCTAGGGGTGACCGGGTGGGCGCGGCTGCGGCCGCGAGGGAGCCGGGCGTCGGTCGGGGGCGGACCCAGGGAAGGGAGTCTGCCGACGGTCGGGGGCGGCCGGTCCCGACCGGTTCCCTCACCCGGACCCGTCATCCGGACCGTGACCCGTCATCCGGAGTCGTCCCGTCCGGACCCGGCGCGACCACGAAGGGCTTTGCTCTGCTGCCCGCGCGCCTAGTACCGTAGGGTGCGATTGGTGACAGCCCGCAGGGCTGTGCCATCATCTGCACACACCACATCGCGTTCGCGCGGGTGTGTGAGGAGGCTTCGCCTAGTCTGGTCTATGGCGCCGCACTGCTAATGCGGTTTGGGGTAACCCCCCATCCCGGGTTCAAATCCCGGAGCCTCCGCTCGATCTCCTCGATCATCGAAGCCCCGGCCCCCGACGGCCGGGGCTTCAGCCGTTCTTGGCCGTGTCAAATGCCGTTTGCCCAGGTCAGGCAGTGGATGAAGAACGGATTTCACGTGCGGCGGCGGGTCATGTAATGTTGTTCCCGCAACGCCGACCGGCCGAAAAATCGCCGGGACGCAAGCGCTCGTAGCTTAACGGATAGAGCACTTGACTACGGATCAAGAGGTTGCAGGTTCGAATCCTGCCGAGCGCGCACCAGCTCAGAAGCCCTGTGGAGAGATCCACAGGGCTTCTTGCGTTCGTCTTGACGGCAGTGTCTGACGACAACCGTCTCCGAGAGCGGGGGAGTTGTCATCAGGCGGCCAAGGAGGGCCCGCCGAGCTACCGTCATCGTCCCCCCTCTGCGGTCACCCCTCAGTGCAACCCCGACGCGGTCGGAGGCGGACCGCTGGGAGTCGAGCCGAACGAGGGTCACGTCCGGGGGAAGAGCCGCACGATTCGTCCGCTGGGCAAGCTTTCGCTGAGCGCGTCCTGGCGCTGTCGGCCACCCTCGATGACGACGGACGGCGCCCGTGGTCCCCTCCAGCGGAGGGGACCACCTCCCGGAGGAACCCCGGCTGGACAACTACCGCCGCCGCATTGGGCAGTTGCAGAACCAAGTCGCCCGGGGTGGGGCAATGTCGCCGATGCCCTGCGCCGTGCAGTAGAGCGCGACCAGGAATCCGGCGCCGCGAGCTCCCGTTCTCCAAGAACCTCCACGCATCCGCCGGCGCCACCTTCACCAACGATGCCTTCTACGACGCGAGCAAGAACCCGGGATCCGTGCCCGACGAGTGGTTCTACGCCGGCCTTGTCGACGCCTTCGCCACCTGGTTGCGGCATGGAGTCGACCGCCCCTCGCTCACCCGACTGCGTCGTGCCTCAGATCCACCCGAGGACGCCGATTCCGAGCCAGAGCAGAACCGCATCAAGCACGAAAATGCCCGCGATGATGATCCATCGGATTTTGTTCGACTTGAAGTCATGCGCGAAGATGGCGATCGCGGTACCCGGGCCGTACGCGAAGAGAATGACTGACCACACATGGGGCCATCCCCACCACCAGTAGTCCCACGTCAGTGCCCCCCATTGGTTCAGGACGGTCTCAACGACGACACAGAAGACAGAGAAGACGATCACGACGATTACACGGTTCTTCACCGCGGAGAGCACCTTCGCCACGACAATGCCGAAAATGGCGAACATGAAAGAAATCTCAATGTTCAGCCCGACCAGAATTGTGTAGCTGGATTTACCCGGAGTTCCCCATAGTGGCGCGTGGTCGGAGAAATGAAACCATAGTGCGTTTACGATCTCGATAAACCATTCGGCGCCGTAGAAGGCCAGGCCCGCGGCCAGGACGTTCCAGTTGCGCCGCTCGACTTCCACCGCGTAGATGTAGACAACAAATGCCAGGAGCGGAACGATGTACCACTGGAACTGTGACGCATCGCGCAGTAATGCTTGTGCGTATTGAGAACTGTCGCTCATCGACCCATCCTTAATTCCCGTACGGCCGGACGGAACACGGCTTCGCATTTTGGGGATCATTGCGCCCGGGATGTTGCTCGATCGCCATGGAGGGGGCGCCGTCCTCCATCATCAGGTGCACCTGCTCGGAATCAGCTGAGCGCTGACTACTCATTTGACTGCCTGTGAGCTGTCGACCCTCTGGCTATTTTGGGTCAAATTGGTTTAATGGCGCATTTGGCGCGGCTCATGGGAGGCTTTGCTCACTATTGCGCCGTCCTGCTCGGCCTGCATCCTGATCTGAACCCTCATGGGCCAGGGATTCGGCGTAGCCGCCGTCACCGCCATCGTGATCGTGTGGCGCTCCCGCCACTGGACGGTGGGCGAGAAGTGGATCGGCCTCGCACTGGCCTGCATCCTCCCCGCGTTCGTCTACGCCTCGTGGAACCTGATCGTCCAACCCGAGTACGGCGCCGGCAGCGATGGGTGGATCTGGGCGCTCTACGCTCTGGTGTCCGCCCTGACGCTGGCCGGCTCCGGGTATCTGTGGCGCAGGAAGCGCTCCTGAGGGCGCTCAGGGTGACGTCGGCCGGGCGCGGCTCGTTGGCCCCGCATGAGGAAGATCGGCGCCGCCGTCGCGGCGGTACTCCTGAGCACCTGCCTCGCCGGAGCCGCTCACGCCGGGCCGGCCGCGCCGCCGCACCGGCAGGCCGGTCCCGCGCCGTCGGACGGCCTGGCGCTGACGGTGAGCGGGAGCGGCGACACCTGGATCCGCGGGGTGCTGCTGCGGTGCTCCCCCGAGCCGGACGGCCTGCACCCCCGGGCCGCCGAGGCGTGTGCCGAGGTGGAACGGGCCCGGGGCGACCTGGACCGGCTGTCCGGGGAACCGGCCGTCTGCTCGGACGAGTTCGACCCCGTCACGGCCTCGGCCAAGGGGATGTTTCAGGGTGAATCCGTCGTCTGGCGCAGGACGTACGCCAATGCCTGCCGGATGTCCGCCGCCACCGGGAACGTCTTCCGCTTCTGACATGCCGCTGAGGTACCGCGTCACGTACCGCGTTGACGTACCGCCTTGGCATAGAGCTTCTGACGGACCGGGCGGCGGACAGGACAGGGCGAAGTGGCGGGCTCAGCGCTTGAGTTCGTGGGAGAGCGAGGCGTAGATGTACTCGCTGCCCCACCGCGTGCCGTCGAGGTCGTTCTCGATGAGGTGGGCCTCACGGCGCATCCCCAGGCGCTCGCACAGCCGCGTCGAGCCGGTGTTCTCGACGTCGATGCGGGCGAACAGGCGGTGCACGCCGAGCTCGTCGAACGCCATCGCCGCCAGCGCGCGGGCGGCCTCCGTCGCATAGCCCCGGCCCTCGTGCCCGGGGTTCAGGATCCAGCCGATCTCGGCCTGACGGGCGTACGCGCCGGCGCACTTGAGGACGACCTCGCCGATGACCCCCGGCTCGGTGCGGCGGCACATCGCCAGGGTCAGCGCGTCGCCGTCCTCCTCCCACCGGGTCGCCGCCGCGTTCCGGGCGACGGCCTCCTCGCAGCCCTCGCGGGTGCGCGGCGGACGGTAGAGGTAGCGGGCCACGCTCTCCAGGCCCTGGTACGCGTACATGTCGTCGACGTCGTCCGGCGTGAACAGCCTCAGGACGAGGCGGTCGGTCGTGACGGGTAACGACGTGACGTGCATGGGTCCTCCGTGGTCGTGTCGCCCTGCTCCGGAGCGGGAGTTCGGTGCGGGCGCCGTGGTCGGTCGGTGCCGTGCGGTGCGGTCGGCGTGGTCGTGCCGTCCGTGCGGACGGAAGCCGGTGTCCAGTCTCGCCGACCTGGCGCGGAAATGCGCCGGAAGCCGAGGAACGCATTGCCCTGGTTCGGCAGGCCGCGGCCGATGTCGGACCCATGTCCCAGGATGGGGAGGACGGGCACGGACGGTGTCCGTTCGTACGGCCTGTGCTCCGAGGGGACCTGTGGCGGCAGTGGAAGAAGACGGCTGGTGGTGCGCCGGCGTGGTCTGGCGCCCGGAGGGTGCGCGGCTCGGCTGGTACCGGGCGGGCCCCGGCGGCCGGGTCGCCGAGCGCGTCAGCGGCCCGTCCCCCGGAGAGCCACTGGCGTTCGCCGTGGAGGGTGGGCGCGTCTGCACCGGCGTGCTGCGCGGCGGCCGCCGCACGCTCTGCCCGGTCAAGGCGGCCGTGCCCGCGCGCAGTACGGGCGGGCAGTGCCCGGAGTGCGCGCGGCTCGACCGGTCGCAGTCGGTCGCGGCCGACACCCGGGCCGACGACCCGCGGCCCTACCGCGTCTATCTCGCCTGGTTCGGGCCCGGTCTGCCGAAGGTCGGGATCACGGCGGCGGCGCGCGGCGGGGCACGCCTCCTCGAGCAGGGCGCCGTGGCGTACGGCTGGCTGGGCCGCGGCCCGCTCATGGCGGCGCGGCGGGCGGAGGAGCTGCTCGGGGCGGCGCTGGGCGTGAAGGACCGCGTCCCGTACGGGGTGAAGCGCGCCGCACGCGCCGGACTGCCGCCCGTCGCGGAGCGGTTCGCCGAACTGGCCGCGCTGCAGGCGCGCGTGGCGGAGCTGCCGGACTGGCCCGAGTCGCTGGAGCGGGAGCCGTTCGCCCCCGTCGACCACACGGCTGCCTTCGGGCTCGACGCGCTGGCCGCGCGGACGGCGGAGGGGCGGGTGGAGGAGGTCACGGAGCTGGGGGAGGGCGACGTGGTGGCGGGCGAACTGCTGGGCGTGGCCGGGCCGGACCTCCATCTCGCCACGGGGGACGCCGGAGTGCTGGTGCTCGACGGACGTCTCATGGCGGGCCGCCGGCTGCGGGCAGCCCCCGCGGGGGTGCCGACCAGCGCGTCCGTACGGGACTGCGGTGCGGGTGCCCGGGCCAAGGACGCCGGGGTGCAGGACGGCCTCTTCTGACGTGCGTGCACCGGCGGCCTCGCAGGGCCGGTCCCCGCCGCCGAGCGCGGACCGTGATTCTCAGGAAATTCACAGGCGGGCGAAAGCAGGCTCTCAGGCAGCGGCCTGATGGTCTGGAGCATGACCAGGACCACGCCTCAGGAGCGCACCCCGATGCTGCGGCCGGACGGCAGCCCCGTCCGGGTACTCGTCGTCGACGACGAGACCGCCCTCGCCGATCTGCTGTCCATGGCCCTGCGCTACGAGGGGTGGGAGGTGCGCAGCGCGGGGGACGGTGGTGAAGCCCTGCGTACCGCACGGCAGTTCAGGCCCGATGCCGTCGTCCTCGACATCATGCTGCCCGACCTCGACGGGCTCGCCGTCCTGCGGCGGCTGCGCCAGGAGATCGCGGACGTGCCGGTGCTCTTCCTCACCGCGCGGGACGCGGTGGAGGACCGCATCGCGGGCCTGACCGCGGGCGGCGACGACTACGTGACCAAGCCGTTCAGCCTGGAGGAGGTCGTGGCCCGGCTGCGCGGGCTGCTCCGGCGCGCGGGGGCCTCCGCGGCGCGCGCGGAGTCGCTGCTCGTGGTGGGCGACCTGGTGCTCGACGAGGACAGCCACGAGGTGCGGCGGGACGGGGCGTCGATCCATCTCACCGCGACCGAGTTCGAGCTGCTCCGCTATCTCATGCGCAATCCCAGGCGGGTGCTCAGCAAGGCGCAGATCCTCGACCGTGTCTGGAACTACGACTTCGGCGGCCAGGCCAACGTCGTCGAGCTGTACATCTCGTATCTGCGGCGGAAGATCGACGCCGGACGGGCGCCGATGATTCACACCCGGCGGGGGGCCGGGTACCTGATCAAGCCGGGGGAGTGAGCCGTGCCCGTCCCGCCCCGGCCTTCCTACGATCCTGGCCCCGCCGCGCACCATGCTGCCGCCGCGCCCCACGCTCCGGCCGGCCACGCACCGACCGCCGGCCACCCCCGCCCCGCTCCTGCCTCCCCGTCGCGAGCGCGGCGCGGGCGGGCCGGCCGGCGCCGCTGGTCGCTGCGCACCCGGCTCGTCGTCTCGTGCGTGGCCCTGATCGCGGTCGTCTGCGCGATCGTCGGCAGCGTCACCACCATCACCCTGCAGTCGTACCTGGTCGGCCAGGCGGACGATCAGCTCGGCGGCATCGCGGAGCGCGTCCTGCACCCGCCGCCGAAGGTGGCCGACAGCAGCGGTCTCGCCTTCATCGTCGGCCCGGGTCAGCCGCCCGGCACGCTCGGTGCGGTCCTGTCCGGCGGTGAGACCACCTCGGCCGAACTCAGCACCGACCGCGGCGACACCGAGGAGCTGACCGCCCAACAGGCGGACGCCGTCGCGTCGCTGGAGCTGGACGGCAAGGCGCACACGGTCGACATTCCGGATCTGGGCAGCTACCGGCTCCAGGCCGTGCCCGACCGTTCGGAGCCGGGCGGCAGCGTCGTCATCGGCCTGCCCCTGCAGAACGTCGAGGACACGGTCGACACCCTCGTCCTGGCCGAGCTGTGCGTGGCGGCGGCGGGGCTGGTCGCCGCGGGCCTGGCCGGTACGGCGATGATCCGTATCGCCCTGCGCCCGCTGCGCCGGGTCGCCGCGACCGCCGCGCGTGTCTCCGAACTCCGCCTGGACCGGGGCGAGGTGGCACTCCATGAGCGTGTACCCGAAGGCGACACCGATCCGCGCACGGAGGTCGGGCAGGTGGGGGCTGCGCTCAACCGGCTGCTGGGGCACGTGGGTTCGGCGCTCGCGGCGCGTCACGCCAGTGAGACGCAGGTACGCCAGTTCGTCGCCGACGCCAGCCACGAACTGCGCACTCCCCTGGCCTCCATCCGCGGCTATGCCGAACTGACGCGCAGGGGACGGGAGGAGACCGGCCCCGACACCCGCTACGCACTCGGCCGCATCGAGTCGGAGGCGGGCCGGATGACCACGCTCGTCGAGGATCTGCTGCTGCTCGCCCGGCTCGACGCCGGGAGACCGCTCAGCCTCGTCGAGACCGATCTGTCGCCGCTCGTGGTGGACGCGGTCAGCGACGCCCGCGCGGCCGGTGCGGGCCACGACTGGAGGCTGGAACTCCCCGACGAGCCCGCGCTCGTACGGGGTGACCCGGAGCGGCTGCACCAGGTGCTGGTCAATCTGCTGGCCAATGCGCGGACGCACACGCCGGCGGGCACGACCGTCACGGCGCGCGTCGCGCGAGCACCCGGAGGCGCGCGAGTCCCCGGAGGCGGGGAGGGTGCCATCCGGCTCGAGGTCGCCGACGACGGCCCCGGCATCCCGCCGGCGCTGCTGCCGCACGTCTTCGAGCGGTTCGCGCGCGGCGACGCCTCCCGCACCCGCGCCGCCGGAAGTACGGGGCTGGGCCTGGCGATCGTGGAGGCCGTGGTGAGTGCGCACGGCGGGCACGTCGAGGTGGCGAGCGTGCCCGGCCGCACGGTCTTCGCCGTCCACCTGCCGCGGGCCCGGCCGACCACGGAGAGCGGCCCGTACGCCCCGAGTGGCCCGTACGAACCGAGCGGCCCGTACGACCCACGTGCGCCGTACGAACCGCATGCCCCGTACCACCCAAGTGCCCTCCACGATCCACGCGCCCCGCACGACTCACAGGCCGGGCACAGGCGGATCACACAGCCGTGACAGCCCGCCCGCCGAGTGTCGGGGGCATGCGAATTCCGACCTCACCGGGCGCACTGCCCGCACGCGAACCTCTGCCGACCGTGCAGCGCCGGGAACGCGGCGACGCACTCGTCCTCGACGTCGTCGTCCCCGTGTTCAACGAGGAGACCGATCTCGAGCCGTGCGTCCGCCGCCTCCACGGCCATCTCAGCCGCACCTTCCCGTATCCCTTCCGGATCACCATCGCCGACAACGCCAGCACCGACCGGACGCCCGAGGTGTCCGCGTGGCTCGACGACCAGCTCGACGAGGTCACGGCCGTACGGCTGGAGGAGAAGGGGCGCGGGCGCGCGCTGCGCACCGTCTGGTCCATGTCCCCGGCGCCCGTGCTCGCCTACATGGACGTCGACCTGTCCACCGACCTCAACGCGCTGCTGCCGCTGGTCGCCCCGCTGATCTCCGGCCACTCCGACCTGGCCATCGGCTCGCGTCTGGCGCGGAGTTCGCGCGTGGTCCGCGGCCCCAAGCGGGAGTTCGTCTCGCGCGCCTACAACCTCCTGCTGAAGGGCAGCCTGGCGGCGCGGTTCAGCGACGCGCAGTGCGGGTTCAAGGCGATACGGCAGGACGTGGCGCGGCGGCTGCTGCCGATGGTCGAGGACACGGGGTGGTTCTTCGACACCGAGATGCTGGTGCTCGCCGAACGCGCCGGACTGCGGATCCACGAGGTGCCCGTCGATTGGGTGGACGACCCGGACAGCCGGGTGGACATCGTCCGTACGGCGGTCGAGGACCTCAAGGGCGTCTGGCGGGTGGGGCGCGCGCTCGGTACGGGTGCGCTGCCGCTCGCGCGGGTGCGCCGCCCCTTCGGCGACGATCCGCGCGACCGTGAACTGTCCGGCGTTCCCCAGGGGTTGGCGCGGCAGATGCTGGGCTTCTGCGCGGTCGGCGCGCTCAGCACGCTCGTCTATCTCGCGCTGTACTCCGCGCTGCGGCTCGGCACCGGGGCCCAGATCGCCAACGCACTGGCCCTGCTGCTGTCCGCCGTCGGCAACACCGCCGCGAACCGGAGGTTCACCTTCGGCGTACGGGGGCGGCAGCGCGCGGTGCGCCACCAGGCCCAGGGACTCCTGGTGTTCGCCATCGGTCTCGCCCTGACCAGCGGTTCGCTCGCTGCCTTGCATGTCGCGGGGGGAAGCCCGTCGCGCGGGGCGGAACTCTCGGTCCTGATCGCCGCCAACCTGGCCGCGACGGTGCTGCGCTTCCTCCTGCTGCGGGCCTGGGTCTTCCCGGACCGGTCCCGGCGGGCCACGGGTGAGGAGCGGGGCGCGCCCCGGGACGCCGGTCCGTTCGACGGCTCGTACGGCGACTCGTACGACCCCGCCTCCGTGCAGCGGTACGCGGGCTTCGGGGCCGCTGACGGCTCCGCGTACGTCCCGTACACCCCCGACGCCGGCGGCTCGCAGGAGCCCGGCTTCGCACCAGCCCCCACCCCTGCCGTCCACGCACAGGCCGTGGATCCGGCGGACCCCTACGGCCACGGCCACGACTCCAGGAGCACCCGATGACCCTGCCCCGCCACGACAGCCACGCCGCGGCCGGGAGCCCGCCCACCGCGCCCGCCCGGCCACCGGGCACACCGCTCCCGGCGGACGCCGAGCGGCCCGGCCGCCCGTCCGCGGACCCCCGCTGGGCCCGGCCCGCCCTCGTCGCGCTGCTGCTGGCGACCGCGGTGCTCTACCTGTGGAATCTCAGCGTCTCCGGCTACGCCAACTCCTTCTACTCGGCGGCCGCCCAGGCGGGCAGCGAGAGCTGGAAGGCGTTCTTCTTCGGCGCGTCCGACGCCGCGAGCTCCATCACGGTCGACAAGCCGCCGGCCGCGCTGTGGCCGATGGCGCTGTCGGTGAAGATCTTCGGGCTCAACTCCTGGGCGATCCTGGTCCCCGAGGCGCTGATGGGCGTCGGATGCGTGGGCGTGCTGTACGCGGCGGTCAAGCGCCGCTTCGGTCCGGCTGCCGGCCTCATCGCGGGCGGCGTGCTGGCGCTGACGCCCGTAGCGGCCCTGATGTTCCGGTTCAACAACCCGGACGCGCTGCTCGCCCTGCTCATGACCGTCGCCGTGGCCTGTGTGCTGCGCGCGCTGGAGGGGGCGCGGACGAAGTGGCTGGTGCTGGCGGGCGTCGCCCTCGGCTTCGCGTTCCTGGTCAAGACGTTGCAGGCGTTCCTGATCCTGCCGCCGCTGGCGCTGCTGTACGCGGTGTGCGCGCCCACGGCCGTACGCCGGCGGATCGGTCAACTCGCCCTCGCCGGGCTGGCGATGGTCGTCTCCGGCGGCTGGTGGGTCGCGATCGTCGAGCTGTGGCCCGCGGACTCCCGGCCCTACATCGGCGGCTCGCAGAGCAACAGCTTCCTGGAGCTGACCTTCGGCTACAACGGCCTCGGCCGCATCAACGGCGAGGAGACCGGCAGCGTCGGCGGTGGCGGCGGCCCGGGCGGCGGCGGCCGGTGGGGCGACTCGGGTATCGGGCGGATGTTCAGCGATTCGGTCGGCGGCCAGATCTCCTGGCTGCTGCCCGCGGCACTGATCCTGCTCGTCGCCTGCCTCGTGCTGCTGCGGCGCTCCGGGCGTACGGACGTGCGGCGTGCGGCGTTCCTTGCCTGGGGCGGGGCGCTGCTGATGACGGTCGTGGTCTTCAGCTTCATGGCCGGGATCTTCCACGAGTACTACACGGTCGCCCTGGCCCCGTACATCGCGGCGCTGGTGGGGACGGGCGCCGTGGTGCTGTGGGAGCGGCGGGAGAGCGCGGCGGTCTCCGCGGTGCTCGGCGGTACGGTCGGGGCGACGGCGGTCTGGGCGTACGTCCTGCTGGGGCGCAGCGCCGACTGGCTGCCCTGGCTGCGCTGGGCGGTGCTGGTGGCGGGGCTCGTCGCGGCGGCCGTTCTGGCGCTCGGCGGACGGCGCGGGGGACGCCGACTGGCCCTGGGCGCGGCCGGGTTGGGGCTGGCGGCGTCGCTGGCGGGCCCGCTCGCGTACTCCCTGAGCACGGTCGGCAGTGCGCACTCCGGTGGGATCGTGACGGCGGGGCCGCAGGTGTCCGGCGGATCCGGCGGCATGGGCCGGGGCGGACCGGGTGGCCCTGGACAGGGTCCCGGGCAGGGTGGTCCCGGCGGTGCCGGGCCGGGCGGCGGGATGCAGCAGCCCGGTCAGCAGGGCCAGGGCAATCAGCAGAGCCTGCCCGGGCAGCAGGGCCCGGCCGGTGGCCAGGGCCAACCGGGTGGCGGCGGAAGTCAGCAGGGCTCACAGGGCCGAACGGGGCAGGGCGGCCAGCAGGGCGGCGCGGCACGCGGCGGCATGAACGGCCTCCTCAACGGCCAGAAGGTCAGCGATGAACTCGCCGCGAAGCTGGAGCAGGGCGCCGGTGAGTACACCTGGGTCGCGGCGGCCGTCGGTGCGCAGAACGCGGCGAGCTACCAACTCGCCACCGAGGAAGCGGTGATGCCCCTCGGCGGCTTCAACGGCAGCGACCCTTCCCCGACGCTCGCGCAGTTCAAGGAGTACGTGAAGCAGGGGAAGATCCACTACTTCGTCGCGACATCGGGCGGCATGGGCCCGGGCGCCGGAGGGGGCCCCGGGGGTACCGGTGGCCAGGCGGGCCCTGGCGGTCAAGGCACGGGCGGCCAAGGCGGCACGGGCGGTCAGGGCGGCACGGGCGGTCAGGCGGGCCCCGGCGGTGGCCAGGGCGGCGGAGCGGGTCCCGGCGGCCGGTCCTCCAACTCCACCTCCTCGACGATCACTTCATGGGTGGAGAAGCACTTCACCAAGGTCACGGTGGACGGCACCACGCTCTACGACCTGACCGATCCGGTCTCCGGTGAGGAGGACGAGGCGTAGGACCACGACGGAGGAGCGCCGGAGGAGGACTCCGGCGGACGGCGGGGCGGGCCGGGCGGACATGCCGGGCCCGCCCCGCCCGGCCGTCCGGCAAGCCGCCGCGGCGCTGTGCGCGCCGCGGCGGCTCATCGGGCCCCAGGGCTCGTCAAGGCCCCGTCAGTTCCCGCGGCGCACCGTCAGATCCGCCACCACCGGCCGGTGGTCCGATGCCAGCGTCTCGGGCACCGCCGACCGCCGTACGCCGATCCCCTCCGACACCGTCACGTAGTCGATGCGCTTCACCGGGTTCGTGGCCGGGAACGTCGGCCCGCCCACCTGTGGTACGGCGTCGGTGAGTTCGTTCCACAGCGGTGCCAGCTCCGGTGCCCGCGGTTCGGCGTTGAAGTCCCCGACCAGCACCTGCCGGGGGCATCGGCCGCGGCTGTCGCAGTCCTCGGCCATGATCCGCCGGGTGTCGGCGACCTGGGCCCGCCGTACGGACGGGTCTCCGCGGTAGTCCAGGTGCGTGCTGTAGACGTGGACGTCCACGCCGCGCGCCCGTACGACCGCCTCGCCGAAACCGGGGGCCGGCGCGGGCTCGGGGTTCGGGTCCTGCGTGGAGAGCCGCGTGATCTCGTGGTTGGTGGTGCTGACCACCGGGAAGCGGGAGAGCACCGCGACGCCGAACTCCCGCCGCGGCTTGCCCGCCGCCGGGGGATCGAGGCTGTAGATGGGCGCGAAGTAGAAGCGCATGCCCAGCAGCGCCGCGAGTTCGCGCCCCACGTCGCGCCATTCGCTGCGCGCGTCCCAGTGGGAGTCGACCTCCTGCAGCCCGACGACATCGGCGTCGAGGGCGCGGATCGTCTCGGCCGTGCGCCGCAGGTCGAAGACCTGGTCGCTGCCGATACCCGAATGGATGTTGTACGAGACGACCCGCAGCGGCACGTGCCTGCCGTCGTCGCGTGGTCCTGCGGAGTGCGCGGGTGGTGCGGTCGTCAGGCTCAACAGGCCTGTTGCGAAGAGGAGTTGAGCGATTCGACGGCGCACTGTCATCCGGGCCTCCTTGATCGCTTCGGTGGCCGTTCGACGGTATCCGAGGGGCCGGGGAAATTCTCGCTGTACGGCGTAAAAGAGTGTGCTGTACGCTGTAGAACACATCATCCTACGGCGTATAAGGAGGTCGTATGGCCACCACGACCACGGGGGATCACGCCACCGGCACCACCCCGGGGAGCCATCCGCAGCGCTGGCTCATCCTCGGAGTGATCTGCCTGGCCCAGCTCACCGTCCTGCTCGACAACACCGTCCTCAACGTCGCCATCCCCTCCCTCACCCGGGAGCTGCACGCCTCCACCGCCGAGGTGCAATGGATGATCAGCGCCTACTCCCTGGTCCAGTCCGGTCTGCTGCTCTCCGCGGGCAGCGCGGCGGACCGCTACGGCCGCAAGCGGATGCTCGCCGTCGGGCTCGTGCTCTTCGGCGTGGGCTCGCTGGCCGCCGGACTCGCCCAGTCCTCCGCACAGCTCATCGCGGCCCGCGCGGGCATGGGCGTGGGAGGCGCCCTGCTGATGACGACGACCCTCGCCGTGGTCGTCCAGATCTTCGACGAGGCGGAGCGGCCGAAGGCCATCGGCGTGTGGGGAGCGGTGAGTTCACTCGGCTTCGCCGCGGGACCGCTGATCGGCGGCGTGATGCTCGACCACTTCTGGTGGGGCGCGATCTTCCTCGTCAACATCCCGGTCGCGCTGCTCGGCACGGTCGCCGTCCTGCGCCTCGTACCGGAGTCGAAGAACCCGGCCGGGGACCGCCCCGACCTGATCGGCGCGCTGCTCTCCACCATCGGGATGACGGGCGTGGTCTTCGCGATCATCTCCGGGCCCGAGTACGGCTGGACCTCGGAGTGGGTGCTGCTCCCGGCCTTCGCCGGGGCGGCGACGCTCGCGGGCTTCGCCCTCTGGGAGCGCCGGATCCCCTACCCCATGCTGGACCTGGGCTTCTTCCGTGACCGCCGCTTCATCGGCGCGGTCGCGGGCGGCATCCTCGTCGCGTTCGGGCTGGCCGGTTCGCTCTTTCTGCTGACCCAGCACCTGCAGTTCGTCCTCGGGTACGGGCCGCTGGACGCGGGTCTGCGGACCGCGCCGCTGGCCCTCACCGTCGTCGTCCTCAACCTCGCCGGGGTAGGCGCCCGGCTGCTGACCCGGCTGGGCACACCGCTCGCCATCCTCGCGGGGATGGGTCTGCTCGCGGCGGGCCTCGCGGCCGTCGCGGTCTTCGGGGACTCGGGGTACGGCGGGACGTTCGCCGGGCTGGTCCTGATGGGCGCGGGCATCGCGTTCGCCATGCCCGCGATGGCCACCGCGATCATGAGCTCGATCCCGCTGGAGAAGGCGGGGGTGGGTGCCGCCGTCAACGGCACGCTGACCGAACTCGGCAACGGCCTCGGCGTCGCCGTCCTCGGCGCGGTGCTGAACTCCCGTTTCGGCGCGCTGGTTTCGGTGTCCGTGGGGACCGCGTCCCTGCCGGCCGCCCTCGCCGCGGCACGCGGCAGCGAGGAACGGACGGCGATCCGCGACGCCTTCGTATCCGGTCTGGAGACGAGCCAGCTCGTCGGCGCGGCGGCCGTGCTGGCGGGTGGCGTACTCGCCGCGGTGCTGCTGCGGCGGGCGGACCGGGCAGACTCACCGGCCGCGGCGGCATAGCATCGGTGCGGGTGGGCGGGCCGGACGCAGTCGGTCCGCTTGCCCGTACGAGCCGGAGGAGGGTGAGCCATGGCAGGTGCCGACCGCGGAGCGGGTCGCCCGCGGACCAGTGTGTGGCTGGAGGGCCGCCCGGCTCCCAAACGCCGGAGCGAGCAGCCCGAGGGACTGGACCGCGACAAGATCGTGGCGGCGACCGTGCGCCTGCTCGACGCCGAGGGGCCGGGGAAGTTCTCGATGCGCCGGCTGGCCGCCGAGCTGGGCGTCACGGCCATGTCCGTCTACTGGTACGTGGACACCAAGGACGACCTGCTCGAACTCGCTCTTGACGCGGTCGCCGGCGAGATCGAACTGCCCGGCGGGGACGACGGCGACTGGCGCTCGCAGCTCGTCAGCCTGGCGGTGCAGTACCGGAACCTCATGGTCGCGCACCCCTGGGTCTCACGGCTCGTCGGCGAATACCTCAACGTCGGCCCCAACGCCATGGCCTTCTCCACCGCCGCCCAGCGCGTGATGCGCAGCAGCGGGCTCTCCGACGAGCAGCTTCCCGGCGCCCTGTCGCTCGTCTTCCAGTTCGCGTACGGCTTCGGCACGATCGAGGGCCGGTTCAACGCCCGGTGCCGGGAGGCCGGTCTGAGCCAGGACGAGTTCTTCTGGCAGGTCATGGGCAGGGTGCAGGACCGCCCCGAGTTCGACGAATCCCGGAACTTCATGGAGGCCCGGGGCGGCGGGTCGGTCGAGGAACTGCGCGGGCGCGACTGGGAGTTCGCGCTGGAATGCGCGATCGCCGGAATCGAGGCCCTGCGCGACCGCGCCGCGGAGCGGGCGTCCGGCAGCGAGGGCGCGAGCGGAGACAGGAACGCGGGCGGGGGCGGGGGCGGCGTGACCGGGGGCGCGGGGAAGCGGCCCGTGCGCGAGGGGCACCGGCAGAGCACAACAGGGTGACGGCCGGACCGCCACCCGCCCCGCACCGGCCTGTTGACGCGCGGGAAACGGTCGTCGGTCGAGCGCGCCGGGCCGACGCATCGGTCCGGCGCGTCAGTCCTGAGGGGCCAGGTGTGCCGGGAAGCCTCCGGTGGCGATCGGGCCCCACCGGTCCGGCGTCACCCGGATCAGCGACTTGCCCTGCCTGGCCATCGCGGCGCGGTACTCGTTCCAGTCCGGGTGCTCTCCCGCGATGTTCCGGTAGTACTCGACCAGCGGCTCGATGGAGTCCGGTGCGTCGATCACCTCCGCCGCGCCGTCGACCTGCACCCACGGCCCGTTCCACTCGTCGGAGAGCACGATCAGGCTGACGCGCGGATTGCGGCGCGCATTGCGGGTCTTGGCCCGTTCCGGATAGGTGGACACCACCAGCCGCCCGGCGTCGTCCACCCCGCAGGACAGCGGCGAGCCCTGCGGGGTCCCGTCGGCGCGGGTGGTCAGCAGGATGGCGCGGTGCCGGGGGCGTACGAACTCCAGCAGCCCCGCGAGATCCACGGTCGTGTTGGTCGCGATGTTCGGAGCCATGGCCGAGAGCCTACGACCGCCGGCCGCGTCCGAGGGGCCCCGACGAGCCGGACCACCCGCCTGCCCCGGACCCGCCCCGCACTCCGGACCAACCCCCGCCGCGCCCCCTGCTCGCAGCCCCGCCCGTCACAGCTGCGGCAGCCGGTCCCCCTGCACCGCCTGGATGTCCAGTTCGACGCGGAGAGTCGTGCCGATGGCGGCGATCCCGGCCGAGACGACCTGGTTGTACGTCATGGCGAAGTCCTCGCGCCGCAGCTCCGCCGTCGCGCGGAACGCCGCCCGCACCCCGCCCCACGGATCCGGCCCCGTCCCCAAGTACGCCAGATCCAGGCCGACTTCGCGCACCACACCGTGCAGGGACAGCTCGCCGTGCACGGTCCAGCGGTCGGTGCCCGCCGTGCTCACGCCCGTGCTGCGGTAGCCGATCTCCGGGAAGCGCTCCACGTCCAGGAAGTCGGACGACCGCAGGTGGCGGTCGCGCAGAAGGTTCCCCGTGTCGATGCTCGCGGCCCCGATCACCGCCTCGACGCGCGATGCCGCCACGTCCTCGGCGATCTCGATCCGGGCCGAGACGTCCGTGAACCGGCCGTGCACGCTGGAGATCCCGAGGTGCTGGGCGACCGCGCTCACCGACGAGTGCGCCGGGTCCAGCGTCCAGGGGCCGGGCGGCGGCAGCGCCGCGCCGCCCTGCCGCGCCAGCACGACCGTGCCCGCGTCCGCCCGCCCCGACCCGGTGACGATCAGCGTCGATGCCGCCGGGGCGAACCCGACGGCGGTGACGATCACCGTGTAGGAACCGCCGGGCAGGCGGTCATGGGTCCTGACCGTGCCCTCGTCGTCCGCCGCCGCCCGCAGCACCTGCCCGCCCACCGTGTCGGTGAGGGTCAGCACCGCGTGCTGCACGGCCCAGCCGTCCCGTGTACGGACCCGTGCCCGCAGCCCGGCTCCCGGCTCCTGTGTTCCGCCCGTGGTCATCAACGCTCCTGCTCCTCCTACGTTCCCGGGCCCCGGGCCGCCCCGCCGTGCGGGCCGTCCCCTGCCCGCGCGGCGCCCGGCCCGGGGCCCCTGTCCCCGGGGCGGGCCGCGGTCATCCGCTCGTACCGCGGCCCCGCCGGCCGGGGGTCATGTCACTCGCCGGGGTGGGCGAGTTCGATGTCGTGGCCGTCCAGTCCGGGACCCGACACCGTGACCGGCGATGCGGCCGGCGGGTACCCCGTCGCGATGAGCGTGTAATCGCCCTCGTCCAGGTCGGTGAAGGCGTACGCCCCGTCCTCCCCGGTCGTGGACGTCGCCATCACGTTCCCCGCGGCGTCGAGCAGCGTCACACGCGCGTCGGACAGCGGCCGTCCGGCACCGGCCCGTACGGTTCCCCGCACCACGGAGCCCGACCGCAGCTCGGCCTCGATCCGGGTGACCGCCTGGCCGCCCACCTCGACGGGCAGCGCCAGCGGCCGGTAGCCGGGGGCGTTGACCGCCACCGTGAAGGTGCCGGGCACCAGGTCGGAGAACCCGAACTCGCCGCTGCCGCCGGTCAGTTCGGTGGCCAGAACCTCGCCGCGCACATCGGTGACGACGACCGTCGCGCCCGCGACCGGCCCGCTTCCGGCGGCGGCACGCACGAGACCCGCGAGACCGCTGGTGCCGGACAGCGCCAGGTCGTACCCCAGCGGCTCGTCGCCGACGACGACCGTCGCGGCCTGCGGCTGGTGCCCGTCGGCCGCGGCGATCAGGACGTACGAGCCGGGGCCCGGCGCGTCCAGCGCGTAGGCGCCGTCGCCGTGCGCCACGGACCGGCCCAGCTGCCGCCCGGCCAGCGAGATCAGGGTGACGGCCGCGCGGGGAACGGGAGTTCCGTCCCCGCTCCGTACGAAGCCCCGCACGGCGGTGCCCGACGGGGTCGCGCCGGTCCCGGCGCCCACCGACGCGGTGGCGGTGTGCTCGGCCGCGGCCCACGACGGTGTGCGCGGCTCGGCGGACGCGGAGGCACCCGCGGTGGAGGCCGCGACGCTCGCCAGCGGCGCGGGTTCCGGCTCGGGGACACGGTCCTCGGCGTACGCCCCGGAGGTCTCCACGCTCTGCGGCCGGGCCTCCACACCGGAGACCGCCGCCGCCGTGGTCTCCGCCTCCGCGGTCGCCTCCGCTCCGGACGCGACCTTGGTCTTCAGCGGGACCTCCTTGATGAAGAGGACCGTCAGCAGGGCGATCAGCGCGGCCGGGGCCGCGTACAGGTAGATGTCGGCGACACCGTGCCCGTAGGCGCTCTCGACGACGGTGCGGATGGGCGCGGGCAGTTCGCTCATGTCCGGGATGGCGCTGCCGGGCCCGCCCATGGAGCCGCCCGCCGCGGCGGCCTTCGGTCCCAGCTCCGCCATGCCGTCCTTGACGTAGTCGGTGATGCGGTGCGCCAGGACCGCGCCGAGCGCGGAGACGCCGACGGCGCCGCCGAGCGAGCGGAAGAAGGTGACGACCGAGCTGGCCGCGCCGAGGTCCTCGGTGGCGACCTGGTTCTGCGTCGCAAGCACGAGGTTCTGCATCATCATGCCGAGCCCCAGGCCCATGACGCCCATGAAGACGGCGATCTTCCAGTACGGGGTGTCGTAGCGCATGGTGCCGAGCAGACCGACGCCCGCCGTCACCAGCACACCGCCCGCGACCAGCCACACCTTCCAGCGGCCCGTCTTGGTGATGATCTGCCCCGAGAGCGTCGAGGAGATGAAGAGCCCGGTGATCAGCGGGATGGTCATGACCCCGGACATCGTGGGCGACTTGTCGCGCGCGAGCTGGAAGTACTGGCTCAGGAAGACCGTCGAGGCGAACATCGCGACACCGACGAAGAGGCTCGCGAGCGAGGCCAGCGTGATCGTCCGGTTGCGGAACAGCCGCAGCGGGATGATCGGTTCGCTCGCCTTCGCTTCGATGAGGAGGAAGACCAGGCCGAGCGCGACGGAGCCGCCGACCATGGCGTACGTCTGCCAGGACAGCCAGTCGTACTTGTCCCCGGCGAGGGTGACCCAGACCAGCAGCAGGGACACCGCGGCGGACACGAAGAAGGCGCCGGCCCAGTCGACCTTGACCTTCCGCTTCACCACCGGGAGCTTCAGGGTCTTCTGCAGCACGATCAGCGCGATGACGGCGAAGGGCACACCGACGTAGAAGCACCAGCGCCAGCCGAGCCACGAGGTGTCCGTGATGACACCGCCGAGCAGCGGGCCGCCGACGGTGGCGACGGCGAACGTCGCGCCGAGGTAGCCGCTGTACCGCCCGCGCTCGCGCGGGGAGATCATCGCGGCCATCACGATCTGGGCGAGCGCCGTCAGACCGCCCACGCCTATGCCCTGGAAGACCCGGAAGGTGATGAGCATGCCGGGGTTCTGCGCGAGACCGGCTCCGGCGGAGGCCAGGACGTAGATGACCAGGGCCAGTTGGACCAGGGACTTCTTGCTGATCAGGTCGGCCAGCTTGCCCCAGAGCGGGGTGGAGGCGGTCATGGCGAGCAGCGCGGCCGTGACGACCCAGGTGTACGCGCTCTGCCCGCCGCCCAGGTCGGAGATGATCTCGGGCAGTGCGTTGGAGACGATCGTCGACGACAGGATCGCGACGAACATGCCGAGCAGCAGCCCGGACAGCGCTTCCATGATCTGCCGGTGCGTCATCGGCGCGGCGTGCCCGTGGGGTGGGCTCGCGGCGGCGTCTCCCTGCACACCGGCCGTCGTGGTCGTTGCCATGCTCTTCCTTCTGTTGCGTTGCTGATCGGGTCGCTCGGGGGTGCCGTACACGGCCGGGGTGCCGGACGGACGTGGGCCGGCCGGTGCCGTGCGTCACGGACCGGAGGGGCGGCGCAGTGGTGGGTGGGTGTGCGGTTATGGGGTCGTGCGGGGCGACCGGCCTTCGCCGAAGCTGTCCCGCAGCCGGGCCAGCAGCTCGGTCAGCCGGCCGACGTCCTCGTCGGACCAGTCGTGCAGCGCCTCGGCGAGCGTCGTCACGTAGCGGTCGGAGATGTCGCGGAGGACGTTCTCGCCCTCGGCGTTGAGCCGGAGGAGCCGTGATCGCTTGTCGAGCGGGTCCGGCTCACGGTCGAGCCAGCCGCGCTCGGTGAGGTGGGCGACGTGCCTGCTGGTCACGGACATGTCGACGGAGAGCAGCTCGGCCAGCCTGCTGAGCCGCATCTCTCCGTGGCGGTGGAGCAGCGCCAGCACGGCGGCCGACCCGGCCTGGCACTGGTGGGGAAGATCGCGTGCGAGACCGCGTTTGACGACGCCGAACGCGCTCAGTTGCCGGGTCAGCTCCTCGTACTGACTCTGTGCGGCCATGGGGGACTCCTGTGACCTGTCAAGTTGCTTTGAGCAACCATAATACTGTTGGTTGCTGAAGGCAAATGAATGTTCACAGTTAGGGCACCGATACGGCACAGGCCCGAGGGTTGGGGCTCAACCGGCGGTTCGCTAGGGTCCTGGCTCATGACGAACAACCCCCAGGGTTCCCAGGGCGGCCACGACACCGCCGGCTCCACCCAGATGTTCCGCGCCTTCGTGGACGAGGGGCCGCGGCAGGCCGCCCCCGCGCCGTCCGGCCCGCGCACCGGAGTCATCGTCGGCGTGATCGCGGTGATCGCGGTCATCGGCGCCGTGGTGTGGCTCGCGCTGGGCTGATCCGGGTCACATACGGATCGTTCCCGGAACTCCGGGTTCTCGAAGGGGCGCGCTGACGCCTGCGCGGGCGCGAGCGCCTGCCGAGGCGCCCGGCGCCTCCCGCTGCCCGCGCTCCGGTACGAGCCGTGCTGTGCGCCGCCGGCCGCACGTCGGTGGACGCCGTACGGGCCTGTGCCGCCGGGTCGCCGTACGGGCCTGTGCCCGGCCCGGCGCGACTCCGGTCACTTCCAGTCGACGTCGACGTCCTGGGTCTCGATGTGCATGCCCAGTGGGACCCGCCACGCGTCGACGCACACCGTCCAGGTCTCCTCGGTGCGCTCGCCGCCCTCGACCGTCCCGGGCAGCTTCTGCTCCGACTCGATCGTCGCCCAGTCGACGCCGAGTCCGCCGATGATGTGGGTCGCGAAGGTGACCGTGCCCGAAGTGACCGCCTTGTCACCGGTGTTGCGCAGTTCCAGGGTCACCTTCTCGCACCAGCGCTTGTCGGTCGCGGTGCGCTCGATGGGTCCGACGGAGAGCTCGGCCGGCTCCTGCGGCTCGGGGTCCGGCTCCCCGGAGGGTGAACCGGGATCGGTGGAACCACCGCCGGAACCGCTGCCGTCCGTGGGCGGATCGCCGCCCTCCTCCGGCCCGTCGCCGGATCCGCCCGGCCCACCGGATCCGCCCGGCCTGTCGCCCGCGGGGCGGTTGCCTGACGGCGCATCACCCTTGCCTTCGGCGGCGTCCCCGCTCCCGTCCTTCGCGGAGTCGGCTGTACCCGCGGAGCCTGTGGCGTCCTCACGTCCGGAACCGGACGCATCGTCACCCTGCTGACGCGCGCCCGGCTTCGGCCGGTCCAGCGGGGTGAGCGACACCTCGCCCTCGGGCGGCACGGCCTTCCCCGCGCCCCGGTGGCCGTCCGGCCCGACCGCGCCGACGGCCACATAGCCGTCGTCACCGCCGCCGCTCCCGCAGCCCGTGAGCAACGCGCCCAGGCACAGCACGGCCGCCGAGGAGGCGACCGCCGCGCGGCGACCACCCTGGGGCCGTTCCTGACGCCGCTCCCGCACGGGGGCGGCGTCGCGTACCCGGTGACGTACGGGGACCTCGGTGCCTCGCGTCGTCCGTCGCATCGGCCCAGTGTCGCTGACGGTTCGTCAGGTGTGAAGACCGCTGGGCCGAGCAGACGGAGAGAAGAGGCTCAGTCGGCGATGAGCCCTTCGCGGAGCTGCGCGAGGGTGCGGGTCAGCAGCCGGGAGACGTGCATCTGGGAGATGCCGACCTCCTCGCCGATCTGTGACTGCGTCATGTTCGCGAAGAACCGGAGCATGATGATCTGCCGTTCCCGGGGCGGGAGTTTGGCCAGCAGGGGCTTCAGCGACTCGCGGTACTCCACGCCCTCCAGCGCCGAGTCCTCGTACCCCAGGCGGTCGGCCAGCGAGCCCTCGCCGCCGTCGTCCTCGGGTGACGGGGAGTCGAGCGAGCTGGCGGTGTACGCGTTGCCGACCGCGAGACCGTCGACCACGTCCTCCTCCGACACCCCGAGCGCCGCGGCGAGTTCGGGGACGGTGGGCGAGCGGTCGAGCTGCTGGGCGAGTTCGTCACTGGCCTTGGTGAGGGCGAGGCGCAGCTCCTGCAGCCGGCGCGGCACGCGCACCGACCAACTCGTGTCCCGGAAGAAGCGCTTGATCTCGCCGACGACGGTCGGCATCGCGAACGTCGGGAATTCCACGCCCCGTTCGCAGTCGAAGCGGTCGATCGCCTTGATGAGACCGATCGTCCCGACCTGGACGATGTCCTCCATCGGCTCGTTGCGGCTGCGGAATCTGGCCGCCGCGTAGCGCACGAGGGGCAGGTTGAGCTCGATGAGGGTGTCGCGGACGTACACCCGCTCGGCGCTGTCCTCCTCGAGCGTGGCCAGCCTCAGGAACAGGGAGCGGGAGAGGGTCCGGGTGTTGATGGCGTCGCAGGTTTCGGGCACGGGCGGTGCCTCATCGGCGAGCACCTTCGAGCTGCCCAGTTCTACGGACATGCCACCCCCTTGAGGTCGCGGACGGGTCGCGGCGCCCTCGTCGGCGAAGGACGCAGCCTTCACGTGAATACCGGCGGCAGCGCTGCGGCAAACGCGGTTCCTGCAGAATGTCACATGTCGGCAACGCGCTGTAGTGCCAAGTCGACATATCGGCGCTGGAAAGGTACCTCGTCCTGATTAGGACTCGATCCGATTTGCGGATCTCAGCCGGGCGAAGCTCCGGGACAGCAGCCGGGACACATGCATCTGGGATACGCCCAGCTCCGCGCTGATCTGTGACTGCGTCAGATTGTTGTAGTAGCGCAGGAGAAGGATCCGCTGTTCGCGCTCGGGAAGCTGCACCAGCAGATGGCGTACGAGGTCGCGGTGCTCGACTCCGGCCAGGGCCGGGTCCTCGTAGCCGAGCCGGTCCAGCAGCCCCGGCAGCCCGTCGCCCTCCTGCGCCGCCTCGAGCGAGGTCGCGTGGTAGGAGCGGCCGGCCTCGATGCAGGCGAGCACGTCCTCCTCGGCGATTTTCAGCCGTTCGGCGATCTCGGCGGTGGTGGGGGTGCGGCCGTTCTGCACCGTCAGATCCTCGGTGGCGCCGTTGACCTGGACCCACAGCTCATGGAGCCGGCGCGGCACGTGGACGGTCCGCACGTTGTCACGGAAGTAACGTTTGATCTCGCCGACGACGGTCGGCATCGCGAACGTCGGGAACTGCACGCCGCGCTCCGGGTCGAACCGGTCGATCGCGTTGATCAGCCCGATCGTGCCGACCTGGATCACGTCCTCCATCGGCTCGTTGCGGCTGCGGAACCGGGCGGCGGCGTAGCGCACCAGCGGCAGGTTCGCCTCGATGAGGGCGGCGCGGACGCGACCGTGCTCCGCCGTTCCCTGCTCGAGCGCGGACAGCTCCTTGAACAGCACCTGGGTCAGGGCGCGCGTGTCCGCACCTCGGCTCTCGCGGGACTTTCCGGCGCCCTCGCCCTGGGGAGGCGGCGCTTCGGACGCAGTACTGGCCGACGCGGTCATGCCACCCCTTCAGGATCTCGCTGCAGGTTCTCGGTCCACTCATCCGGCAAAAGCGGTCATAGCATCACAAGACATGTGCACTGTGTGCAAGCACCGTATATCCCCGTGTTGGCGGCAAGTTGGGGCCATGTGCACCATGCAAAAAGGCCCCCGCCCAAGGAGGCGAGGGGCCCGGAACACGGACGGGTCAGAACTCGTAGTCGGCCATCACCCAGGTGGCGAATTCCCGCCACTGCGCGACGCCCGCCTGATGAGCGGGGTGTTCCAGATACCGCTGCAGAGCCGCCGCGTCGGTGACGGCCGAGTTGATGGCGAAGTCGTAGGCGATGGGCCGGTCCGAGACGTTCCAGCCGCACTCCCAGAACTCCAGCTCGGGGATCAGCCCGCCGAGCTCGCGGAAGGCCTGTACACCGGCGGCCACGCGCGGTTCGTCGCGCTCGACGCCGTCGTTGAGCTTGAACAGGACCAGGTGACGGATCATGCGAAGACTCCTCGGGCGACGCGCGGCCGGTCAGTTCACCAGCGCCGTCATGAACTCGCCGACACCCTTGGCGGCGCTCGATATGCCCTCGAACCCTACCTGGACGAGGTCCGCGGCCCGGTCCGGCGACGTGATGATCGTGTACAGCACGAACACGATGACCACATAGAGCGCGATCTTCTTCGTTTGCGCCATGCCGTGCCCGCTTCCCTCGCCGCGCTGTCCGTCCGTCCTGTCCCCGGTTCGGGGTCGCGAGAGTCTATCCACACAAACGGTCGAAACGACGAGCCGTACGGGACGCCGGCTCCGGCGGCGGGACCGCGAGGTCACTGCGTCGCTGCCCGCTCGCACAGGGCCTCGTCCCGCCCCGCGGACGGGCATCCGGTCCGACCGCGGACCAACGTCCGGCCGGCGACGGCCACTTTGCGACGAGGGCGCGCAAAAGCCGGAGGGCCGCTCGCACTCCGGGGAGTGGGAACGGCCCTCCGGCTGTTCAGCGGTAGCGGTGGGATTTGAACCCACGGAGGAGTTGCCCCCTCACACGCTTTCGAGGCGTGCTCCTTAGGCCGCTCGGACACGCTACCGAGAGAGAGCTTAGCGGACGGGTGGCCGTGCTCCGAAATCGGTATCGATCCGTCCGGTCCGGCGGAAGAAACCGGTGAGCAGTTCCGCGCATTCCTCGGCCAGCACACCGTGGATGACCTCGGGGCGGTGGTTGAGCCGCCGGTCCCGTACGACGTCCCACAGGGAACCGGCCGCGCCCGCCTTCTCGTCGACGGCGCCGTAGACGACCCGCTCGACCCGGGAGAGGACGGCGGCACCCGCGCACATCGTGCAGGGCTCCAGCGTCACGACGAGCGTGCAGCCCGACAGGCGCCACTCGCCCACGGCCACCGCCGCCTCGCGCAGCGCGAGGACCTCGGCGTGCGCCGTCGGGTCGCCGGTCGCCTCTCGCTCGTTGTGACCGCGTCCCAGCACCCCGCCGTCGGGGCCGAGGACGACCGCGCCCACCGGCACGTCCCCCTCCTCCGGGGCGCGCACGGCCTCGGCCAGGGCAAGGCGCATCGGCGCGTGCCACGGGTCGCGCAGGGGGTCGGGGGGCGGGGGCGAGGAGGCGGTCATGGGGACAGTGTCGGTCACGTCCCGGCCCAGCGGCGCTCGCCGGCCGGTGCCGGTGGGCGCCGCGGTGAAGCGGCCGGGGTCAGCGGACCGCTTCGAGGACCTCCCCGCAGCCCAGCATGTCGGCGATCTCGCTCAGCGCGTCACCGCCCGCCAGGGACATCAGTTCCTTGCTCGTCATCCCGAGGTCCTCGAGGACCCCCGAGTCGCCGATCGGGCCGGGCGGCACGGCGTCGTCGTCGGTGGCCGACTCCTCGCCGTCGCTCTCCGGCTCGCCGTCCTCGGTGCCGTCGAGGTCCACCAGGCTGTCGAGATCATCTTCGGGCTCGCGGCCGAGCAGTTCGTCCGTGAGCAGAATCTCGCCGTACGAGCTACGGGCCGCGGCTGCCGCATCCGATACGTAGATGCGGGGGTCCTCCTCGCCGTCCACCCGGACGACGCCGAACCACGCGTCCTCCTGCTCGATGAAGGCGAGCACCGTGTCATCCTCGACCGATGCCCCTCGGGCCAGATCCGTCAGATCGGCCAGGGTTTCCACATCGTCGAGGTCTGTGTCGCTCGCTTCCCACCCGTCTTCGGTGCGCGCGAGCAGTGCGGCGAAGTACACCGTGACTCTCCCACTGGTCAGAGGCGTTTGCCGGGTCCGGCGGGATCAGGAAGCTCTCACCCCTTGGCCCGCCCACTCGGAATCGTGGCAGAAACGAGGCCATCGCGAGAGGTCTTCCGCTGTGCGTCGTGCACCAGTCCTGCAACCGGACGGTGATCCAGGGGCTGCCCGGGCTACCAGCGGAAGGTCCGCATCCGCATCTGCTGGCGCATCCTGGCGACCCGGGCACGCCGCGGCTGCACGCGTTCACGCAGTGCTTTCGCCTCGTTGAGTTCTCGAAGGAATTGGGCGCGTCGCCTGCGCCTCTCCGCGTCGTTCACCGCCAGCGCGGGTTCGCCACTGGGCTGGTTCCGGTCCGGCACGGTTGCCACACCTCCACCGAGCTGGTCTGTTGTCCCGCGCGTCCCTTCGGGCGCTGGCGCCCGTAGGGGCGTATGTGCCCACCTTCCCCCGAACAGGTGGATTGATGCCACCGGGGCCGGCGGCGGCCCGGGGCCGTAGGCGCCATGGGAGGCACCGAACCGCTCGGCTAGTGTCATTGCCATGCGGATCCACGTCGTCGACCACCCGCTGGTGGCCCACAAACTCACCACGCTGCGCGATGAGCGCACCGACTCCCCGACGTTCCGGAGGCTCGCCGACGAACTGGTCACGCTGCTGGCCTACGAGGCGACCCGCGACGTGCGCACCGAGCAGGTCGACGTCACCACCCCCGTGACGGCGACCACCGGTGTGCGGCTGGCCCGCCCGCGTCCGCTGGTCGTGCCGATCCTCCGCGCAGGACTCGGCATGCTCGACGGCATGGTGCGGCTCCTGCCGACCGCCGAGGTCGGATTCCTCGGGATGATCCGGGACGAGGAGACGCTCGAGGCGTCCACGTACGCGACGCGGATGCCGGAGGACCTCTCGGGGCGCCAGGTCTACGTCCTGGACCCGATGCTCGCCACCGGCGGCACGCTCGTCGCGGCCATCAACGAACTGATCGGCCGCGGCGCGGACGACGTCACGGCCCTCTGCCTGCTGGCCGCGCCGGAGGGCGTGGAGTACATGGAGCGGGAGCTGGAGGGGGCGCCGGTCACCGTGGTGACGGCTGCGGTCGACGAACGCCTCAACGAGCAGGGGTACATCGTGCCGGGCCTCGGCGACGCCGGGGACCGCATGTACGGCACGGCCGACTAGCCTCACCCGACGTCGTACAGCGGCTCACCCGCGCGGCCGTCACACGGCCGGCGGGTGGGCGGCCCGGGTGCGGTGGCTCCGGGTCGGCCACCGCCGGGTCAGCACTTCGCGGAGGCCGAGGGCTTCGGTGACGGGCTCGTCAGCGAGACGAGCGCGTCGTCCGCCGCCTTCTTCTCGGCAAGGGCCTTGAACGAGTCGCCGATGATCAGGTCGACGTCCTTGTCGGTGCGCTGGTCGGCCTCGGAGGTGGCCCCGGCGAGCTGCGTGCCGAGGACCTTGGACGGCCCGTCCGCGGCATTCGGCGCGCCCAGCAGTACGCCGGCGCCCTTGACCTTCTTGTCGTAGGCGGCCGGCGCGTTGCCCACCTTGCCGATCTTGAAGCCGCGCTTCTTCAGTTCGTCGGCGGTCTGCTTGGCCAGACCGGAGCGCTTCGTCGCGTTGTAGACGTTCACCGTGATCTCGCCCGGCTCGGGCAGCGCCGCCTTCTGGGCGGCCGGGCGCCTCTCCGGCGTCCCGCAATCCGCCTTGCCCGCCGCGCGTGCCTCGCCGCCGCCTCCGGTGAACACGTCGATGAGCTGCAGCGTCCCCCACCCGGACAATCCGAGGGCCGCGACCGCTCCGATCATGGCGACCACGATCCGGCGGCGGTTACGCGGCCGGCGCATCCGCGGGTACCTGTCCCCCGTGATGCGGTACTTACCGCCCATGCCGGGGGGAGTCAGCATGCTCATGATGCGCAGCGTAGTGCGGCCGGGCCTCTCTGCCTACTAAATGATCAACGCGTGGCGCAGAGCCCAACCCGAAAGGTGCAATGCCGAAGTGAAGGGGGAGCGGCCGTGCCGGGCCGGGCGGTGTCAGCCCAGTTCGAGAACCCGCGCGTGCAGCACCTGACGCTGCTGGAGTGCCGCCCGCACCGCGCGGTGCAGCCCGTCCTCCAGATAGAGGTCACCCTGCCATTTCACGACATGGGCGAAGAGGTCTCCGTAGAACGTCGAGTCCTCGGCCAGCAGGGTCTCCAGATCGAGCTGCTGCTTCGTGGTGACGAGCTGGTCGAGGCGTACCGGACGTGGAGCGACGTCCGCCCACTGGCGGGTGCTCTCCCGGCCGTGGTCCGGGTACGGCCGCCCGTTTCCGATGCGCTTGAAGATCACACGGAAAGCCTACCGGTCTCCGCGCTCCGGGCGCAGCCATGGCGCAGGAGTGGAAAGGCCGCGAAAACGATCAAAACGGGACCGAGCTGTGGCCGGAGGTGAGCGCTCCGCACCCGCCTTCGTGCTGATCACCGCAGGACCGGACGCACAGCGCCGGCCGGTGCGCAGCGGTGGGCCGCTCCGCACCGGCCGGCGTGGTTCCGGGCGTGTCGTCTGGACGCCCGTGGTCCTTGCCCGGTGGCTCCTTGCTCGTGATGCCTACTCCGGTGATGCCTACTGCGTGACGGCTACTCCGTGACGCGCCCGTGCTCGTCGTGCAGCCCGCCGCCGCTTCCGGCGTCGCCCGTGGTGGGCGTGGACGCCACCGGCTCCGTCAGCGAGCCGAGGTCGTGCGCGTACGTGCCGACGGCGTCGGCGATCACATCGATGTTGGTGTCGAAGGCGGCCATGTCGATGTTGGAGAGGTTGTCGCAGGCCGCGTGGTAGCAGACGTCGTACGCGACGCCCGCGTCCCCGCCGAACTTCTTCGCCTGCTCCTCGGTCTTGATGCCCTCGGCGCCGGTGAACGTGCCGCCCGAGGGGATGCCGACGGCGATGAACGGGCCGTAGTCCGAGCGGCCGGTGAAGTCCGTGCCCTCGTGCGGCTTTCCCGTACGGTCGAGGAAGTCGTTGATCTTCTTCTCGATCTGCGCCGAGCCCTCGGGTCCGGGGCCCGCGCCCGTGGCGTCGGAGTCGTCGCCGTCGTAGACGAACTGCCCGTAGTTGGGCGACGCGATCATGTCGAAGTTCAAGTAGAGCGCGATCTGCTTCTGCTGCTGCTCGGTCAGGCGGGCGACGTAGTCCTCGGAGCCGATGAGGCCCAGCTCCTCGGCCGACCACCAGGCGAAGCGGATCTTGTTGGTGGGCTTCTGGTGGGTCTTGGCCAGCTCCAGCGCGACCTCCAGCAGGCCCGCCGAGCCCGAGCCGTTGTCGTTGATGCCGGGGCCCTCGGAGACGGAGTCGAGGTGGGAGCCGAGCATCACCGTGCGGTCGGGGTCGCCGCCGGGAGTCTCGGCGATGACGTTGCGGGTCGTCCGCTTCTCCTGGAGCTCGCGGACCTCGAAGGAGACCGTGACCTCGCCCTTGGCGGCCTCGGCGGCGAGGGCCTGCCCGTCCTTCTGGGTGATGCCGCCGGTGGGTATCTTCCCGGCCTCCGGGTCGCCGATCGTCCCGGACAGCGCGCCCTCGGTGTTGTTGTAGATGATCGCTCCGACCGCGCCCGCGCCGGCGGCCGCCGCCTGCTTCTCGGCGAAGGTGCAGCCGCCGCGCTGGATGAGCGCGATCTTCCCGGTGACGGAGCCGGCGGCGTAGTCCCCGGCCTCGCACCCGGACGTGGCGTCCACCGGCACGGCCGCGACCGGCGCCTTGATGCCGCCCTCCGGGGTGCTCCTGGTGTACGTCATCGCCTCGATCGCGATGTCCTGCGGGGTGGGCGAGACGACGGCCAGCTTCTCGGCGAGGGTCTCGGTGTAGGTGAACTCGAAGGCGTCGTACGAGACGTCGTACCCGGCCTTCTGGAGCTGCCGGTACACGTACGCGGCGGAGGCGTCGTGCCCGAGGGATCCGGCGGCCCGGTGGCCCTCGGTCGAGTCGGCGATGGCCTGGAATCTCTTGAGGTGCTGGTGCGCGTCCTTGGCCGAGGATCTCGCCACCAGCTTGCGCGCCAGCTTCTCCGCCGCCTTCTCCGCCTTCTTCGCGGGGGCGCCGGTGCCGCGCGCGGCCGTGGCCGGGGACGCGGAGGCGAGAAGCAGCGGGGCGGTGAGCGCGGCGGCGGCCAGGGCGGCTATCGCGCGGCGCGGGTGTCGTATGTCCACAGGAGTCCTTCGGGCAGGCGGTCGGGACGGGTGTCCGGGTCGCGGGAGCGAGCGTCCGCGCAACGGACGTGATGGAAGGGAAAACTAGCGAGCGGTGGGGCTAGGGGGAACGTATGCGGCGAGGACGAGTTGTGCCTCCGGACATTTCGCGCCAGTCGGGTCCCGCGGGCAGCGGTGACGGCCGGGAGGACCGGGCCGGTACGGGGCAGGTGCGCGGCACGCGCCGCTCGGCCGGGCGGGGGTGCGGAAACGGCCGGAAGAGCGGGGTGCGGAAACGGCCGGAAGAGCGAGGTGGGGGGACGGCGGATGAGCGGGTTGGGGGAACGGCCGGAAGAGCGGGGTGGGGAAACGTCCGGAAGAGCGAGGTGGGGGGGACGGCGGATGAGCGGGGTGGGGGAACGGCCGGGGGAGTGCGGTCGCGCGGATGCTCGTTCCGCCCGGCGTCACGCCTCCGGTGCCTCGTCCCGCCCGGTGAGGCGGCCCGATCCCCGCGCGCTCAGTCCATCCACGCCTCGTAGGACATGACGTCCCCCGCCTTCAGGCGGTACGCGCGCTGGTCGCGGGTGGTGGTCAGTTCGATGCCGAGGACCCGGCCCGTGTCCGGGGCGAGAACGACCATGTAGCGGACGCCTTTCGCCCCGTGCACGTACGCCTGGCCCTGGCGGCCGAGGCGGTCGGTGACGGCTCCGGCCGGGCGCAGCCCCTTCGTCTCCGACAGCAGCGTGGCGATGGCGGCGTTCTCCCGCGGGCCGGGTGTCCACTCGTTGAGGAGCGCGGAGAGGCCGTCGAGCGTCGAGGCCGTGGTCCCGTGGGCGCCGTAGATCTCCTTGAGGTGGTCGCGCAGGGCGTCCGGATCGTGCGGCGGCCGGAAGCCGCCGATCCCGGTCCCGGCCGGGTAGGTCTCCCGTTCCAGCACCTTGCCGTCCTCGACCGTACGGACAGTGCCGCCCGAGTCGTCGATCACGCGGCGGCCGGGATGGCGCGGATCGGTGGCCACGACGAGCGACCAGCCGCTCCCGTCCGGCTTCCAGTGGGTGAAGTGCTCCTGGGGGAGCGTGACGGGCGGCCGGGCGCCGGGGCCCTCCTCCAGGCTCATGGCCCACATCTGCAGATGGCTGCCCCGCTTCGGGCCCTCCGTGCTGTCCGCCGACGAGGCCCGGGCCCTGCGCGCCACGTCGTCCAGCGGTACGGACACCGAGCCGAGCCGCGGGTGCAGCGCGGCGGGGGCGGCGACGGCCGGCGGGCTCCCGGACCCGGAGAGCGTCACCACGAGGGTGACGACGACCGTCAGCGCCGTGGCGGCGACGGGCAGGAGCACCCTCCGTACGCGGCGTGTGCGGCGTCCGCGGTGCAGCAGCCGGTTCAGGCCGCGTTCCGCGGCGGCGTCCAACGGCCGGTCCCGCCAGGGGCCTTCGTCCGCCCGTACGGGGTCGGCCTGCCGCAGCAGCTCCAGTTCGTCGGTCATTCCCGCCCCCTCCGGCTCTCGCTCGCCCCGGTGGCCCCGTTCGGCGCCGGGCTCGTCGTCACGGTCATCCGCATCGAGTCGATCCGTTCCCGCAGCCGCCCGCGGGCGCGGTGCAGGCGCATGGCCGCCGCGCTCCGGCTGCAGCGCAGGGCGACCGCCAGTTCGTCGACGGTCAGCTCCTCCCAGCTCGACAGTCGCAGCACCTCCTGGTCCGCGGGCGAGAGGCGGGCCAGGGCCTCGTGCACCCAGGAGCCGGGACGCTCGGTGTCGGGGCTGCGCACGATGTGCGCAGCGTGCGCGGCCTGGTGGTCGCCGATCCTGCGGAGCAGACGGCGGTAACGCCCCTGCCCGCGCACGGTGTTGGCGAGGCAGTTGCGGGCCACGCCGTAGAGCCAGGGCAGCACGGACTCCGGGACGTCGGCGCGGCGCCGCCAGGCGACGGAGAAGACCTCGGAGACCACTTCCTCGACCTCGTGGGGCGGGCCGTCCAGGCGGCGCGCGACATACCGGCTCACCGCCCAGTAGTGCTCGCGGTAGGCGTCCGCGAAGGCCTCGTCCGTGCTCATGACCGCTTGGTGTCCGGCACGGCGCCCTGCATCACACCGCACCGCTGTGATGTTCTCCGCGTGACGTTCCGGCGGGCGCCCGGACATCTACGGGGCATGAGGCTCACGCACGCTCGCCCCTCCCGTGTGGTGGGGTGGCTGACGACCACCGACCACAAGACGATCGGCACGCTGTACCTGGTCACGTCGTTCACGTTCTTCTGCTTCGGAGGGATCCTGGCGCTGTTCATGCGCGCCGAACTGGCCCGTCCCGGCACGCAGATCATGTCGAACGAGCAGTTCAACCAGGCGTTCACGATGCACGGCACGATCATGCTGCTGATGTTCGCGACGCCGCTGTTCGCCGGTTTCGCGAACTGGATCATGCCGCTGCAGATCGGTGCCCCGGATGTCGCCTTTCCCCGGCTCAACATGCTGGCGTACTGGTTCTATCTCTTCGGTTCGCTGATCGCGGTCGGTGGTTTTCTCACTCCGCAAGGTGCCGCGGATTTTGGCTGGTTCGCGTATGCGCCGCTCTCGGACTCCGTGCGGTCGCCGGGTGCCGGCGCCGATCTGTGGATCATGGGTCTCGCTCTGTCCGGATTCGGCACCATCCTCGGCGCGGTCAATTTCATCACCACCATCATCTGCATGCGCGCCCCGGGCATGACGATGTTCCGGATGCCGATCTTCACGTGGAACGTCCTTCTCACCGGCGTCCTCGTGCTGCTGGCCTTTCCGGTGCTCGCCGCGGCGCTCTTCGCCCTGGAGGCGGACCGCAAGTTCGGGGCGCACATCTTCGACGCGGCGAACGGCGGGGCGCTGCTCTGGCAGCACCTCTTCTGGTTCTTCGGCCATCCCGAGGTCTACATCGTCGCGCTGCCGTTCTTCGGCATCATCTCCGAGGTCATACCGGTCTTCTCGCGCAAGCCGGTCTTCGGCTACATCGGGCTGATCACGGCGACGATCGCCATCGCGGGCCTTTCGGTGACGGTGTGGGCGCACCACATGTACGTCACGGGCGGGGTGCTGCTGCCCTTCTTCTCGTTCATGACCTTCCTCATCGCCGTCCCGACGGGCGTGAAGTTCTTCAACTGGATCGGCACGATGTGGAAGGGCAGTCTCAGTTTCGAGACCCCGATGCTGTGGTCCGTCGGCTTTCTGGTCACCTTCCTCTTCGGCGGACTGACCGGGGTCGTCCTGGCCTCGCCGCCGCTGGACTTCCACGTCTCGGACTCGTACTTCGTCGTCGCACACTTCCACTACGTCCTGTTCGGGACCGTGGTCTTCGCGATGTTCGCCGGATTCCACTTCTGGTGGCCGAAGTTCACGGGGAAGCGGCTCGACGAGCGCCTCGGGAAGATCACGTTCTGGACGCTGTTCATCGGCTTCCACGGCACCTTCCTCGTGCAGCACTGGCTGGGCGCGGAAGGCATGCTGCGGCGGATCCCCGACTACCTGGCGGCCGACGGATTCACCACGCTCAACACCGTCTCGTCGATCTTCTCGTTCCTGCTCGGCCTCTCGATCCTGCCGTTCCTCTACAACGTCTGGAAGACGGCCCGGTACGGGACGCCGGTGGAGACCGACGACCCGTGGGGCTACGGCCGCTCGCTGGAGTGGGCGACCTCCTGCCCGCCGCCGCGCCACAACTTCCGCTCCCTGCCCAGGATCCGGTCCGAGTCCCCGGCCTTCGACCTGCACCACCCGGACAACGCGCCGCCGGCGGCCACGGGACCGGCCGAGCGGGACGAGCAGAAGGGCGCGCTCGTATGAACACCCCAGGCATGAACACCTCGGACATGAACTCCTCGGACATGAACTCCTCCGATACGGGCACGTCCGAGGCCATCAACGCGATCGAGGGCTTTCTGCTCCTGGAGGCGGAACGGAGCGCCGCCTGTGCCCGGGCCCGTATGTTCTCCTCGGGGCTGCCCTGGCTGACCGACTCCCAGCGCGAGGAGGTCGAGCGGCACTACGCCGACGACCGGCTGACCGTGTCGAAGGCGTACCTGGAGCGGGTGGCGGCACGGAGCGCCGAACTGCGCGCGGAGTACGAGGCGGTGTACCGGATGCTGCGGCGCCGCCTGGTCGCGGCGTTCGTGGTCTGCGCGGCGCTGATGGCGGCGGTGGCGACCGTGGTGGGGGCGGGACCGGCGGGGACCTGAGCGGCGGGCGGTCGTCCACGTTCGCGCCCGCGGCGGCGAGCTGCGCGAGCCCGAGCCGCGGGCGATCCGCCACGGAGGGCAGGGCCGCGGGGCGGGCGCCGGATCAGGACGGCGACTGCAGGGCGTGCTCGCCGAGCCGCTCGATGTCCCTTACGAGAAGCCGCCGTTGACGCTTCTGGCTGGAGGCGAGGATGCCCATCGTCTCCAGCTTCCGCATGTGCCGCACGACGGACTCGCGGCTGATCCCGCACCATCCCGCGAGCTCCAGCTGGGTGAAGCCGGTGAGCTCGATGCCCTCCTCCGTGGCCACGCCCTCGGCGTTGGCCAGCCGGAAGAGCAGGCGGCTGAGGCGTAACTCGGTGGCGGCGACGGCGAGGTCGGCCTGGCACTGGTCGGCCTCCCGCAAGCGTTCGATCATGACGACGAGCAGATGCTTCATCAGGCTGGGGTGCGAGCTGAGCAGCGTCTGGAACGTCGTACGGGCGACCACGTGCAGCCCGAGCGTCGTCACGGCGGTCACGGTCGCGCTGCGCCGCCCGCGCCGGATCGCGGCCATCTCCCCGATGATGTCGCCCGCCTGACGGAGCGCCAGATAGGTGCCGGTGCCGTCCTGATGGCTGGCGACCACCCGGCACTTCCCTTCCGTGATGACACCGGCCCACCCGCTGTCGTCGTCGGTCTCGGAGAAGATCCTGTCGCCGGCGCGGAAGCGGCGGCTGCGCCCGGACTTCATCAGTTCCGCGCGCTCGGAGTCGCTGAGGATGTCCCAGAACCTTACGGGTGGCATGGGGAAAGTCTGTCCGGGAGAAGTCCGCTAATGCGTCAAATGACGCTTGTCGTCTGAACTTGAGCTGTTCTGATACTGCGAACTGTTGAAGATTGCAGTTCCAGGAGACGCTCGTGACCGAACGACCAGAACAAGAATCCGAACGGCCCTCGCACAGACCGGACTTCGGTACCGGCGACGGGGGCCACGGCATCAATGTGCAGGGCGGCCGGGACGTGACGTTCGGCGACCACGCACGCATCGCCGGCCGGGACATCAACATCCAGGAGATCAAGCAGACCGTCCGCAAACACCCCGTGATGTCCGTCGCCGTGCTGGCGGCCATGGCGGCCGTCCTCTACGGAGGCGGCTCCGTCGTCTTCTCCGACGACGCCGGCGAGGTCGACCTCTCCGTGGTGGAGGAGAGCGGCACCACGGGCGCGATCCACACGGTCGAACAGATCCGCAAGGCCGAGAAGATCGGTGACGGGGACGCCTGGTGCGCGCTCGTCGCCCCCAGCGCCGCCGGCTGCGCCGAGTCGATGAAGGGCGAATTCGCGCGCAGGTCCCCGTCGTACCGGGAAGGCGTCGACCGGGTCGAGATCGGCAAGGCGGAGAAAACGGAGGCGGGCACGGCGGTCACGCTGAGCTGGGAGGGCGCGAAGCAGGGCACGGTGCCGCTCGTCTGGTCCGGCGACCGCTGGCAGATGAACGCGACCGATTTCGCCTTCGTCAAGCTGGCGGGCGGGGTCTTCCTCTCCTTGGTCGACTCCAAATCGGGGCAGCTGAAGGTCGGCGGAATCCCGGTGCCGTCATGAGCCGCCCGGACGCCTTCCGTACCCCCGACGCCTCGTCGGGGGGCTTTCGTTCCGCGGACGCCTCCCCGGGGGCCTTCCGTTCCGCGCACGCCTCCCGTACTCCGGAGCCCTTCCGTTCCCCGGACGCACCGCGCCCGCCGGAGCCCGTTCCCGCGGTCTTCCGCGGCATGCCGGCGCCGCAGCACGTGACGGTGCTCGTGGCGGACGTCGAAGCGTTCTCCTCGCGCCCCGACACCGAGCAGATGCGGACCCGCGAAGCCCTCTACGAGGAGTTCCGCGCGGCCTTCGGCGACGAGTACTGGGCGTCGTGCTGGCGCGAGGACCGTGGTGACGGCCTGCTCGTCGTCGTTCCGCCGGGCATCCCCAAGGCGGTCGTGCTGGGCCACTTCCTGCCCCGGCTCGAACGGGCCCTGGAGAACCGGCGCCGCGGCGACCCGCTCCTGCGCATCCGTATCGCCGTGCACGCGGGGGACGTTCACTTCGACGAGCACGGGCTCGGCGGCCACGCGGTCAACCAGACGTTCCGGCTCTGCGACAGCGCACCCCTCCGGGCCGCGATACGCACCGCGCGCAGCGACACTGCGCTCCTGGTCTCGGACGCGATCCACGACAACGTCGTACGGGGCGGCTACGACTCCATCGCCGCAGCCTCGTTCCACGCCGTGGACGTCAGCGTCAAGGAGACGAGGACCCGGGCCTGGCTGCACGTGGCCGGGGACGACGAAGCAGCCGTGCGCGTCGCACGGGAGACGGCAGCGGCGGCCGCGCGGGGGTCGGCCGCGGAGGACGGCTCAGGCGGGCGCGGGCGCGAACGGGGACGGGAACGCGAACCCGGTGAGGCCGCCGGCGGCCAGGCCGCCGGGCATGAGGCCGATGGCGACGGCCGTGACCGCGACCCAGCGGCGGGGCCGTCCACCGGCGGCGTCTCCGTGCACGCGGGCGGCGATCTGCTGATCGAGAGCGACAGCATGATCGCCGGCCGGGACATCACCGTGGGGGACACGGGGCCGGGACGGCGCCGCTCCCGGTGGAGGCGCTCCTGACGCGTACGCGGCCGGTACGCCCGGCCCGCGCACAGGGGAGTGCGCGAACGCAGCGGTAACCAGGGGAATGTCAGGGGAATTCCAGGGGAATTCCAGGGGGAAGGGGTACGTCCCGTGGCTCGACGACATGGGGTATTCATCGCGGCCGCAGCGGCCGCAGGATTGATGGTCGCCGCGGTCGGCTGTGAAAAAGTCGCCGGACCGTCGTCCAAGGCGGAGGTCTGCAAAGGGTTCGAGGAACTCGGCACCCAACTCCTGCAGGGCAACGGCGTCATCGGCAATCCGCTGTTCCACAAGGCGGACGATCTGGGGGACCTGGCCGAGAGCTACGAGGGCACGGCCGATCTCTCCCAGGATGCGAACCGCCTGCACGAGATCGCCGATTCGGATTCCACAAGCGGCTCCGAACTCGAGGGAGCGACCCGGCAAGTGGCCGCTCTCTGCGGTCATCCGCTCGGTCTCGGCACGGGATTCGGCAGCCCGTAGAAGACCGGCACCACCGCACTCGCGTCACTGCGTCCGCATCACTGCGTCCGCATCACCGTGTCCTGACCACTGCGTTCGCACCGACTGCGCACGCATTCAACATGTGCCGCCCGTCGCGGCCGTCACCACTGGAGGTGTTCCATGAACTGGAGTGTGTACGAGGTCTTCTCCGTCATTTCCGGGATCGTGCTGATCGTGTGCGGCATCGCCTTCCCCGAACTCTCCTTCAAGGACCGGACCTGGTCGGTCCTCGGAGGAATCTTCTTCGTCGGCTACGGCTTCTACGTCGCCAACCAGAGCAGTGGCACCTGGGAATTCCCGGTCGTCATCTTCGTCATCCCGTTCGGCGCGGTGCTGTACCTGCTCGTCGCCAGATACCTGCGGGACGAGCCCTCCGGCTCCGGACCGGGCACCGCCGGGCCACGGCAGCGGGATCTCGCCTCGCGGGACGACTGAGACCCGGCCACCCACGCGGGAGGTACGTACGCAAGGGGTCCCGGCGCATACGAGCCGGGGCCCCTCCGCGCGTCCCGCGCCACGCCCCCGTACGGCTGTGCCCCAGGGCGTACGGCGTGTCCGCGGTTGCGGCGCCCCGATGCACGTCCAAGCATGGCCGTAGCGGACGACCGCGGTGCGCTGCGGTGAGCGGAGCCGCGAGCTGCGGTGAGCTGCGGCGCGCGGAGCCGCGGACACGGGACTTCGGGCTGGAGGAGACCGGCATGGCCGACGACGAACGGTCGCTGCACTGCCTGGTCACCGGCGCCACCGGCTACATCGGCGGCCGACTGGTCCCCGAGCTGCTGGCCGCGGGCCACACCGTCCGCTGCCTGGCCCGCTCACCCGTCAAGCTGCGCGACCACCCCTGGTCCGGCGAGGCGGACACCGCCCGCGGCGACGTGACGGACGAGGAGTCCGTCCGCGCGGCAATGCAGGGCGTCGACGTCGCGTACTACCTGGTGCACGCCCTCGGCACCGGCTCGGACTTCGAGGAGACCGACCGGCGCGCGGCCCGCATCTTCGGCGAGCAGGCGCGTGCCGCGGGCGTACGGCGGATCGTCTACCTCGGCGGGCTGGCCCCGACCGGGGTGCCGGAGCGCGAACTGTCGCCGCATCTGCGGTCCCGCGCCGAGGTGGGCCGCATCCTGCTGGACTCCGGCGTGCCGACCGCCGTGCTGAGAGCGGCCGTGATCATCGGCTCCGGCTCGGCCTCGTTCGAGATGCTGCGCTACCTGACCGAACGGCTGCCGATGATGATCACCCCGAGCTGGGTTCGCACCCGTACGCAGCCGATCGCCATCCGCGACGTGCTGCGCCTGCTCGTGGCCTGCGCCCGCCTGCCGCACGAGGTGAACCGTACGTTCGACATCGGCGGCCCGGACGTCGTCACCTACCGCGACATGATGCAGCGCTACGCCGCGCTCGCCGGTCTGCCGCGGCGGCTCATCCTCCCCGTCCAGGTCCTCACGCCCCGGCTGTCCAGCCTCTGGGTGGGCCTGGTCACCCCCGTCCCGAACGCCACGGCCCGCCCGCTGGTGGAGTCGCTGCGGCACGAAGTGGTGCGCACGGAGACGGACATCGAGCGCTGGGCACCGGCCCCGCCCGAGGGGTATCTGGGCCTGGACCGGGCGATCGAACTGGCCCTGAAGCGCGTAAGGGACGCCGACGTGGCCACCCGCTGGTCGTCCGCAACCGCACCCCGCGGACCGAGCGACCCGCTGTCGACGGACCCGGACTGGTCCGGAGGATCCCTCTACACGGACCGCCGCGAACGCGCCGTCCAGGCGCCTGCCGAAGCGCTGTGGCGAGTGGTGGAGGGGATCGGCGGCGAGAACGGCTGGTACTCCTCCCCGCTGGCATGGTCGCTACGGGGCTGGCTGGACACACTGGTCGGCGGCGTCGGCCTGCGCCGCGGCCGCCGTGACGCGACCCGGCTGCGCGTCGGCGACTGCCTCGACTTCTGGCGGGTGGAGGAGATCGAGCCCGGCAGGCTTCTGAGGCTCCGGGCGGAGATGCGGCTGCCGGGACTGGCGTGGCTGGAGATGAGCGTCGAGGCACGGGACGACGGCAATGCGGTCTACCGCCAGCGGGCCCTCTTCCACCCGCACGGGCTGGCGGGCCACGCGTACTGGTGGGGCGTATCCCCTTTCCACGCCGCGGTGTTCGGCGGGATGGCCCGCAACATCGCGGCGGCGGCGGAGACGCGGGCGGCCGAGGGGGAGCCGGCGGACACGGCGGCGGGCGGAAGCGCAGGCGCGGGGGCGCGGGCGGGCCGGCCGCGATGACCGGTCCGCGCTGAACCGGCCCACAGGGACCCGGCCGCATCGCCGCGATCCGTATCCGCACCGGACAGAACAACTGGCATACGTCGCCTGCGCGTTGGCGTTCACACTTTCAGTATCGAGGTTCCGGTCAGGCGGCCCGCGCGGATCCCCGGCCACCGGCAGCGCGCCCTATCGGCCCTCGTCGTCAGGCAGTTGGGCCGAACAGCTCGTCCAGCATCGCCACGCCATCCGCAGGCGCGCGTACCTCCAGGTGCAGCGCCTCGCCGTCCAGGTGGAGGTGGAAGTCGAGGAACGGGCAGCACCGCTGCTCCGCGGCGGCCAACGCGGCCACCGTCCCGGCCCGTTCCACGGGAAGCGTCAGCCGCACGCCGTCGGGGATCCGGGCCCGTACGGCGCCGTCGACGGCCGTGTGCCACTGGCAGACCCGCTGCTCCAGGCCGCCGGCGGACAGCGAACAGGCAACGGGAGCGAAGCGCCAGGGCTCCGCCTCCGCCGCCATGTCGCGTTCTGCGGCGGTGGATCGGGCGAGACTGCAGCCGGAGTCGCAGCGTCCGGCCCGGTCGGGCAGCGTTTCCAGCTGCCCGAGGGCCGAGCGCAGAACGGCGATGAACGAGGTCACATCGGCGCGCTGCCGTTCGGCCCCCTCCAGGCGGGCGGCGAGCCGCGGCAGCAGGTCGGCCTTCACGTCCGCGCAGGCGCCCGCCTCCCAGACGTCGAGCAGGTCCCCGATCTCGCCCAGCGGCAGCCCGAGGCGCTTGGCGGCCCCGATGACGGCGAGCCGTTCCACCGCCTCGCCACCGTACGTGCGGTAGCCGGCGGGCGTCCTGTCGGCCGGCAGCAGCCCGGCACTCTCGTAGAACCGCAGGGTCGTCGCCGGGACGCCGGTGATCTCGGCGAGCTGCGAGATGCGCAACGCGCTCATACCTCGGACCGTAAACCTTCGACCCGGCTCGAAGGTCAAGCGGCGACGGTCCGTACGCGCCCGGCGCCGCGCGGTCATGGCCGCCACGGTGGGCGATCGGCCGGGAAAAGCGGTGGAACCGGGCCGATAGTGGTGGTTAGCGTCGCGGTATGACCACGCGTACCTTCCGGATCACCGTCCGCGGCGCCTTCGACGGACTCAGCACCGAGCAGCGGTCCGAGCTGCTGGCCCACGCGGCGGAGCACGACGCCCTGCACGCGGCCTTCACCCCCGAGGGGCACCTCAGCTACGACATCATGGCGAGGACCGCGTTCACCTTCCGCTTCGCCGACTCCGGAGAGGCCGAGGAGGACATCCTGGAGGCGACCGAACGCGCCGAAACCGCGGCGCGGGCCTGGCTCACCGAACGCGGATACGGCTACAAGAACCTCCGGTCCGTCGCCGACGACCTCTCGCAGGCGCCCCTCGGCAAGCGGCAGCGCCGCGAGGCCGCCCGGAAGGCCGCTCAGGGCGGCGGCTGACAGAACCGCGCTCAGCGCTGGACAAGGAAATCTCTCCACCACGGCGTCTCCGGATGCTCCGCCGGGATGATCCGGGCTCTGGTGAGAATCTTCTCGTCCAAGGCCCGTACGAGAGCCCGCAGTTCACGTGAACTCTTCCTGGGCAGCGCATGGAGCACCGTCTCCAGGTGGGTGCGGGCGAAGGCGGTGCCGCAGCACTCCGGGATGCCGCAGCAATGACCCGAGAACGGGTTGAGCAGCTCTCCGAGGGGGCCGTGTGCCAGGGACTTCCAGTGCCAGAACGCTGCTTCGGTGGCCCCGGGCGAGAAGCGGGTGCGTTCGAGCCGGCGCAGGTCGGCCGTACACGATCCGGACAGCCGGTCGATCGACGGATACCGCCGTCGTCGCACGGCGCGGAGAGGGAATTCGCCCCGCAGGGCTGACGGGCGCCTACGCGGCATGGCCCTTTCGGTCGTCGCTCATGGGGCGCAAGCTACACCGCCCCGTACGAGCGGACCACCGGATATCCCGTGGCGTACAAGGGAGTTGGCTCTCCGACACCGCCCGGTGCGCGCGGCCGGCGAACCGGCTCAGGTGCGGATCGAGATCTTCATGACGCACCTCACACCGCCGCGGCCGTTCTTCTGCCGCTCGGCGTACCGGATACGCGTCCCGGACGCGGGCGTGGACGCGGGCGGACGCGATCTTGGGCGGTCGGCCCATAGGGGCGGACGCCCGGCGTCGGTGCCCCACGGGACGGAAAGCGAGACGGATCAACGCCGAAGGCCCCGACCTTGATCGGTCGGGGCCTTCGGTCTGCCCTGGCGGGCGGGTGCGGAGGATACGAGATTCGAACTCGTGAGGGGTTGCCCCCAACACGCTTTCCAACTGTGGTGGTGGGGCGGTGGGGTGCGTGCAGGGGCGTTCACCTGGGTTCATGGACGGCCCGCCGATGGGCTGCACCCGGCTTCTGGTCTCGTCTGAACGGCCGTGAACGGGGCTGAATGAGACGGAAACTGAGACGGAGGGCATCACAAGTTGGCCTGGTCACGTGCCTTGTGCCACGTTGTCCCACTCACCGAGGTTCCACACGTGGTGGCATCTTCTCAGCTGGGTGTAGCCGCCGGAAACGCCCACGCTGACGGAACTCCAGAAGGGTTCAGCCTCGCGGAAGTGCCCGCCGGCGGTGTGCCACCGGACTCCGGGGTAGGCGTGGCGGAGGGATTGCAGAGCGGCTGAAGCGAGGCCGCAGCGTTGGTAACCCTCGTAGGAGTGAGGCGCTTCCACCCAGCCGGTTCTGCACGGCTGGCAGACCACGTACTCGACCTCGAAAGCCAGGTCGGATCTGACGTATGCCGCGCGGATGCGCCAGCCTGTCCGCTCGTAGTAGCCCGCGGGCCGGTCGACCCAGGGTTGGGGTGGGGTGGCGGTCCCGTCGAAGCGGTACGAGGCGGGGTCCATCCACCGGCGAAGCCGGTCCCGCCAGGTCGGCTTGTCGGGCCACTCCCGTACCCAGTACACGTGATCAGCGCGGCGTGCCACAGCACGGATTGCCGCATCCTTGTCCGCCATGCGCTCTCCTCCCCAGGCTCTGGAATTGTCCTCGGCGATGGTCAGGTGCGTGGGAGGCCGCTGTACACCCGCGGGTTCCTCGCCGCATACCGTTTCGGCCAGCAACCTTGCGACTCAGAGCTCTCGACTGCGCAGAACTCTCATGGCCCTCACGCCTGACCAACGGTGTCCGGAGCGTCAAGGGCCGCACGTGCCACGACCTTGAAGGCCGCCACGGACTGATTGACCTGGCGGTGCATGGCGTCGCTACTCGGGACATCGCTCCGAGGTGGGACGCCGCGCGCGGCGCGGATCTCAGAGACAATGACGGAGGCTTGCCAGTCAGCGATCGAGCGCATGACGGTGTCGGCTTGTGCGGCCACTTCAGTCGGCCCCTCCAACTCCACGAGAAACAGCGCCTTCTCGATGCCGCGGATCAGCCCTCGGAGTCTGTCAGCGGTTCCTTCGGGCATGGTCTGGCCGAGAAGAGCCAACTCGCGGTAGGAACGTCTCAGCTCGTTGAACTGGGCAACAGAGTCCAGAAAGGCTGCGTAGGCGTCCCGGCGCACTTGGCGTCGCCAGTGGGCATGTTGGCTTCTTGACTGGTACCGACCGGTCAATCGAGCGGCTACCACAGCCCCTCCAGCGCCGACGACTGAAGCCACGATGCCCGCTACCGCCCCCACCAACGCGATCTCCCCTGCGTTCATGGCGGCATTGTGCCCTCGGAGGCGACCGGATCCACGAGAGATCGCCACAGCGGGTCCTCCCACTGTTCCGGCATCGTGATGACGGCGCCATCACGACGGCTTCAGAGCCATCAGCTTGGAAATCACCGCGCTTCGACGGAGCGATCGGGCCCTGACCAGCCGTAACCAATGCTGGAGCTCTGCCTGGACGATCGACCAGAACCCTCCGTTGACCGTGGTTTCCCGCCGCATCGGGCATGGCTCGGGCACGCCGACCGCCGCCGGATCTGATAGACCGCTACGGTTGATCACCCTGTTGGAAGGGGCGCTCCAATGCCTACGCTTCTCTACTACCCTCTGGTCAGACCGCCCCAGGAGGTCGTGCACCAGGCGCTGTTGTACTGGGACGGAATCGCATCCTTGGTGCCGTGGGATCGAGAGGTGTACGAGGAAGCAATCTCGGAGGAGCTGAAGCGTCTCAAGGAACGAGGGCTCTACCATCCCATCGCCCTCGGCACCCGGTACCGCCAGCCTCTCGACGACCTGCCTCATAGTGAAGTCTTGAGCCGGGCACTTCGTGGGCTTGCTGCCAGGCCGCCTAGCTCTCAGGCCTTCGTGATGGACGCCTTCCTCTTCGACTTGAAGCTTCCTTCCTTCCTGGAGGGAGAAATCACCCGCCTAGGTCTGGGGCGAAGGCTTGAGAACTTGGAGAGCCGGCGTGGTGCGGGTCTCGCTGTATCTCGGGATGTGCGCCTCTTGGTGCTCGGCACACTAGCCAACGAGGTGGCTCTCGCGACTGACACTCGCGCCTACACGCCGTACACAGATCAACGATCCGCCCACGAGACGTTGCTGCGGTCGATGGCTCCTGGCTTCGGTGTGGCAGCCTGGCGAGTCGAGCTTGGCCGTCTGCTGCCCATGCCAGCACCGGGCACCCCGACATCAGAAGTCCTGGCCTTTCGTGAAAAATATGCCACCGAGCGGGAACGCCTGATGAACGCCACTCAGACCATGCTCTGCGATTTGCGCCGCGAATGGGAGCACCCGGCCGATGTGCTGGAACGCATGCGGATGGGGTTGAAACAGGCACGTGAGGACTACCAGGCGGCCACACGAGCCAGCCGTATGGCTTGGGTGCAGAGGTCCATCTCAGTCACTGTGGGAGTGGCTACAGCCGCAGCAGGTGCGTTGGTTGTCCCCGATCTTGCTTGGGCAGCTGGCATAGCGGGCAGCATCGGGTTCAATATCGCTACCCGTGAAATCTGCCCTTTGTTCCGTGCGAGGAATGAGCACCCGTTCAGCTATCTGCACCAAGTGGATCGCGAGCTGGCGTAACGACGACTGCCGTCGGCAGCGCACGCGGGTGGAACCCCACCTGAAACAGCGAGAACATGGCCCGGGTGGAGGCCTCTCCTGATTTGACGCCTTCCCACCTCGCCTCCGGCATGATTCGAGCTTGCGACACCCGCTTTAGGAGTTCGATCGGGTGGGCTTACTGTTCACCGATCGCGGCGCTTGCACTGCTGTCCGCATCCCCCCGGATTCGCTGGCATCCGTCGTCGTTGATGTCAGCCGTAGATGTCAGAGGGCTCCGCCCGCAGCATCTTCGGGTCCAGGGCGCCCCGAGTCGTTGTGACCAGGGCTGACGGAGCAGCCCTGCTGCTCCTGCTTCGATCATGTCACTTCTGCTAGGAGGGAGATAGCGTCACGACACTTTCTCGGAGAAAATGTGAATTCGTCACGCGGCGTCGCAGACTGCGCGCTACGGAGATCTCCTCCACGTGCCAGTTCGCGAGCTCAGCGAGACGGGCCATTATGAGGTCTGCAGCGATCACAAAGAGACCGTTTCCGCTTCCGTGAGCTGAATTTCCAACGACGTAGACTAGGCGACCTTCACTAGAGATGATCTTCCGGCAATGACGGAAGAGCGTGAGCATATCGTCAGCGTAACCCTTGATCAGTTGCCTCCTGCCGGTGGCATATCGATCTTCAGGTACGGCATCCAATATTGGTTTGAGCAACTCGTGTACGGCTTCTGCATCGCCAGAGGACTCGTAGTCGTACTCGTCAGAGAATCGAACGCTAGGGTGACTTCGCAGAGTCCTAAACCTTTGAGAACGGAACTGGTCCGCATCCTCATAGAATCCCAGATACCAGGCTTCTGTTTTGTATATCTCGGTGTAGTCAATGTTATTTGGATAAGGGGGAGAGAAGACTACCAGATCCTTCTTATCCGACTCGTCGATGTGTTGCAGTGGCCGCCTTCCGTCTCCGAGTATTACGGACGCGAAGCCGGTAGTCGACAGGGAGCTCTCTGTGTCCTCAATCATTTGCTGAACGCGAATGGAAAACTCAACCCATGGCTCCCTGGGCTGCCTTTCTGAAGCGTAGCGAAGGGCTCGTCCATCTCTGCGAAGTCGACTCGAAGATTCTACGCAGGAGGCGGCGGCAGTGAGCAGCAGGTCACGCGTGGGAGTCGACACATCACAATGCTCAATTGCTGCTTTGATACGCAACAACGAAGTCAACAGGACGGGTGGAAAGTATGCTTCATTGGAGAAAGTTGAGAGCGCGGGAGTATCGGCGACGAAAGGAGTATCGCTCGTGTAGAGTCGTTCTATTTTCGCGTAGGCCCTTCTTAGTTGCTGAGCCAGGGCTGGCCCTGCCTGCAGAGCCATGACCTTACTGCTTGAGACGTGATGCAGAAAAGGATTTCGCTCAATCCCAGTTGCTGAAACGCGAACCTGGGAGGACAATTCGAGCGCGCTCACGAGGGTCGTACCGCCACCAGCAAAGCAGTCCAAGACCTTGAGTTCCGGCATTCCTTCAAAACTCAACTGCTTTAGCATCGTGGGCAAGAGGTCTCTCGAGAAAGCCTCCTTAAGGTGGAACCACCTGTGAAATGGCGAATCGCTGTTCCCTGTAGGTACGACTAGGCGTTCAAATTGAAGTGAGCCATTAACCGAATTCCATTGGGCTTCGAGTGCTTCGTAATGGGCTTCTACGCTGGGATTTGCGTTAATCATGTTCAATGGCTCACGTTATCATTGGCTCGCATGGCTTTGAGGTCGACTGAGATATGTGCGGTAGCTACTCGCATACTGGCTCACAGAAGAATCGCACGGGTGTGTCAAAGTCGTGCCTCGCGAGTAACTCAACTGGGTAGTCGATCTCCTCGTTCGCGTAGTGGAAGCCATCGGCGTAACTCACGCTCGCGCTTTCTGGTGTGATGCCTTTTCGGCGGCCATCAAATACCACGAGGTATCCGCGAGCTTCCGTGTCGGGGTCGTTGGAATGGTAAGAGTCCAGGTAGTCGGCGAGCTGTTGAGCACCGCTTTTCGCGCGCGCAGCGAAATAGGGTGTCTTGGTCTGCTTAGTGGCGTCGTGACTAAGGCCGAGCCATTTTATCTCGATCAGGGCAACACGGTTTGAAGCGGTCCAGGTAACCTTGATATCTACGGGCTTGGTCTCATTAACATTCTGCTCCGGCATCACTTGGATAGGACCGTGATCACGTAGAGAGGCCCGCAGGTACTGCTGAAGTGAGCGACGCATCGTTGCCTCCGGCTTGTTTACGAAGACGAGACGTGCAGGCTCCCTCCAAGTAGTGCGGAAGATGTCACACTGTGCGTGACGAACTGAAATGGTGCCGTACCGGACGAGGGACTCTCGAAGATCCAGAAAATACGGGACCGCGAAGTAACTCGGAAAATTTGCAATGGTTGGTACGGTGTGCGCTCCCCCGGGAGTGAGGATTTGCTCTTTCTGGTGGCCTGAGTAGCGATAAGAGACAAACTGTCCGTTGATAGCGGTTGTGTCTATCTCAGCGCACCAGGCGCGTATGTTGCCGTCGTGTTCGAAGTGAATAGACAGGGGACCTGCTTCTTGCCGGTACCACGCCGTCAACTCACGTGTTTGAGTAAATACGGCTGGAGCCACGCCAGCCTCGACCGAGCCAGTGCCTAGGGTGCGTATGACAGTGAGCCCTTTGGCCAGTCGTTCGGTGGTTAGAGCATCGTGTGTTTCCCTGACACGGGTAATCAGTTCGCGGAGCGTCTGAGCACCCGCGGAACCAAGCTCGCGATGGACCTTTACCGCAAATAGATCACGGGCAATGTCCGCCATCGCCTTTGCATCTACCAGCACCGCTACCCCCTATACGGCCCAGTTGTCGGCTTCTTCAGACGGGCGGAGCTGCCCGGCGCCGTCGAGCGTCGTTGAGAGATACTCGAGCCAAACGACCGCCGGAATCATGAGATCTTCGGCTTCAGGGACGGCTTTGGAAACTGCCTGGAAATGCTCCATCAGAGTCTCGCGACCACCCTCGCCAAGGAGCTCGCGTTTACTCGATAGCTCCAAGGCCCGGCGCAATGAAGGCTCGGCGCTGATCGATTCTCCCACTGCTGGGAGGGGAATTATCAGAGTGCTTCCGCAAGCTCCTGTGAGGTATGGCATGCGAGCCTGGAATCGCCCTAGAGAAGCGTATTGTTGCCACTCGTCGAGTCCGGCGTTGGATAGTTGCAGCCCGGAGGAGCCAGAAACAAGTAGGGAGGAAACCTTGAGTTGGTCGACAGCTGAAGAAAGCGATTCACTATAAGGTGCGGCAGAGTGCGTTGCCGAGAACTGGTATCCCCACTCGCTTGGCGGGTTTCCCTCATAGACGGAGAGAAGGCAGGAAAGATACGCAAATAGACTAGTCTCGCCCTCGGTCGCTCCGCCCGACACGACGGATAACTCTTTGCTGATGGTGAGAGTGTCAAATACAGCGTCTGGGCTCAATGTCACAGTTGCACCGTGCTTTGCCGGTCTTCTGCGCTGGACAGAATCGCTTCCACCCGCGAGTACGCTTCGTCGAAGAGAGCTTCCTCGCTTGCCTGCACTTCACTCAAGGCTGACCAGTCGGTCATCCTTACAAGCTCCATATGCTCTGACCCGCAAACCTCAGCCAGCCGTAGAAGTAGCTGGTTGGCATTAATATTCGCGGTCATGATCATGTTCTTGCCGGCGAGGACGAACTTGCCAAACATCGCGCCTGCGCGCGCCTCATACGCGATGTCCAGAGAGCCTTCGGGGGTGTCTATGTAGCTAGTGACTGATTCGCCGGATTCTGTCATCTGTTGGATCAGGGCCATGCGTAGTGCTATGTCGATGAAAAATCGCTGGCTTTCTGAGAGGGCGGTTGTGGCACGGCGACGGGTTCCCTGTACTTCAAGTCCGAGTACGAAGCGGGTCTTGTCTGCTGTGTCTAGGAAGACATCGAGGTCGAGTCCCAGGAATTGACGGGCCAGTTCCCTGAATGCAGGTACGAACTCTGTCTCCGCTGTTTCGTAGGCAGAGCGCAAGGCGCGTTGTAGCGGCTCTAGTTCTCGCCTGGCTGCATCCCGCTTATCACGCCACTCATCCCTTCGTTCCGTGGCTCGCTTGCGTTCAGCTTCAGCTAGGCGTCGTTGATCGAGTAAACTCGAAATACTACCGTCGGAAGTGGGTAGCGCCTTTTCATTGGCGGCCTCAAAATCTTCCAGAGCCTCGGTTGAGCTGCTGTGAAGCTTCAGTGCTTCGTCAACCGCTTTATCGAGTCTGTCGCGACGCACTTGAGCGGCCTTTAGTCTCTCGCGTGTCGCAGCGAGTTCCGCGTCAACTTGCTTGAGGGATTCGAAAGACTCGGCAGTCGGTGACTCTTGCTCAATTGTGGAATCGCAGAACGGGCAGGAACGACTGCCCAGCTTCTCGGATAGTCTTGCACTGATATGGGCGTCCTCGGTTCCACATACTCCGCACCTGTTGGATTGTAGGGCGTCGACTACCAGCGGGTGGAAGCGCGGAGCTGAATGACTCTTCAACCGATGAGAGAAGACTTGGTCGTATTGATGCCTGAGAGCCTGATATTCTGCACTCACGTTGGCAAGGTCGAGCCTTGCGTCTGCCGCCTCGCGCTGACGCCTGTGGAGTTCGCTTGCATGAGCGTCTACCTGGTCTACCAAGTTTTGATGCTTCTCAACGAGGCTCTCAAGTGCAGCCTCATCGATGTCCGCGACTCCCATTTCCTTCATCCGTCTACGGGCGGTTGTCACTTGCCATTGCGCGTTTCGGCGTTGAGACTCGGCCCTATTTACGGCATGGGTCAGCTCATCTGCCCGTTTGGCATCTTCGGCGTGAATGCCAAAAGCGAGATAGAGCATAGGGGTTGTTACCTGCTCATCCCAGAAGAGTAGATGGCGCCGCTCGTCGAACGTGAGCAGGAAGTGCTGAAGAAATACGAACTGATCGAAACTGCTTAGGTGGCAATCTTCAAGGAGAAGGTTCTTGTAATTTTCGTGGCGCAAGTCATCGTCGTCTGTCTCGATGCTGACGATTTCACCAGCGTCGTTCACGATGCGCAAGAAGCGCAAGGCTTCGGGCTCGAAGAGGTTTCGCGTCAATTCATACTGTCGCGATCCGACTGTGAATTGCAAACTCACTTCCGCGGCATCTCGGTCCAACTCTTCGATTCGACCGTCAAAGTAATGTCGCGAATATTCTAGGTTATTCGTGTAGAACTTGCGAGTAGAGGCAAAGGCGCTACGGTCTGGGTTCGCCACGATCCCCGTAAGGCCAAAATTGATGGCTGCGAGAAATGACGACTTTCCGAGTCCGTTCGCCCCTGCGAGACAAAAGACGCCGCGCTGAATATCCACTTCAAGCGTCGGACGTTCTTTGTAGATGGAGAAATTCTGTAACCCGACACGCTCGATAGTGGGCAGCCGCCGCCTGATGCTCACCTTGCCACCCTTCCTGAGACCGAAGACCACGCAAAGTTACAGGATGGGTCTAGCTGGACGCTACGACCCGTCAGAAGGTCTTAAGGGCACGGCCGTTCGTGCCGGCTGGCGTCCTCAACAGGTCGGCGGAGCGGGTTTGGCCGGTGGCCTGCCCGGTTTGGGGTCGAGCATGATCAGGGGGCCGTACGCTAGCTGGCATCTCGGGCAGTCTTTGGAGCTGCCCGGAATTTGAACGAGTGGCCCCCTGGTCTTGCTCGACGCGGGACCCGGACCGGGGAGGTGGCTAAAGCCGTGGAGCCGACCGGGCCCAGCCACGGAGGGTCTTCTCTGCTCTGCCCGCTGCACGTAGCGCGCCGCCGGGCGCGGCCAGCCGGGGCGAAGACAGGAGGCCGGCCGCGCCGTGGAGGCGGCGCGCGCCCGCGCCGTGCGCGGGCCTTGAACCAGTAGAGAAAGTTATAACTCAGTCTGTGGCGTAGGGCTTGAAGTCGTCTACGCAGGCTGGGAGTTGCACTCCATGGCGATGAGCGAGCGGCAGGAAGATCACTGGTCGGGCAGTCCATGTGATGCGGGTGCTTGATTGGGTGATGGATACCGAGCATGCCTCTGAGCGCATGAGGGTTCGCCTGGTCTCGATGCGGCCTGATCCGAGCCAGTCCCATGCCTTCTCGGAGGCCTGTGCATCGAGTGCAGGTGTGAGTGTCCGGAGTGCGACGGCGATCCATCGGTCTGCCTGTGTGGCTGATGCGGCGTCGAAGCAGCCGAGGAGAGTCGGCTGTTGGGCTCGCGCGAGGTCTTGTGTCCAGCACTCGCACCAGTAGCCGCGGACGAGTCCATTCACGATGATGCCCCCGGCGGGCTGGCTACAAGTACGTAGCGCGTGTGCTCGTCGTACAGGGTGAGTTGGTAGGCCGTGCCTGTGGTCAGGTACGTCAGGGCTCGTTCATGTTCGGCTTCGTCCGTCAGCCAGTGTCGGCCTGGTCGTGCGTACGGGGCGTCGAGCTGGTCTGTGATGTGGCCGGCGCGTTCGCGGAGCCAGCGCAGTGCGAGGCGGGGGCTCGTTGCTCTGTGGCCGCCGAGAGGGATTGGACTGCCTCCGCGTAGGGAGTAGGCGGCTGCCCAGCAGCGGTAGTTGGGGTGCTCGTTGCCCGCGGATAAGCCTACGGTGCCAGGCGATGTCAGCACGGACTGCCTCCGGGACGTGTGCCGGTGAAGAGCTCCGCGGTGACCGTGTGGCCGCCATGGCTGTCGTGGACCACGACCCGGTGGGCGATCACGCTGACCATGCCCAGGCCTCGGCCGTGTACCGCGTCCTCCCCTGGGTCCTCAACCTTCGGGGCACTTCCCGTCCCGCCGTCGTCCGTGATCGACAGGGCGATCACCCGAGGTGAGACGCCGAGAGCCAGATGAAAGCTGCCGGACTCTCCGCCGCTGGCCGTGTGGAGGATCGCGTTCGCGCTCAGCTCGCTCACGATCAGTTCCGCGTCCTCGACCAGCGGCGATCCCCGCAGGATGTCCCGCGTCCAGCGGCGGGCCCGGCTGACCTCTTCCGGAAAACCTGGGCAAGTAAGTCCCCAGACCCGGGCGGTGCTCGTATACTCGTGCATACAAGTTCCTTCGTGCAGGTAGGCCGCCATGTGCAGCGGGTTCGGGCTAGACGAGTTTCACGCCGTCGTGGGCGCGAATGGCCGGCGGGGATACCGCGTTCAATGCGTCCAGGACGCGGATCGCGTATGCCTCGTCGGCGAGTTCGATCACTTCTTCGCGGGTGACCCAGCGCAGTGCGCGGGTCTCGTCCCCGGTGGTCGGGGTCCCGTCAGCGGCCTGGCAGCGGAAGACCAGGGAGACGATCAAGCCCTTCATGTTCTTGTAGACGCCGGTGAGGGTCGCGGGAAGCGCGATCTTGATGCCGGTCTCTTCGAGGACTTCGCGCTGGAGAGCTTCGGGGAGGGTTTCCTCGCGTTCGAGGACTCCGCCCGGCGGCTCCCAGTGGCCGTTGTCGCGGCGCTTGATCAAGAGAGCCCGGCCCTGGTCGTCGACGATGACTCCGGCAACGCTCACGGAGTGCGGACGGTCAGTGCTCACGTTCCTCGGCCCTCTCGGCTGACTAGGCTCTCCACCGTAGCAAGAGAACTCGCCCACACGTCTAGATACCTAAAGGAGTACCCGTGACCTCACTCCCGAGCCTTCTCGGTGATCTCGACCCCACGAGTGATCGTGCGGTCTTCCGGCAGATCGCCGACCAGCTGCGCGAGGCCATTGATCGTGGGCGGTTCAAGGAAGGTGAAAAGCTGCCCTCGGAGGCTGAACTCGTCGAGCATTACGGGGTTTCCCGTATGACGGTCCGGAACTCTTTCTCCGTCCTCCAGAGCGAGGGCCTGGTCCACGCCGAACACGGCAAGGGCGTCTTCGTCCGGCCCCGGCCTCCCGTCCGACGACTTGCCTCGGATCGATTCGCCAGGCGCCACCGCGAGCAGGGGAAGTCCGCGTTCATCGTCGAGGCTGACGCCGCGGGCAGCCATCCGCAGGTGGACAGCCTTGAGGTCAAGGAGGAGAAGGCGAGCCAGGACATCTCCACGCGCCTCGGTTCCGTGCGGCGGGTGCTCGCTCGTCGTCGGCGGTATCTGCTCGATGGCCGGCCGGTCGAGTTCGCCACGTCGTACCTCCCGCTCGACATCGCCCGGGGCACGCAGATCGCCGAGCCCAACCCCGGTCCCGGCGGTATCTACGCCCGACTTGAGGAACTGGGCCACCACCTCGACCACTTCGAGGAGGAAATCCGCGCCCGTATGCCCTCGCCGGCCGAGGTGAAGACGCTGCGGCTGGCTTCCGGGGTCCCGGTCATCCACCTGATCCGCACGGCATACGACACCGAGCGGCGGGCTGTGGAGGTCTGCGACACGGTCATGGCGGCGGACGCGTACGTCCTGTCGTACCAGCTCCCGGCGACCTGACCGGCGGTGCGCGAGGCCACTTCTGCGGACTCGTACACGCCGACAGGCATACTCGTATAGACGAGTGGGCAAGTTGTGTGGCAAGGTGGTCACCGTTCCCGGGCGCCGCGCTCGTGGATCGCACCTTGTATAGACGAGTAGATAGGAGAGTGCCATGCGCACCATCCGTGTGGAGACCTCGGCCGCCACGATCCTGCTGACCGAGGCTCCTGAGCCCAAGGTCCGTGACCGTCAGACAGGCGAGGTCGCAAAGGATGCCGTGAGTGGTGAGTCGCTGATGACGCTCGGCGTCGTCTACATCGAGGAGGGGGAGTCGGCCCTGATCAAGGTCACCGTGCCGGAGAGCGGGGTGTCGGACGGCCTGGCGCTCGGTGCGCCGGTCTCGCTGCCGGGTCTGGCCGCCCGTCCGTGGGAGAGCGTCTTCAACGGGCAGCAGCGTCACGGCATCGCCTACCGCGCTGCTGCCGTGACTCCCTCCGAGTTCCCGACCGCCATGGGAGCCACGGCCTGATGACCGATCTCTCGACGGTTCTGGAGGTGGGTGGTCCTGTCGTCGCACTCGGCGGCGGGGCCGCCTACGCCCGGGCCCAACACCCCGGCGTCTACTGGTCCACGGTCGGCCTGCCGCTGTCGACCGTGCGCATGCTCAGTTCGTACAGCTCCGTCATGGAGGCGTGCGGGCTGACCGTGGCCCCCTCCCGGTTACGCGCACTCGCCGTCAAGGCAGCCACTCGCCGGGAAGTCCGTCCCGTACCGCCGCGCCGGGGCCTCATCCGGCCCACATCGACCGGGCTGCGGCTACGCCTCCGGCTCGCTCCTGGACAGGAACCCGCCGACGTCGCGGCATCGGCCGAACGGCTCCGCCACGCCTGGGGGGTTCACGCCGTGTACGTCACCACGGTCAAGCCGGGTGTGGTCGAACTGCGACTTGTCGGCTTCGACGTCCTGCGGCGGGTCCGCATGCCGCGCAAGCTCACCGGAGACTTCCTCAAGGTTCCGGTGGCGATGCGGGAGGACGCCACACCCTTCGTCCGCGACTACCGCACCATCCCGCATCAACTGACGCTCGGCGCAACGCTCTCGGGCAAGTCCATGTACCTGCGCCACCTCATCACTGGACTCGCCCGGCAGCCGGTCGCCCTTGTCGGCATCGACTGCAAGCGCGGCGTGGAGCTGGCCCCCTTCGCCCCGCGCCTCTCCGGGCTGGCAACCGATCCTGACCAGGCAGCCGAGTTGCTTCCCGTCCTGGTCCAAGCCATGGAGAATCGATACGACCTGATCAGGGCCCGTCAGGGCATAGCACCGGGCACCCCGAACGAGGAGATCACCTCCGACATCTGGGGACTGCCCGAGAAGCAACGGCCTGTCCCGATCGTGCTGTTCGTGGACGAGGTCGCCGAGCTGTTCCTCGTCGCCACACGCAAGGACGAGGAACGACGGGATGAGATGGTCACCCAGCTCATCCGCCTCGCCCAGCTCGGCCGTGCGGCAGGCATCTACCTGGAAGTCTGCGGACAGCGCTTCGGCGCCGAGCTGGGCAAGGGGGCGACCATGCTGCGGGCCCAGCTCACCGGCCGCGTCTGCCACCGCGTGAACGACGAGGCATCGGCGAAGATGGCACTCGGCGACATCGCCCCCGAGGCAGTCTCCGCGGCTTGCGCCATCGCGCCCGAACGCCCCGGCCTGGCCGTCGCCGGTGACACTTCCGGCGGCTGGTCCCGTATCCGTACGCCGTACCTCTCCCTCGGTGACGCTGCCGAAATCTGTCAGGAGACGGCCCACTTGGTGCCCGATCTCGCCGCGCTCAAGCCCTTCCGGCCCGACGTGCCTGCTCCGCCCGTCGATTCCCCGGCCCCGGTCATGCGACCGCGCCCCGTCACCGACTGAGCTGCGCAACCCCTCCACGGTCGGCGTGACCGCCTCACGCCACGTCCCTACCCCTCCCATGCCTGAATCCGGAAGGAGCCGCAGCATGCGTGCCCAACTGGCCCGCGTCGACGCGGTGCTCGTCCAAGCGGTCATCGCCGCCGCCTTGTCCTTCGCCCACCTGCACGACATCGCCTCAGCTGCGGGACAGGACGGGTGGAAGGCCTGGGCCTACCCGGTCTCGGTCGACTTGCTGCTCGTGGCGGCCTGGCGGCGCCTGCGGTCCGGCGAGGACAAAGCGGCAGCATGGTGCTGGTTCGTCATCGCGCTCGCCGCATCGCTCGGTGCGAACATCGCCACCGCCGGACTCCTCGACATGAACGCGGTGCCGGCGTGGCTCCGCATCCTCGTCGCGGGCTGGCCCGCCGTCGCCTTCCTCGGCGGCACGCTGCTGGCCCACTCCGCCCCGGCGACGGTGAAGGACGAGCCTGAGCGGCAAGACATCGAGGCCACCCTCGAACCGTCCGCCGAGCACACCGAGGAACCGGCGCCCACGCCAGCTCCCGTTCCACCTGCGGTGTCCGTCCCGGCCGCGCTCGTCGAGCACGCCCGCAAGGTCGCCGCCGACCACCTGAGCCGCACCGGCACCCCCATCGACACACCTACCTTGCGCGCCCGGCTCGGGGTCCCCGTACCGATGGCGGATGCCGTCGCAGCCCACCTCTGACAGGAGATCCGCATGACTGCCCATCGCCGCTTCCGCGCTGTCATCCGCATCGGCCCCGTCCGGGTGGGCACCTCCTACGACGGTCGCGGCCAGGAGAAGCACACCGCCGCCTGCACTGCTCCGCGATGCGGCTTCTCCTCCGACTACGACAGCCGCGCCGCCGCCGAGTTGGCCGCCCGCACCCACCGCTGCCCCGTCCGCTGAAAGGACTCGCCCCGTGACCGTCAGCCTCCCGCTCGTCGTCGTCCTCGGCTTCTTCGCCTGGGGAGCGGTCAAGTTCCTCGGCGTCCGCACCTGGGTCGTCGTCCTCTTTACGCTCTTCGGCTTCTGGCTCTCGCACACCTTCATGGCCCCGGCGATCGAGTCCGGCACTCGCTCCGGCGTGGACATCGTCAACGGCTCACATGACTAGACGAGTAGGTAAGGAGATCTTCGCCGTGTTGCTGCCGAAGTACCCCGACAACCCGACCCCACCCGCCGAGCACAGCCACGCACCCGCCGCTCCGCTGCCAGCTCCTCGTGGGGCGTCCCAACTCAACGTCAGCACCGGGGCCATAGCCACCGTGCTCGTCGGCGGAGTCGTCCTCACCGCGCTTCTGACCGCCGTCGCAGTCTCAGCGATCTCGGTCGCCGTCGCCGCTGTGGTCCTGCGCTCCCTGCTCCGGGACACCCGCCGCTGAACTCCCGGCCTCCGGGGCGGACTCGATACCGCCAAGCATCCCGCCGCCCCGGAGGTCCAGTTCCTTCCGACCTGAGCCCGAAGGAGAAGCCATCATCACCCGCGCCACTCCGCCTCCGCTGCCCGAACTCGGTCGACTGGCCTCGTTCGGCACCATGCCCGGCCTGCTCCGTCAGCTCTCCGGCCTCGGCGGATGCACCCATCCGATCCGCCTCGACGGCCACCGCACCGAGTACGACGTCGACACTCGGACCGGCGAAATTGGCAATGTCCTCCACCGAATCGACTCCACCACCCTCCCGGCCGGCCACCTCCTGGTCCGCTGCAACAACCGCCGTACGACTCGCTGCCAGGCCTGCGCCGAGGTCTACCGCCGCGACACCTTCCACCTGATCACCTCCGGACTCCGCGGCGGCAAAGGCGTTCCCGAACACGTCGCCGCACACCCGCGCGTCTTCGCCACCTTCACCGCCCCGAGCTTCGGCCCGGTCCACAATCGCCCCTCGGGACCTGCCGGTTCAGTCCGCCGCTGCCGGTGCGGGGTGCTCCACGACCAGGAGGACGAAGCCCTCGGCACCCCGATCGACCCGGACACCTACGACTACGAAGCGGCCGTGCTGTGGAACGCGCACGCAGGAGCTCTGTGGCGCCGCTTCTCGACGTACCTGCGCCGCGCACGGCTGCGGTGACGACCCGTGCGGCAGGAAGGCTGGCTACTGCCCGCAGCGCCAGCAGATCCGCCGCGAGCACAAGAGCACCAAGTCACGCGCCGGACGGCGCACGGTCGGTCTGCCAGATCCGTTGATCAAGCTTCTCCGGCAGCACCAGGAGGAGCAGGAGGGGGAACGGCTGGAGGCGGGCACGGACTGGGAGGACAAGGGGTACGTCTTCGCCTCGCCGGTCGGTGGGCCGCTGAGCCCGAACACCGACTACCACGTGTGGAAGCGGCTGCTTCGGGACGCGGGCGTACGGGATGGGCGACTGCATGACGCACGCCACACCGCTGCGACCGTGCTTCTGCTCCTCGGGGTACCGGATGTGGTCGTGGACGCGATCATGGGATGGGAGCCCGGGGGAGCGGCGAGGATGCGCGCCCGGTACATGCACGTCACCGGAACCATCCTGCGGAAGGTCGCTCAGCAAATCGGCGAGGCGATCTGGGAGCCGCCGAAGGCCAACTGAGACGGAAACTGAGACGGATCAACGCCGAAGGCCCCGACCTTGATCGGTCGGGGCCTTCGGTCTGCCCTGGCGGGCGGGTGCGGAGGATACGAGATTCGAACTCGTGAGGGGTTGCCCCCAACACGCTTTCCAAGCGTGCGCCCTAGGCCTCTAGGCGAATCCTCCGCCGGAAACAATACAAGACCGAAAGCAGTGCTCGCGAACCCGTTCCCCCGAGCCGTCTCCCGGCGGGCCGAGCGAGTGCCCCCGGGCCCGAGCACCGGGGTCGATCCGCTAGGGTGGGGGTCAGCCCCTCACGCGGCGCTATCTCACCGAACTCCCCCAGGGCCGGAAGGCAGCAAGGGTAAGTGAGCTCTGGTGGGTGCGTGGGGGGCCCTTGCGTGTCCGGCCCCTGCGCCGCTGTGTGTCGGCCCCTGCGCCGCGCCCCTCTTCGTACGCGTACGAAGCCCGCCCCCGCGCGGGCCTTGTCTCCCGCGGGGCTTGGGGCGCGACCGGTTGTCGGCGGGGGCCGATATCGTCGGAGGCGTGTCGTCACTCGCGCTGTACCGCCGCTATCGCCCCGAGACCTTCGCCGAGGTCATCGGGCAGGAGCACGTGACCGATCCGCTGCAGCAGGCGCTGCGCAACAACCGGGTCAACCACGCGTATCTGTTCAGCGGTCCGCGCGGCTGCGGCAAGACGACCAGCGCCCGGATCCTCGCGCGCTGCCTGAACTGCGAGCAGGGGCCGACGCCCACGCCGTGCGGTTCATGCCAGTCCTGCCGCGATCTCGCGCGCAACGGGCCGGGGTCGATCGATGTGATCGAGATCGACGCGGCGTCCCACGGTGGTGTGGACGACGCACGCGAACTCCGCGAGAAGGCGTTCTTCGGTCCCGCGTCGAGCCGTTACAAGATCTACATCATCGATGAGGCGCACATGGTCACGTCAGCGGGGTTCAACGCCCTGCTGAAGGTGGTCGAGGAGCCGCCCGAGCACCTCAAGTTCATCTTCGCGACGACGGAGCCCGAAAAGGTCATCGGCACGATCCGCTCGCGCACGCACCACTACCCCTTCCGTCTCGTCCCGCCCGGCACGCTCCGCGAGTATCTGGGCGCCGTGTGCGGCCAGGAGAAGATCTCCGTCGAGGACGGCGTGCTGCCGCTCGTCGTCCGCGCCGGCGCCGGGTCCGTACGTGACTCGATGTCCGTGATGGACCAGCTCCTCGCGGGCGCCGCCGAGGACGGTGTGACGTATGCGATGGCCACGGCCCTCCTCGGGTACACCGAGGGGTCGCTGCTCGACGGTGTCGTCGACGCCTTCGCGGCGGGCGACGGCGGTGCCGCCTTCGAGGTCGTGGACCGCGTGATCGAGGGCGGGAACGACCCGCGCCGCTTCGTCGCCGATCTCCTCGAGCGGCTGCGGGATCTGGTGATCCTCTCCGCGGTGCCCGACGCGGCGGAGAAGGGTCTGATCGACGCCCCGGCGGATGTCGTCGAGCGGATGCAGGGCCAGGCCTCGGTGTTCGGCGCGGCCGAGCTGAGCCGCGCGGCCGACCTCGTCAACGAGGGGCTGACGGAGATGCGCGGGGCCACGTCGCCGCGGCTGCAGCTCGAATTGATCTGTGCGCGCGTACTGCTTCCCGGGGCGTTCGCGGACGAGCGTTCCGTACAGGCCCGGCTCGACCGTCTGGAGCGGGGCGCGCCCTTCGCGGGCGGTCCGGCCGCGGCCGGGGCGGGGCCTGCCATGGGCTATGTGCCCGGCCCCGACGCCCACACCCCGTCCGCCACCTCCGCCCCCTCGCCCCAGGCCGGCCCGACGGGACCGGCGGCCGCCCGTGCGGCGCTGCCGGGCCGAGGCCCGGCGGGCGGCGCCCCCGAGGGGCAGGCTCACCAGCACCAGCACCAGCAGCAGCAGGCCTCGCAACCGCAGCAGGCTTCGCAGCCGCAGGCCGCGCCGGAAGCCTCGCAGCCCGGTGGCTCCGCGCCCGCCGGCCCAGGGGGCGGCGGGCAGGGCGGCCCCGGCGGTGGCGGCCCCGCGCAGGAGGGCTCGGGACAGCGTCCCGGCGCCTGGCCCGCGGCATCCGGAGCGGCACCGGACGGCACCGCGCCCGCGGCATCAGCACCATCGGACACGGCAGCACCAGCACCGGGCGGCCCCGGCGGCACGCCTCCCCCGGGCGGTACGTCGTCGCGTCCCGGCGCCTGGCCCACCGCGGCGCAGCCCGCAGGTGCGGCGCCTCAGCAGGACGGCACGGCAGAGACAGGTACCGCGCCGGGCACGGGTGGGCGGCAGCCCGGTGCCTGGCCCGGCGCCCGCGGCTCGGACAGCGCCCCGTCCCAGGCAGGCTCGCAGACGGGCCCGTCGCCGAGTGCCCCCTCCCAGAGCCCCCCGTCTCCGGCCGGGCCGGAGACGAACGCGACCGGCCCGGGCTCCGGCGCGCCCGCTCCGCCGCCCGCCGCGCAGGCCGCGCCCGCGGGTTCGGCGCCCGCGGGTTCGGCGCCCGCGGGTTCGGCGCCCGCGGGTTCGGCGCCGGCGGCCGCGCAGGGCGCCGTGCAGGTCCGGCAGATGTGGCCGGACATCCTCGAGGCGGTCAAGAACCGCCGCCGCTTCACCTGGATCCTGCTGAGCCAGAACGCGCAGGTCGCCGGGTTCGACGGCACCACCCTCCAGATCGGGTTCTCCAACGCGGGCGCCCGCGACAGCTTTGTGACCGGCGGCAGTGAGGACGTCCTGAAGCAGGCGCTCTCCGACGCGCTCGGTGTCCAGTGGAGGATCGAGGCGATCGTCGACCCGTCGGGCGGTTCGGCCGCGCCGGGCGGTGCACCCGCCGGTCCGCGTCCTTCCGCGCCGGCGCCGCAGTCGCCCCCGCCCTCCCGCCCGTCCGGGCCCCCCGCACCCGCGCCCTCGCAGCGGCCGGCGGCCCCCGAGCCGCAGGCACGCCCCGAGCAGGGTCCGCCCCGCGACCCCGGCCCACCGCCCATGGCGCTGGAGGACGACATGCCCGCGGAGGACGACCCCGACCTCGACGACACCGCCCTGAGCGGACACGACCTGATCGTCCGCGAGCTGGGGGCCACGGTCGTCGAGGAGTACACGAGCGAGTAGCGGCGGACCGTACGGGGGCGTGACCGCCGAGCGACGCTCCGTCACCACAACTCGCCCACGGGCCGGGCCACATGCGGGCCCACGCACCGGCCCACATAGCACTCGGCCTTCCCCGGCCGACTCCTCCCCACGGCGTACGGCAGGGTGCCGCCGCAGCACGTAGGCTCGGGCTACTGAAGAAAAAACGTCGTCGAATGCCAGGAGCGAAGCCGTGATTCCCGGTGGTGGGCAGCCCGACATGCAGCAGTTGCTGCAGCAGGCGCAGAAGATGCAGCAGGACCTCGCCGCGGCACAGCAGGAACTGGCCGAGACCCCCGTCGAGGGCTCCGCGGGCGGCGGTCTCGTCAAGGCCACGGTGACCGGTACGGGAGAGCTCAAGGGCCTGGTCATCGACCCGAAGGCCGTGGATCCTGAGGACACGGAGACCCTCGCGGATCTGGTGCTCGCGGCCGTACGGGACGCGACCGGTGCCGCGCAGGATCTCCAGCAGTCCAAGCTCGGCCCGCTCGCGCAGGGCCTCGGCGGTGGCATGCCGGGGCTGCCGTTCTGAACCGATGAACGGAGGGCGGGACGGGGGCGCTCGGAGGAGCGTTCGCACCAGGCGCCCGCACCGGGCACAGCGGAGCTGATTCTGTCCTTAGGACGGATCAACTAGCGTACGCAGCAGGTAGATGATTGGAGACGGCGATCCGTGTATGAAGGCGTGGTCCAGGACCTCATCGACGAGTTGGGCAGGCTGCCCGGCGTCGGTCCCAAGAGCGCGCAGCGGATCGCCTTTCACATTCTCCAGGCCGAGCCGGCCGACGTCCGCCGGCTCGCCCACGCGCTGGCCGAGGTCAAGGAGAAGGTCCGGTTCTGCGGCGTGTGCGGCAACGTGGCCCAGGAGGAGCAGTGCCGGGTCTGCCAGGACCCGCGCCGCGACCCTGCGGTCATCTGCGTCGTCGAGGAGCCCAAGGACGTCGTCGCGATCGAGCGGACGCGTGAGTTCCGGGGCCGCTACCACGTACTCGGCGGGGCGATCAGCCCCATCGAGGGCGTCGGCCCGGACGACCTGCGGATCAGGGAACTGCTGGCCAGGCTCGCCGACGGCGCCGTCACGGAGCTGATCCTGGCCACCGACCCGAATCTCGAGGGGGAGGCCACGGCCACCTACCTCGCCCGTATGGTCAAGCCCATGGGTCTGAAGGTCACGCGACTGGCCAGCGGGCTCCCTGTCGGGGGGGACCTGGAGTACGCGGACGAGGTCACGCTGGGTCGTGCCTTCGAAGGGAGACGACTTCTCGATGTCTGACGCCACGCTCCACGATGCCAAGCAGGATCCGGACGACTTCGCCGTACAGATCGCCGACCAGGTGGAGAGCTTCATCGTCGCCGTCACGGAAGTGGCCAAGGGCGACGAGCCGGGCAGCGCGATCCCGTATCTCCTGCTGGAGGTGTCGCAGCTCCTGCTCGCGGGCGGGCGGCTGGGCGCGCACGAGGACATCGTCCCGGACGAACGCTACGAGGCCGACGCGGGCCCGGAGCCGGACGACGTCGACGAGCTGCGCGAGCGGTTCGCCGTGCTGCTGGACCCCGCGGACGTCTACTCCGAGGTCTTCGACCCGTACGTACCGCGCAGCGAGCCGGTCGCGTGCCGGATCTCCGACGACCTGGCGGACATCATCACCGACCTGCGGCACGGCATGGCCCACTACCGGGCGGGGCGTGTGACCGAGGCGCTGTGGTGGTGGCAGTTCTCGTACTTCTCCAACTGGGGGCCCACGGCGTCGGCCACGCTGCGTGCGCTGCAGTCGCTGCTGGCCCACATCCGTACCGAGTCCCCGCTGGACGAGCTCGACGGCCTGGACACGGACGCCGGGGCGGCCGAGGACGGGGCGCTGGAGGAAGAGGCGGGCCGGGTGATGGCCGAGGAGATCGCGGCACCGCTGGGACTGCGCCCCGCACGGCGCTGAGCCCCGCCCCAACGGCGTCCGGGGCCCGTACGAGGAGCGGCGGACCGTCCGCATCCGCACGGGCACCCGTTCCGTGTGAACTGAATTACGTTTCCGTGTGTTCTGCCCAAGGGCGGGCAGGTGCTTCCGCGGAGCGGGCACGGCGGGTCGCGGGTCCTCTCGATGATCACTGAATGGGACGCCGTCTCGCGATGTGATACCGAGGTGGCCAGTTCCTCCTGCTCGTTAAACTGAGCCGACCGAAGGATCCTGATTCGGGGTCCCCGGAAGACATGAGTTGCGAGGAGCGCACGTGGGCCTTGTCGTGCAGAAGTACGGCGGCTCCTCCGTTGCGGATGCCGAAGGCATCAAGCGCGTCGCCAAGCGGATCGTCGAAGCCAAGCGAACCGGCCACCAGGTGGTCGTCGTGGTCTCGGCGATGGGTGACACGACGGACGAGCTGATCGATCTCGCCCAGGAGGTATCTCCGATGCCTGCCGGGCGTGAGTTCGACATGCTGCTGACCGCCGGAGAGCGGATCTCCATGGCGCTGCTGGCGATGGCGATCAAAAACCTCGGACACGAGGCGCAGTCGTTCACCGGCAGCCAGGCAGGACTCATCACCGACTCGGTCCACAACAAAGCGCGGATCATCGATGTGACGCCGGGCCGGATCCAGGCGTCCGTGGATGAGGGCAACATCGCCATCGTCGCCGGATTCCAGGGTGTGTCCCAGGACAAGAAGGACATCACCACCCTCGGCCGCGGCGGATCGGACACCACGGCCGTCGCGCTGGCAGCGGCGCTGAACGCCGAGGTGTGCGAGATCTACACCGACGTGGACGGTGTCTTCACCGCCGACCCCCGGGTCGTGAAGAAGGCCCGCAAGATCGACTGGATCTCCTTCGAGGACATGCTGGAGCTCGCCGCCTCGGGCTCCAAGGTGCTGCTGCACCGCTGCGTCGAGTACGCGCGCCGCTACAACATCCCGATCCACGTCCGGTCGTCCTTCTCCGGCCTGAAGGGCACCTGGGTCAGCAACGAGTCGCACCAGTCGCACAAGCAAGGGGAACTACCGATGGAGCAGGCACTCATCTCGGGGGTTGCCCACGACACGTCCGAGGCCAAGGTCACGGTCGTCGGCGTCCCGGACAAGCCGGGCGAGGCCGCGACGATCTTCCGGGCGATCGCGGACGCCGAGATCAACATCGACATGGTCGTGCAGAACGTGTCGGCGGCCTCCACCGGTCTCACCGACATCTCCTTCACCCTGCCGAAGACCGAGGGTAAGAAGGCCATCGGCGCCCTGGAGCGCGCGAAGTCCGCCATCGGCTTCGAATCCCTCCGCTACGACGACCAGATCGCCAAGATCTCGCTCGTCGGCGCGGGCATGAAGACCAACCCGGGCGTCACCGCGACCTTCTTCGAGGCCCTGTCGAACGCCGGGGTCAACATCGAGCTGATCTCCACCTCGGAGATCCGTATCTCCGTGGTGACCCGCGCCGACGACGTCAACGAAGCCGTCCGCGCCGTGCACACGGCTTTCGGACTCGACAGCGAGTCCGACGAGGCCGTCGTGTACGGAGGGACGGGCCGATGACAACGGCCCGGGCCGCGGGCGACAAGCCCACTCTCGCCGTCGTCGGCGCCACCGGCGCCGTCGGCACGGTGATGCTCGGCATCCTCTCCGAGCGTGCCGACATCTGGGGCGAGATCCGGCTCATCGCCTCGCCTCGCTCGGCCGGCAAGAAGCTCACCGTGCGCGGTGAGGAGGTCGAGGTCGTCGCCCTGAGCGAGGAGGCCTTCGAGGGCGTGGACGTCGCGATGTTCGACGTGCCCGACGAGGTCTCGGCCCAGTGGGCCCCTGTCGCCGCCGCCAAGGGCGCGATCGCCGTGGACAATTCGGGTGCCTTCCGTATGGACCCGGATGTTCCCCTGGTGGTGCCCGAGGTGAACGCCCATGCCGCGCGGACCCGTCCGCGCGGCATCATCGCCAACCCCAACTGCACGACGCTCTCGATGATCGTCGCGCTGGGCGCCCTGCACGCCGAGTTCGAGCTGAGCGAGCTGATCGTCTCCTCGTACCAGGCGGTCTCGGGCTCGGGGAAGGAAGGCATCGACACCCTCCGCGAGCAGATCGCCAAGGTCGCGGGTACGGAACTGGGCGCGCAGCCCGGTGACGTACGCCGCGCCGTCGGTGAACTGGGCCCGTACCCGGCGCCGATCGCGTACAACGTCGTGCCGTTCGCGGGCTCGCTGAAGGAGGACGGCTGGTCCTCCGAGGAGCTGAAGGTCCGCAACGAGTCCCGCAAGATCCTGGGGCTGCCGAACCTAAGAGTCACCGCGACCTGCGTCCGCGTCCCCGTGATCACCACGCACTCGCTGACCGTGCACGCGCGGTTCGAGAATCCGGTCACGGTCGCCGAGGCGCACGAGATCCTCAGCGCCGCGCCGGGCGTCGTGGTCTGCGACAACCCGGCCGAGGGCGAGTACCCGACGCCCGCGGACGTCGTGGGCACGGACCCGACCTGGGTCGGCCGGGTGCGGCGCTCGCTGGACGACCCCAACGCGCTGGAGCTGTTCGTCTGCGGCGACAACCTCCGCAAGGGAGCCGCGCTCAACACCGCCCAGATCGCGGAACTTGTGGCCGCGGAGCTGGCGGCCGCGTAGGACGCTCCTGGCGGCAGGCCGCGCGGAACGGTGTGCGACAGCCCCGCTGGACTTGTGAAGATTGAGTGAGCAAGTACATGGTCCGTGCCGCTTGATACGGGACATGTGCCTGTTCGAGAATTCGCTCCCCGCCTACTGCAACCGGCAGTTGGGCGGGGAGCGTCTTTGTGGTCGTCCTTCCGAGTCGCTGCGGCAAATGGGGCATTCAGGAAAGAATGGTGCGCATGAGGGCATTTGGTCCGTCAGTAAAAGCGGTGGCTCACGCGTACAACCCTGACGGGGGGCAGCGTGTCCAACAAGCGTGGCAGAGGTTTTCGGCATGGCAGCGACCCATGGGGCCGGCGCAGCGGTACTGCGTCCGGTCGGTCTCGGCGCGACCGGCGGCATGCCGGTGATCGCGCCCGTGCCCGCCGTGCCTCCCGCCCGCATCCCGTCGCAGCGCGAGGATTCTGACGGCGCAATGACAGCGGGCACCACAGTCGACCACCTGACCGAGACCTACCGCGCCCACTACAGGTCGCTCCTCGGTCTCGCCGCCCTGCTCCTGGACGACACCGCCTCCTGCGAGGACGTCGTCCAGGAAGCCTTCATCCGTGTGCACTCCGCGCGCAACCGGGTCCGCGACCCGGAGAAGACCCTCGCCTACCTGCGGCAGACGGTCGTCAACCTCTCCCGCTCCGCCCTGCGCCGCCGCATCCTCGGACTGAAGCTGCTCTCCAAGCCCATGCCCGACATGGCGAGCGCCGAGGAAGGCGCGTACGAGCAGCTGGAGCGCGACCAGTTGATCCAGGCCATGCGCGGACTGCAGCGCAGGCAGCGCGAGGTGCTCGTGCTGCGCTACTTCGCCGACATGACCGAAGCACAGGTCGCCGAGACGCTCGGCATATCACTGGGCTCCGTCAAGGCGTACGGTTCGCGGGGAATCGCGGCGCTGCGCGTCGCCATGGAGGCCCCGGCATGAGCAACCAGCACGACGGACCCGACAGCCCGAAGGGGCTGGACGGTCTGCTGCACGACCTGAGACAACCCTCCGGCCCCGAGGACCAGCAGCCGGAAGGCGATCGGCGCACGCACGGACGACCGGACGGCGGTCGGCGTACGGACGGACGACCGGACGGCGATCGGCGTACGGATGCGAGCGGACATACGGATGCGAGCCGGCGTACGGACGAGGGCAGGCGTACGGACGAGGGCAGGCGTACGGACGGCGATCGGCGTACGGACGCGAGCGCGGACCCGGACGAGGCAGCGACCTCGGATGAGCGAGCGGGCTCGGACGCAGGCACGCGTACGGATGCCGGCGCGGGCCCGGACGAGGGGGCGCGCCCGGGCGGCAGCATGGGTTCGGGCGGCGGCATGGGCCCCGACGACGGTACGGGTACGGGCCCTGACGACGGCATGCGCCCGGACGAAGAGGCGCTGCGGCGGCTGCTGCACACCGCCGTCGACGAACTCGAGCCCTCGCCAGAGGCCCTGGAACACCTCCGGCGCGCCGTTCCCGCCCGCCGCGCCCGCAAGCGGCAGGCCTTCGTCGGCGCGGCCGCCGCGGTGCTGCTCGTCGGCACCGCCGTCCCCGCACTGATGCACGTCGCCCTGACCGACGAGAACGGGGACCGCCCCGCCAACGCCGGACACAGCGAAGTCGCGCAGGGCGGCGCCACCAACGGCTCCCAGTCCGACGACGGAGACGGTTCCACGGACGTCACACCGTCCGACGACGAGACCGGCGGCAGCGAGAAGGACGGCAAGAGCGGCGGCAAGGGCGACAAGTCCGAGGAGCCGGGCGGCAGTACGGCCGGTTCAGGCGTCGGACCGTCCGAGACCATGGCAGCCACCTCTCCGGTCTGCTCCCGAGACCAGCTCAGCAGCGGCGGGGCCACCCCCGGCACGCTGGACGGCGCGAGCACCGTCTACGGATCGTTCCGGGTCTCCAACACCTCCGGCAGCGCATGCGCGATCGACGGCGGCGGTCTCGTCGTCGCGTCCGCGCAGGGAGGCGCCGACGGGAGCCGGATCAGCGTCATCGACCACACGGCGGGCGATGCCGCATCGGGCCTGCCCGATCCGGCCACCGAGCCGCAGCGAGTGATCCTCAAGCCGGGCCTGGCATACGAGATCAAGTTCGCCTGGATCCCGGCGGACGGCGGCTCGGGCGGCTGCCCCGCTCCCGGCAACTCACCGGATCCGGGCGGCACGGGCGAACCGGGCGGACAGCCCGCGGCCGACGGGGCGGCGGACGACCCCGCACCGCCCGCGGGAAGCATCGTGCTCAGCCACACGCCCCAGTCGGGCGACCCGGCGGCGACGAGCGCCACGATCAGCAACGCCTGCGCCGGGACGATCTATCGCACGGGAGCGCTGGAGGCGTCCTGACCGCGCGGCACGCTCCGCGCAGGACACCTGAACGCACCCGGTGAAGACCTCGGGAGGGGAGGAGAGCGGGGCGGGCCTGTCTTCGAGGCCCGCCCCGCCGGACGTCCACCTGGGGGTCTTGAGTTCCGGGCCTTGAGGCATCGGGTCTTGGGGCTCCGGGTCTTGGGGCTCCGGGTCTTCGGGCTCCCGGTTGTGGCGCCCACGTGGTGCCCACGGTTGTGGTGCGCACGTGGTGCCCACGGTTGTGGTGCCTGTCAGCCGTCGAGGCGCCGCCGCTTCGCGGTCCGCTGTCCGGTATCTGCCGGCCGTCCGCTGTTCGACCGGGGCGTCGGCGGACGGGGCGTGAAGCGCACCCCGGCGGGGGGCGCCCGGCCCGGGGCCCGTACCGTGGTGGTGTGTACCGATTCCTGTTGACGCCCCGCTGGTGGGGCATCAATCTTTTCGTCGTGCTGGGCGTGCCCTTCTGCCTGTTCATGGGGAGCTGGCAGCTCGGTCGCTTCGAGACGCGCGTCGAATCCCACCAGGAAGCGAAGCGGGACCAGGACATCCACGCCTCGCAGAAGGCTCAACCGCTGGAGCGCCTGCTCCCCGTCACCAAGGTGACCTGGGGACGGCCGGCCACCGCGACCGGCCGCTACGAGGACGACCAACTGCTCGTCCCGGACCGGCGGCTGGACGAGAAGTCCGGCTTCTACGTCCTCACCCTGCTCCGTACGGACGCGGGCAAGGCCCTCCCCGTCGTCCGCGGCTGGCTGCCCGGCGACGCGGACAACGCGTCCGACCGTGCACGGGTGCCCGCACCGCCGCGCGGCGAGGTCACTGTGACCGGAGCGCTCCAGGCGTCGGAGAACCAAGGCACGGGCGGAGTCCACGCGAACGGCGGTCTGAGCGAGGGCCAGGTCGGCATGATCAGCGCCGCGTCGCTGGTCAACCTGGTGCCGTATCCGGTGCACAACGCCTGGATCACCCTCCCCGAGGGCGAGACACCGGGCGGCCTGCGCGCGGTGCCCGCGGCCGCCGTCGAAGGCTCCGGTCTCGACCTCAAGGCTTTCCAGAACCTCGGCTACACCGGCGAGTGGTTCGTCTTCGCAGGCTTCGTCCTCTTCATGTGGTTCCGACTCGTCCGCCGCGAGGTGGAGAGCCAGCGCGACCTCGCGCTGGGTCTTCTGCCGGAGCAGGCCGAGTCGTCGGCGTCCCCGGGGGAGCAGCAGGCGGATCCGTCGCCGGAGTCGGCGGCCTCCGCGCAGCAAGGTGCCGAGCGCGGTGCTGAGCGAGATGCCGAGCAAGGTGCTGAGCGAGGCGCCGGACAGGCGCGGGAGCAGACGGAACCGTCGCAGGAGCAGGCCGAGTCCACGGCTGCTCGTCCCTGACGGGGGCGGGCGCGTACTGTCCGGCGGCGCGGTTCAGCCCGGCACGGCGGGATGTGTGGCTGGCGGGGCGGCGACCTCTCTCCGAGGCGGCGGGTCGTGCGGCTGGCGGGGCGGGGCCTCTGGCGGCGGGTCGTGCGGCTGGCGCGGCAGGGTCTTCTCTTCCACGGCGGGGTTTGCCTGGCACCGCTCGTTCACCTCTCTGGGGGCCCTCCCCCCCCGCCCCTCCCCACCCTCCACAAGTCCCCAGCCCACCCCCCCGCCCGCAGGCAGCGCCCCCTTCCCGGCGGGGACTGTGGCCCCGCCGGGAAGGGCGGACGGTTCGCCGCCGGGTTGGACTGTCCGCGTCAGTCCGTCGCCGGCAGATGCCGCTCCGCGAAGTCGATCTCCATACGGAGCTGCTTGATGCGCTCCTCCACGACCAGCGAGCCGTGCCCCGCGTCGTACCGGTACACCTCGTGCGGTGCGTCCCGTTCCTCCAGCTTGCGGACGTAGTTCTCGACCTGGCGGATCGGGCAGCGCGGGTCGTTCATGCCCGCCGAGATGTGGACGGGCGCCCGCACCTGGTCGACGTACGTCAGCGGTGACGACGCCGTGAACCGCTCCGGCACCTCTTCCGGGGTGCCGCCCAGCAGGGTGCGGTCCATCGCCTTCAGCGCCTCCATCTCGTCGTGGTACGCGGTGACGTAGTCGGCGACCGGCACGGCTGCCAGGCCGACGGCCCACACGTCCGGCTGTGTGCCGAGGCCGAGCAGCGTCAGATAGCCGCCCCATGATCCGCCCGCGAGGACGAGCCGGGAGGGGTCCGCGAGGCCGGACTCCACGGCCCACACCCGCACCGCATCGATGTCCTCGAGTTCGATGAGCCCGACGCGGTGCTTGAGGGCGTCCGTCCACTCCCGCCCGTAGCCGGTCGAGCCGCGGTAGTTGACGCGAACGACGGCGAAGCCGTGGTCGACCCAGGCCGCGGGTCCTCCGGCGAAGGCGTCGCTGTCGTGCCAGGTCGGTCCGCCATGGATGTCGAAGACGGTGGGGAAGGGGCCTTCGCCCTCCGGCTTCTGCACGAGCGCGTGCACCTTGCCGCCGGGGCCGTCCACCCACGCGTCCGTGACCGGTACGGATCCCGGCGCCTTCATACCGGGCGGGTCGAGAACCGTGCGCCCCGTCGTGGACCGGACGGCGGGGGGCCGTTCGGCGGAGGACCAGAGGTACTCCACGGAACCGTCGGGGCGCGCCGTCGCGCCCGAGACCGTGCCCGCCGGGGTTTCAAGCTGTATCAGTGCGGCGGTGGCGAGTTCGTAGCGGTACAGCTCGCTGCGCGCGTGGTGGCTGTGCTCGATGAGGAGTGCTGACCCGTCCGGGTACCACTCGGCGCCGACGTCGCCGGGCAGGTCGATGGCCAGGGCGGTCTCCTCGTGCGTCGCCGGGTCCCAGATCATCGGCACCCAGCGCCCGTCCCGCTGGTGTCCGACGAGCATCCGGGAGTCGCCGTCGACGGGGGCGAACCCGAGGCAGGCCAGGCCCAGTTCCTCGGTGCCGCCCTTGGTGTCGTCGAGTTCGGCCACGACCGAGCCGTCGAGGCGGACCACGCGGAGCGCCGAGTGCATGGCGTCGCCGTGCTCGGTGTGCTCGATCGCGATGAGCGTGGAGTCGTGGGACAGATCGCCGACGTCCGCCGATTCGCGATGCCGGTAGATCTCCACGGGGCGCGCCGGTTCGCCGTCGCCGGCGGCCTTGAGGACGTGGATGGTGGAGCCGTCCTCGTCAGTGGACCGGCCGACGACCACCGTGCCGTCGCGCCCGAGTGCGAGCCCGGCGGGGTAGGAGGGGTCGAGTCCGGGCGTCGCGGGCTCGTCGTCACCGCCCCCGAAGGGCTGCCGCATCCACACGCCGAACTCGTCACCGTCGGTGTCGCTGAACCACCACAGCCATGCGCCGTCGGGCGACAGCGTGCCGTCCGTGGTGCCGTTCGGGCGGTCGGTGGCCTGCCGCTGATCGCCGGTCGCGCGATCCCAGGTGTACAGCTCGTACGTCCCGGTCGCGTTGGAGACGAAGAGGGAACGGTGGGGCGCGTCCTCCGCCCAGTCCGGCAGCCCGACCCGCGGTGCCCTGAAGCGCTTCTCCCAGTCCGGCATGGATTCCAGGGACTCCGTGGACCTCGCGGGTCCGGTGCTCTCATCAGTCATGACCCCATTCTGCGCAGACGGGCGGACAACGTGGTGGCGATGGCCGCAGCCTGTGGATAACCTCCGATCTCATGCACAAATCCGACGGCCCGGACTCTCGTGGCGGTGACTGGCTTCACGCCAACCGCGTCCTGTGGGACGACAGCGACTCGGTGCACGGCGCGGTCGGCCCCCAGGAGGTCGACGCCTTCCGGCGGGGCGAGGACACCGTCCGCGATTTCGAGGCCGCCGAGATCGGGCCCGTGACCGGAAGGTCGCTCCTCCATCTGCAGTGCCACATCGGGGTGGACGCGCTCTCCTGGGCGCGGCGCGGCGCGGGCCCGGTCGTCGGACTCGACGCTTCGGAGCCGGCCGTCGACGTCGCCCGCGAGCTGGCCGCCGAGGCCGGGTTCACCGCGGACCGTGCCGCCTTCGTCGCCGCCGATGTCGACGATGCCGCCGAAGCGGTCCCCGACACCTCGTACGACATCGTGTATTCCGGTCCCGGCGCCCTGTGGCGGCTGCCGGACGTCGCCCGCTGGGCCGAGATCGCCGCTTCTCTCGTCGCTCCGGGCGGTTTCCTCTACCTGGCCGAGTTCCATCCCGTGGCCGAGGTGTTCGACGACGGGACCGGCACCCGGCTCGTCCACGACTACTTCAGCGGTGACCCGTGGGCCGGCGAGGCCCCGGAGCGGTACGGCGACACCGGCACCGGCACCGGCACCGGCACCGGCACCGGCATCGACGTCAGCACCGACACGGGCACCGGCATCGACGTCGGCACCGGCATGGTTACCGGCGCGGCAGGCCAAGAAGCCCGTACGGCAGGGGGCCACCGCAGTCCCGGGTGGCAGCACCCGGTCGGCGAGGTCGTCTCCGCGCTCGCGGCCGCCGGGTTGCGGATCGAGTTCCTGCACGAGCACGACATGACCGTCCGCCGGAGGTTCCCGGCCCTGCGGCGCGGCGACGACGGCCTGTTCCGCCTCCCGCAGGACCGTCCGCGGATCCCCCTCATGTACAGCGTCCGCGCGGCCCGCACCTGAGGTCGCCGAGCTCGCCGAGAGCGCTCACGGCACGTCCCGGACGGGCGGGCCTGTAGTCCCCGTTGCTGGTCACACACCGTACGGTCACGATTACCGGCGTCCTCGCCCGCGCCGATCACCCCTCCAGATGAGAACCTGATGTCAGGGGACTCGTCCGGTTGGGAGTGATCCCGATGGGAACCAGCATGCATGTCGTCTGGAGCAAGAAGGAGCCCGGCCAGGTCGTCTACGAGACGTACAAGATCGTGGCGGCGGAGAAGGCGGAGGGACCGGAGCCGACGGTGAGGAGCCGTCGGCACGAGGTGCATGTCCGCAGCCGGGCCCACGCGGCGGAGATCGCCGCCGACAAGGGCTACGAGCTGTTCGGCGAGGGCGAGGCGTGGGAGAGCCTGCCCGACGACTGAGCGCCGCGCGGTCCTCCCACGCGGAGTGCGGTGAGCGCGGTGAGTGCGGTGAGCGCGGCGGGCCGGGTGAGCGGGCCGGTCCAGGTGATGCGCGGCGAGGGTATCGCCGGACCCCGCGGAGCCGGGTGATCGCGGACATCCGACGTCCGTGAAAGCGGCACACGAACGACACCCCCGGTACGGCCGGGCGACGCTTTGCGCCCCCTACTGTGGCCGCTCCGTCCGACGCCCGCCCCGCCACCCGAGGACAGCATGATGACGGCAACCCTCGCCAGTGCAGAGCAGCAGCGCCCACGCCGGTTCGACGACGTCAAAGGGTGGTTCCCCAGCCTCGACCAGGTGCTCTTCGCCGCGCTCCTCTCCCGTCAGCGGCGCAGGGGGGAGCGGGGCGATCTGCTCGAGATGGGTGTGTACCTGGGCAAGAGCGCGATCTTCACCGGCACCTTCCGCGGTGACGGCGAGCGCTTCACGGTCTGCGATCTCTTCGACGCGCCCGCGCCCGACGAGTCCAACGCGGCCGAGGCCCGTAAGTCCTACGCCTCCCTCACCCGCGTCGCCTTCGAGGAGAACTACCTCGCCTTCCACGACGGGCTGCCCGAGGTCGTGCAGGCCACCACCTCCGTCCTGGACGGCCGTATCCCGCCGGACACCTGCAGGTTCGTGCACATCGACGCATCGCACCTGTACGAGCACGTGGTCGGCGACATCGGGATCGCGCGGCAGTCCCTGCTGCCCGGCGGGCTCGTCGTCCTGGACGACTTCCGGTCCGAGCACACGCCCGGCGTGGCCGCCGCGACCTGGGAGGCCGTCTTCAACCGCGGGCTCAGGCCCGTCTGCCTCAGCACCCAGAAGCTGTACGGGACCTGGGACGACCCGGAGCCGGTGCAGGAGGACCTGCTCGCCGAGGCGCGCGACCGCGGCGACATGAACATCAGCGTCCAGGAGATCGCCGGCCGGCGGGTCGTGCGGTTCTCCGGCCGTCCCCGGCCTCCGGTCGCCCCGGTGTCCCGGTTCGCCGGTGATCCCGCGCCGGCCGGGGCGGCTCCGTCCTCCACGGCTCCCGCACGGGCGGCGGCCCGCCGCTCCGCAGTCCGCCGCGTCGCGGCCGACTTCCTGCCGCCCGTCGTCACCCGCGCGATCCGGCGCCGCCGCGGCTGACATCGCCGCGCAGCCTCGACGTCCGACGTCCGAAGCCCCCGACCGCACAGCGAACTCCTGTGTCCGCCCTGGCTGTTGAGGACGAGGGCGGACCCGTCCTCACGTCGCGGCGAGCGCGAGGCGGAGCAGGGCGCGATCGCTGCCGTGCGCCCCGATCGCGCACAGTCCCACCGGCAGCCCGCCCACCCTCATCAAGGGCAGCGCCACGCACGGCAGCCCGGCGAGGGACGCCAGGCACGTGAGCCGTACGGTCGCCTGCCGGGTCGCCGTCCTGCCTTCGCTGTCTGCGCCGGCGGGCGGGGCGGGGGCGCTGGTGGCGGGCAGCAGCAGCACGGTGTCCGGCGGTACGGCGTCCCGCAGTGTGCGGGTGGCCTCGTCCAGGACCGCTCGTGCCGTGGCCCGCTCCTCGGCCGTCACTGCCGCCGCCCGCGCGAACCGCGTGGTCACGCCGGGCCCGAGAGCGCCGGGGTGGGCGTCGACCCACGCGCCGTCGGACTGCCAGGCCTGCGCGAGCTGCACCGTGGTGAACGCGACCGCCCACTCCGTCTGGTCCCCGGGCAGGGCAGGCGTCTCCTCGATCCGCAGCCCTGCTCGCCGGGCCAGCTCAGAAGCCGCAGGGCGGAAAGCTGCGCGGACCGGCTCGCCCGCCAGATCCAGCAGGTCCGTCACCACACGGGCGAGGCGCGGCGCGGGGAGACCGGGGGCCGCGGGCGGCAGCAGGACGTCCCCGAGCCGCCCGAGCAGCGCCGCGTCCCTCGCCAGCCAGCCGACGGTGTCGAAGGCCGGGGCCAGCGGCAGCAGGCCGGTGACGGGGACGGCGCCGTGCGTCGGCCGCATGCCGTGGAGCCCGCAGTACGAGGCGGGTACCCGGACGGAACCCGCCGTGTCGCTGCCGAGTCCGGCGTCCGCCTGCCCGAGGGCGACGGCGCTCGCCGGTCCGCTGGAGGAGCCGCCGGGCACCCGGCCGGGAGCAGCGGGGTTCGGCGGGGTGCCGTAGTGCGCGTTGGTGCCGTTGAGGCTGTAGGCGAACTCGTCGGTCTGCGCGATGCCGGTGATGTCGGCACCCGCCTCCAGCAGGGCTCGTACGGCCCAGGCGTGCTCGGCCTCCGGGGACGCCTCGGCCAGCCGGTACGGGTTGCCCGCGCCGATCCGGTGTCCCGCGACGGCGAAGAGGTCCTTGACCGCCAGGCGTACGCCGCGCAGCGGGCCGCTGCCGGATCCGGCGACCAGAGGCTCGCCCCGTACTCGCCAGACCGTGGTGTCCGCCGCACCGGACGGGTTCGGTCCCATCGTGCCTCCCTGCTCGGCGGCGGCTGCCGGGCCGACGATCGGCGGGCTCACCACTGAGTCCTTCCCGCGGCGTGCGCCACCGACGCGCCGCGACGCCACATGCCCGCCCGTTCCCGAGCCCGCGTGGCCCGCCGGGCGAGCGCACACTGGATGTATGACCGGGGCGATCGTCACCGGGGCCGGGGAGCGTGAGGACCTGCTGACCGCGGCCGTCGCGAGGGCCGTCGAAGCGTCCGGCGCGTACTCCGGCAGCATCTTCCTGCGCTCGCGGGACCGCCGTTCGATCGTGCTCGCCGCCACCTGCGGGATGCCGCCGTCCCAGCTCGGCGGCTGGCACCTCATCGCGGTCGGCAGCCCCATCCCCGTCGCCGCCGCCTACAGCTCCGGGCGCACCGTCCACCTGTCCGACGGTGATGAGACGATGCGCCGCTACCCCCAGCTCGCCGTGGCCCTGCCGTACGCGTTCGGCTCCTGCTCGGTGCCCGTGGGCACGGACAAGGAGACGTTCGGCGCTCTGGCGGTCGTCTGGTCTGCGCCCAACGGCAGTCCAGGGCTCTCCAAGGCCCGGCGCCGCCAGGTGCGCACCATCGCCGCGCGGCTCGGGGCCTCCCTGGCGGAGCTGCGTGACCGTACGGGCGACCCCGTGGAGTGCGACGGAAAGACGACGCCCGTAGAGGCGCCCGCCGTCACGGCACCGGCGGTGCGGGTCGGCATCTTCGACTGGGATCTCGCCGCGGGCACTCTGGCCGCGGACGACGAGTTCTGCTCGATCTTCGGTCTCGATCCCAGCGCCTTCGACGGACGGATCGACACCCTCACCCGCCGCCTGCACCCCGGCGACCTGGCCGCCTTCCGCGCCGCCGCGCGGGAGGCGACGTCCCGGGGCCGGGTCGCCGCGCAGCGCTTGCGGATCCGGGACAGCGGAGGCGGCGGGCCCGGAGGCGAGACGTACCGCGTCGCCGAGCTGTGGGGCCGCCGTACGCCCGGCCCGCCCGAGGACCGGGAGAGCGCCCATGTCATCGGGGCGGTCGTCGACGCGCAGGTCGGGACGGCGGCCGTCGCGGCAGTCGAGCGGTTGCGGGACGGGCTGTTCTCGCTCGCCCCGGACGGCCGGGTCACCTACGCCAATCCCAGCCTGGTCTCTCTCCTCGGCATCGGGGTGGAGGACCTGCTCGGTCAGAGCCTGTGGGACGTCCTGCCGTGGCTGTCCGACCCCGCGTTCGAGTTCCGCCACCGCTCGGCGATGGTCTCGCAGCAGCCCGCCTCGTTCCTGGCCCGCCGTCCGCCCGACCAGTGGATCGCCTTCTCCCTTCACCCCGACGCGAACGGGGTGACGGGCCGCGCGGTACCCGTGGGCCGGCTTCCGGCGGCCGCGACCGCCCCGGCCGCCGCGGCCCCCGCCGCGGCGGGGGAGACGGCGGCGTCGGCGATCGCCCCCGCCGTCACCGCACCGGCCCGCCTCGGCGTGATGTACCACGTGCTGCAGCTCGGCAGCGCGCTGACCGAGGCCGTCACGGTGCGCGAGGTCTGCACGGCCGTCGCCGAGCAGCTCCTCCCTGCCTTCGGCGGCCAGGAGCTGGCGGTGTTCGCCGCCCGGGAGGGCAAGATGCACCTGCTCTTCAGGACCGGCCGCCACAAGGGGTTCCTGGATTGGCTGGAGGGGGAGCGCCTTCAGGCGCACCTGCCCGGGACGGAGGCCCTGACCTCCGGGGTCCCGCTGTTCATCGAATCGGAGCAGGACCTGGCCCAGATCTATCCGGGCGTCCCGGCCGGCGAGGCGGGCTCCTGGGCGTATCTGCCGCTGATCGCCTCCAGCCGTCCCCTCGGCACCTGCGTGCTCGGCTTCGACGAGCCCCACCGGTTCGGTACGACCGACCGGAGCGTGCTGACGGCCCTCGCCGGTCTGATCGCCCAGGCGCTGGAACGGGCACGGCTCTACGACGCGGAGTTCGCCCTCGCCCGCGGCCTGCAGCAGGCGCTGCTGCCGCACAGCCTGCCCGAGCTGCCCGGCCTCAGCAGTACCGCCCGCTATCTTCCCGGCACCAGCGGCATGGAGATCGGCGGGGACTGGTACGACGTCATCCCGACCGGTGACGGGGTGTCCCTGGTCGTCGGGGACGTCGAGGGCCACAGTGTGAGCGCCGCGGCCACCATGGCGCAGCTGCGCAGCGCCGTACGGGCGTTCACCGCGGTCGGTCACACCCCGGGCGATGTGGTGGCGGGCGCCAACCGGACCCTCATCGACCTCGATCCGGGCCTGCTGGCCAGCTGCTGCTACGTGCGTCTCGAGCCGGGCCGCCACCGCGCGTACGCCGTCCGGGCCGGTCATCCTCCGCCGCTGCTCCGCCGCCCCGACGGAACGGCGGACGTCCTGGACCTGGAGGTCGGCCCGCTCCTCGGGGTCGACCGGGTGAGCGGCTACCCGGAGACCTTGATCAGCCTTCCGCCGGGTTCGGTCCTCGCCCTCTACACGGACGGTCTCGTCGAGGAGCGCGGTGCGGACATCGATCTCGGGGTCGACCGGCTCAGGGCGTCGCTGGCCCATGCCCGCGCGGACACGCTCGACGAGCTGGCGGACCGGCTGCTCGTCGGGGCACGGCGTTCCTCCTACCGCGCCGACGACATCGCGCTGCTCCTCACCGAGTACGGCGCCGTGACGGCCCTGGTGTCGCCGTGACCACGGCTGTCGTCATCACCACGACCGTCGTCATGACCACGACCTCTGCGCCCGCGATCATGCCCGGCGCCTCGCCCGCCGTGATCGCGGGCGCTCACGGGCGGGACCGGAGGGCGCACACCATCGGAGACGTTTGGGGTGGTTTGGGCAGATTTGCCCCAGTCTGGAGCGGGCATCATTCCCGTGTACGAATCAACCATCGACCAGTGACCGAGCGGAGCATTCCCGACCATTCCGCCCAGTGAGGCCGGCACACATGGACGCCGACGATGCCACACCGCGCGAACGGCTCCCCAGCCACCCCAACCCGTACCACGCCGCGATCATGGTCGATCGTCGCGGTGCCGTGACGGGCTGGAGCCCCGGCGCCCGGCGCCTCCTCGGCCACGCCTCCGACGCCGTCATGGGACGGCCCCTCTCCGACCTCCTCGTCTCCGGCGCCTCCTCCTCGTTCTCCGCCGTCAAGGACGGCTGGCGCGGTGACCTCGACCTGCGCCACGCGAACGGCCACCGGCTCCGACTCCCCGTACGTGTCAGCGACTTCGCACGCCACGGCGCCGGCACCGAACAGATACTCCTGCTCGGCGACCCCGGAGGCGGCACCCCCGTCGACGAACACGCCCTGCTGGAATGGCTGTTCACCGACTCGCCGGTCGCCCTGACCGTCTACGACACGGAACTGCGCTGCGTCCGCCAGAACGAGGCGATGAGCCGAGTCATGGGCGTGACACAGGAGGAACGCATGGGCCGCCGCGTGGAGGACGTCCTCTTCGGCCCGGACACCCAGGCGTGGGAGGACCGCATGCGCGACGTCATGGTCTCCGGGGAGGCGGCCGTCGGCTTCCGGATCCGCGGACGCACCCGGGCCGACCCGGACCACGACCACGTCTTCTCCGCCGACGCGTCGGTCCTGCGGGACGCCGCTGGGCGCGTCCTCGGCGTCTGCGCCACGGTCGGCGACGTCACCGCGCAGCACCTCGCCCGGGAACGGCTGGCCGTGCTCAACGAGGCCAGCCTCTGCATCGGCAGCACCCTCGACGTCCCCACCACGGCACAGGAACTCGCCGACATCGCCGTCCCCGGCGTCGCCGACTTCGCCAGCGTCGACCTGCTCGAACCCCTCCTCCACGGCGACGAACCGGGCCCGGCTACGGGAGGCGCCGAACTGCGCCGCATGGCCCACCGGTCCGTCAACGAGGGCGCCCCGGAAACCGTGGTCGACATCGGGGACGTCGGCGTCTACCCGTACCGGGCGCCGCCCGTCCGCTGTCTCACCGCCCCGCGCCCCATGGTGCTGGAGACGACGGATCCGCTCGTCGTCCAGTGGTTCGAGGACGACCCGCCGCGCGCCGAGCGCGCCGAGCGGTACGGCTTCCACTCGTTCATGCTGGCCCCCATCAGGGCGCGTGGCGTCACCCTGGGGGTGACGATGCTGATCCGCTCCGGCAGCAGGGAGCCGTTCCGTGAGGAGGACGTCGTCCTCGCCGAGGAACTGGTCAGGCGGGCCGGCATCTGCCTGGACAACGCCCGCCGCTACACCCGTGAGCACACCACCGCCCTCGCCCTCCAGCGCAGCCTGCTCCCCCAGGAGCTGCCCCGGCAGCCCGCGCTCGACATCGCCTTCCGCTACCTGCCCGCCGACTCCCAATTCGGCGTCGGCGGCGACTGGTTCGACGTCATCCCCCTCTCCGGCGCCCGCGTGGCCCTGGCCGTCGGCGACGTGGCCGGACACGGACTCCACGCCTCCGCCACCATGGGGCGGCTGCGCACCGCCGTCCGCACCCTGGCCGATGTCGACCTGCCGCCCGACGAGTTGCTCACGCACCTGGACGACCTCGTCACCCACCTCGGCGCGGGGGAGGACGCCGAAGCCGGTCCCGAAACGGGCGGTGCCCAGATCTCCGGCCACTGGGCGACATGCCTCTACGCGATCTACGACCCCGTCACCCGGATGTGCTCCTTCGCCTGCGCCGGGCACCCGCCGCCCGCCGTGCTCTCCCCCGACGGGCAGGTCGACTTCGTCCCCGTGACCCCCGGACCACCGCTCGGGCTCGGCGGACTGCCCTTCGAATCACGCGAGATGGAGATGCCGGAGGACAGCGTGCTCGCCCTCTACACCGACGGCCTGCTCGGCTCGCGCGGCGACGACCTCGACGAGGGGCTGGACCACCTGCGGACCGTCCTCACCAAGCCTGCGAACTCCCTCGACTCCCTGTGCAACACCGTCGTCGACGCGATGATCCCCGACCGCGCGGCCGACGACGCGGCCCTGCTCATGGCCCGCACCCACGCCCTCCACGCCGACCGGGTCGCCGTCAAGGACCTCCCGATGGACCCGGCCGCCCTCGCCGACACACGCACCTGGGCACTCGAACAACTGGAACGGTGGGGGCTGGAGGACGCGGGCTTCGTCACGGAACTGGTGGTCAGCGAACTCGTCACCAACGCCCTGCGCTACGGGGCCCCGCCCATCCAGCTCCGCCTCATCAAGGAGTCCAGCCTGATCTGCGAGGTCTCCGACGGCAGCAGCACGGCCCCGCATCTGCGCCGGGCCCCCGTCCTGGACGAGGGCGGACGCGGACTGCTCCTCGTCGCCCAGCTCACCGACCGCTGGGGCACCCGCCCGAGCCAGGGCGGCAAGACGATCTGGTGCGAACAGCCGCTCCCCGAGGGCGGGGAGACGGTCACGGGGGCACTGGGCGCGTGGTTCGGGGAGAGCGGGTACGACGCGGGGGAGACGTACTGACCTTCGCCGGTCGCCGAGGGGCCGTCCGCGTCAAGACGGATGCGGTGCAGGGGAGTTGAACCCGTCCGGTCGCCCCGGTCCTGGAAGCCGAGGGCTTGAGATCACGTGAGAGGGAGCGAACCCGCTGCGTTTCCCCCTGCGTTCTGTCCCTGCGCCGCTGTGCGCCGCTGTCTGCCGGGTGAGCCGACGGTGAACCGGCCGGTCCGTCGGCTCGTAGTGCCGACGTGGTCGCCCGTGTGTGACCGCCGTCCGTCCGCCCACCCCGACCTCGTGGAGCACACCCGCGCATGGACCACGTATCGCCCCCCACAGCAGCGTCCACCCCCAACCGCAGGCCGCCGTCCCACCGGAGGACCAGATCCGGGTCCGGGTCCCTGAGCCTGGCCGCCCGCCGTGCGCTCGTCCTCGCCATGGCCGTCCCGGTCGCCGGGACCGTCGGCGCCGCGACCGCGGGATCGGCGTTCGCGGCCGACAAGTCCACCGTCGCGACCACCGCCGACACCACCGGAACGGACAGCGGCACCCCTGACGAGAAGATCGCCCAGAACCTCGACTCCCGCGTCGACGACAAGCGTCTGGGCACCAACCTCGACGGATTCGTCATGGACGCCGAGTCCGACCAGGTGGTGTGGGGGCACAAGTCGGCGACGGCGCTGATGCCCGCGTCCAACGCCAAGCTCGCCACCGCCACGGCCGCCCTCACCGCGATGGGCCCGGACCACCGGTTCACCACCAAGGTCGTCTACGGCGACGGAACGCTGACCCTCGTGGGCGGCGGCGACCGGCTGCTGACCGGTGAGGACGTGGCCGAACTCGCCAAGACCGCGGCCGCGGGCCTGAAGTACGCGGGCGTCGACTCCGTGAAGGTCCGGGTCGACGACAGCCTCTTCGCGGAACCCTCCCTGGCCGAGGGCTGGGACAAGAGCTACTTCCCCGGGGACATCGCGCCCGTCCGCTCCCTCGTCGTCGACGGCCACGCCGTCATGGACACCTCCGTCGACGCCGGGAAGGTCTTCGCGGCCCGCCTCGCCGACCAGGGCGTCACGGTCGACGGCAAGGTCGAGCGCAAGCAGAGCAGCCCCACGGACTTCCCCGTCGCCCAGCACCAGTCGCCGACGCTGTCCGAGACCGTCCACCGGATGCTCAAGACGAGCGACAGCAACATCGCCGAGACCCTGTTCCGCATGACGGCCCTCGCCACGGACCGGCCGGCCACCTTCGAAGGCGGCGCGGAGTCCGTGCGACAGATCCTCAGCGAGCGGTACGGCATTCCGCTCGACGGCCTCGAACTGCACGACGGCAGCGGCCTCTCCCGCGCCGACCGCATCCCGGCCTCCATGATCGCCCGCATCCTCGACCTGTCGACCGACCCGCGCAACGCCGCCACCCTCGGCCCGGTACGGGACGGCCTGCCCGTCGCGGGCGAGGCGGGCAGCACCCTGGGCCCGGAGTTCGGCCGCTTCGACGACGCCCGGTCCAAGTGCGCGGTCGGCAACGTCAGCGCCAAGACGGGCACGCTGACCGGCGCCATGGCGCTCAGCGGCGTCACCCAGGGCCAGGACGGCCGGTGGAAGGTCTTCTCCTTCATGGAGAACGACTCCAAGGCCGACCCGGCCGCCATCAGGGACGCGCTGGACGGACTCGCGGCCACCGTGAACGGCTGCTGGTCGTAACGCCGTTCGGTCCGCTCCCGTGACAGGCGTGCCACCCGCGGCGACGCCCGCCGAAGCGCACCGGCACAACACCGACGCACCGGCCCCCGGGGGACGCAGGCCACGAGCCCGCACCCCGGGGGCAGGCTGGCGTCCGGCCCCCGCCCGCTGCCACTGCCCCTCGGCGCCTACCGGGCGGACAGCGGGGCCGGCGCCTCCTGGAGCACCCAGCCGTTGCCGTCCGGGTCCGTGAAGAAGGCGAAGGAGTTCCAGGTCTCGCCCTTGCCCTCCTCCCAGCCCGACGGCCCCACGTGCTGCACCGGGCTGATGTCCACGCCCCGCCCGGACAGTTCGGCGTGCGCGGCATCGATGTCGGTCACGCAGACCTGCACGCCGTGCAACGTGCCCGGCTCCATCGCCCGCTGGGACGGGGAGGGCGGCATGCCCTGCTCCAGCGCGATCGAGCACCGTGACCCGGGCGGTGTGATCTGCACGATGCGAATGCCCGGCGCCACCTCGGTGTCGAGATCGACGTGGAAGCCGCACTGGTCCGCGTAGAACGCCTTGGCCCGGTCGACATCCGTGACGGGGACGGACAGGACCTCGATCGTGTACTCCATGATGACCTTCTCTCCCGTGATGACCCGGTTCGGCCGGTTCCGCGGACCGCAGAACGACTGTGTCACCCGCCACTGACAATCACCGCGAACCGAGCCGGTGCCGCGCCACACTTCCCTCGGCCCGGCACACCGCCGTGCCGCCCGAACCATGAAGAATCCCGGCGGGAACCGACGACACGCGTCCGGAATTGCGCCAAGAGATCCGGAAGTCCCGGACCCGGTTCCTGAGGGATGGGCGGTGGCCGCCGATGCGGCGACGCGTGGTCCGCCGGAATGTCCGCGGACATGAAAGGACCCGATCGTTGACGACGGGGGATGCGCCAACGACCGGGCTGCGGCCCAGCCTAACAAGGCCACGGCCGTGGCAGAGGCAACTGATCAGCCACACCCGGGCGTTGTGATCGGGATCACCCAACTCCCGTTCCCAGCAGGGTGGTTGGCAAGGAGGCGGAAAGAGAGCGGCAAGGACGCCACAGGGCCGGACGGCCGGAGGCGTCCCGTAGGCGCAGGCCCGAGCCCCGCCACCGTGGCCGCCACGTGACCGCCACCGCTATCCGTCACACGGACGCTCGTACGAGAGGCGGGGCAGATACTCGTCCCAATTCCCCGGTGTCAGGACACCCCGCGTCGTCGAGCAAATCCTGCGAACGGCCTCGTCGACATCGAGGTTCCAGAGCCGGACGGTGTCGGCGCCGCTCGACACTCCGAGCATGTGACTCGTGGGATCGAACGCCAGGAAATTGTTGTCCGTCTTCGTGTTGGGGCTCATCGACCGGCCGATGGGAGCGGCCTTGGACGGAAGAGCGACGTTCCACAGCCGCACCATGTTGTCGTTGCCGCCGCTCGCCAGGGTGCGGCCGTCCTGGCTGAATGTCACCGACACGACCGCGTCCGTGTGGCCGGTGAGAGGAGGGCCCAGGCGGCGAGCCCTGGAGGAGCCGGAGATGCTCCAGAGCCGGACCGTGCTGTCGTCGCTGCCACTCGCCAGGGTCCGGCCGTCCGGGCTGTAGGCGAGCTGGTTGACGGGCCCGAGGTGCCCGGTGAGAGGCGCGCCGCGGGGGACGGCATGGGGCGGGTCCCCGACCTCCCACAGCCGGATGGTGCCGTCCGCGCTGCCGCTCGCGAGCGTGCGGCCGTCCGGGCTGAAGACCAGGGAGTTGACGTACCCCTTGTGGCCGGTGAGCGGCCCGCCCAGACGGCGGGGGCCGGACGGGTCACGGACGTCCCACAGCTGAACGGTGCGGTCGTCGTAGGGAGTTGCCAGAACACGTCCGTCGGGGCTGAAGGCCAGCACGGCCCCGAAGCGGGTCCGCAACGAGACGGGTGGCCCGTAGGGGACGGGCCGAGCCGGGTCCCTCACGTTCCACAACCGCACGTCGCGACTTCCGGTCATGACCGCGAGCGTGTGGCCGTCGGGGGAGAAAGCCGGCGCACGGACCTCGCCCTCTCCGGGCCTGAACGGTCTGCCCAGCGTCACCGGCCGGTGGGGAACCCTGACGTCCCACAGCCGGATCCGTCCGTCGCGCGCCGCTGTGGCGAGCACCCGCCCGTCCGGACGGAACGCCCCGAGACGGCCGATCATGTCGGACGTCGGGATCGACCACAGGCGGACCGCGTTGTCGCCGCTCCCGGTGGCGAGGGTCCGGCCGTCGGGACTGAAACCCACGGCGTAGATCTCGCCGCTGCTCCCCGCGAGAGGTTCGCCGGCCTGCGACGGGTAGTCCGGATCGCTCACGTTCCACAGACTGGCGGTGCTGTCCGCGCTGCCGGCGGCGAGCATGTCTCCGTCCGGGCTGAAGTCCACGGACCAGACGGCACCGGTGTGGCCGCTGAGCGGCGCGCCGATCGCTCGCGCGCGGCGCGGGGCGGACACGTCCCAGAGGCGGATGGTGTCGTCCGCGCTGCCGCTGGCGAGGGTGCGGCCGTCGGGGCTGAAGGCGACGGAGTGCACTGTGGCCTCGTGGTCCGCCAGCTGGGTGCCCACGCGCTTCGGATGACGCGGATCGGCCATGTTCCAGAGCCTGATGGTGGTGTCGTCGCCACCTGCCGCCAGCGTCCGTCCGTCGGGGCTGAACGCCACCGAGCGCACGGCGGCGGTGTGGCCCTTCAGGGAACCGAGCGCCTTCGGCCGCCGCGGGCCGCCAACGTCCCACAGCCGAACGGTGTGGTCGTCACCCGCGGAGGCCAGCGTGCGTCCGTCGGGGCTGAAGGCCAGCAGATAGACGGTGCCGTGATGGCCGGTCAGGGGCGCACCGAGCGGGCGCGGGCGCCGGGGGTCCCGCACGTCCCACAGCCGGACCGTGCCGTCGTCCGAAGTGGTGGCCAGCGTCCGTCCGTCCGGGCTGAAGACGGCCGTGCTGACCCAACTCGTATGGCCCGTCAGGGGTTTGCCCAGGCGCTCGGGGCGCTTGGGGTCCCGCACGTCCCACAGGCGTACGGTCCGGTCGTAGCCGGCGGTGGCCAGGACCTGCCCGTCCGGGCTGAAGGAGGTGAGATAGACGGCGCCGGTGTGGCCGTGGAGCGGCGTGGCCAGCGGCGCGTTCACGACCGAGATCAACCGGTTGTTCGTGCCCTCGTCGTCCGGGCGCAAGCGGTGCGCGACCAGGGAGAGACGAGCGGACAGCGACGGGTCCGTGTACTGGACGCGGTCGGCTTCGGCGAGCACCTGCTCGAACTCGGCATCGTCCCGCTGCTGCCACGCGACCACCGCAGAACCGGCGGCCAGCAGCGTCAGGACGGCCAGAGCCGCCACCGCACCACGGCTGATCAGGACGATCCGCCTGCGCAGCCGCACCGAAGCGGCCAGGAACTCCGCCGCGCTCCGGGTCAGCGAGGTGTCACCGGCGGAATCCGCCCAGCCGCGGGCCTGCTCCAGACGCGAACCCCGGTAGAGCAGCGACGTGTCGCGGCTCGAGTCCTCCCAGGCCCGGCCGTCCTCCTCCAGCCGCTGTCGCAGCAGGTGGCCGTTCCGGTCCTCCTCGATCCAGTCGCGCAGGCGCGGCCAGGCGTGGAGCAGCGCCTCGTGCGTGATCTCCACGGTCTCCGCGTCGAGTGTCACCAGACGGGCGCGGACCAGCGCCTCGAGGGACTCCTCGGTCCGCTCGGGATCCGTTGCCTCCGCAGCCAGTTGGCGCCACGTTCCCCGCCTCCGCGTGGCCTGGGTGTCCTCGCCCAGCCGGACCAGCCTGAGCAGGAGCAGTCTCGCCGCGGTGCGCGCCGTCGGGCCGAGCCCGACCCAGGCCCGCTCGGCCGTCGCCGCCACCGCTCCCTGGATGCCGCCCGCCGCGCGGTAGCCCGCCAGCGTCAGCCGTCCCCCCTTCCGCCGCTGCCAGGTCGCGAGCAGGGCGTGGGAGAGGAGGGGCAGCGCGCCCGCGTCATGCGCCCCGCGAGGGCCGTCGGCCCTCACCTCCCGGACGATCAACTCGGCCAGACCGGGCTCCAGTTCCAGACCGACTGCCTTGGCCGGGCCGGTCACCGCCTCGCGCAGTTCCGCCGCCGTCAGCGGTCCGAGCACCATGTGCCGGTGCTGCAGGGCGTCGGCCAGTTCCGGATACCCGAGGCACTGCTCGTAGAAGTCGGCGCGTACCCCGAGGACGACGAGCACGGGGGCCGGCTCGTCCGTGTCGGCGGACGAGCACGCGGCGTGGAGAAGCCGGACGAAGGTGCGCGTGCGCGCCTCGTCCGAGGCGAGCGTGAAGGCCTCCTCGAACTGGTCCACGAGCAGAACGGGACGGGTGGCGGCGGACGTCGACCGGAGCGCCCAGGCCGCGACGGCCTCCCTCACGGCCTGCTCGAACCGCGGCCCACCGGACTCCTCCGTTGCCTCGTCCCTCGCGGCGGAGACGACCTGCGCGAGTTCCGGGATCCGGCGGGTCAGCTCCGCGAGGGGATCGGCCCCCGGCACGAGTTGCAGCACCTCCCTGGCCCGGCCGCTCTCCTCGCCCAGTGCGCCGCCCTGCAGCGCAGGCACCAAACCGGCGTTCAGAAGCGAGGACTTGCCCGCCCCCGAGGCGCCCACGAGCATGACCAGGCCGCCCGTACGCTCCGCCGCGCGGAGCTGAGCGACGAGGGCATCCGTGCTCCGTTCCCGGCCGAAGAACCACCGGGCGTCCTGAGGGCGGTACGAAGCCAGGCCCCGGTACGGACACACGCCACCGGGCACGGCCGGGGCCTCGACCGGCCGGTGCTCCTCCTCGTCCTCGGACGCCGCGGGGCGGTCGCCGACCGGGTCGGACAGCGCGCGCTCCCACAGACGCTGCCACCGGGCCAGGTCGTAGAGACCGGGGGACACCGGCGCGGGCCTCGAGCGCCGAGCCTGGGGGATGAGGACGTGCAACACCGCGGCGAGGGCGGTGAACTGGGCCGGCACGTTCCTGGCACGCCGCCAGTCGCTGATCCGCTGCGCCGACACCCGCACGGGCCGCCCGCGTTCGTCGACCCGCTGCAGCCGGACGACGGCCTCGGCCACCCGCTTGAGGGGAGGGTCACCGGCCTCCTTGTAGAGGAGCGCAAGACGTTCCGCGAAGGCGGTGCGTGCCCCTGAGTCGGAACTCAAGGTCTCCACTCCTCACTTCCCCCGCGCCGTACCGTCCGGACCGGAAAACTCACTCTATACAGCTGACCTGCGCATCTGCCGTCGGCATCTTGCCGGACGCCCATCGGCGGATGCGCCGGCTGGCAGGATTCACGGCACGACGGCGCACCGATCGCGCGTCGCCCGGCAGGGGCCGCACAGCTCAGCGCAGGAGAGGCACCGCGTGGCGCCGACCGTTCCTCATCGGCTTCCGCCGGCGCGGGACGACGGCTGACGACGGTCTCGGCGCATGAGCCCGAGAGGCCCGTGGAACCGGTCCCGTTCGGACCGTCATCCCAGCGCCCACGGGTCCGGCCCTCGTTCCCGCCTCCACGGCGCGGATCGCCACAGCCCGCACGTTCGGCCACCGGTCCCCACGAGGGGAGGGACCGGTGCCGGACGACGCGGTGTGCGGGAGCCGCCTGTCACTTCCGGCCGTCCCGCGCCTTGTGGCCCGGATCACCTCGGTACGGGGTGCTTTTCCGGTGCCGGGAGCGCGAGTCGCCGAAGTGACGCCAGCGAACGACGTCTGCACGGCGGAGAGTTGCCTTCGATCCGCTCCCGAAACGGTCGGGACACGCATCAGGGCCACCTCACGCATCCGTGAAGTGGCCCTCGGCTTCCGTTGGTGCGGTGAGGCTGAAGTCTCAAGATCGTGCGGAGCTTGACGCTCTCCTGCGAGGTGCGATGCAGCACGTTGAACGCCTCGCCCTCAGGGCTGTGCGCCGATGGACGTGGGGACCGACGACCGTGTCCCACTGGCCGGGGGCCGCATCGTCCAAGGGGGCGGCCCCGTCCCGGCCCGGGTGGGCAGGGACGGGGCCGACTCGCGGCCGCCGGTGCAGGATCACTTCCACCTCGAAGGAGGCGGCCGATCCGCTCCCTCACCGACCAGAGCGGATCAGATGGCGATCCTGGGGGTGTACCAGGCGTCGGAGCCGGACGGCGTCCTCTGGATCCCAATGGCCGAGTCCCGAAGCCCATTGGGGCAGGTGATCACCTTGGAGAGGTATCCGCCACGCGGCTTGAGGCCCTTCTTCAAGTCGTAGACCGTCTGGCCCGACGGCCCCGCGCAGTTCAGGAAGAACTCCGAATGGATCGTCCCGTACGTCTTATTGGTGAAGTTCAGCTGCACCTTGTTCGCACTGACGCGCATGATGCACCGCAGCACCTTCTCACCCTCACAGCGCCACACGCCGTCGCCCGCGGCGCGGGCTGCCTGGGCTTCAGCGACCGTCGCGGACGTCCCCATGAGCGCTGTCGCAGCAAAGCCCGCAACCACCATTCGAGCTGCTATTCCCACGATTCCCTCGTTCTCTCCGTACGTGCGACCAACGAACGCCGGGCATGACCCTGGGCCCGCCGACGGTGACTCGCTGCGCGCACGTGTTTCCACGTAGGAAGCTTCCAGCATTCCTCGTGGAGACGATCTTGCCACGCGCACTGCACTGGACGTCGACGTGGTGAAGTCCGGAGCAACAAGGGCAAGAAGGGCTGGATCTACTCGGCCCTGTACTCGTGAAGCCATGGCTGGGGAACCCTCTCCCCCGGCCGTAGCAACTCGCTCGTCGGGACAATCCTGACAGCCTGCGTCTGGGTCTCTGCCTGAGCCCATCAGCCTGCACTCACGACCGGCGCATTCGTCCGTCACTGTCCAGGACAGTTCTTTGCACGGCTGCCTCATGTGGCCCCCTTTGGCCCCCCTTGCTGCCTGTCAGACGCGTTGTCGGCCGTGCGTGCCGGCGTTGCGGCTAGGTTCTGTCTCTTTGGTCAGCAGCGGGTCCGGACGAGGATTGTGGCGAGGTGGAGTGCGGCCTGGTAGGCGACGGCGACTTTGTCGGTTCTCATGGCAAGACCGCAACAGGAAGCGTCTCGCGGCGGAGTACTGCCTGGTAGCCCGTCCGCCGCGGGCCGTCGGCCCGCACAACCACGCAGGGCGAGGCATGGAGTACGGTCGCTCGTTCCCGCTTCACCGACGGTCTACAGCAACGGGTCGCTCCCCTCGCCGGAGGGGCCGGAGCTCTCGAAACGGCGCAGGAGTTCCTTAAGGGCGGCCATCTCGGCAGCCAGTGCCTCGCGGCCGCGGTCGCTGATCTCCACCCAGGTGCGAGGGCGTTTGCCCTCGTAGCCCTTGGTGATCTGGACCAGCCCCTGCTGAGCCAGTACGTCGAGGTGGCGCCCGAGGTTGCCGTCGGTCAGCTGCAAGAGCTTCTTCAGGTACCTGAAGTCGGCCTGCTGGGTTTCATGGAGGACGGCCAACAGGCCCAGCCTGGTCCTCTGGTGAACCGCGTCGTCCAGTTCCGCTGTGGGGTGGTGATCCGTTTCCTCGTTCGCAGGGTTCATCCCTCGGCCCGCTCCTTGTGGAGTGCCACCAAACCGGCTGTCAGCACCAACAGGCCCAGCAGGCCACGGACCAGAACTGGCACCCAGTCAATGGTGCCATCGTAGAAGGGCTCCGGCGGAGTGACGATCTTTTCCATGATCTCGTTGACCCACCCGCCCGGGCCGACCAGGTACACGTCCTCCATCCAGGACACCACCCCCAGAGCGGCTACGCAGACGGCGAGGAAGCCGTTGCGTTGCAGCAGGGCCAGGGCGAGAAGGGCCAGGGTGATCGCGCCCATCGGCCCAATCCTCAATTGGCTGTGGCCACTCGGGGTGAGCACGGCCAGTACGAGGTTCGCCAGTGGGAGGACAGATATGAGGCAGAGCGCGGCCACGCCGTACGCGGCCACACCGTAGGCGCCCCGGCCCGAGCCCACGCCGGTCCTGGTGCGCCGGCGGCGGTACCACAGGGCGACGGCGACGAATCCCAGCGGGGCCGCCACATACCAGTAGGCCAGTGCAAGGTACGCCAGCAGGGTGCCCGGCACGAGGCAGAGCGCGGCCACACCGTAGGCGCCCCGGCCCGAGCCCACGCCGGTCCTGGTGCGCCGGCGGCGGTACCACAGGGCGATGGCGACGAATCCCAGCGGGGCCGCCACATACCAGTAGAGGACCTCGTCCACCCCCGCGCCGTAAGTGAAGGGTGCACTCAGCAGGATGATCACCCCGAGGGCGATCAGGGGGACCGAGGAGGCGCGACGGTCGGCGCGCGCTCGCTTCCTCAGCTCCTCCGCCTGGTCCAATAGTCCCCGGGTGTCCCTTGTTTCCATGACGCGCTCCTCCCGTTTTATCTCTCAGGCAGATAACTCTGCAGTGGAGAGTAATCGCCCGTCAAGAGTGAAGCGTGTCACAAGGGGCTCAACGCCCGTACACGGTTGCGGATGTAGCGATGCCCGAGGACGACAAGACTCCCGCGCGGCAGGTCATCACCGAGTACGCGCAGGCCCACTTCCGGTACTTCCGGACCGCGGACGGGACCGTCTACGCGCAGAAGAAGGGACACCCGATCGCACGCCCAATTCGCTCTCAGGGCACCTCGGGCAGTCACCGGCAGGAACTCATGGTCGGCCTGTTCGAGGGCGGCCACGGGGCATTCAGCGGCACCGCTCTGAAGGAGGCACTGGACATGATCGAAAGCTTGGCCGTGCGGCAGGAAGTCCAGCGAGTACACATCCGCGTCGCCCGGGTTCGACGGGGCCACCTGGCTCGACCTCGGTCGCAACGACGGCCAATCCGTACGCATCCACCCCGGCGGCTGGGAGATCACGGTCCCTGACCCGCAGGAAGTGCGCTGGCGCCGCACCCAGCTCACCGGCGAACTCCCGTTGCCGCTCAAGGACATCGGCGGCAAGGGAATCGACCTGCTGCTGGGCTTGTGCAACCTCGCCAACGCCGAGACCGAATCCCTCGTCATTGCCTGGCTCATCGGCTGCCTGGGGCCCTCCGTTCCGGTCCCCGCTCCGTTCCTCACCGGCCCTCAAGGGGCGGGCAAGTCCACGGCCGGGCAGATGCTCACGCGGATCGTGGAGGGCATGAGCGGAGACCTGCGCCGGGCCCCGAAGGACGAGGAGAACCTGATCGCGGCCGTGGCCGCCGGATGGATCACCGCCTGGACAACCTCTCCTACCTGACCCCGGACATGTCGGATGCGATGTGCTGCATCGTCACCGGCGCCGAGACCGTCAAGCGCGCCCTCTACACCGACGGCGACGTGTCCATCGCCCGCTACCGTCGCCCCCTGCTCATGACCGGCATCGACGTCGGCGTCATCCGCCTCGACCTCGCCGAACGTCTCCTCCGGCTCCGTCTGGAACGGCCCCGGGTGCGGCGCACCGAGGCGGAGCTGTGGGCGGAGTACGAGCCGATCCTGCCCGGGGTCCTCGGCTCGCTCCTGGACCTCGCGGTCAAGGTCCGCGCCACCGAGGCGGAGACACCGACCGACCTGCGGATGGCGGACTTCGCCCACCTGTGTGCGCAGCTGGATGAGGCATCCGGGCTGGTGATGACCCGCACCCGCCCGGCGACGGAACCCAAGCCCAAGCGCATGCAAGCACCTCATCCCGTTCATCGGAAAGGCCAAGCTGAAGGACCTCAGCGCGGACGATGTCGACGACTGGCTGGACGACAGGGCCGAGTTCCTCGCGACGCGCAGCCTTCGCGACCTGCTCGCAATCCTCCGCCGCTCCATCGAGCACGCGCAGCGCAGGGGCAAGGCCGCGCGGAACGTCGCCCTTCTCGTTACGGCGCCTGAAGGACGGCCCGGACGTCCGAGCAAGGCACTGAACTTGCAGCAGGCGGAAGCTGTGCTCGCTGCCGCTCGCCCGTCACGGCTGTACGCCTACCTCGTGCTCTCGCTCCTCAGCGGCGTGCGTACGGAAGAGGCGCGGCCCCTCACTTGGGATCACATCTTCCTTGAGACAGAGGACGGCGTGCCGCCCCATGCTGCCGCGTGGCGCTCGGTGCGCAAGCACGGTGAGACCAAGACCAGGAAGAGTCGCCGGACCATCGCCCTGCCACAACAGGTGGTCGACGTGCTCGAAGAGCACAAGCGATGGCAGAAACAGGAGCGAGCGTCGAAGGGGATGGAGTGGAGCCCGCTCGGCCGCGTCTTTACGACCCGGAGCGGCGAGCCGCTGGACGCTGCGAACGTTCGGCGTGACTTCAAAGCCATCGTGAAGAAGGCGGGACTTGTGCCGGAGTGGACTCCGCGGGAGCTGCGGCACAGCTTCGTCTCGCTGCTCTCGGACCACGGCATCCCGTTGGAGCGCATCGCGCAGCTTGTCGGGCACACCGGCCAGGCGACGACGGAGGCCGTCTATCGCAAGCAGCTTCGGCCGGTGATCACGCAAGGTGCGGAGGCGATGGACGAGATCTTTGCCCAGCGACGCGAGATGCCCGCCAACGAGGCTTGATCGAAATCCTTTGGCCCCCTGATCGGCCCCCAATAGCGTTAGAGGCCCACTCGCGATCAAGCGAGTGGGCCTCTAACCAGTGTCGGGGTGGCGGGATTTGAACCCACGACCTCTTCGTCCCGAACGAAGCGCGCTGCCAAGCTGCGCTACACCCCGAAGCAACGAGGACTACTGTAGCCGACCCTCCGCCGCAGACGAAATCGGTTAGCGGGCCCGCACAGGCCCGCGCTACCGGCTCCGGCGCCGCCTCCGAGCAGGACCGACCGCCCGCCCGCAGGACCGACCGCCCGCCCGCCGGTCCCGGTCCGGGCCCCGGACTCGGCCGCGTCAGTCCCGGCCCCGTCAGTCCCGGTCGGTCCGCGGGACCAAGGTCATCAGCGTCGCCTCCGGGGGGCAGGCGAAGCGGACCGGGGTGTAGCGGTTCGCGCCGCAGCCCGCCGAGACGTGGAGATACGACGTGCGGCCCGCCGCCTCGTGCGTCGACAGGCCCTTCACCCGGGCCGTGTCCAGGTCGCAGTTCGTGACCAGGGCCCCGTAGAAGGGGATGCAGAGCTGCCCGCCGTGGGTGTGGCCCGCCAGGATCAGGGGGTAGCCGTCGGCGGTGAAGGCGTCCAGGACCCGCAGGTACGGGGCATGGGCGACCGCCAGGGACAGGTCCGCGCCCGACTCCGGGCCGCCCGCCACCCGCGCGTACCGGTCGCGCTTGATGTGCGGGTCGTCCAGCCCCGTGAGGGCGATCTCGGTGCCGTCGCCCAGCTTGAGCCGGCCCCGGGTGTTGCTGAGCCCGACCCAGCCCGCCGCGTCGAAAGCGTCCCGCAGCCCCTCCCACGGGTTGCGCTCGACGCCGATCGCCGGGTCGTTCTTGCCGTTCAGCCCGTGCTGCCCCCGTACCTTCTCCAGCAGGTAGCGGCCGGGGTTGCGGAGCTTGGGCGCGTAGTAGTCGTTCGAGCCGAAGACGTACGCGCCGGGGAACTCCAGCAGCGGGCCGAGCGCGTCCAGGACCTCGGGCACGCCCTTCTTGTCGGAGAGGTTGTCGCCGGTGTTCACGACGAAGTCGGGACGGAGCCCGGCGAGGGACTGGAGCCAGCGCCGTTTCTTGTCCTGGCCGCACACCATGTGGATGTCGGACACATGGAGCAGGCGCAGCGGGCGCATGCCGGGCGGGAGTACGGGCACCGTCGTCCGGCGGAGCCGGAACGAGCGGGCCTCGATGCCGGCGGCGTAGCCGATACCGGCCGCGCCGACTGCCGTGATTCCCAGGGGTACTGCGTATCGCGCGCGCATGACATCCATCGTTGCAGACCCGCGGCGGAGCCGTTAATCGCGGCCGCTCTCCCCTGATCGATATTCCGGCGCGGAGCGCGGCGCGCAGGTGCGAAAATCGACGGCATGACCACGTTCAAGGACAGGCTTCGGGACGACCTCACCGCCGCGATCAAGGCGCGCGACGAGCTGCGCTCCTCCACCCTCCGGCTCACGCTCTCCGCCATCGCGACCGAGGAGGTCGCGGGGAAGTCCGCGCGGCAGCTCTCGGACGACGAGGTGCAGAAGGTGATCGCCCGCGAGGCGAAGAAGCGCCGGGAGGCGGCGGAGGCCTTCGCCGAGGGCGGCCGGACGGACCAGGCCGAGCGTGAGCGGGCCGAGGGTGAGGTGCTCGCTGAGTACCTGCCGAAGCAGCTGTCCGACGAGGAGCTGAGCGGGATCGTCGCGGAGGCCGTGAAGGAGGCCGCGGCGGGTGGCGCGGAGGGCCCCAGGGCGATGGGCGCGGTCATGAAGATCGTCAACCCGAAGGTCGCCGGGCGGGCCGAGGGCGGCCGGGTCGCTGCCGAGGTCAAGCGCCTGCTCGCGGGCTAGAGCCCACCAGCGGCGGCCGGGCGGCGGAGCAGCGGCGCGGCGCTCGGGCCGCCGGACCGGTCGGTCAGCTGTCGGGGCCCCGCGGCCGGTCCGTACGGGCGCGCGGCCGCGGCCGCCGGCCCGCCGTCACCGCGGCTTCTTGCGTCCCCGCTCCCCGCCGGGGCCACCGTCGGCACCGCCGTCCGTGAACCCGCCGTCGAGGCCGCCGATCAGGTCCGGCGGGATCGAGATGTCCGGCCACGGGTTGCCGCCGTTGCTGTTGCCCCGGCCCGGGTTGTCCGGCTTGTCCGGCCGGTCCGGCCTGCCGTCCGAGATCGGGGCCACCGGCAGGCCCGGCGCGGGCTTGCCCGCGAGCGCACCGGTCATCGCGTCCCGCCAGATCGGGCCGGGGACGCCGCCACCGAAGACCTTCGCGTGGTACTGGCCGCCGATCGTGATGTTCTCCATCGGCACCTTCGTGCCCGGGCTGCCCACCCAGACCGCGCCGGCCATGTTGGGCGTGTAGCCGACGAACCATGCGGCGACGCGGTTGTCGGTCGTACCCGTCTTGCCCGCGCTGTCGCGTCCGTCCAGTCCGGCCTGGCGGCCCGTACCGTCCTCGACCACGCCCCGCAGCAGGGCGTTCATCGTCTTCGCGGTCTTCGCCGACATGACCTTCTTGCAGGTGGACTTCGGGACGTCGAGATCCTTGCCGTTCGCGTCCGTCACCGAGTCGATCGCGACCGGGGAGCAGTAGGTGCCGTTGTTGGCGAAGGTCGCGTACGCGTTGGCCATGGCCAGCGGGGCGATGGTCGCGCTGCCCAGGGTGACCGAGGGGCTCTGCGGCAGCGCGCCGCCGTTGCCCATCTGCACGCCCATGTTCTTGGCGAGCGTGGTGACGGGGCAGACCCCGATGTCACCGATCATCGCGACGAAGTAGGTGTTGATCGACTTCGCCGTCGCCTCCTTGAGGCTGTACGGGCCGACTTCCTCGCGCGTCTCGTTCTGCACGGTCTCGGACCCGTTGTTCGACCAGGTGCCGTCGCAGGTCTGCACGGGGCTCGGGTACGGCATCTTGTTCGGCGACGGGTAGGTCTGGGACGTCGGCCGTCCCTGCTCCAGCGCGGCCGCGGCGGTGAACGGCTTGAAGGTCGAGCCGACCTGGAAGCCGTAGTTCGAACCGCCCATCCCGTGGTCGACGGACAGGTTGATCTGCGTCTCGTTGTCGCCGAAGCCGTACGGGCGGGACTGCCCCATGCCCCGGACCTTGCCGCTGCCCGGCTCGACGAGCGTCACCGCGGTGGCGACCTTGTCCTTCTGGTTGACGTGGTCGCGGATCGAGTCCTGCACCGACTCCTGGGCCTGCGGGTCCAGCGTCGTACGGATCGTCAGGCCGCCCTGGTTCCAGCGCTTGGCGCGGGCCTCCTTGGTCTTGCCGAAGACCTTGTCCTGGAGGAAGACCTCCCTGACGTAGTCGCAGAAGAACCCGGAGCCGCTGGAGGCGGTGATGCAGCCGTTCCTTGGCTTGCTGATGTCCAGGCCGAGCGGCTTCTCCTTCGCCTTGTCGGCCTGGGCCTGCGTCACGTCGCCGAGATCGGCCATGCGCTGGATCACGGTGTTGCGGCGCCGGGTCGCCTCCCGCTCGTCGTTGACGGGGTCGTAGCGGCTCGGCGACTGGACGATGCCGGCGAGCAGCGCGGCCTGCTCCAGCTTCAGGTCCTTGGCGGAGGTGCTGAAGTAGCGCTGGGCCGCGGCCTCGACGCCGTACGCCTGCTGCCCGAAGAAGGTGATGTTGAGGTAGTTCTCGAGAATCGTCTTCTTCCCGAGCTCCTCCTCCACCTGGATCGCGTACTTCAGTTCCTTGATCTTGCGGCCGATGGTCTGCTGCGTGGCCTGGGCGACCTTGTCGGGGTCGTCGCCCGCCTCCTCGACGAAGACGTTCTTCACGTACTGCTGCGTGAGGGTGGAGGCGCCCTCGGAGACGCCGCCGTCCTGGGCGTTCTTGTTGAGCGCGCGCAGGATGCCCTTCAGGTCGACAGCGCCGTGCTGGTAGAAACGCGCGTCCTCGATCGCGATGATCGCCTTCCGCATGTACGGCGAGACGTCCTTCAGCGGTACGACCGTGCGGTCGCGGGAGTAGACCGACGCGATCTGGTCGCCCTCGGTGTCGAGGATGGAGGTCTTCTGGCTGAGCGGGGGCCGCTTGAGGTTGGCCGGGATCTCGTCGAAGCCCTCGACGGACCCCTTGGCTGCCAGCCCGAGTGCTCCGGCTGCGGGCAGCGCGATGCCCGCCATCACGGCGCCTGCGAGCACGCTGATGCCGACGAACTTGGCTGCCTGTTGGGTGAGGGTCAGCCCGCCGCCGGTTCCCCCGCCGGCGCTTATGACGGAGCGCTTCTTAGCCATGGGGGCAGCCTACGTTCTCATTCGCCGGACAGGCATGCATCCATTGGCCTAAGCTGTTTCTGACGGTTACGGCGACGTGCGTTCGTATCACTCCTCTCTCCCTCCCCCGGAGTGGAGTTGTGTCCGGATTGGCGTCATGTGTCGCTCGGGTTCCGCCATGCCGTCGGGCAACCGCCCCCATCTGCCGGGTACGTCCCGTTTGCCCTCACCTCACTCCGTTGGGTGATCTGCCGCGTACGCATAGTCCGTTCGGGCCATTCAAGATTGGGCCCGCAGGGGGTGTTGCGCCTTGCCCTCCTTCCGTAACGTCCTCAACTGGCAACGGTGAATATGCCGCTGCCGCCGTGGGGGAGCCTCGATTCGGGAGAGGACGGCGCCAGCATGAGCTGGGTAACCGACTGGAGTACGAAGGCAGCCTGCCGCACGACTGATCCGGACGAACTGTTCGTTCAGGGTGCGGCACAGAACAGGGCCAAAGCGGTCTGCACCGGATGCCCGGTGCGCACCGAGTGCCTGGCCGACGCCCTGGACAACCGGGTCGAATTCGGCGTGTGGGGGGGTATGACGGAACGGGAGCGGAGGGCGTTGTTGCGCCGCCGCCCAACGGTGACTTCGTGGCGCAGGCTTCTGGAGACGGCGCGCACGGAGTACGAGCAGTCCACGGGCATCCTGCCGGTGGACGTGGACATCGACGTGGAGGTAGGTGACCAGGACTTCGCGGCGGCGGGCTGACGTACCCGCGGCACGGTCTGGTCAACGCCACCCCCCACCGGTTCGCCGACCAGGCGACAGATGCATCAGAGCAACAGAGACATCAGAAGCACGGCTCATTCAATGCCCGGGCAGCCGGCCCGGGCAGAGCCATGTCCGGGGCCCGTGCGCCGTGCACCGTGCGGCGGTCACGCGGTCCGGAGCCGTCCCACCCCGCCGGAGCCGTCGAAGAGCGGGGCTCGACGGCTCGATGGGGGAGTTCAGGCCACCGCCGGTCGCCCGTCCGCCAGCCGTGAGCCGATCGCGCGCAGCCCGTCGAGGTCGTGCACATCCCCGGGAAGCGCCGCGACTTCGGCCACCGCCACTTCCGGGTGCAGTGCGGTGAAGCGATCGCGGGTGCGCTGTTCGCGGGCGATCACCTGCATGCGTTCGGCGTGCAGGCGCAACAGCCCGGCGGCCAGGATCTCGGCCGCGTCGGGTTCGTCGGTGTCGTGGTTCTCGTCGCCCTCTGCCCTGGGGGAGCCGTCGTCGGGCGTACGACTCCCAGCTTGCCCGGGGATATGATCCACAATGCGGCCGTCGTCAAGATTTTCCGCGGCCGCCAGCGCGCGCTCCGCACCGAGCTGCGCGGCCCCGCTCCCGTGCACCCGGTTCAGTACGAGCCCGGCCAGCGGCATGTCCTCGGCGGCCAGGCGCTCCACGAAGTACGCCGCCTCACGCAGCGCGTCCCGTTCCGGGGCGGCCACCACCAGGAACGCCGTCCCAGGCGCTTGCAGCAGCCGGTACGTGGCGTCGGCGCGGGTCCTGAAACCGCCGAACATGGTGTCCATCGCGGCCACGAACGTCTGCACGTCGCGCAGCAGCTGCGCCCCCATCAGCTTGTTCAGGGTGCCGGTCATCATCGACATCCCGACGTTGAGGAACTTCATCCCCGCCCGGCCCCCGATCTTCGCCGGGGCCATGAGCATCTTGATGAACCGCCCGTCCAGGAACGACCCGAGCCGCTTCGGCGCGTCCAGGAAGTCCAGCGCCGACCGGCTGGGCGGGGTGTCGACGATGATGAGGTCCCACTCGTCGCGCGAGCGGAGCTGGCCCAGCTTCTCCATGGCCATGTACTCCTGCGTGCCCGCGAAGCCCGCCGACAGCGACTGGTAGAAGGGGTTCTCCAGGATCGCGCGGGCCCGTTCGGCATCGGCGTGCCCTTCGACGATCTCGTCGAAGGTCCGCTTCATGTCGAGCATCATCGCGTGCAGTTCGCCGCCCGCGGACCCGTCGATGCCCTCCACGCGCCGCGGCACGTTGTCGAGCGAGGCGATCCCCATCGACTGGGCCAGCCGGCGGGCCGGGTCGATGGTCAGCACGACCACCTTGCGGCCGCGCTCGGCGGCCCGTACGCCCAGGGCCGCGGCCGTCGTCGTCTTGCCCACGCCGCCCGAACCGCAGCAGACGATGATCCGCGTCTCCCGGTCGTCCAGCAGCGGGTCGGTCTCCAGCAGGGCGGCCGGTTCCAGCGCGCTCACGGTGCTCATGCCCCTTCCTCCGCCACTCCCTGCTTCCGCAGATCCGCCGCCAGCCGGTAGAGCCCCGCGAGGTCACCGCCGTCGCCGAGGAACTCCAGCTCGTACGTCGGCAGGCTCAGGCCGGTGAGTTCCGTGCGCTGCTCGCGCTCGAGGGCGAGGCGTTCCGCGTGCTCCCTGGCCTGGTCCAGCAGCGGCTCGACCAGGCGCTCCGCGTGCCCGCCGCGGCGTGCTCCGCCGAGCCCGGCCTGGGACAGCGCCTGCGCCACCGCCGCACGGCTGCCGCCCGCCGCTTCCCGTACGGCGTCGCCGTCGAGGATCTGCGGCCGCACCATGTTGATGATGACGCCGCCGACGGGCAGCCCGGCCGCGCGCAGTTCGGCGACGCCGTCCATCGTCTCCTGGACGGGCATCTCCTCCAGCAGCGTGACCAGGTGGACCGCGGTCTCGGGGGACTTCAGGACCCGCATGACCGCCTGGGCCTGATTGTGTATCGGGCCGATCCTGGCCAGCCCGGCCACCTCGTCGTTGACGTTGAGGAAGCGGGTGATGCGGCCGGTGGGCGGGGCGTCCATGACGACGTGGTCGTAGACGGGCCGTCCGTCCTTGCCCTTGCGGCGTACCGCCTCGCACGCCTTGCCGGTCAGCAGGACGTCCCGCAGCCCGGGGGCGATGGTGGTCGCGAAGTCGATGGCACCCAGCTTCTTCAGGGCCCGGCCGGCGCTGCCCAGCTTGTAGAACATCTGGAGGTAGTCCAGCAGGGCGCGTTCGGCGTCGATCGCGAGGGCGTGCACCTCGCCGGAGCCGCCCGGCGCGACCGCGATCTTCCGCTCCTCGTAGGGCAGCGCCTCGGTCTCGAAGAGCTGGGCGATGCCCTGCCTGCCCTCGACTTCGACCAGCAGAGTGCGTCCGCCTTCGGAGGCGAGGGCGAGCGCGAGGGCCGCGGCGACCGTGGTCTTGCCGGTACCGCCCTTGCCGCTGACGACATGGAGCCTGCTCATGTCCGGGAGCCTAACCAGTCGGTGCCCGGCCTACGCACGAGGCCGCCCCGCACAGGCATTACAGTCGGGCGCATGACGAAGTGGGAATACTCGACAGTGCCGCTGCTCGTGCACGCGACCAAGCAGATCCTCGACACCTGGGGCGAGGACGGGTGGGAGCTCGTCCAGGTCGTGCCGGGCCCGAACCCGGAGCAGCTCGTGGCCTACCTCAAGCGGGAGAAGGCATGAGCGCGGTCGAGGACAGGATCGCCGAACTGGGCCTGAAGCTGCCCGAGGTCGTCCCGCCGCTCGCCTCCTACGTCCCGGCGGTGCGCTCCGGCTCGTACGTCTACACCTCGGGCCAGTTGCCGATGGTGGAGGGCACGCTCCAGGGCACCGGCAAGGTGGGCGCCGAGGTGACGCAGGAGAAGGCCGCCGAGCTGGCCGGCGTCTGCGCGCTGAACGCACTGGCGGCGGTCAAGTCCGTCGTCGGCGACCTCGACCGGATCGCGCGGGTCGTGAAGGTCACCGGGTTCGTCGCCTCCGCTCCGGGCTTCACCGCTCAGCCGGGCGTCGTCAACGGTGCGAGCGAGCTGCTGGGCACGGTCCTCGGCGACAAGGGCGTGCACGCGCGCAGCGCTGTCGGCGTGGCCGTTCTGCCGCTGGACGCGCCCGTCGAGGTCGAGATCCAGGTCGAGATCGCGGACTGACACCGCGGGGCGGCAGCCGCCTTCGGGGCCCCCTCGAACATCTTCCCGGGAGCGCATAGCATCCGGCCCATGACCACCGAGAATGGGCCGGAGCCGGCCGAGCGGAAGAGCGGTCGCTGGAGCCCGGACGACTGGCCGTCGCGGATCCGCGCGCTCGCCGGCGGCGAGCTGACGCCGGTGACACCGCGCCGGGCCGCCACCGTGCTGCTGCTCCGCGACGGGCAGCAGGGCCCGTCCGTTCACATGCTGCGCCGACGCGCCTCCATGGCCTTCGCCGGGGGCGCGTACGCGTATCCGGGCGGGTCGGTGGATCCGCGCGACGAGCGCCCCGTCGCCTGGGCCGGGCCCTCGCTCGCCGAGTGGGCCGCCCGGATCGGTGTCGATGACGAGGCGTCGGCTCAGGCGGTGGTGTGCGCGGCGGTCCGCGAGACCTTCGAGGAGGCGGGCGTGCTGCTCGCCGGTACGTCGCCCGAGACGGTCGTCGAGGACACCACCGCGGACGACTGGGAGGCGGACCGCGCGGCGCTCGTCGCCCGCGAGCAGTCCTTCGCGGAGTTCCTGGACCGTCGCGGACTGGTGCTGCGGAGCGACCTGCTGCACTGCTGGGCCCGCTGGATCACCCCGGAGTTCGAGGCCCGCCGCTACGACACCTGGTTCTTCGTCGCCGGACTGCCGCAGGGGCAGCGCACCCGGAACGCCTCGACCGAGGCGGACCGCACCGTGTGGATCCGCCCGGAGGAGGCCGCCGCCGGCTACGACCGGGGCGAGCTGCTGATGATGCCACCGACGATCACCATGCTCCGGGAGCTCCAGCCGTACGCGTCGGCGGCCGAGGCCCTGGCGGCCGGGAAGGGACGCGATCTGACGCCCGTTCTGGCGCGGGCGGAGCTGCGGGACGAGGAGATCGTGCTGAGCTGGCCCGGCCACGCCGAATTCACCCTGCACATCCCCGTCGCGGAGCCCGGTCCTTCCGCGCCGACGGGTCCCGAGGGAACCACGGGAGCCGGTTCATGACCTTCGCGGGATCTCTGCCGGGCCGGCCGCGGGGCGGCGCGATCGGCGGCGCGGCCACGGCGCGGACCGTGTGCGTCCTCGCCCCGAACCCGTCCCCCATGACCCTGGACGGCACCAACACCTGGATCGTCTCCGAGCCGGACTCGGACCTCGCGGTCGTCATCGACCCGGGTCCGCTGGACGAGTCGCATCTCACCGCGGTGATCGCCGAGGCGGAGAAGGCGGGCAAGCGCGTCGCGCTCACGCTGCTGACGCACGGCCACCCGGACCACGCCGAGGGCGCGTCCCGCTTCGCCGAGCTGACCCGTACGCCCGTACGCGCCCTGGACCCGGCGCTGCGGCTCGGCGACGAGGGCCTGGAGGCGGGCGATGTGATCACGGAAGGAGGCACGGAGATCCGGGTCGTCCCGACCCCCGGCCACACCTCCGACTCGCTCTGCTTCCACATCCCGGCCGACGGCGCGGTCCTGACGGGCGACACGGTCCTCGGGCGCGGCACGACGATGGTGGCGCACCCGGACGGCAGGCTCGGCGAGTACCTCGACTCCCTGCGGCGGCTGAGGTCGCTCACGGTCGACGACGGGGTGAGCACCGTCCTGCCGGGTCACGGGCCGGTGCTGAACGACGCCCGCGGCGCCATCGAGTACTACCTCGCGCACCGGGCGAACCGCCTTGCCCAGGTGGAAACGGCCGTCGAAGCCGGCCACCGCACGGCGCCGGACATCGTGGCCCACGTCTACGCGGACGTGGACCGGACGCTGTGGCCGGCCGCGGAACTCTCGGTGCGGGCGCAGCTCGACTATCTGAGCGAGCACGGGCTGATCTGAGCGAGCACGGGCCGATCTGAGCGAGCACGGGCCGATCTGAGGCTTCCGCGTCGGACCCTCGGCCGTCCACCGGCCTCATGCTCCCGTCCGGCCGGGCTTCCCCGGCAGGAACGGCGCCGCCACTTGGAGGAAGAGGGTGCGGCGCTCCTCGGGGACGCCGAGCAGGTCCGCGGCCTCCTCCAGCGTGATGCGCCGGCCGCGCGCGGAGCGGCGCCGGGAGGCCGGTGCGGGGGCGGGCAGGTCGTCCTCGGTGAGCTTGCCGGAGCGGATGAGGACGTCCCGTACAGGAACGCCGAGTGCATGGGCCAGGCCGCGCATGGTGGCCAGGTCCGGCATGCTCTGCCGCTGCAGGAGGCGGGTGACCGCGGCACGGTGGACGCCGGCGTCGTCGGCGATCCTGGTGCGGCCTCCGCCGCGCGGGTGGTCGATGTCGTAGCCGCGGGACCTCATCAGGTCCGCCATCCAGGCGGCGAACTCCTCCAGGGTGTCCTTCGCCATGGGGCTCCCTCCGTGAGGTGCCCAGGTTAACGCGCGTGCGCGAGCGAACCACCGGCCGCAGGAGGCTGCCTTCACAGCGCCAACTCGTCTGCGGAGAGGGCGTGAAGGAATGGCGCATTGCGTGCGGACGCGCAACAAAAGCCCGCTGCCTGTGCCGGCCCGGCGGGGGCGTCGGCAGGGGTTGTGTTGAGCGGTTGCTGCGGAGAACCAACGTGCGGATGGCGTAGGGAAATTGATCGCGCGCAAGCCCTTGTTGCGCTCTCGCGCGTGCCAGTAGGTTCCCCCTAGTCGCGGCACGGTCCCCCGGCCTTCCCCCGTGGGCCCACGCGTGTCCGTGCCGCGACCGCAGGGACCCGGGGCGCGCGGCGGCGGCCCTGTCGGCATACTCGGCCGATCGCCGCCCCCGGGAGCGCCCGGTGTGCCTCCTGCGCGCCGGGCGCTGTCATGCCCGGGCGCCGTCATGGCGCGCAGCTCGAGGGCGGTCCGTATCGCGAGAAGGGGCCCCCCCCAGCGGGGGGGGCCCCGCGGGCGGGAATGGCGC